>NZ_LYPI01000026.1:0-42923 GCF_001938575.1 Pseudoalteromonas sp. PAB 2.2
TGCCTTAAAACAAAAAACCCCGCAAAGGCGGGGTTTTTCAAATATCGAGATGATTACTCAGCTACGATATTTACGTATTTACGGTTTAAAGGACCTTTCTGTTCGAATTGAACTTTACCATCTGCTTTTGCGAAGATAGTGTGGTCTTTACCGATACCTACGTTTGCACCAGCGTGGAACTTAGTACCACGTTGACGAACAATGATGCTACCCGCTAGAACTGATTCGCCACCAAAACGCTTAACACCTAGGCGTTTGCTTTCTGAATCGCGACCGTTACGAGTACTACCAGCTGCTTTTTTATGTGCCATTTCTAAGTACCTCTAATTAAGCGCTAATGCCAGTGATTTTAACTTCAGTGAACCATTGACGATGGCCCATTTGCTTACGAGAATGCTTACGACGTCTAAATTTAACAATCTTCACTTTCTCACCGCGACCGTGTGAAACAACCTCAGCTGTCACTTTACCACCGTTTACGAACGGTACACCGATCTCGATTTTCTCACCATCAGCAACTAAAAGTACTGAATCAAATTCAACTGCTGCACCAGTTTCAACGTCTAATTTCTCAAGACGAATTGTTTGACCTTCAGTCACACGGTGCTGTTTACCACCACTTTGGAAAACCGCGTACATAATTAACTCCGTCTGTGCGCCCTCAAATCGACGCAACTAAAATATTCTTCAATAGGGCGCGAAGTTTACGCTAATGCGCAAAAACTAGCAAGCCTCTTTTTAGATAAAATGAATAAAAAATAGCTGCATTAAGGGCAATTCAATATTTTCCCTTATTTTATCCTAAAAACACCGCTTGCCAAGCGGTTTTTGCGATCTTGTGACAATTAAATGACCGAGGCAAATATAGCTAATAAATCAGTCTAGAATGTTCACTTATTAAACAAGTAGATAAAATTAAGTCGCTATAATTGAGCCGAAAACAGAAACTTTAACGTGTTTTTTTATTGAATCATCACAAAATATCGAGCAAGCGCAATTTTTGATGTACAATCAGCCTCGTATACCCATAAAAATTGGCTCGGAGATCAATGGATATAAAAGCTATCCAGGCGTTAATCGAAAATGAAATGGATGACGTCAATCAACTTATACATGCCCAAATGCGCTCAGATGTCGCGTTGGTTAATCAACTTGGTTTATACATAGTTAACAGTGGTGGCAAGCGTGTTCGCCCCATGTTGGCTATTTTAGCAGCTAAAGCTTTAGGCTATGAGGGTAAAGATCACATTACCCTAGCAACCATCATTGAGTTTATTCACACAGCAACTTTGCTGCATGATGACGTGGTTGATGAGTCTAATTTGCGTCGAGGTACACCTACCGCAAACGCAGAGTTTGGCAATGCAGCCAGTGTGCTCGTGGGTGATTTTATTTACACTCGCTCATTCCAGCTTATGGTTGGGCTTGGCAAAATGCCGATCATGCAAATTTTAGCTGATGCGACCAATGTCATTGCTGAAGGTGAAGTGTTGCAGCTTATGAACTGTAATGACCCTAACACCACCGAACAAAGCTATATGCAGGTTATTTACAGCAAAACCGCCAAGCTTTTCGAAGCCGCAACGGGTCTTGCCGCTATCATTACCGAGCAAGACGAAAAAGTCCTCGACGCATTAAACCTATACGGCATGCATTTAGGAACTGCTTTTCAACTAGTAGATGATGTACTTGATTACAATGCCGATGCACAGCAACTTGGCAAAAACATTGGTGATGACTTAGCTGAAGGTAAACCTACTTTACCGCTTATTTACGCGATACAAAAAGGCACACCAGCGCAAGTAAAACTAGTTCGTGAAGCCATTGAACTAGGCAATGGTATGGATCACTTAGACAGCATTCTAGCGACGCTCGCTGATACCAAAGCCCTTGAGTTTACAATGCAAAAAGCAGAGCAAGAAGCTGATAAAGCCATTGCATGCATTGCTTTTTTACCCGACACGCCATACAAACAAGCGTTAGAAAGCTTAGCGCGGATTGCGGTCGCCCGCGATCACTAAGCGATACTTTATTCGAGCCATTAAAAAAGCCTGCAATTGCAGGCTTTTTTGTTTTAAGCGCTTCAACATGCATGTGAAGCGCTTAGCATCAATCGAGATTAACCGTTGATGAAATCAACACCTTCTTGGATGTCTTTGTTAAGTGTCGCTAGCATGTCGTTCTTAGCTTGCTCTTCGAATGCACTTAACTCACCGTAAGAAAGAATTTCTTCAACACCGTTCTTACCTAAACGTACTGGGTGTGCGAAGTAAGCAGCATCACCATTTTCAACAGCAACGTATGCGTAATCTACCACGTCTTCACCTTGTAAGCCTTTCACTAAAGACATACAAAAACGAGCCGCTGCGGCACCCATTGAAAGTGTTGCTGAACCGCCACCAGCTTTAGCGTTAACAACTTCAGTACCTGCATTTTGGATACGTGGAGTAAGTGCTGCAACTTCTTCATCAGTGAAAGTAACGCCTTCAACTTGTGAAAGAAGTGGCAGAATTGTTGTACCAGAGTGACCACCAATAACAGGGACTTTAACGTCAGTTGCGCTTAAGCCTTTAAGCTCAGCTACAAACGCTTCAGAACGGATCACGTCAAGAGTCGTAATACCGAATACACGGTTAGCATCGTAAGTACCCGCTTTTTTGAATACTTCAGCAACGATTGGCACAGTGCCATTTACTGGGTTAGTGATGATACCTACTAACGCTTTAGGACAGTTTTTAACGATGCCTTCAGCTAATGTTTTGATGATACCTGCGTTTACGTTGAAAAGGTCCGCACGGTCCATGCCCGGCTTACGTGGCATACCCGCTGGAATAAGAACGATATCACAACCTACTAATGCAGCGTCCAAGCTGTCTGCACCAAAGCCTTCAACTTTAACGTCAGTTGGGATGTGAGAAAGATCAACCGCTACACCAGGAACAACAGGGGCAACATCGTATAACGATAATTCAGAACCTGCAGGTAAACTTGTTTTTAATAATAAAGACAATGCTTGGCCGATACCGCCAGCTGCGCCTAAAACAGCAACTTTCATTGGAATTCTCCGTAATTTGAGGTAGGAAATATTTGTGGCCCTAAAGATAATGAAATTAGCGACTAAAAACAAATTTATCCTGCTTATTTCGCGTATAATTTCGACCATAGTTGTAAACTTAGCTGTAACGTGACGGTATTTGGACGACAAATGCAAACAAATACTGCATAACTATGCAGAATTGTGTAGAATTACTTCATATTTGATGAATAAAAGAAACGACAACATGCAACCACAAGACAAACAAGAAGCACTGATCAAAGCGTTTAAATCGTTATTAAAAGAAGAAAACTTTGGCTCACAAGGTGAGATTGTCGAAGCATTAAAAGACCAAGGCTTTGATAATATTAGCCAAAGTAAAGTCTCACGCATGTTGAGTAAATTTGGCGCTGTACGCACACGCAATGCAAAACAAGAGATGGTGTATTGTTTACCTGCCGAAATGGGTGTGCCAACTGCAAAGAGCCCTCTTCGTCAGCTTGTTATCGACATCATGCACAACGAAATGATGATTATTATTCGTACCAGCCCAGGGGCTGCACAGCTGATTGCCCGATTACTGGATTCATTAGGTAAGGCAGACGGTGTACTGGGTACAATTGCAGGCGACGACACTATTTTTATCGCCCCTGCAAAAATTTCTGAAATCGATGTCACGCTAGACCGTGTTAGAACATTATTCGATACAGTTTAACGTTAAAGCTGCTTCAAAAAGTTTACTGACGGGGCGAAAAATGCAGACCCCATGTCGGCTTGTGTAAAATCGAGCCAATGGTCATAACATTCGCCCAGCCCTAATCGGCTTTTGAGTACCTGTTCAAACGCATCACCTTGCGCTGCACACGACACCATTAAAATGCCCTGTTTATGAACGTCACCAAACGGCATGCTTTGATTGAGTATGAGAGGCTGACCCTTTTCATCTTTTAATTCACTTCGTACTGCATGACTCGTTTCAACAGCTGGCATTATTAACGTGTTATCAAGACGTGTACGCCCCATGATTTGCTCTTGCTCAGATAACGACAAATGTTGCCACACGCTTAGGTCATGCACAAAACGCTGCACATGAATATAACTTCCCTGATCTTCAAAATGACCCGGCTTATCAATCAGTGCGGCGCTTCGCTTTTGTCGCCCATGCGGAGTGTCTCCCGCATAAATAAAGCCATTAAAATCACGGCCATCTAAAAAGCGAAAGTTACGAACTTGTTCCACCAGCTCAACATCAGGTGTAAATAATTTAATGATTTGTAGAGCAAAAAGGTGATTTACATCTTCACGATCAGAGCGAATTTGCACAAACAAATCGAATGGCTGCGCACTCATGACGTGCTCACTGTGCGTCACATTTGGAAAGCTTTGTAATTGGCTTGGAATAAACTCTGGCAGTATATGCGGCCAGTACTGCGCACCAAGCGCAACCACACATGACAACATGGCTTCAGAGAATTGGTCTGCAAACTCGTCTTGAATGACGCTTACGCGTTTAAGTTTTTTGCGTAATGACTCATCGTGACCATCATAAACATTAAAAAACAGGTGCAAACCGTGTAAGTTTGCTTCAGCACAAATCCCAGATTGCGCTTGCGCCATAATGAATCCTTAGCTACTCGTTATCAAACATACAGACAAGGAATTCAGGATTATAACGTTCTGTTTAATCTTCGAAAAAATTGACCGTATGTGGCATTATTTTTATTTTTACTGGTTGCTCGACCGCTAGTACACGATCATTTTCGGCAGCAACTTCTAGCTCCTGCCCAGCAATACGTACCTTATACACATAACGCGTACCGATAAAACGTCTGTTGAGTATGGCTTGACTACTTACATCGCCGTGCTCTGCCTCACATAACTTAATATGATGAGGTCGTACATACACCACACCGTGTTGACCTTGATGCTTGCTTTCGGTTAGCGAATGTATGACACCATACGTCGTTTCATATTCAGTTGGCGTTAAGACTTTTGCCGTTAAGTATATGCCCGTACCAAGAAACTCTGCAACCTCCTTTGAGTTAGGTTGGCTAAATAACTGCTCGGGAGTGCCTTGTTGCGCTATTTTTCCACCGTGCATCACCGCAAGCGTATCAGCAAAGGCAAACGCTTCTTCTTTTGAGTGCGTCACAAAAACAGCGGAAACTTGTTGGTCTTTTATAATCCGACGAATATCAGCAATTAGTTCAAAACGCACTTGGGTATCAATGTTCGAAAATGGCTCATCAAGTAGTAATAAACTGGGTTTATATGCCAAAGCTCTCGCTATTGCGACACGTTGTTGCTGCCCACCGGAGAGTTGATGTGGGTATCGTTTTGCACAGCCATCTAGTTTAACCAACCTGAGCATTTCACTCACGCGCTCACGTTTTTGTGCTTTACTCATATTGCTCAAACCAAAGGCAATGTTATCGCTTACTGTTAGATGCGGAAACAAAGCGTAATCTTGAAACATCATGCCGATATTTCGTTTTTCTGGCGCAATAAAGTGATGATTGTCATTGACCACTTGTGAGTCGATACTCATGTATCCTTGCGATGGCTGTAAAATACCTGCAATTGCTTTTAACGTGGTGGTTTTACCACACCCACTGGCGCCTAATAAACAGACTATTTCGTCTTGCTTCACATTTAGAGTAAGCTCACTCAATACCTTAGTGCCATTATATTGGTAGGCTAAGTCTTTAATTATCAAATGACTCATGAGTGATTGTGCTCCATCGAACGATTAACGAAATACAAAGGAATTAGTCCTACTAAAACAATAAACAAGGCCGAAATAGACGCTAACTCTAATTGTTCATCACTGACATACTGAAAAACATGCGTGGCCAAAGTTTCAAAGTTAAATGGACGCAAGAGCAATGCGGCGGGTAGCTCTTTCATACATTCAATAAATACTAATAATCCTGCGGTTAATATACCGCGTTTTAGCAAGGGTAAATGAACTTTATACAGGGTTGTAAAAGGCCCTTTGCCCATTGATTGACTTGCCATATCGAGTGAGGGGCTGATACGTAAGAAACTACTTTCAAGCGCCCCATGCGCAATTGCATAGAAACGCACTATATAAGCAAAAACCATCGCAAATAGAGTACCACTTAATACTAGACCTAACGAAAAACCGTGCGGCTCTAACCATGCATTCAGCAAGTCATCAAGCTGCGTTAAAGGCAGTAAAACGGCGATAGCAAGCACCGTGCCTGGTAGTGCGTACCCTGTACTCGCTAGACGTCCAGGAATAAGGGGGTAACGGTCTTTACTTATGCGTTGATAAAACAGCACACATAAGCTCAGTATAATAGTCGCCAGGCTCACGACGACAGCAACCTTGAGGCTTTGCCATGCATAATTAAAAAATGCACCATTCCACGCATCTTCCGCATACACAATAGCGTACTTCACAAGCACTGCCACGGGTAATAAAAACGCCAGCAGCAAAGTAAGGCCACAGGCTATTGTTGCCCCCCAGGCTGCGCTGCCTTTTAAGCTGTATAACGTCGCACTATTAACACTTGATTGGCGCTCATACACGGCTTGGTTTCTTCGGCTGTAGCGCTCAAGCATCAGGGTTAAGAATAAAATGAGCAGCATAATGCCAGAAATTTTTGCAGCCGCAGTGAGAGAGTAATACCCCAACCAGGTATCGTAAACGGCGGTCGTCAATGTACTCACAGCAAAATAATTCACTGTTGCAAAGTCAGCCATCGCCTCCATGCTAATTAAGGTAATACCCGCCACAATAGCGCCGCGGCCAAGTGGCAAGCTTACTCGTAAGAAGCTTTGCAAAGGGGACAACCCCATTAACTGGCTGGCTTGCACAAGTTTAAATGATTGCTCTCTCAGTGCTGTTTTGAAAATTAAATACAGGTAGGGATACAACACAAGGGCAATCATCACAATTGCTCCTGTTAAGGTACGAATATCGAAAAACCAATAGTCATCCGGCGATTGCCAACCAAACCAATCACGTAGCGCAATTTGTACGGGACCTGCATAATCGAGTAAGTCCGTGTAAACATAAGCAATTAAGTAGGTCGGCATGGCAAGTGGCAGCATGAGCGCCCACTCAAATTGCTTTCGCCCCGGAAACTCACAATACGCAGTCAACCACGCTAATGGCAGCGCGATGAGGCAACTTAAAAGCCCGACTCCAGCAATCAAGAATAGAGTATTGCGGGTGTAATCCCACAACACAGTATCAAACAAGTGCTGAAACACATCAGAGCCTCCTTGCAGAGACTCCACTAATAAAAAGCCAAGAGGTGTTACAAGCAATAACCCGATAAACCAAGCTATTAACTGCCAGCGAGACAACGAAAACTTCACATGCATACGAGGCTGTTATTCCTTCATTAATAACAGGGCGATATAAAACAAAAGCTGTTTAAGCAATGCCGCTTAAACAGCTTTTTCAAATTTTTAAGCTGGAATAACGCTTTGTGCGTTATAAATCAAACTTCACTTCATCAATTAGCTTAAGTGCCACAG
Source organism: Pseudoalteromonas sp. PAB 2.2 (assembly GCF_001938575.1). Lineage (NCBI taxonomy): Bacteria > Pseudomonadati > Pseudomonadota > Gammaproteobacteria > Alteromonadales > Pseudoalteromonadaceae > Pseudoalteromonas > Pseudoalteromonas sp. PAB 2.2. The sequence goes on from NZ_LYPI01000026.1 coordinate 7,547, forward strand.
GGCGATATTTGCTAATTTCATCAAGCGACAAAGTATCTTCTTTAAATTTGCCCCATGATGCCACCATATCAGATAAAGCAACCCCTTGTTTTACTGGGTACTCCATATTGACTGAGGCATACATATTTTGCGCTTTATTGTCGGTCATATACTCAATCAGTTTCAAGGCATTTTCAGGGTTTTTGGCATATTTCGTCATCACCACCCCCGATACATTAATATGTGAGCCTCGGTTTGTTTGATTAGGGAAGTTAATATGCACCGCTTCAGCCCATGACTTTTGCTGCTCATCCTGCAACATTTTACCAAAGTAATAACTATTACCTAAGGCAATATCACACAGCCCTTCTTTTACCGCTTTAACTTGTGCACGGTCGTTACCTTGTGGTTTACGAGCTAAATTTGATTTTACGCCTTCAAGCCATTCTTTTGTTTTTACTTCACCGTGATGCGCCACCATAGACGCTACTAGGCCTAAGTTATAAGGGTGCTTACCAGGGCGCGTACATAATTTACCTTTATATTTTGGATCGGCTAAGTCTTCATAACTCAGTGTGGGTAACGCGCCAACTCGCTCTTTTGCTGAGTAGACATTGCGCACTCGTTTAGTAAGTGCAATCCACTGCCCTTGTTCATCACGAAAAGTACTGGGGACATTTGCATTAACAATATCACTGTTAATTGATTGCGTTAAACCAAGCTCTTCTAACTGTACAAGCGCACTAAAATTTGACGTCAAAACGAGATCAGCCTTGCTATGCTTACCTTCGCGCTTTACGCGTTCAATCAGGCCCTTTTTAGCAAAAACAACATTGGTTTTTATGCCCGTTTGCTGAGTGAAATCATCTAAAATTGGTTGAATTAAAAAAGGTTGTCGGAATGAATATATATTAACGACATCCGCTGAAAGTGCAGGTGTGCTTAGTAAAGCCGTGAATAAGACTAACGCTGTTTTTTTCATTATTTAACACCTAAATAAAAACAATTCTCAAAATATTTTACCTACACTTAAGGCAAAGTGCACCTGTTAATAGTCATAAAACAATCATGTTAGCTGCCATTTAGGAAGTTACTTGTGAGAGATATCTTACCTACATGGCAGCTATTGAGTAAAAGCAGACAGCAAAAACCACATAAAAACCCATAACAAACTGAAAATAAACAATTTAATTAAAATGACAATAAAATGACCGCTATTTTAAGCACGATTTTGACCTACTCGCGCTTGGCAATTTCTCTATAATTAACTTATCAGCTAAGCATGAAGCTTTATGAGTAGATGGATAGGGAAGCATTACTCATATCAAACCTCGGATAAGGTTCATTAGGATAGTAAGGATATTAGGACAGGCTCAGGAAGAGTAACGCAAGGGAATGACAGCTTATGGACAGCATCAGGATGATGTGAAATGGAATAACAACAGGGTGTTGTTATACAGGAGTTCAAAAAGTGGAATAAAGGACAGGTCGTAAGGACAACGCAAGGGAATTGCTAATAAAGGGATAGCATCACGATGATGCGTAATGGAAAGGTAAAGTATTTACCAGCACGGATGTAAAGGAATGGACAGGATATAGACCCGGAGAGTCTTTATTACACAGAACAACTAAGTACAGTGTAATGGCATGGATTTGCAAAGTTTATGGAGTTGATTAGATTCAATTGCAGGATGCAGAAAATTAAGAAGATTCCGCAAGCGCGACTAGAGATAGTTCGCGCTTTTCTTTTGCATACTACCTACCCGCAATAATACTCAATCATTTTAAAGGATTAAAAGCTGACGTAAACAACGTTAAAAGTTTCTCATTTAATAAAACCTAATCACAAAACTGATACCTTGTTACCAACGCGCTTTTTTACCTCTGACTTTTATTGCCTCAACTTTTATTGCCTCAAAATAGAGCGCTCAATAAATCAAATTGATACAAGAATTACTCTGGGCGACCTTTGTTTCTTTTACCAAGCAAATAGGCATCTCTAAAGTTAATAAAGTGCTCTTCTAGCCTGTTGGTTGCTTCTTCTTCACCGGCAAGTGCCAAAACCATAATAGCAACTTCAGCCGTTCCTAGCTGGTGTTCATGGGGAGCGACACGTAAACGATAATCAGACAACTTTTCAGGCGTGATAGACAGCACGGGTAAGTGATCTAAGTAGGGACTTTTACGGATCATCTTTTTAGCTTCACGCCAAGTGCCATCTAAAAAGATAAAAAGCGGACGCTTGCCTTGTTCAGGTATCACCTCGGTAATCACACGGTTTTCGTCCTCAACATCACTGGCAGGAAAAATAACCATCGGCTGATACTGAGGATCGGCCAATAAACTTAGAAGCGCGGCATCAGGGTTTGTTCGATCCCATTTAAATGCGTGGTTATCGGGAATGATTTCGGCAATTAAGCGCCCTGTATTAGAGGGTTTAAAACTCTCGTTATGATACATCAATAGGCATACAGCGGCTTCACATTCAGCCTGTTGAACACCTTCACAAATGCAGTAGTGTTCTGCTAATAAGCACCGTTCGCAGCGTGTGAGTTTTGCTCCTCGGGCTTTAAATTCTCGGCGAGATTCGCCCAATTGTTTAGCACGAAGTACCAAGACGGAGTTATTTGAGATAGTAGCCACTGTGTTTACCAGAAAATTGAACGGCGCGTATTGTAGCTAAAAATAGCAGGAATAGAAATCAATGCGAGTGGTTAGTGGTTAGTGGTTAGTGGTTAGTGGTTAGTGGTTAGTGGTTAGAAAAAAATAACCCCACATTTTTTATGTGTGTAATCTAACTTCTACTTTATCGGGGTCAGATCAAACTTCTAACTTCTAATCTCTAACTTCTAATCTCTAACGTCTAATCCCTATAAATAACAAAAAACCCAGCCGGAGCTGGGTTTTTAAAACGATTAGTCAAAAGAACTTACTTCTTTTTAACTGCTTTTTTGTTTGGAAGGTCAGTAATTGAACCTTCGAAGATTTCAGCAGCTAGACCGATTGATTCGTTTAGCGTTGGGTGAGCGTGAATAGTTAACGCAAGGTCTTCACCGTCTGCGCCCATTTCAACTGCTAAGCCGATTTCGCCTAGCATCTCACCAGCATTGATACCAACCATAGCACCACCGATAACACGACCAGAGTCTTTATCGAAGATAAGCTTAGTTTGACCTTCAGTACGTGCTGAAGCGATTGCACGACCAGACGCAGCCCATGGGAATACAGCTGTTTCGATGCTTAAACCTTGCTCTTTCGCTTCTTTTTCAGTTACACCAACCCATGCAATTTCTGGATCTGTGTAAGCGATTGAAGGGATACACTTAGGATCGAAGTAGTGCTTCTGACCAGAGATAACTTCTGCCGCAACGTGTGCTTCATGAACCGCTTTGTGCGCAAGCATTGGTTGACCAACGATATCACCGATAGCGAAGATGTGATCAACGTTTGTTTTAAGTTGCTTATCAACATTAATGAAACCACGCTCATCAACGTTAACGCCCGCTTTATCTGCATCAAGTAGTTTACCGTTTGGAGTACGGCCAACAGCAACAAGTACTTTGTCGTAACGTACAGGCTCAGCAGGTGCGTTTTTACCTTCAAATGTTACATATAAACCGTCGTCTTTTGCTTCAACGCCAGTTACTTTAGTAGATAGCATTACGTTAAACTTGTTCTTAACGTATTTTTGGTAAATCTTGATAACGTCTTTATCAGCAGCGGGTACTAATTGATCAGCAAACTCAACAACGTCGATTTCAGAACCCAGTGCACGGTACACCGTACCCATTTCAAGACCGATGATACCACCACCTAGTACAAGTAGTTTCTCAGGAACGTCTTTAAGCTCAAGCGCACCAGTCGAATCAATTACACGGTCATCTTCAGGGATGAAAGGTAGATTTACTGGTTGTGAACCTGCAGCAATAATAGCATTGTCGAATGTGATTGTTGTTGTACCTTCTTCACCTTCAACAGCCAGGGTGTTGCTACCAGTGAATTTACCGTAACCATAAACCACTTTCACTTTACGCATTTTAGCCATGCCGTCTAGGCCGCCAGTTAATTGACCGATTACAGACTCTTTCCAATCACGGATTTTGTCTAGGTCAATTTCAGGCTTACCAAAAGTAACGCCATGAGATGACATTTCTGCTGCGTCATCAATCACTTTAGCTACGTGTAAAAGTGCTTTTGAAGGAATACAACCCACGTTTAGACATACACCGCCTAATGTGTTGCGAGACTCTACCAATGTGACTTCTAAGCCCAAGTCAGCAGCACGGAAAGCTGCAGAATAACCACCAGGACCACCGCCTAGTACAACAACTTGAGTTTTTAATTCGTTGCTCATGCTATTACCTTAAATGTTTGAACGGGAACACTGCCCCTAAGTTAAACTGCCATGTTTCTGCAAGGCAGAAAGTGAGAGCAGATATCTATACAAAGATTGTTCTATGGCAAAGATTGTATCATTGCCAATGGTAAAAATCCCAGCAAAAAACACCTTGCTGGGATTTGATTCTTATAAATTATGACGCGATTACATCACCAATTGGCGAATATCGCTCATATAGCTTGCTAGCGTCACAGTAAAGCGTGCTGCTAGTGCACCGTCAATAACCCTATGGTCGTATGACATTGATAATGGAACCATTAACTTAGGTTCAAACTCTTTGCCATTCCATTTAGGTTTCATCTCTGATTTAGAGACACCTAAAATAGCCACTTCTGGTGCATTTACGATAGGCGTGAATGCGGTACCACCGATACCACCAAGGCTTGAAATTGTAAAACAACCGCCTTGCATGTCAGATGACGTTAGTTTGCCATCACGCGCCTTAGCCGACACGTCCATTAGCTCGCGAGAAAGCTCAATGATGCCTTTCTTATCAACATCTTTGAATACTGGCACAACCAAACCATTAGGTGTATCGACTGCAACACCAATGTTGATGTATTTCTTCAAGATTAAACTTTCACCGTCTTCAGACAACGAAGAGTTAAATGTCGGGAACTCAGCCAGAGCTTTCGCTGCTGCTTTCATGACAAACACAAGTGGCGTGATTTTAACACCCAGCTTTTTCTTCTCAGCCAGTGCATTTTGCTCTTTGCGGAATGCTTCAAGACTGGTGATATCAGCTTCATCAAACTGTGTAACGTGTGGGATTTGCACCCAGTTACGGTGTAAGTTAGCACCTGACAGTTTTTGAATACGTGATAATTTCTTCTCTTCAATCTCACCAAACTTGCTAAAGTCAACTTTTGGCCATGGAATAAGACCCAGCTCACCACCGCCTGTATTGCCTTTGCCTGCATTGCCAGATTCAACTTGCTTCACAAGTTCTTTAACGTAGTTTTGCACGTCTTCTTTAACAACACGGTTTTTACGACCCGTGCCTTTAACGTTTGCTAAGTTAATACCAAACTCACGCGCTAAACGACGAACAACTGGCGATGCATGTGCATACGCGTTGTTATCGGCAAACTCTTCTTTGCTAGCTTGTGCTGAAGCTGGCTTAGCCGCAGGGGCTGCCTCTGCTTTTGCTGCTGGCGCAGGTGCCGACTCTGTTTTCGCTTTAGGCGCTGATGCTTTAGCACTGCCTGCAACTTCAAATACAAAGATAAGAGAACCTGTTGAAACTTTATCGCCTGCAGCAACTTTGATTTCTTTAACCGTACCAGCAAAGGGTGCTGGTACTTCCATTGAAGCCTTATCACCTTCAACGTTTAAGATTGATTGATCTTCTGACACGCTATCGCCAACAGCAACCATAACTTCGGTTACTTCAACTTCATCACCACCGATATCAGGCACGTTAACTTCTTTTGTGCTTGATGCCGTGTCAGCGGGCGCTTCTTCAGCAGGTGCAGACTCTGCTGTCGGAGCGTCAGAGTCACTTGATGCTGTTTCGAAAACAAAGATTAAAGAGCCTGTTTTAACTTTATCGCCTGTCGCGATTTTGATCTCTTTAACGGTACCCGCAAATGGTGCTGGTACTTCCATTGACGCTTTGTCACCTTCAACGCTTAATAAAGATTGCTCTTCTTCAACTGTATCACCAACAGCAACCATGATGTCAGTCACTTCAACTTCGTCGTCACCGATATCTGGTACCGTTACGTCTTGCGTCGCTGAACCTGAAGATTGCTTAGCAGGCTCTGGCTTTGATTCTTCTTTTGGTTCAGAAGATGCAGAAGCTTGCTCTTCACCTTCGAAGATCATAATAAGTGAACCCGTCGTAACAGTGTCACCTTCGGCTACTTTAATTTCTTTAACCGTTCCTGCTTGTGCAGCAGGAACTTCCATTGATGCTTTATCGCCTTCAACCGTTAATAACGACTGATCAACCTCAACCTTATCACCAACGCTAACAAGGATTTCGGTTACTTCAACGTCATCGCCACCGATATCTGGTACTTTAATTTCAATACTCATTGGAACCTCTTATGCGTATAGCGGGTTAACTTTGTTAGTGTCGATGTCGAACTTCTTGATTGCTTCTGCAACCACAGACTTCTCAACTTCACCACGTTTAGCAAGTTCAGATAATGTTGCAACAACAACATAACCTGCATTAACTTCAAAGTGACGACGTAAATTTTCACGGCTATCAGAACGACCGAAACCGTCTGTACCAAGTACTTTGTAGTTACTGCTTGGTACAAATGAACGAACTTGCTCTGCGTAGTTCTTCATGTAATCCGTTGCGGCAACTGTTACAGCGTCTGACAATGCTTCAGTGATGTAAGCAGTCTTTTGCTCTGCGTCTGGGTTAAGCATATTGAAACGCTCAACATCTTGACCATCACGTGTTAATTCATTGAATGAAGTCACTGAGAATACATCTGAACCAATACCGTACTCTTCACTTAAGATTTGAGCAGCTTTACGTACTTCAATCATGATAGTACCCGAGCTTAGCAACTGTACTTTCGCTTTATCGCCAGCCACGGTTTCAAGCTTATAGATACCTTTACGAATACCTTCTTCAGCGCCTTCAGGCATTGCTGGTTGATGGTAGTTTTCGTTCATCAGTGTTAGGTAATAGAACACGTTCTCTTGATCTTCACCGTACATACGACGAATACCGTCTTGCATAATAACTGCAACTTCGTAAGCGTAAGTTGGGTCATAAGAAATACAGTTAGGCACTGTGTTAGCAAGAATATGGCTGTGACCATCTTCGTGCTGCAAACCTTCACCATTTAACGTTGTACGACCTGCAGTGGCACCTAATAAGAAACCACGTGCTTGTTGGTCACCCGCCATCCATGCCATATCACCAACACGTTGGAAACCAAACATAGAATAGTAGATATAGAATGGGATCATAGGTAAATCGTTGGTGCTGTATGATGTTGCAGCTGCAACCCATGACGACATTGCACCTAACTCATTAATACCTTCTTGTAATACTTGACCTGATGTAGCTTCTTTGTAGTAAGAAACGATGTCACGGTCTTGAGGCGTGTAATTTTGGCCATGTGGGTTATAAATACCGATTTGACGGAATAAACCTTCCATACCAAATGTACGTGCTTCGTCAGCAATGATAGGCACAATATTTTTGCCAATACCTTTGTCTTTAAGCAACACATTAAGTGCACGAACAAAGCCCATTGTTGTAGAAATGTCGCGCTTTTGCTCTTCAAGTAATGGTTTAAATGCCTCTACTTCTGGTAAGACTAACTTTTCAGAGAATTTAGCAATACGCTTCGGTGTGTAACCTTGAAGTGCTTCACGGCGAGCGTGTAAGTATTTGTACTCTTCAGAGCCTTCTTCAAGTGTTAAGTATGGAAGATCAGCTAATTGATCATCTGACACAAGATCTTGTAAACCAAGACGCGAACGTAAGTGTGCTACGTGTGTCATGTCCATTTTCTTAACTTGGTGTGCGATGTTTTTACCTTCAGCCGCTTCACCCATGCCGTAACCTTTAACCGTTTTCGCTAGGATAACAGTTGGACGGTCTTTCGTTTCTTCTGCTTTTTTGAATGCTGCGTAAAGCTTTGATGGCTCATGACCACCACGCTTAAGTGCGAAGATTTCTTCGTCTGTCATATCAGCAACAAGTGCTGCTGTTTCTGGATAACGACCAAAGAAGTGCTCACGCACGTAGGCACCGTCTTTTGCTTTATATGTTTGGTAGTCACCGTCAATAGTTTCGTTCATTAACTGTAGTAACTTACCGGTTGTATCTTTAGCAAGTAAGATATCCCAACCGCTGCCCCATACAACTTTAATCACGTTCCAGCCTGCACCTTTAAATAGGCCTTCAAGCTCTTGAATGATTTTACCATTACCCATTACTGGGCCATCTAAACGCTGTAAGTTACAGTTGATTAGGTAACATAGGTTATCTAATTTTTCACGTGCAGCGAATGAGATTGCACCACGTGATTCTGGCTCATCCATCTCACCATCGCCTAAGAAAGCATATACGCGTTGGTTTTTAGTGTCTTTTAAGCCGCGACCATCTAAGTACTTTAAGAAACGCGCTTGGTAAATTGAAGCAATTGGACCCAGACCCATCGATACCGTAGGGAACTGCCAGAATTCAGGCATTAATTTCGGGTGTGGGTACGAAGGAAGACCTTTACCATCAACTTCTTGACGGAAGTTATCAAGCTGCTCAGCTGTCAAACGACCCTCAACGAATGCACGCGCATAGATACCTGGAGAAATATGACCTTGATAATAAACTAAGTCACCGCCGTCTGCATCGTTTGGCGCTTTAAAGAAGTGATTAAAACAAACTTCATAAAAAGCCGCTGAAGACTGGTAAGACGCCATATGGCCGCCTAAGTCGAGATCTTTTTTCGACGCGCGTAATACGATCATAATCGCATTCCAACGAATGATTGAACGAATACGACGCTCAACATTCACATCACCTGGGTAGGCTGGTTCTTGATCTACTGGAATGGTATTAACGTAGTTAGTAGTTGTGCCAGTAGGCATATCAACACCGTCTAAACGGGCTTGCTCTAACACTTGCTCAAGTAAGAATTGAGCACGTTCTACACCTTCTTCACGCACAACAGACTCAAGGGCTTGTAACCACTCTTGTGTTTCTAGCGCGTCTACGTCAATTTTATTGACTTCAGACATATGGAGGTTTCCTTATGTTTAAAATACTAATTATTTTAATAAATCTTAAATTAAGTAGTTAACTAAACTTAGCTAATCACTTGCTTAATGTTGTTTGGTGCGTCTTAAACTACGTTCAATCCGCGAATGCTCTTTGCCAGCCTCAAGTAAGACTTCTTCGATAAAGGCCAAGTGAGCATTACTAGCAAGGCGTGCTTGCTCTGGGTTTCCTTCAATAACCGCATCCATTAACAGTCGTCTATGCTCTGCGAGCTGCTGGCTGATTTGCGGCTTTTTTAACAGTACAGTTAAATTTTGTAATACATTTTGCTCAAGCAATGCTTGCATACCACGCACTAAGTGCAGCAACACGACATTATGAGACGCTTCAGCTACGCTGAAATGAAATGCATTAATTGCTTTTGCTTTTTGCACAATGTCATCATTTACAAGCGCAATATTGTCAAAGCTTTGTTTTACTTTTTTAAAATCATTCGTCGTACCACGCATTGCAGCATAATAAGCTGCGATTCCCTCAAGAGCATGACGAAATTCAAGTAAATCAAATTGTGATTCAGGATGTTTACTTATCAAATCAAAGAGTGGATCAGTAAGCCCCTCTTCAAGCTGATTTTTTACAAACGTGCCACCCCCTTGACGACGCGTGACTAAGCCTTTAGCTTCCAGCTTTTGAATAGCCTCTCGAAGTGATGGACGCGATACTTCAAACTGTTTCGCTAACTCACGTTCAGGAGGTAATTTTTCGCCTGGCGCTAACGACCCCTCAAGAATCATATTCTCAAGTTGTTGTAAAATTACATCAGATAATTTTGCTGCTTTTATCTTTAAAGACATTTATCAACGTCCGCGTTGTTTCGGCCAAGCCCGCTAAACACAGGGTTTTTAGCCATAAGACTCAACCAAAAGGTAAATTGGTCATACCAAATTTGTAGCATACGTTATCAAAAACCGGTATTTCTGTCAATTTCACTGCGCTCAGCGCCAACTGACACGGTACTCCATTTTGCATAAAGATTAAACAGTATGGAAGAAAGTCGCTATTTCGGAAGAAGAAAACAATAAAAAATAAATGGTCAGACCAGATTGACAAGCACGCTCTTAGAAGTCAGCTATTTGATGTTAGCTGATTTGAGTGGCTTTGTAGAAAGGCAAAGTAGAAAGCATTACAGTGCTGAAAAATCAAAACTCAAACGACGTACATTAACAGAATGATTCATGACTGAAATCATTCCTACAAGCTTTACTCTTGCAGCTCGCTGACTTTAAAAGCCGTTCCCGGCTAAAGCCAGCCCTTGCAACTCGCTAACTTTACTACGCCAACCCACCAAATAGAGTGAGTGCGGCAATAATGACTAAAAAGAACAACACATTACGTTTTACGAGTTTCATCATACAGGTTGCCTCATAAGTGCAACCAACATACTGCTGCTCAATTTGCTCTGCAGCCAAAGCTGTTTGAGTAACCACTTTGCGATTGCTTACTGAAAAGTCCAACACGTATTTCAACCAGCAACTGGTTCCTTTATTAAAGTTGCCAATAACAAGATAACCAAAACTTGCAATGCGCGCAGGTAACCAATCTAACCAAAATAATAAGGTATGAATTAGTTTAAAGCGTTTTGCATACACCATATTATGGTTTTCTCTTACCTTGTCAGCGTAAGTACGCACTAAGGCATAGAGTATTGCGCCCGGTACACCCAATATCACAAACCAAAAAATAACAGCACAATAAAAGCGGAAATTAAGCCACGCGAGTGTTTGCCCGAATGTTTCCCCTTGGGGCTCAGCTTCTGTTTTCTTTTGGCCCATTTGTAATGCAAATAATGTCGCAGCTTCTTGATCGTTTCGCGTTAGGGCATTGAGATAAGACTTATACAGTGCTCGTTGCTTAGCACAGCCAAAACACGTTAATAACACCACGGTGTTAACCGCTAATTGCCATACTATAAAATCTGATAACTTATAAACTAAGGCAATAGCAATCACTGGTAACATTAACCAGATCAGAAAACCAACGGGCGAATTAAATAAGCCTTTTTCTGATAAGTGTTTTTTAGAGTGCTTTAGGTAGTGATCGGCATAAAAACCAATTTGCCAGTAATCAGCCCGCGCCCCAAGACGCTCAATGACTAGCGCAACTATAATTGAAATCAAGATCATGCTTGTTACCTATATCCTTTAAATTAAAACACTAAATCAAAAAAGTATGGCCAATCAAAACTCTCGCCCGGATCCGTTTTTCTACCGGGTGCAATATCGCAGTGGCCGACAATACGAGAGCGAGTTATTTTTGGGTATTTATCCATAAGTGCCTTTGTCACTAAGTGTAATGCATTATATTGTGCTTGGGTATACGGCTCAGTATCAGTACCTTCAAGCTCAATACCTACACTAAAGTCATTACATTGCTGACGGCCATTAAACTCAGACACACCTGCATGCCAAGCACGCTTTTCAAATGGCACATATTGAATCACTTCACCCGTACGACGAATAAAACAATGCGCAGATACTCTAAGCCCCTTTAAGTCAACAAAACTTTCGTGTGCCTCACAGTCTATGCAACCCATGAATAAATCATCCACATATCGCGTGCCAAACTGCCCTGCGGGTAGCGAAATATTGTGAATCACAAGTAATGACACTTCATTATCAGGACGCGCATCATAATGCCTGCATGGCCGCTGTAACACACTGTTTAACAGGCCTAATTCGTTTATATGCATATTAAAAACTAACAATGACAATAAAGTTAAACAGTGTAAATGGTTCGCTACTCAGGGTCTAGCCGCATTCATTTGTGTAGCCACTCAAAAGGACTTTTAATCCACGTTAGCGATAAATCTTTAACTTCTAATACAAGGTCAAACATAGTAAAATTTAGCCAATTTATTAATAAACAATGAGCTTTCGACATGTCAGTCCCTCACTCTTTAATTAGCCAACTGGTTAAACTCGCCCTTGATGAAGATTTGGATTACCAAAATGCAAACGACGGTGATATCACGGCTCAACTCATCCCTGAAAACGAGCAAGCGAATGCCAAAGTAATTACTCGTGAAGACTGTGTATTTTGTGGCAAAGACATTATTTTAGAAGTGTTCAAGCAAGTAGATGCAACGGTAAAAGTTGATGTATTAGTAAACGATGGTGATAAAGTCGCTGCAAATGCCACCTTATTTACAGCGTCTGGTTCTGCACGTGCCATTTTAACCGCAGAGCGTACAGCGCTTAATTTTGTGCAAACGCTTTCGGGTACAGCAACAACCACAGCCCACTATGTTAAAGAACTTGCAGGAACAACCACGCAGTTACTTGATACTCGTAAAACGATTCCGGGCTTACGTGCGTTGCAGAAATACGCTGTCAAATGCGGCGGCGGCGCGAACCATCGTATTGGTTTATTCGATGCATTCTTAATTAAAGAAAACCACATTGCAGCATGTGGTGGCATTGATAAAGCAGTGGCACAAGCAAAAGTTAATCATCCATCAAAACCTGTAGAAGTCGAAGTTGAATCTTTAAATGAGCTTGAGCAAGCCATTCATGCGGGTGCTGATATCATCATGCTTGATAACTTTACTGTGGAACAAATACAGCAAGCCGTCATCCTTACTGATAAGCGAGCAAAATTAGAAGTGTCTGGCAATATGACCCTTGAAACACTAAAAGCTTATTCGCAAGCAGGCGTTGATTTTATCTCAAGCGGCGCACTTACAAAAAATTTACAATCAATCGACCTATCGATGCGCTTTAACGCGTAACCCCACCCCATTTTTGCGTATTTAATGTTTACCTAATTCGTTGACAACGAAATAAAAAAAGCATTAAATACGTAAAAAGCCTGAATCGGTAACAAAAAATCAATAACTTTTCAGTGCTTTTAGTTCTTTAGTATCATTGTGTCCTAATGACTTACGTAAGTTTACAACTAATTCAATAAGTTCCAGCAAGGATGCATGTGTATAAATAGTTCAATTATGGATTTTTAAGCTTGATCTGTCTCAAACTAAAGTAGGAAACTTCTGAAAAACCAGTTATCTAGCCGGAAAATTGCTTTCAAATACATTAATTGATGCTAAAGTAAATTAACAAACACTTAATGAACAAAAGTTTAAAATCAACTTGTTAACAATCACGATTTTTAACAGAAGTTTTAAGTAAAACTGTAAGAATAGTCCTGTATGTTTAGCATCGATTTTACAATGCTGATCTAACAGCTAAACTTACAAAACATCATATCCTTTAGGAGAGGAACAAAATGACACAACAAAAGCAACAGGGTTTCACCCTAATTGAATTAATGATTGTAGTAGCAATCATCGGTATTTTGGCTGCAGTGGCACTGCCAGCGTATCAAGACTATACTGTACGTGCACGTGTGGCTGAAGGTTTAGGGCTAGCATCAGCTGCAAAAATTAATGTACAAGACGTATTGGCTTCTGGTAATCCTCGTGGTGATGCTGCAGGTTATGCATTAGGTTATAATGCACCAACAGCGACAGCTAACACTACTAGTGTAGCTATTACTGCAGCTACAGGTGTAATTACGGTAGAAACCACAGCTGCTGCTGGTGGTGGTACTTTAATTATCACACCAAATGCTCCTATTGGTACAGCTCTTCCTGTAGGTACTGCAGCATTCACTCCTCCGACTGATGCTGTAAACTGGCGTTGTGCTGCAGCAGGTGCAAATGTTGCTGCGTATGCAGGTGGTGCAGCAGGTACACTTGAAGCACGTTTTGCTCCTTCAGAATGTAAATAATTTTTTCGAAGGGTATAGTCTCTATACCCTTTATCGCTACTTTTTATGCCATACCCTTTTACAAAAAAACTAACCTACTATCATCTCCTTTTGACTTTATTGGTCTCGGTTTTGCCTTTCCTTATTTTTTACAATATATGGTACCCAGAGGAAATTATTGAACTCACTGGTGGAAGAGGCGTATTAGAAATATTCATCATTGTCGAACTTTTATTATTTATAACAATTGCTACTTTACTATTTTTAAGTAGAAAAGATTCTAATAAAGAAATAATCATAAAGTACAGTTTCTTATGTATTTTGCAAATTTCAGCTTCAGCCATTGGCTATAAAACACTATATGAAGCAAAACCAGTTTACATAGCATATGAATTCAACAGGTTCAGAGTTGTTAGGCCAATTGATCTTCTAGGCGAATCAAATAAGTTCACACCTTATAATTTAATGAGTGGCCCTGAAATTATAGGAACAGAAAAATTAGCACCATCAAACCCTGAATTTCTGATGAGTATAAAAGACGCAATAAATGGTAATCATCCATCATTTAAAGTAGCTCGCCAAATTGAATATCAACCTATTAAGAGCGAAGTATTAAAAAATGCACAAAATATAAAAGAATTAACACAAGAAAATATAGAAAAAATACAGCTTTTTTCTCAACTACATGACTTAGATTTAGATAATTTAGTTTATTACCCGCTTACTAGCCATTATTCAGATGAGTGGATAGTTTTATTAGATAAAAAAAGTGCTGATATTGTCACTTATTTAAATATTAATGGATGGTACAAAAATGAGTAGTAAGAAGGATTCTGACAATAAATCACTAGATACATTTTTGTGGGTTGGTGTAAACACTAGAGGGAAAAAACTAGAGGGTGAGCTTAGTGGACAGAGTATCTCTCTAGTAAAAGCACAATTGCGTAAGCAAGGCATTACCCCGTCTAAAGTAAAACGTAAACCTAAGCCGCTATTCGGTATTCAAAGTGTACAAAAAATTACCCCTAAAGACATTGCTTTAATTACACGCCAAATAGCGACCATGCTGATGGCTGGTGTGCCGCTTATTCAATCTATTGAAATGATAGGTTCAGGTGCTAAAAATAAAAGTGTTGCTAGGCTGATGGAAGAAGTTGGTGACGAAGTAAAAGCAGGTGTGCCACTCTCGCAAGCTTTACGCAAACACCCCCGTTATTTTGATGATTTGTATTGCGACCTTGTTGCATCGGGTGAGCAATCGGGTGCCCTTGATAAAATTTTCGACCGTGTCGCACTTTATAAAGAAAAAGCCGAAGCTTTAAAGTCTAAAATCAAAAAAGCAATGTTTTACCCGATTGCGGTATTAGTTGTGGCCTTAATTGTTACCTCAATCTTACTTATTTTTGTGGTACCCCAATTCCAAGATATTTTTAACGGTTTTGGTGCTGAGCTCCCCGCCTTTACTTTAATGGTGATTGGTATATCTGAATTTATGCAAGAGTATTGGTGGATGATGCTGATTGCTGTTATTGCTTTTGGTTATGCCTATAAAGAAGCCCTGCTTAAAAGCAAAAAGCTCAGAGATGCCAACGACAGAGCTATATTAAAGTTACCTGTTATTGGCATGATTTTAAATAAAGCAGCGGTGGCTCGTTATGCACGAACCCTTTCAACAACCTTTGCTGCAGGTGTACCCTTGGTTGATGCGCTAGACTCCGCCGCGGGAGCCTCAGGTAATGCAGTGTACCGTTACGCTATTTTAGAGATAAAAGCAGAAGTAAGCTCAGGTAATTTGATGAACTGGGCAATGCGAAATACAAAAATTTTTCCTGATATGGTAATTCAAATGGTCGCAATTGGTGAAGAGTCAGGTTCATTAGATGGCATGCTTGCCAAAGTAGCTACTATTTACGAGCAAGAGGTTGATGACGCAGTCGATGGCCTTTCAAGCTTATTAGAGCCGCTGATCATGGCTGTACTTGGCGTGCTGGTCGGTGGTTTAATTATTGCCATGTATTTACCTATTTTCCAGTTAGGTTCTGTTGTATAACCCAAACATGTAATTTTAAGCAATCAAGCTTTAAGCTCTTGATTCTTAGTTCAATGTTGTATTTTAGGTAGTTTAATGCAAAATTTTTTCCTTGATATAGCCACCGTGATGCAATCTCAACAGTGGTTTTATTTGTTAACTGTAGGACTTGTGAGTCTGTGTATTGGTAGCTTTTTAAATGTCGTTATTTACAGGCTACCACTGATGATGAAACGAGAATGGCAATCAGAGTGCCGTCTGTTATTGGCCGATGAGCTAACAATTAACCATACTGAAGAGCCTACGCCTTTTAATTTAGTCACACCTAATTCAACCTGCCCACAGTGTAAGGCACCGATTAAAATTTGGCAGAACATTCCTGTCATCAGCTGGTTAATACTCAAAGGCCGCTGTGCAAGTTGTGAGGCGCCAATCTCTGTTCGTTACCCCATTGTTGAAATGCTAACAGCCAGCTTAAGCCTCGCGGTTGCAGTTGTATTTGGCGCATCTGAACTTGCGTTACTTTATATTGTAATCACATGGGTGCTCATTGCGCTTACGTTCATTGATATTGATCATATGCTTTTGCCAGACCAACTTACCTTACCGCTTGTTTGGCTTGCATTGATTGCAGCCGTGATGAACATCACAATCGCCCCTTCTGATGCGATTATTGGCGCTGCAATTGGCTATTTAAGTTTATGGAGTGTGTATTGGCTCTTTAAACTTGCTACTGGAAAAGAAGGCATGGGGTATGGCGATTTTAAATTACTCGCCGTATTTGGAGCGTTACTTGGTTGGCAGGCTATTTTAACTATCGTGCTGCTTTCGAGTGTCGTTGGCGCTCTTATTGGTATGCTGCAAATTATTATTCAAGGCAAAGATAAAACCACGCCTATTCCCTTTGGCCCCTACCTTGCGATAGCCGGTTGGGTAACCTTATTGTGGGGTGAGCAAATTCAAACAACCTATTTTAGCTATTTAGGTCATTAAATATGGCAAACTGGATTTTAGGCTTAACGGGTGGTATTGGCTCTGGCAAAAGTGCTGTGAGTGCGATGTTTGAAAAGTTAGGGATCACGGTTGTTGATGCCGACATCGTCGCAAGAGAAGTCGTCGAGCCAGGCAGTGTAGGTCTTAAAAAAATTGTTGAGCATTTTGGCAAAACTATTCTCACCAGCGAGGGAGTGCTTGACCGCGCGAAGCTTAGGGGCATTATTTTTGATAATGAAACCGAAAAAGCATGGCTCAATGCTCTGCTACACCCGTTAATAAGGGAATCCATGCTTAAGCAACTGCAACAAGCCACCAGCGACTATGTAATTTTAGTTGCGCCCTTATTATTTGAAAACGGTTTAGAAAAATTGTGCAACCATACGTTGCTCATCGATGTCCCCGTCACAACTCAAATTACTAGGACCAGCGTACGCGACAATGTCTCTGATGCTCAAGCGAAAAAAATTATTGCATCACAAATGTCTCGTGCCGATAAACAGCTAAAAGCCGATGATATTTTAGACAATGATCGCGCTCTATCTGAAGTTGCGATTGATGTGAAAAAGCTGCATCAAAAATATTTAACTCATGCTGAAACTATATGCTAAAAAATACATATCCATCTAATACAAAAACATTAATACAGATTATAAATACCTGAGTTAAAGGGTGAATTTATTTTGCAATTTTGCCTAAATCGACAAGACTGATGTTATACCCTGCTTTTTTCTGATAGATTTGGCATAGAAAGGATCAAATTAAGGTGCGCAATGAATATTAACTCACCGTTACTGAGAAAATTTATCACATTAGGTCGCATTGATGCAGAGACCGTCAAATTAAAGCAACGAGAATATAACTCCACAGCTGAGCTCATTTCTAAGAGCTGCGGTATAGACGCGCATGAATTAGCAGAGCAATGCACTGACTTGTTCCGTGTTCCCTATTTTGATATCAAAGACTTCGATGTATCACTTATTTCTGATGAGTTAGTAAAAGAAAAGCTCATTCGCGAGCATCATATCCTCCCGCTGATAAAGAAAGGCCGTAAGCTCTATATAGCGGCATCGGACCCTACTGATTACGGTGCGTTTGAAAACTTTGAATTTAGTACAGGTCTGTCTTGTGAAGTTGTAGTGGTTGATTACAACCAGCTAGAAAATAAAATAGAGCAGCTGCTCGATGCGGCCGGTAGCTTACATTTAACGGATGACGAATTTAAAGAGCTTGGCGATCTCGACACCGATAAACCACGCGATATGCCAAGTAGTGATGAAGACAAAGACGATGCGCCTATTATTGTCTACATCAATAAGATTTTGATGGATGCAATCAAAAAAGGGGCATCAGATTTACACTTCGAGCCATACGAGCATCGTTATCGAGTGCGCTTTCGGATTGATGGCATTTTACACGAAATGGCAAGCCCACCGAATAGCCTAGCAAGTCGATTATCTGCGCGCATAAAAGTTATGTCACGCTTAGATATCGCCGAAAAACGTAAACCACAAGATGGCCGCATTAAATTAAAAATTACTGAACGTAAAAGTATCGACTTTCGTGTCAGTACCCTGCCAACGCTGTGGGGCGAAAAAATTGTAATGCGTATTCTTGATTCATCAAGTGCTATGCTCGGCATCGATGTATTGGGTTATGAGCCTGAACAGAAAAAGCTCTACATGGATGCACTCGAACAGCCGCAAGGGATGATACTAGTGACAGGCCCTACAGGCTCTGGTAAAACAGTATCTCTTTACACCGGCTTGAATATTTTGAACCAACCTGAGCGCAATATTAGTACTGCGGAAGATCCGGTTGAGATCAACCTTGAAGGCATTAACCAAGTACAAATTAACACAAAAGCAGATATGACGTTCGCCAACGCGTTAAAAGCGTTCTTGCGTCAAGATCCCGATGTCGTCATGGTCGGTGAGATACGAGATCTAGAAACAGCTGAAATTTCCATTAAAGCAGCGCAAACAGGCCACCTAGTCTTATCGACACTGCACACAAATTCAGCGCCAGAAACACTGACTCGATTGTTAAACATGGGCGTTCCGGCATACAACGTTGCAAGTTCAATTAGTCTTATCATTGCACAGCGACTGGCCAGACGTTTATGTCCGAAATGTAAAACCCCAGAAAAACTGCCCGATGAAGAACTTATTCGCCAAGGCTTTGACCCCGCAACATTGAGCAAACTCACGCTGTTTTCTCCAAAAGGCTGTGATAGCTGTACCGATGGCTATAAGGGACGAGTAGGTATTTACGAAGTCATGCAAATTACCCCTGAAATTGCGCAAATTATTATGCGTGGAGGTAATTCACTCGAAATTGCTGAGGTTTCTTTAAAATCAGGATTTAATAACTTACGTCTATCGGGATTAAAAAAAGCGGCGGATGGTGTCACCTCGCTAGCTGAAATAAATCGGGTCACGAGTTTTTAACTCGCGACTCGATTCTTAGGCTGAGCTTTAGTAAGATCAGCTAAAATTGCTTAATAGAGATCACACCATGCCAACCGTTGTAAACTGCCCGACCTGCAAAGAAAAAGTAGAATGGTCAGAACAAAGCCCGTATCGCCCTTTTTGTTCAAAACGCTGTCAGCTGATCGATCTAGGTGAGTGGTCATTTGAAAATAACAAGATTTCTTCCCCCATCACCAGCGCAAACGAACTTAACCAAGATATGATTGAAGATATCGAGGCTATGCTCGCTAAGAATGATGATTCATTTTTCAAAGAATAAGTATTAAGAAACGCGGCTTCATTAGCCGCGTTTTCTAGTTTAACGAATGCGCCGGAACATATTAGCTATGTGTTCTTTCAGCCTTATTACGCTCACCATCAACTCTGTGTAGCCCCTTTTTGTGACCTTTTTTACGCAGCTGTTTTTTAATTTCTTGATAGCTTTCACGCTGTTCTGCGTTAAGAACTTGCCAGATTGCATGCTCTGATTTCATTTTAATTAACGCAAATTGCTCACCTTTTTCTTGGCGGGCTTTAATTAGTTCACGTGCTGCATTTTCATCAAATGCGTGGGTCGCTAAGAGTGCATCCATTTTCTCTTTGTAGGCTATTCTATTGTCTTTCATGCTGCCTTTATCACCACGAAGAGCCTTCATTTGTGTTGTTTGCTCAGCAAAAATCGCTTTAAGCTGGACTTGCTGTGCTTCTGTTAATTGTAATTTATTAATTCCACGCTCAGACAATAAAAAACCGGCTTGCGGATTCATGCCTCGGTGCATATCCCCTTTTGCCATTACTGATGTTGCGCCAACACTTGCTGCAGCTAAACCACAAACAAGTACGAATTTAGAAAGCTTATTTGAAATAGTCATAGTCATTACCTTTTGTTGGGTTGTGTTCTGTCGTTATTTTTAACTGATGGATTCACTATACTCACTTCAATGCAAAGGAACGCAAACCAGTGTAAAGGTTGTGTAAAGATTCACTTTTACACAATTTACTGAGTAGAATAGCCTTAAAGAAACAGTGAAATAGGTGCCACAATGAAATTACTTATGATCGACGATGATACAGGGCTGTGCGAGCTGTTAAGCGAGTATTTAACAGCACAAGGCTTTACAGTTGATTGTTATCATGATGGCGCACAAGGCCTAAATCAGGCCTTAAAATACAACTACGAATTAATTTTGCTTGATGTCATGCTACCGTCGATGGATGGCTTTGAAGTACTCAAGCAACTTCGACAACATAAACTCACGCCTGTCATTATGCTCACAGCCAAAGGGGAAGACTTTGACCGTATTTTTGGTTTAGAGCTTGGTGCAGATGACTACATACCAAAGCCATTTAATCACAGAGAACTGCTAGCGCGAGTTAAAGCAATAACCCGTCGTATCGAACATATTAATAGTCTATCGAACCAGCAAACAAGTTCACTCAGTATCAATAGTATTCACATTAACTTTGCGACTCGTGAAGCGTCTGTCAGTGGCAATATATTAAGTTTAACGGGAACTGAGTATGAAATACTGGCCATGCTAGTCCGCCATGCCGGTGAAGTGATCAGTAAAGAGCAAATTAGTGAGCAAGTTCTTGGCAGACGACTAGCCCCTTTCGACCGCTCCATTGACATGCATGTGAGTAATATTCGAAAGAAAATTGCAGAGTTTATAAATAGCGAGCGTATCAAAACCATGCGTGGTAGCGGTTACGTACTAATTCAAGGTGAATAATATGACCTTTCCGAGTTGGATAAAAAAGCCACATCATTATTTGTTCTTAAAAATCTTTGCATGGTTTTGGGTTACAGTCATAGCAACCATTACTCTGCTAGTCTTTTTAAGCCAATTAACCAGCAATGTAGGGAATGATGAGTTACGCGGCCCCATGCTTAAAAACCTAGAATACACCGCGAAAAGTATAGAACGTATTGTGGCAAAGCATGGTAAACCGACTCAAGAAATTGTATCGCACCCTCGCTTATCTAAACATAAGTTACTGTATTTAAATGGCGAAGTTCATGGTGTCGAAATGCTCAGTGAACCCGTCTCGAAAGAGATTGATTTGAGCTTGTTAAATTTTACAAAGCATATGCGCCCACAAGTTATTTTTACTGATGAATACCAAGCGTATGGTCCTGTAGAAATTAACGTACCCGAAGGTAAGTTTTACTTATATGAAATTGACGAAAAACGTAAAAAGCCTTTTTTTGTCGGGTTGTGGTTAATGCCTACTTGGCTCAAGTTATTGATTGCCGTAATTGCCTCGCTTATGCTGAGCTTTTTCTTTAGCCGAAACTTAATTGCCCCTATCAATAGTTTAAAAGAAACTGCAAAAAAACTTTCCCACGGTGACTTAACCGCACGAGCAGTTTTCTCAACGACTCGCGAAGATGAACTGGGGGTGTTAGGACGTGACTTTAATACAATGGCGAGCCAGCTTGAGCAGCTCATAACAGCACAAAAACGCTTACTTGCAGATATTTCTCATGAACTACGCTCACCACTTACACGCTTAAAAATGGCAACAGGCCTGGCACAAATGCAAGCTGATGATAGTCAGCAGGCATACCTCGAACGGATAGAAAAAGAAGCAAACCAGCTTGATAAAATGATTGCCGATGTATTACAACTATCAAGGCTTGAAGCCCGAAGCCAGGCTTTATCCTTAAGCAAGCAATCGGTTCAAGTTATTGTTGATCATGTATTAAATGATGCTCGCTTTGAGGCCAAACAATGTCACAAAGAGCTGACAATTAATGGCCAATTACACACAGATATACCATGTGACGAGAGTTTAATCGCCAGTGCACTCGAAAATGTACTACGCAATGCGATTAAATATGCACACCATCATATCTCTTTGAGCTTAGCTGAGTCTGATGCGCTCTATATCACCATTTGTGATGATGGAAATGGGGTTAAAGAAGCCTACTTAGCTAGACTGTGTGAGCCATTTTTCCGTCAAGAGCATGCTCGTGATAGAAACTCGGGTGGCACGGGCTTAGGACTGGCTATTGCAAAGAATGCGATCTCAGCACATGATGGTACACTAACACTCGAAAACCAAGAACATGGCGGACTCTGCGTTAAAATCCGCTTACCAATAAAGAGTGAGTAAATGTTTTACAGCGATGAAGCACACCTTACTATAAATGCTAAACAGATAAATGCATTTTTTAATCAGCAATTAAAACAAGATTTCTTAAGCACTGAACATGGTACCTTGTATTATGGCTTTGCCATTCCAGAGCAAGCTAAAAAAGCCATTGTTATTAGTAGTGGCAGAATTGAGTCGTTATTCAAATACAAAGAGTTACTGTGGGAGTTTTACCAAAATGGTTATGCTGTTTTTATTGTTGATCACCAAGGTCAAGGCCGTTCATATCGCCATTTAAAAAACGCTCATAAAGGCCATGTCACACGTTTCACTGATTATGCTGATGACTTTGCCGTTTTTAACGAGCAGGTAGTCAATGCTCATTGGCAGGGCCAACGAGTATTACTCGGACACTCAATGGGCAGTGCAATTGCCTATGATTACTTGTCTCGCTACACACATTCTTTTTCGGGCGCGTTTTTATCTGCCCCCATGTTTGATATTTATACCAAAGGCACACCAAAACCAATTGCAAAACTAGCCGCGAAAATAGCCTCACAATTAGGCTTAAGTCATCGTTATGCATTTGGTCAAACAGACTACTTGCCCGTTGATTTTTCGGTTAATGAATTAACCAGCAGTGAGATAAGGTACCAGCAATTTAGAGCGCTTTATCTTGCAGAGCCCGACTTACAACTTGGTGGTGTGACGTATGGCTGGCTCAATGCATCGTTTGAATTTATCGCCTCATTGGTCGATAGAAAAGTAGATATTCCACTTTTTATCGCCAGTGCCGGGCGCGATACCGTTGTCGATAATGCGGCGCAACATGCGCTTGCGCATAAACAAACACAGGCTAAATTAAAAAGTTACCCTGATGCTCGCCACGAATTATTTTTCGAGCGAGATGAAATCAGGCAGGCAGTATTGAGTGACTTATATCAGTTTTTTGAGGCACTCTGACGAGACTTTTTAACCACTGAAAGTGGATCTAAGTGCACCAGTATATCCAGTTCGCAGGCAAAGTGAGTTTGTATCATTGTTTCAACTTCATCGGCCACCTGATGGGCACGAATTAACGAGAGACTGTCTTCAAGTTCCAAGTGCATTTGAATAAACTTAATTTTACCACCTTGTCGCGTGCGGATATCGTGGGCCCCAAAGACATCTTGGTGACTGTTAACGATGGTTAAAATTTCTGTTTTTTCATCCTCTGGCAGCTCTTTGTCCATAAGATGGTCGGCACTATCACGGGCAATATCCCAACTGTTATATAGTAAGTAAACAGCCACCCCAATAGCAAAAATAGGATCCGCATACGTCATGCCGTACTTTGCCAATAGGATGGCAAGCAAAACAGCTAAATTTAAAATAAGGTCGCCTTTGTAGTGAACTGAATCCGCTTTTATTGCAATTGATTCGGTATGATTAATAACCTTGGTTTGCACAAACACCACCACCAAAGTACAAACAATAGCAAATAAACTCACCCAAATACCTAAGTCGGAATGTTTAAGTACCACAGGATTAAAAAGTCGTTCAATACCATGAAACGCTAAAAAACAGCCAGAACCAGCGATAAAAGCAGCTTGAGCAAGCCCGGCAAGAGCTTCCGCTTTACCATGACCAAACCGGTGGTCATCATCAGCAGGGCGTAGCGCATAACCTAACACTAAAAAGCTCATTAAAGATGCGGTAATATCCATTAAAGAATCGGTGAGCGAGCCCAACATCGACGCAGAGCCTGAAGCAAGCCATGCCCAACTTTTTGCTGCAATCATTAAACTCACCATAGCAATGGTGACTATGCTGGCGGTTTTTACCCAAAACTCATAACTGCGATGTTGCACAACATTTTACCTTCAGACATTACAAGGTTTTAGTATATCATCATATTAGAGGGTTTTACCCCATGTTACATAGCGCTATTTAGAATAAATAAAGCACAGCTATCGGCGCTAAACAAACTTAAATCCTGCAAGATCCTCACGCTGCAGTTGTGTATAATCTGCCGCAGATCATAATGCTAATAATGAGACAAACATGCTTGATATCGTTTTATACCAACCAGAGATTCCGCCCAATACAGGTAATATCATTCGCTTATGTGCCAATACAGGCTATGCCTTACACCTAATTGAACCATTAGGATTTGAGTGGGATGATAAACGCGTAAAGCGTGCAGGGCTTGATTATCATGAATTTAGCCACGTACAACGTCATGCATCATTCGAAGATTACCTTGCCAAGTGTAAGCCAAAAAAAGTCTATGCCTGTACGACCAAAGGCAGCCAGTTTCATCATCAAGCACAATATCAACCTGGCGATTGTTTAGTATTTGGCCCTGAAACACGCGGCCTACCCGATGAGCTTATTCAGTCATTACCGAAAGAGCAGCGTGTGCGTATTCCGATGCAAAAAGACAGCAGAAGCATGAATTTATCAAATTCTGTCGCCGTTTTTGTCTATGAATCATGGCGTCAGCTTGGTTTTGTAAACGGTCAATAACTCATTGAAAATGCGCATTAAATAAATAATTTATAATTATTTAGCACGGCCTTTTTTTATGAACTAATCTAAATAGATGGCTTTTTGTTCTAAATGATGATTATTAATGCGCTTTTTAACCCTTGTATACAGTCTCATTTTACTTTTGCAGCACTCTGTGGGCGCTGCAACAACAGCTGACCTTAATTTAGCGCAACCACACAACCCAACCCCGCTGTTCTTTCTCATTTTACTTGTCATTATTGCACTGTTCATTGCGGTTATTTATTACCAGAAGAATCAAAAAATGATGTTAATTGATGCTCTTTTATCACAATCGAAAGATGCGATATGGGTTTGCGATGAACAATTTAGAATACTAGACATCAACAATGCCTTCAGCGAAATAACAGGCTACAAAAGAGGGGATGTTATAGGGAAAAAATTTAAAGCACTCACACAAGATGGCCGCGATCGACAACTCGAAACACTAATCCAACAAGAGCTCGCACAAGATGGGTATTGGTCTGGTGAAATCTGGAACTTGCGCAAGGATGGTCAGCCTTATGCACTTGATTTATCAATCACAAAAGTCTCAACACCGCGATTTACTAAACGAGCTGTTAACTATGTAGGGCTTTTTAGTGATGTCACCGCTCGTAAGAATAACGAACGTACCATGCTCACGCTAACAACTCGCGACTCTGTAACTGGACTCTCAAATAGAGCCATTTTTATTGAATCGCTCGATAAAGCGATTAAAGCCTGTAATGACGAATACCCTAGCCTGCTTATTATGTTTATCGACATCGACAATTTTAAGAAGATAAATGATTCCCTCGGCCATACTTTAGGCGATGTATTATTAAAAGAAGTGGCATGTCGTTTAACTTCATCACTTAATTCAGGCTTTACTATTGCGCGGCTTGGAGCTGATGAATTTGCTATTTTAGTGCCGCCTTATCTCTATGCTGGCAAAACCATTTTCTTTGCTAAAAAGACCGCAGATACAGTGCTACAACAATTTAAGACTCCATTCATGCTAGATGGTATTGAAACCTCACTGTCAGCGTGTTGCGGAATTGCCATCTATCCAGACAATGCTTACAACGGTGAAAACTTAATGCGCAGCGCTAACAGCGCACTTAATCACGCAAAAAAATTGGGCCGAAACACCTATCAATTTTTTGATAAAGAACGCCACACGTTAGACCCCACCGAGCTAACAAAAGAAAGCGCCCTCTTTAAAGCAATCACCAACAATGAATTTGTACTGTATTTTCAACCAAAATACGATGTACAACACAATCGCTTACATGGCTTTGAAGCACTCGTTCGCTGGCCACAAGATGATGGCAGTCTAATTTACCCAGATGAATTTATTCCGCTTGCAGAGCAGAATGGTGCAATCATCCCCCTTACCCAATTATTAATGAAGCAATTACTTCAACAACTTGCAAACTGGCAAAAACAAGATGTGCCTTTTGGCAATGTTGCCATTAATATCTCTGCGTTGCATTTTCAGCAAAATAGCTTAATCGAAATGCTCGTTGATTATTTAACAAAGTATAATGTACCTGCTCGTTGTTTAGAGTTAGAAATCACAGAAAGTGCTATGATGAATAACCCCGAATTTGCAGAGCAGCAAATGAAACGCATAAAAGCCTTAGGAGTCAATATTACGCTGGATGACTTTGGTACGGGGCACTCTTCGCTGAGCTACCTTAAGCGTTTTCCTATCGACACATTAAAAATAGACAAATCGTTTGTAAAAGATATTGATAAAAATGAGCAAGATAGAAATATCACCGCCACCATTGTCCGGTTGGCTAAATACCTAGACATTAATGTTGTTGCAGAAGGCGTTGAAACCGAAGAGCAAGCGTATATGCTCCATATTATGGGGTGTCATTATCAACAAGGTTATTATTACTGTAAGCCACTTAAAGCAGAGCAAGTAGCCAATTTTATTAATAAAAATGAAGTAGATAAACAATCTGTAAAATAAAAAGCCTTGTTTCAAACAAGGCTTTCAAAATAGTTACTCAGCAAGCAGTGGCTATTCAGATTTTTGCTCACGACCTAGTAAAGCCATCGCCGCTTCTTTTACATCTTTATTTTCATAAAGTACTTTGTAAATTTGCTCAGTGATGGGCATTTCAATACCGGTTCGCTGTGCCAGTAAATACACTTCTTTGGTATTTCGATAACCTTCAACAACCTGACCAATAGAGTCAATTGCAGCTTCGACTCCTTCACCTTTACCTAATGCTAAACCAAATCGACGGTTACGTGATTGGTTATCTGTACAGGTTAAGATCAAATCACCTAATCCTGCCATTCCCATAAAGGTGTCAGAACGCGCTCCAAGTGCACAACCTAAACGGCAAAGCTCAGCTAAGCCTCGGGTAATAAGCGCTGTACGAGCATTCGCACCAAAACCAAAGCCATCCGACATCCCCGCGCCAATAGCAATGACATTTTTTACGGCTCCACCCAGTTGTATACCAATAAAATCATTATTGTTATACACCCTAAATGAGCGTCCGCAATGCAATAACTCAGCAAGTTGTTTGGCAAACTCTGTCGATGTGGCAGAGACCGAAATAGCGGTTGGTAAGCCCATCGCCATTTCTTTCGCAAACGTCGGACCAGACAACACAGCAAGAGGAATATCATCCCCAAGCTCTTGCACCGCCACTTCTTGTAATAAACGCCCCGTATTAGGTTCTAAACCTTTCGTTGCCCACGCCACTTCTG
Organism: Pseudoalteromonas sp. PAB 2.2; assembly: GCF_001938575.1. Lineage (NCBI taxonomy): Bacteria > Pseudomonadati > Pseudomonadota > Gammaproteobacteria > Alteromonadales > Pseudoalteromonadaceae > Pseudoalteromonas > Pseudoalteromonas sp. PAB 2.2. Next base: position 35,227 of record NZ_LYPI01000026.1, read on the forward strand.
CATTATCATTCAGCCAAGGCTTAATTTGTTGAAGCGTTTCTCCAAAAGCATGGCTAGGCACGACAACCAGCACTATTTGGCTTGCTTTTACAGCGGTTTCTAAATCGGCTTCTAATTGAAGCGTTTCAGGAAAGCTGACATCGGGAAGATAACGTTGGTTCTTTCGCTCAGCTGCAAGCGTGGCAACGTCATCGCTATTTCGCCCCCACAAAGTAACGGGGTGACCATTTCTGGCGAAACAAATAGCAAGGGCGGTGCCATAAGACCCCGCCCCTAAAACTGTAACAGCTGACTGTGCTGTAGTCATAACTTATGCGTCTGCAGTAACCTGTTGATCTTGCGCTGCACGCTGTTGCATGTATTGAGCAAACAGTGCATCAAAATTCACAGGTGCTAAATTTAACTGTGGGAAAGTACCACGGTTAACAAGGTTAGACACCGCTTCACGCGCATATGGGAAAAGTACATTCGGGCAGAAAGCACCTAGCATATGAGCTAATTGAATTTCTTCTACTTCCGCAATCGTGAAAATACCGGCTTGCTGAATTTCACAAAGGAATGCCGTTTCTTCACCAATTGTTGCTGTCACTGTCAGCGCAAGAATAACTTCAAAAACACCTTCTTCTAACTTGTTAGAACGTGTGTCTAAATCAAGTTTAACTTCTGGAGTCCACTCTTTTTGAAAGATAGCTGGTGAGTTTGGCGTTTCAAATGAAACATCTTTCGTGTAGATGCGTTGAATAGTGAATTGAGCGCCTGCTTGTTGTTCTGCTGCTGCGTTTTGGTTTTCTTCGTTCATTGTAATTCCTAACTTGTATTCGTTTTTATAATTAAATTTATTAAGCGTTAAGCTTTGCGTCTAAAAGGCCTTGCGCTTCAATTGCCATCATGTCGTCACAACCGCCGATATGCTCATCATTAATAAAGATTTGTGGCACGGTATATCCACCGTTAGCTTTATCGATCATTTCTTCACGACGCTCAGGCTGCACACCAATATCAATGTTTGTGTAACTTACACCTTTACTATCTAATAACGCCATAGCGCGTTGACAATATGGACAGTATGCTTTTGTGTAAAGAACAACATTCGTCATAATAATTCCTCTATCGGGCTGTTACGTGTTGTTAGCGGCCAGTCGTTGTTGGCAAACTTGCAGATTGCCAAGCTCCCATACCACCAGATAATACATAAACACGTTCAAAACCTGCTTTATGCATAGCCGTTGCGATACCTGAGGCGGTCATGCCCGTGGTACATACTAGTATAATGGGTTTACTCTTAAACTTTTCAAGGCTTGAGAAATCAGATTGTTTGGCTTTTTCTGGATTTAAGTGCGTTGCACCTGCAATACGACCTGAGTTGAATTCTTTTTGCGCTCGAATATCAACAACCTGACCATCTTCGCGGTTAATTAACAACGTAACTTGCTGCGGGTTAATTTGGCGAATCGCTGAAAATTTACTTTTAAACCAACTGCTGATCAGCATCGCTACCAATGCCAGCCAGATGATACTTAAAACCGGATGATTTGAGATAAATTCAATATATTGATCCATGCGTTTTCCACTAAGAAATTGGGTACCACAGCGCATAGCCATGGGATTATTAAAATATGCCACGCAAGTATACGTGCTTGAACCGAAAATGCTAGGGCGTGAAATATTTTAATATGACATATTGATAGCTGATCAAAACCTTAAAACACGGTATGCTAGTGATATATAAGTGCCAATCTTCAGGAGCTATAATGACAGAGCATAAAAAACCATTGGTATTAATGATCTTAGACGGTTGGGGATACCGTGAAGACACAGAAAGTAACGCAATACTCGCTGCTAATACACCCGTACTCGATAACCTGTGGGCAACACGTCCGCATACCTTAATTTCAGGTTCGGGACTTGATGTAGGTCTACCTGCAGGACAAATGGGTAACTCTGAAGTAGGTCACGTAAACTTAGGCGCAGGTCGCATTGTTTATCAAGATTTCACTCGCATCACAAAAGCAATCGAAGATGGAGAGTTCGCGAGTAACCCTGCATTAGTTGATAACATAGACAAAGCCGTTAAGGCAGAAAAAGCAGTGCATATTATGGGTTTATTAAGCCCAGGTGGTGTACACAGTCACGAAGACCACATTGTAGCGACCATTGAATTGGCTGCAGAGCGTGGCGCAAAAAACGTCTACTTTCATGGTTTCTTAGACGGTCGTGACACCCCACCTCGCAGCGCTAAAGCGTCTATTGAGCGCATCGAAGCTTTATTTGAAAAATTAGGTTGTGGCCGCTTAGCCAGCCTTGTTGGCCGTTACTATGCAATGGACCGCGATAATCGCTGGAACCGTGTTGAGCTTGCCTACGATGTAATGGTAAGTGGTATCGCGCAGCACACCTACACAGACGGCGTAACCGCACTTGAAGCAGCGTACGAACGTGATGAAAATGATGAATTTGTAGCGGCTACAACCCTCGTACCTGAGGGACAAACGGCAGCTGAAATTAATGATGGCGATACCGTTATTTTCGCCAACTTCAGGGCCGATAGAGCACGCGAAATGACGCGTGCATTTGTTGATGCTGATTTTAGTGGTTTTGAGAAAAAGAAATCTCCAGCACTGAGCGGCTTTGTAATGATGACAGAATACGCCGCAGATATTAAAGCCCCTGTCGCCTTTGCACCAGAGCCACTAACCAATGTGTTTGGGGAATGGTTAGAAAAGCAAGGCAAAACACAACTACGTATTTCTGAAACAGAAAAATATGCACATGTCACATTCTTCTTCAGTGGTGGTAGAGAAGACGAATTTGTGGGTGAAACACGCGAGTTAATTCCTTCTCCGCAAGTGGCCACTTATGATTTACAACCTGAGATGAACTCTGAAATGCTGACAGATAAGCTCGTTGAAGCTATTGCCAGCGGCAAGTACGACGCAATCATTTGTAACTACCCTAATGGTGATATGGTAGGTCACTCAGGTGTGTTTGAAGCCGCTGTAAAAGCGTGTGAAGCAGTCGACCACTGTATTGGCCGTGTTATAAACGCACTTGAAGAGCACGGTGGCGAAGCACTCATCACTGCGGATCATGGTAATGCTGAGCAAATGGCTAACCCAGCAACAGGCCAAGCACACACCGCACATACCAGCGAGCCAGTGCCATTCATTTATGTAGGCCGTGACGCAACCCCACAAGATGGAAAAACACTCAGTGACGTAGCACCAACCATGCTGCACTTAATGGGTTTAGAACAGCCAAGCGAAATGACTGGCACTCCAATTATGACGCTGAAATAAACGATGAGCAGACGTATTAACCACTTACTCAAAACTGGTTTAATACTGACTTCATTAGTAGCAACTTCGGTTGTTGCTAATGAAGCTCAAACCAAAAAAGACTTATCTGATATTCAATCGGCCCTACAAAAAACCAAGGCCGAGCTTGAAGGTCAACGCAAGTCGATAGCCTATATGCGCAAAGATCTTCGTGCTCACGAACTCGATATTGCTAAAAATGCTAAGGCATTAAACCTAGCAGCACAATCGGTCAAAGAAAACGAACAACAACAGCGCGAACAACAGGCCAAAGCTCAGCAACTTCAAGCAGAGCAAATAAAACGTCAAACCCTCCTCGCAGCACAATTAAAAAGTGCGTATATGGCAGGTAGCCATGATTACTCAAAAATGCTGCTGAACCAACAAGACACGGCCAAAATTGAACGTACGCTCAGTTACTATAACTATTTAAACAAAGCACGCATTGAGCAACTCGAAGAGCTGAAAGCGTTGCAAATAAAAATTGCTGAAAATCAGGCGGAACTAGAACAAACAAAACTTCGTTTAGTTGAATTACACAACGAGCAGAAAAAACGCCAGCAAGCTTTAATTGCCGCTCAAGAACAACGAAAACGCAATCTCAACAAATTACAATCAGCGCTTAAAGAAACAAAAAGTTCGATTGATTATTTAAAAGAGAACGAGAAAACCCTCGTTACCGCCATCGAAGAGTTAGAAAAAGAACGAAGCGAAAAAGTTGAACTTCTCGGACTACAAAGCAGTAAAGGAAAACTCGACTGGCCGACCAAAGGAAAACTCCGTCACAGTTTTGGCCAACGCAAACATGGAAATATCGATTGGAAAGGCGTGTTAATTGGCGCGAAGGAAGGGAGTAACGTCAAAAGCGTACAAAATGGTCAGGTCGTTTATGCTGACTGGCTCAATGGCTTTGGTTGGGTTATTGCTATTGACCACGGCGATGGGTTTATGAGCTTATATGGGCATGCACAAACCCTGCTTCGTGATGTTGGCGACCTTGTCAGAGAAGGTGAAGTCATTGCATTAGTAGGTCAAAGCGGCGGACAAACAGATCCTGGTCTATACTTTGAAATACGCCACAAAGGACGCGCAGTAAATCCTGTAAAATGGTGCAGACGTATTTAATTGATTAAATCAGCTGCGCCCTATGAGGAGCAGCTGATGCTAAATATCAATCACATAAACAAAATCCATTTCATCCCATCTAAGCGCTTCTTTGGGCTACATCTTATTTTACTCTTAGCCTTACTATGCTTATTAATGCAATCATTTAATGGGGTTGCTAAACCATCTTTAAAGTCACTACATCACCAGCAACTCAATGAAATTTTGTTTAATATAAATACTTACTATGTTGACGATCTTCAACTTCATAATAGCTTTGAATCTCAGCCAACGAATCAACAAGTAGAAGCATTATTTGAGCGTTTAGACCCCTACTCTAAATATTTAGACGAAACTGAGCTCGATGCCATATTTAGTAGTACCAATGGGCGTTACACTGGGCTTGGCATCGAGGTTAAAGTTACCGATGGTCGCGTATATATTGTTAATACGATTAAAAACTCCCCTGCTGAGCAAGCTGGTCTGCAAGTAAATGATGAGCTAACCGCTATAAATCAACAACCGATAATCAATAAAAGCATAGAAGAAGTTGCAAGGCTTATTCGTGAAAGTGGCCAAGCTGCCGTTGATGTTTCCGTAAAACGAGAGCAAGTAACCGAACTCAACTTTTCAATAAAGCGACAACAGATAAACCTAGAAAGCGTGCAAAGCTACCTTGCTGATACAGGCGTTGCGCTATTGAGTATTAATGCTTTCAATAACCATACATTGCATGATGTCGCACGAACCGTGGCTAAAATGCAAATTAATAATGGTTTTCCGTTATCAGGGTTAATTATTGATTTACGAGATAATCCTGGAGGAACGCTACAAGGTGCAATTGAAGTTGCAGATCTGTTTTTAGATAGTGGTACGATTGTTTCTACAAAAGGACGCTTCAATGAGGCAAATCAATACTATAAAGCACATAGCGGTGATATTCTTTCTGGCGCGCCAATCGCCGTATTAATTAATGAAAACTCAGCATCTGCAGCAGAAATATTAGCCGCAGCGTTGAGGGATAACCAAAGAGCGACCTTGGTTGGAGAGACCTCGTTTGGTAAAGGCTCAGTACAGTCTTTGATTCCACTAGGAAATGGAAATACAGCTCTCAAACTTACCACAGCACGTTATTATACACCTGCTGGGCAATCTATTGATGGTAAAGGGATCGCACCCGATGTGAGTATAAATCAAACAATGCTTTCAGAAATTGACCAAGACGTTATAATAAAAAATATACAAGGGTTGTCGCTTTTTAGCTCACTCCTTGATAAACAAGATAAAAAGCAACTTACTGCAAAGCAGTTAATTATTATGCAGTAAGTAAGCACACACAATGGATATAATAATTACAAAAAGTGAATTTACGCAAAGGCTTACTACTGACGCTGTGTTGCTTACCACTATTTTGCCAAGCAAAGCAAATAGCCATCGTTATAGATGACATAGGCAACCACCAACGCGATCTTGATATCTTGAATTTACCAGGGCAAGTGACCTTTTCAATCTTGCCCCATACACCTTACTCACAAATTTTTGCCGAGAGAGCGAGCAAAACCAACAAAGAACTTCTCTTGCATATCCCCATGCAGGCGCTAGATAAAACAAAAGCTTTAGGTCCTGGTGCTTTAACAGACTCAATGAGCAAAACACAGCTGCAAACCACACTGGGGCACGCACTCGCATCATTGCCACAAGTCAAAGGCGTAAACAATCACATGGGCTCTGAGTTAACGCAATTAACAGAGCCTATGAAGTGGACGATGGAACTCCTCAAAAAACGAGGTTTATACTTTTTAGATAGCCGAACAACAAGCCAAAGTGAAGCACAAAATGTCGCTAATCTTTATGGTGTTGCCAATGTTTCTCGACATGTATTCCTAGACAATATCGTGACTGAAAGCCAGCTTAAGCACCAACTAGAAGAACTTAAACTAAAAGCGACGCATTTTAATTATGCCATCGCTATTGCACATCCCTACCCAGAAACAGTCGCGTTTTTGCATCACGCCCTGCCAGAACTTCAACAACAAGGTTTTGAGCTTGTGCCTCTTTCACAATTGGTTGAAAACAAATACATCCAATTAGCTAATGCAGAGCAAAAGCAAGCTGAGCATCGTGCAAATGATGAATGAAAGAGCGACATACTCAAATAGGATGTAAATATGCCGAAGTTTCCTTCATTAATGATAGACGCAGAGGTCGCACAACATCACCTTTGATCGATACATCGTGATCATAAAGCGTAGTAATGGCTCTAGCCGTGAATGCCAGTGGTTATGTGTGAAGGGCATAATGAGATACTTCGGCACTAAAGTACCTCCTACTACGCGCTAATTTGGTTAGCTAAAGTGAAGTAGCCCATTTTAGAGCCCCTTCATTCTTGTCATCATGATTAAACAACATGGGAATCGTGATTAAACATCTGATTATAAAGCGTGGGAACGGCTTTAGCCGTGAATGTCAGTGGTTATGTATGAAGGGCATATCAGACACTTTCGGCACTAAAGTGCCTCCTACGCGCTAATTATACCAATCCGCAAAAATACTTAATCATTTTGAGTGATCAAACCAGTCGCTACCTGCGTTAAAAATTTCTGATTTAGAACAACTAAATAACTAAATTTTTGCCTTGTTATCAACGCGGTTTTATTGCCTCAAAATAGACCACTTAATTAAGCGGAATGGTATTAGTTTAGCGTAAAGTGAAGCAGCCCATTTTAGAGCCCTCCAATCTTGTCATCATGATTAAACAACGTTAGAACCGTCGTTAGAACCGTGATTATAGAGCGTAGGAACGGCTTTAGCCGTGAATGTCAGGGGTGTTGTATGAAGGGCATATCAGACACTTTCGGCACTCAAGTGCCTCCTACGTCTCTTCACCTTGCGCTGATGCCTACAAGGATATAGGTCGTAGGGGGTCTTGGTTGGGTGTTTTATTTTTCTACAGGCAACAAAAAACCCGACTCTTTCGAATCGGGTTTCTTTAATTAGGAGCCTGGCGATGTCCTACTTTCACATGGCAAATGCCACACTATCATCGGCGCTGTTTCGTTTCACTACTGAGTTCGGCATGGAATCAGGTGGGTCCAAAACGCTATTGTCACCAAGCAAAATGCGTGGAAAGGATTCTCGACAAAGCGCATCGCGCTTACGAGTCCTTTGCGCAAGGTGAACTGATTTCGCATTAAGCGCTGCGGTTCACCCTACATAAAATTCGGAAATCTGATAATCGTAAAATCTACTTTAGTATACTAACTTCTGTCTGTTACGCTG
>NZ_LYPI01000031.1:0-3098 GCF_001938575.1 Pseudoalteromonas sp. PAB 2.2
AATAATACCTATATAGGAAGAGGGGCTGGCTATGCCACTTTATCTTCTGCGGCAGGAATTGCAGCCAAGCAAAACAAAGCATTGCTCCTAACAAATGAAAAGTCGCTGCCAAATGTAGCAAGAGCAACWATTAGCAGCAAAAAAATCACCAAATTTACTGTTGTTGGCAATACAAATACAGTTACACCAACTGTCGTCAATCAATTAAAAAACCCTGTCGTTGGCAAAAAAGTATTCATTGATCCAGGTCACGGTGCTCAAGATTCAGGAGCTGTAGGCTATGGATTATACGAGAAGAACTTAAACTTTGATGTAGCCAAGCGTCTAAATACTAAGTTAAACAACGCAGGTGCACTTGTGACAATGTCAAGAACATCAGACACATTCGACAGTCTTGAAACTCGAGTTAGCAAAGGTGCGTCAGCAAATGCAGATATCTTCATCAGTGTCCATGCGAACTCAAATGATAATAGCAGTGCAAATGGAACTGAAACGTATTATGACAAAACATATGAGGCAACAAACAGCTTGAAGCTCGCGCAAAATATTCAGCCTAAAATGGTCAGTGCATTAGGCACAAGAGACCGTGGCGTGAAGACAGCTGCCTTCTACGTTATTAAATATTCTAAGATGCCAAGTGTTCTCTTAGAAACTGGTTTTGTTTCCAGTCCAGTTGATTCAAATATTTTGAAATCCGCTACTTATAAAGATCGATTGGCGTCAGGTATTTCAAGCGGTGTTTCAGGCTATTTTAGATAAGAAAACATACAGGTGAGGGGTGCCGAAGATACACCTCTTAGGCTGCTCGAGAAACGACTCTCGGCAGCCTTTTTTCAAAAGTACATGAAGTGTTTCCTGGGTTCCATGATGAAGGGTTCAAAACCAAGGAGGTTGACTTCATGCGTTCTTATATCAAATGTTTTGTTTTAATTGTGGTTTCACTATGTTTATATGCACCATCAGCATTTGCGCAGCACAATGTATCAAAGATTGAGGGAAGTAATCGATATGAGGTGGCAGTTAACGCTGCAAAACGTGGCTGGTCGACAGCACCTACAGTTGTTTTAGTAGGCGGTGAAGCTTATGCTGATGCGCTAAGTGCTGTGCCGTATGCCTTTCAGCAAGGAGCCCCAGTGCTGTTAACGAATACTAGCAGTCTTTCAGGTGCAACTAAGTCAGGTCTTCAGCAGTTGAAAACGAAGCGTGTTATCATTCTTGGTGGAACCGCAAGCATTTCTCAAAAAGTCGTAGCGCAGCTAAAAGCAATGAATCTATCCGTATCGCGAATACAAGGAAAGAATCGATATGAATTGGCTGCAAACGTTGCTAAGCAAATGAAGAGTGTTGATACAGCTGTGATTGTGAATGGTTCTGCTTATGCAGATGCTGTGGCGATTGCTCCATATGCTGCAAAACAGGGCTTTCCTATTTTATTAACCGATGCAAAAGGGCTGCGGCATGAAACAGCCAATCTATTAAAAAGCAAAGCGGTGAAACGGACGATTGTGATTGGCGGGGAAACAAGTGTCAATCAAGCAGCCTATCAAAAGCTGCCATCACCCGCGAGAATCAGCGGAGCCAATCGGTATGAAGTGGCAGCCCGAATTGCGAAAACATACCCGATGAAGACAACCCAAACGTATATGAGTAACGGCTATGCATATGCCGATGCGGCAGCTGCGGCAAGTACGGCAGCCAAGCAAGGGCAAACCCTTCTTCTTACAGACGCTCAATCAGTGCCAGATGCGATTCGTCGTGTCATTGGGACTAAAAAGATTTCAACATTTACAGTGTTGGGCGGAACATCAACCATACGAACCAGTGTGATCACACAGCTGAAAAATCATGTGTTAGGTGAAACCATCTTTATTGATCCAGGTCATGGTGCGCAGGATGCTGGAGCGGTAGGAAATGGGCTGTTTGAAAAAAATGTTAATCTGGATGTCGCGTTAAAACTGCAAGCAAGGCTCAAACAAGCGGGTGCGCTGACGGTCATGTCTAGAACATCTGATACATTTGATTCCTTGCAAACACGTGTAAGCAAAGGATCACAGGCTGGTGCGGATGTGTTCATCAGCATCCATGCCAATGCAAATGATAATAGCGGTGCAAATGGAACAGAAACGTATTATGATGCGACGTATGCTTCGGCCAATAGTTTAAAGTTGGCACAAAAGGTACATCCCCAGATGGTGAAAGCCCTTGGCACAAGAGATCGCGGTGTGAAGACAGCAGGGTTCTACGTGATCAAGTATTCAAAAATGCCCAGCATCTTGCTTGAAACTGGGTTCGTAACCAGTCCGATTGATGCCAGTATATTAAAATCATCGACTGCCAAGGAGCGGCTGGCTTCAGGAATCGCAGCAGGTGTATCTCAATATTTTGAATAAAATAGATCGGATGAATGATATGTCAAGTTAAAAATACATTTCATTTCAGGTTATTTTTGTTATAATCGAAACATAGAGGGTGGATTTTTCACGTATTTGCCTTCCAATGACAGCAAATCGACAAATCATGAAGAGGTGACGATCTTGAAAAAATTAATCACAATGCCGTTTTTAGTCTTACTTCTAGGTGTAATGCTCACAGCATGCGGCACATCAAATCAGTCAAACGATAACAATACGGATAACAGCAAAAAAGAAACAACTGAAGCAGCAGATCAAAAGAAAGAAAATGCAACAGATGAAAAGACGGAAGACAAGTCTGCAAGTGAAAAAGCAGATGATGAAAGCAAAGAAACAGCTGCTCAAACAGAAGACCAAGCAGGTCAATCTGATGAAGATGCAAAAGAAAGCTCAAGTAAGGAAATCACAAAAGAAGAAACGACAAACGATCAGTCAAAAGCTGAATCTAAAACAAAAAAAGAATCTACAACGAAGAAAAATGAAGTCACCAAAGAAGGCACATATGTCGGTTTGGCTGATGGACATACAATTGCTGTCAACATTGATGGAAAAGAAGTAGCCATTCAATTCGGAAATACATTTTCTAAACAAGTGAACAGCCTAAAAGAAGAGTCAAAAGTGAAAGTAACTTATACAAAAGATGCAAACGGAACGCTTAGACTGAAGACGATCGAATCCGTAAAGGCA
>NZ_LYPI01000027.1:0-41914 GCF_001938575.1 Pseudoalteromonas sp. PAB 2.2
GCTGACCTATAACTTGGTCAGGTATCAAATGGTGCAGATGTGTAATACTTTAAATGGAGACTACTTGCCGTATCAACTTAGCTTCAATGGGGCGTTGGCTCATATCATGCGCCTAATAGTAGGGCTTCCATACTCGTCACCGGGAGCAATCCCGAGGCAACTCCAAAACTTCTACTCAATGAGTGAGAGTTTAATACTTGAGCCCAGGCGAGAAAGATCCTTCCCTAGAGTCGTTAAGAAAAAACCAAGCCGATACCCTCGAAAATACAATGCCGCTCACCTTAAGTGAACGGCATTAGCCCTTATAGGCTGCTTTTTTGGTTGGAAAATCAATTAATTAAAATACATAGCTTGATGCACGTTCGAGTAGTTGCGACGATTTAATATTCCCCACTACACACTGTTTAATATCTGCTTTTTTAAACACTTTAATGTGATCCTTTTTGCTCTGATCGAGTCCGCGAATAACAACACTGACGTGCTCATCGTCGGGTAAGCTTCGTAAACCACTGCCATAATCACACAACGATAATGCAATACTGTTATTTACACTGTTTGTTAGGGCCATCATTTGCTGCTGCTGCTCTTTTGCGCGCGCTTGCTTTTTCTCTGCAAGTTGTTTGCGTAACCTTTGCTGCTTCAATGACAGCGTTTGTTGCTCTTTTTCAAGCTCTTTAATAGAGGCTTGTAACTCTTTTTTACGTTGCTCAAGTGCTTGATTTTCAGCTTCCTTATCATGACGACGCTCAAATTCAATATCACGTTTTTCGCGTTCAAGATCACGAATTTCACGGCTAATATCACGCTCTTGCTCAGCCACTTCACGGACTTGCTCTGCACTTTCACGCATCATTTCCATCGCGTGCTGATACGCTTCTTGCGTTTTAACGACCACAGCGTCGCTTATCACCTGCACATGGTCACCAAGAATCTCAATGTCGCTTATTTCATCAAAATTAATATCTGGCATAGGTGGCAAAGGAGCATCAGGCACCGATGCAAAAATAGTTGACCATCGCGACCCCCGCACGTCAAAACTAAACACCACACCTTGGTGCTGTAAATAACTTGCTGACACGTTGCTCACTTTGTTATCCGTATCTTGCTTTAAAGCAGCCGTAAGAATTTTTTCCATAATTCCCACTTCACGTTGAATTTTATCTAACTCATCACTACTTTGTGCAAACACTGGGTTCACTGTTGCTACACCACATAGCAATAACACCGCACTGGCTATCATGTTCTTTGGCATTTTAATACTCCACGTTGTTGGCAACGGTTGGCATGGGTCGGCCATCCACTTGCTCTGCTAAATCATTCAATTGCATACGCAAGTATGCTTGGTCTTGGGCGCGTTGCGTTTTGATATAAGCAAGCACACTGGCAATATCTTCTTGTCGCTCTACACGACCCGTTTTAATCGCTTCTTTCGCTAGCTGATACATATGCTGTTGCTGTATGTCATTTTGTGCTGTTAGCATGTTCTGCAATTGATCTATTTGTTTTTGTTGTGACTCTAATAAACGAGTTTGCTTAGCCACTTGCTCAAGCAACTGTGAGTCTGTTTGTTCTGGGCTGGTTATTAATAACCAGGCACACAATGCGATAGACGCAGCCATCGCCCATAAACCAGAACCAAAATACACAGCCTGCTTTTGCGTTTGTGGCATACAAGAACCACGATCCCAGTCAGGTACTTGTAACGGTTGATAGTTAAGACTATGCTGCTGCCACTTTGTCGCATTTTCCATCATCAAGGCATACTCAGGATTACTTTCGAGCAACCTAATTTGCTCTTCCGTTAAACTTTCACCTTCTAGCCATGCTGTAAATAACGACTCTAAATTAGCCATCTACTGCCTCCAAATGCACTTTTAACTTACCTAACGCACTGTATAATCTTGATTTAGCAGTATTAGTTGAAATACCTAACTGCTCTGCAATTTCCTCAAATGTGCAATGCTGAAAAAACTTTAACTCTACAACCAAACGCTGCTCCCACGGCAAATTGTTCATCATACTTTTAAGCTCATTATGCTGTTGAGATTGCTGTTGATTCGCTTCTATTTCACTACGCTCACAGGCTTCTTCGGGTAAAGCATCTAGGCTTTGGTGGTGCTTACGGCGACGATAATACTCAACACTTCGTCTATGCACGATTTGGTAAAGCCAAGTATTAAAGCTGCAATCTCCTCGAAAGCTAGGCAAACTCTTATACACAGAAATAAACACTTCTTGCATTAAGTCCATTGCATCATCAGGGTGACTCAACATTCGCAAACAATAGTTATAGACCTGCGTTTCATATTGCTTCACTAATTTCAACCATGCCCGTTTATTGCCTTGTTGCGCCTTGGCAATTAATGTGTCGAGTGATTGAAAAAACACGGTAGCCTCGTCATGTTATTTATCTATCGTAAAAAGGGGTAATGTATAAAGTTAGTCGAGGGAAGGAAAAAAATAGTTTGCTTTAATAATAAAAAACCCCAAATTTTTATTTGGGGCTGCAATTTATTCTGCTGATTGGGTATGTAAGCTGCATTGCTTGGCAAGAAACAGCTCTAACTGTTGACTAAACAGCCTAAAATCGCGGATTCGCCCGGTGGTTTTACGCCACACAATACCAATATCTCGGTATGCGTCGCTTTGTGATGGCGTTGCCACCATGTCTTTTTTCTCTAGAATGCCGGCGTTAATCGCCATTTGCGGTAAAAAAGTAACGCCCAGTTGATGCTCAACCATGCTCAGTAACGTATGTAAGCTGGCCGCTTCAAACGGGTTAATGCAACTTGAGCGATTTAAATGGCAAGCACTTAAGGCATGACCTGTCATACAGTGCTCTCGCTCTAGCAAAAACACACTGGCATCGGGCAACAAGTTAAAGTCTTCGACACCTTTCGCTGGCATATAATCTTTATGGTGAACTAAGCTAAAGTGGTCTTTAGCGAGCACTTGGGTGTGAAACTTTTCGGTATCGAACGGCAACGCAAGCAACGCGATATCAATTTGCCCGTGTTCAAGCTTATCCAGTAACTTTTCACTGGTATCTTCAACAAGTACTAACTCAAGCTCGGTAAATGTTTGCTTGCAAAAGTGATACAACGGCGCCGCGATAAAGCTGGCGATGGTAGGGATCACGCCTAAGGTTAACTTACCACTTAACGGGGTTAAAAAGCTTTTGGTGAGTTCTTTCAAACTTAGCGTATCGTCAATGATTTTACGTGCTTTCTCTACGACCTCTTCCCCAATGGCAGTAAACATTAAGCTGCGATTTTCACGCTCGATAAGCTGACAACCTAAGGTTTCTTCTAAGTTTTGAATCGCACTGCTTAACGTGGACTGACCAATAAAGCAGGCACTTGCGGCACGACCAAAGTGTTGGTGCTGATGAACGGCGAGTAAATATTGTAGTTGTTTAATACTGGGTAAGTTATTCATACTCTTTTTTACTACCTGCAAATAAAAAGACCCCAATACCTAGGGCATTGAGATCTTTTCAAGCTAAAAGTCTGTTAGTACTTTTTAAACGCCGAAGGCTGTTCTCAGTACGTAGAAAATAACAATAGCAAGGGCTGCGCCAACTGGCAATGTAATTACCCAAGAAACTACAATGTTTCTTACAACACCCATGTTAAGCGCTGCGATACCACGCGCCATACCAACACCTAATACAGCACCTACAAGCGTTTGTGTTGTAGAGATTGGTAAACCCGTGCCTGATGCAATAACAACCGTTGATGCAGCAGCTAGCTCAGCAGCGAAACCACGGCTAGGTGTTAAGTGAGTAATACCTTCACCGATTGTTTTGATTACTTTCTTACCTAAAATAGCAAGGCCAGCAACAATACCCAAACCACCCAGTGGTAGAATCCACCATGCGATAGCGGCTTTCTTAGCAATTTCACCGTTGTGCTCAACAATGTTTACAACAGCAGCTAGTGGACCAATCGCGTTTGCAACATCGTTCGAACCATGGGCGAATGCCATACAACAAGCTGTTAATACCATTAATACCGCGAACACTTTTTCAACGTTATTAAATTGCATTTTCTTGTCAGCTTTAGGATCAATTTTTAAGCGTGAAATAGCAAACTTACCAATAATACCAACCACGACAGCGATCGCGATAGAAAGTGCGTAACCCTCAACAGCGCCTAGGTTAATACCAATGTGCTTCAAGCCTTTCTTAATCGTAACTAAAGACATAATGAAGCCCGCTAGACCCATATACACAGGGACAAAGCGCTTAGCGTTTTTAAGTGGAGCATCGGTATCAAAAATAAGCTTTTGCGCACTCATAAAGATAAGGTAAGCAATAAAGCCCGAAATTGCAGGTGTTACAATCCAACTCCCCACAATGCCCAGTACTTTATTCCATTGGATTGCTTCGCTGCCAACAGCCACTAAAGCAAAACCAATAATCGCACCGATAATTGAGTGAGTAGTCGATACAGGCCAGCCAAGGAAAGAGGCGATTAATAGCCAGCTACCTGCAGCAAATAACGCGGCAATCATACCTAAGATCATAAGCTCAGGTATATCAATAAATGGCGTGGCGTCGATAATTCCTTTACGAATAGTTGATGTAACCTCACCACCGGCAAGGTAAGCACCTGCGAATTCAAACACCATCGCAATAATAATTGCTTGTTTGATAGTAAGTGCTTTTGAACCTACTGATGTACCCATCGCATTGGCAACGTCATTTGCACCAATACCATAAGCCATGAAGAAACCGACTGCTGCGGCAATTAAAACTAAAAAAGTGCCGTAATTTGCAATGATATCCATTGTGTGAAACCTTTAATTTTTCGTATTTGAACTGATTTTAAATTAACGAGCTAACATCAGCTCAAGACGAGAACCTACGCGCTCTGCAATATCAGCTAGATCGCCGACCCACTCAATGATCTTGTACAAGAACATCACATCAATTGGGTTTAGTTCATTTTCAACGGCGCGCAATTGACGGCGTATTTTGATTTGCATGTCATCCGTGTCTTGTTCGATTGCATCCAATTCAACGAGCATTTTTTCTACTAAAGTCACTTCGCGACCTTTGAAGCCCGTTTCAAGTAGCTCATCTAACTCGTTAATTGCTTTTGATGCTTGTTTTGTCGCATCAACACAACGTGTTACATAAGCAAGAAAATCTTCTTGAATTTCTACCGGAATCGTCATTTCTCGACCAATTACACGACCTGCAATGTCTTTTGCTTTATTCGCAATTTTGTCTTGTTGGGTAACAAGCTCTAACAAATCGGTACGCTCAACTGGCATAAATAAGCCGCGCGGTAGTTGAAGGCGAATGTTACGTTTCATGTCATCCGCTTCACGTTCTAAATTACGAATGTTTAGACGGATTTCCTCCGCTTCTTTCCATTCTTCTTTAAAAACGTGATTAAAGAAAGGGATCAAGGCTTTGCTTGCTTGATGTACTTTCTTAATGTGATCTTCCATAGGCTTAATAGGAGATTTAGCAAAAACCCCTAAAAATGCATTTGTAGGCATAACTGACCCTTTATAAATTAGTATGCTTTGGCAGGTTCGAATTTTACAGCATTGTGTACGATTTTGAACGCTTTTTCTGCCTGACATCACCAATAATAGACAAAGCGGCCTAAAGCCGCTCGGTTTAAAAATGAAAAGTGCTTAAAAATTTACAGCGACTTTTCGATATCTGCTTGAGATGTATGACGAATATCTTTACCGTTCACAAAATAGATAATGTATTCTGCGATATTCTGACAACGGTCGCCAATACGCTCAAGTGAACGAACTGACCACACTAAATCCATAATTTTAGGGATTGAGCGTGGATCTTCCATCATATATGTCATAATTTGACGCGTAATTGCTTCATATTCACGGTCAACTTTTGCATCTTCTTTGTGAACTTCGAAGGCACATTGCACATCCATACGGGCAAATGCATCAAGTACATCATGAAGCATCTTCGACACTTGGCGACCCATATTTTCAATATTAACAAGAAGATCTTGTTGATCTTTGGTAAATGAATCAAGCGCCACTTTTGCAATGCGCTCTGCTTCGTCACCAATGCGCTCTAAGTCGGCGATTGTTTTCGCAATCGCAATAACTAAACGTAAATCACTAGCAGCAGGCTGACGACGTGCAATAATGCGTGTGCATTCTTCGTCAATATTGACTTCCATGGCGTTTACTTTGTAGTCGTTTTCACGGACTTTTTGCGCCAATTCTGCATCACCTTTACTAACCGCATCAAGCGCACTATTTAACTGCTGCTCAACTAAGCCACCCATGCTAAGTACATGGTTACGAACATTTTCAAGCTCTTCATTAAAGCGACCTGAAATATGCTTATTAATATTATGTTCCATTGTCTACCTCTATAAAATTCGTTTACGTTACCAAGTGTTTTATTCGACTAGCCGTAGCGGCCAGTGATGTAATCTTCTGTTTTCTTTTTACTTGGTGTCGTAAATAAGGTGTTGGTATCTGAATACTCTATCAATTCGCCCATGTACATAAACGCTGTTTGGTCTGATACACGCGCGGCTTGTTGCATGTTATGAGTAACAATAACCACGGTAAACTTATTCTTTAAGTCGTTAATGAGCTCTTCAATAACTAATGTAGAAATTGGATCAAGTGCCGATGTTGGCTCATCTAACAAGAGCACTTCTGGCTCAATCGCAATTGATCGCGCAATCACAAGACGTTGCTGCTGACCACCTGATAGGCCAAATGCACTATCGTGAAGACGATCTTTTACTTCATCCCACAATGCAGCACCACGTAAAGATTGCTCAACGACTTCGTCTAATTTACGCTTTTCTTTAATTCCTTGTAAGCGTAGGCCATAAACAACATTTTCGTAGATTGATTTTGGAAATGGATTCGGACGTTGGAATACCATACCAACATTACGACGCAGTGCGGCAACATCGACACTTTTATCGTAGATGTTATGACCATGTAGTAAAATTTCACCGGTGATACGACAGCTATCAACTAAATCATTCATACGGTTAATACAACGAAGCAGCGTCGATTTACCACACCCCGATGGGCCGATAAACGCTGTTACCTGACCTTTGGGAATCTTCATATTCACGCCGCTAAGCGCTTGTTTATCACCGTAGTATAGATCTAAATCTTTAATCTCTAACGCAGTTTGCTCTGCGGTTAGATTCTCTAAGTCTAGTTTTGCCGCGCTTTTCGCTTGGTTTACGTGTGGTGCAACTGTAATCATCTCTGTCTACCTATAAAAATTCTGTATTAATGCTCTAGAGCTCTAAACTTTTCGCGTAAATGGTTACGAATACCAATCGCGGTGATATTCAGGGCGATAATTACTGAAACCAGTAAGAATGCCGTGGCATATACCAGCGGACGCGCCGCTTCTACGTTCGGGCTTTGGAAACCAACATCATAAATGTGGAAACCTAAGTGCATAAATTTTCTATCTAAATGTACGTATGGGAAGTTGCCGTCTAGTGGCAATGTAGGCGCCATTTTAACCACACCCACTAACATAAGTGGCGCAACCTCGCCCGCGGCACGTGCAACCGCTAAAATTAATCCAGTCATAATCGCTGGGCTGGCCATTGGAATAATAATACGCCATAAGGTTTCAGCTTTTGTCGCACCCAGTGCTAATGAACCGTGGCGAACAGTACTTGGAATACGTGATAAACCTTCTTCTGTTGAAACGATAACCACAGGTAAGGTTAAAATCGCAAGGGTCAATGCCGACCATATCACACCTGGCGTACCAAAAACGGGGCTTGGCGATGATTCAGGGTAAAATAATTGGTCAATACTGCCACCCAACATGTAAACGAAGAAACCCAGACCAAATACACCGTAAACAATAGACGGTACACCCGCAAGGTTGATAACGGCGATGCGAATCATCTTCGTGACAGCATTTTTGGCTGCATATTCGTGCAAGTAAATTGCCGCAACCACACCAAATGGCGTCACAATAACGGCCATCAGTAATACCATGAACACGGTACCGAAAATCGCAGGGAATACACCCCCTTCGGTGTTTGCTTCGCGCGGATCGTCTGACACAAACTTACCTAGCTGTACAAAGTAATGACCTAACTTAGCAAAGAACCCCATGTCATTTGGGAACCACACATCAAGCACTTGATAAAGTGGTAATGTAACAACCTCACCGCGCATATCTTTTACGGTTACTTGGTCACGCTTTGCTTCTTTGCGTAGCGCAAAAAGTTGTTTTTCAAGTACCGAGTATTCTTCACGTAGCTCAGCACGGGCAGCTGCCAGCTCTGCAACACGTTCATCGGTAAGTTCATTATCAAGCTGATACGCTTTTTCTTTTAAACGTAAGCGCTCAAGTTCATAGTTAATGTGACCAATGTCGCCATTTTGCAGATCAAGTGCTTGGTCATTTAACTCAACAGCACGCTCAACAAGATCATAGAGTACGTCTATTTTGTTCTCTGTGATAACTTCGCCGTCTTTAATAACTTGGTCAACATAGCCGTAAAAATTACCATTTTTACTGCGCTCAAATACGGCAAGTTCAGCCGGCGCTGTGCGTGATTTGATATCGGTTTCTAATACCCAACGGAAATCTAAATCAACGTATTCACGGTTACCGGTTTTAATTAATAAACGTTCTAACTGCTCTTTGTCGTAATGAGATAAATCAACGCCTGTTGCCTCAATACGTGACTTTGCAACGAGCTCACGATCATAAACTTCACCAATCACAGTTTGTTTTGCAACTGAGCCTTGTAACTCAAGTTGAATAACTTCTGATGGCCAGAAAAAGCTTAAACCTTTCCAAGCAATCATGGCTAACAAACCAAGAACTGAGATTAAACTGATGCTCACCGCACCACCGGTCATCCAAATCCAAGGAGAACCAGACTTAAACCACTGCTTTACCATGTCGTGTCTCTCCACCTACATTGAACTGTATTTATCACGCAGTTGCTGACGAACAAACTCAGCCACTGTGTTGAAAATAAATGTGAATATGAATAGTACAAACGCTGCTAAGAATAGAATGCGATAATGCGAGCTGCCTACTTCTGACTCTGGCATTTCAACCGCGATATTCGCTGCAAGTGTTCGCATACCTTGGAAAATACTCCAGTCCATAATAGGCGTGTTACCTGTTGCCATAAGTACAATCATTGTTTCACCCACTGCACGGCCAAGACCCATCATCACTGCTGAGAAAATACCTGGGCTTGCAGTAAGAAGAACCACACGTACCAGTGTTTGCCATTGTGTTGCACCGAGTGCCAGTGAACCATTCGATAAATGTTTAGGAACACTGAACACCGCATCTTCTGCAATCGAGAAAATAGTGGGGATAACCGCAAAGCCCATCGCAATACCGACAACGAGCGAGTTACGTTGGTCGAATGTCATGCCTAATTCATTGGTGAGGTACTGACGAACATTACCATCGAATACCCATGATTCAATTGTGCCACTCATCGCAAATGACAACCAACCAATAAACAGCACAACCGGAATCAATAAGATTGAGTGCGAACCTTCAGGCACACGGTGACGAATAGAAGCTGGCAGCTTATTCCAACCAAATGCAGTCAGTAAGATACCAATCGGTAGTAACAGCAGTAAGCCCACAATCGCTGGTAAATGCTCTTCAATTAACGGCGCTAACCAAAGACCGGCTAAGAAACCTAAAATAACGGTCGGTAACGCTTCCATAATTTCAACGGTTGGCTTTACGACTTTACGCAGCTCACTCGACATGAAATATGCGGTGTAGATAGCCGCAGATAAGGCAATTGGTACCGCAAATAACATCGCGTATAGTGCGGCTTTAATGGTACCGAATGAAATTGGCACTAACGAAAATTTAGACTCAAAATCATCACTCGCTGAAGTTGACTGCCAAATGTATGAAGGTTCAGGGTAACCTTCGTACCAAACCTCTTGCCATAATGCAGACCACGTTACTTCTGGGTGCTCATTATGGATTTCAATCACTTTCAATGCATCATCAGCAAGAATAAGTGCAGCATTTGAACGCGGCGCAATTGCGAAATTATCAATTGGGCCGTCACTGACTTTACCTTGCCACAGCTTTGCTTCACTGGTGGTGTAGTAAATGCCTAGTTCGCCATTGGCACCCGCAGTAAAGAAAGTGCGGCGATAGAATTCAGTGAAAATACTTAACTTTGATTGTTTGCTGGTTTCAAACGCGCGAATTTTTTGAAACTCACGGCCTTCGTCGGTATTCACCTCAAACCACTGCGAAACTTCGCCATTATCATTGGCAAGCATCAATGAGTTTGCACCGGCAAGTAATTGCGTAGAAACGAGGTTTGCGTTTTCTTCGTTTGCAGCAAGTACTTGAATAAGCTCTACCTCAGACGGATAGCGCGTATCGTAAACATAAATTTGGTTAGCTGAGCGAATCAAGGTGCGCGTCGTATCTGGCGACATTAATAACTCATCAACACGGCCATCAATATCAAGCTCTGTGCGCTCAACGCTCCATTCAACTTCGCCAGTGAACATGTTCTCTTCAGCTAAAAAGCTGCTAAATAAAACACGTTTATCCGCAGTTAACGCAACCACCGCGGTTTTATCTTCGTAATGGCTAAATGCAAACTTCTTAATGGCAGCGCCTTGCTCATCAACTTCTAACGCCACTTTACCCAGAGGGTAATCTAAACGAGGCGTTAATTGACGCTCATTGTTAGGGAATGTGACCAAAAACTTCGGCACCACAACCATAACAGACCCGTTTTCAAGGCCATAAGCGTATTGCCCTTGAAAAGGAGCTGAGCTTGCAAAACTGCTTACATCACTGGGGAGTTCAGTGTTAAGAGTGGTGATTTTTTTACCGAAGTGTTGTTTTTCAACATTGTAAAAATCAACCGTGCCTTTTTCGCCTAGTAAAAAGGCAACTTCGGTTTGTTCTTCAATACCGAGCCCAACAATTTCTGACGCATTTTGTAGTTTTACACTGTTACGTGTCTCTACTTTTGCTGATTCAAAAATAGGTTGAACAACATAAAGAAGGTAAAAGAAAATTAGTAACAGCGCGACAAGCACCATTACACCACCTGCGGAAATACCCCACTTGGCAAACCGATCTTTAAATAGACGGCTTCTATCCGTATGAAAGGTCGGTTTATTCGGATTGGAAGTCATCAAAACACCCTTAAATCTTAACGTTGGGCGCATTATATTTCACCAAGATGACAGTATTGTTACAAACGTCATATTTCAGTGTAATAAAACAGGTATTTTAGATACGGGGTTTATCCCTAAAACATGACCAAAATACTACCAAAAACAATACTCTAAGAATGCCAAAGGAATTAAGCTAACAATTTGTTATCGCTAATTTTTTATTACTCTATGGAAAAAATTGGACAAACGTTAAATCAGCATTAATACTCAATGTGACTTATTTTTTTCAATAATAAGAATCATCTTAACCCAACGCCTCCTTCCTTTTTTGCATTTTTCAGAGGCTTTTTATAGAGAATTAAATATGAAGCAGTTAGTAATTACTATTTTAGGTCCCGATAAACCGGGCCTCGTCGAAGATATTTCAGCCACGATTTTAAGCCATCATGGCAATTGGTTAACCAGTAACTTAAGTCATTTAGCGGGCCATTTTGCGGGCATTATTGAAGCCGCAGTTCCTGAAGAACACTTGCAAGAATTGCAAGATGCGCTGCACAGCTTACCGCATTTAGAGGTAAGGATTGAGCGCGGCACTGATACCTTACCTGACGTGCCTTCTGAAGAAATTAATTTTGTGATCACCGGTAACGATAGACCAGGCATCGTGCAAGAGCTTGCCAGTGTCATTCGCCACAAAGGCGCTAACATTACGCATCTCAATTCAAAACAACAGAGTGCGCCAAATTGGGGAGTGCCTATTTTTAGCGCGGTGGCCACCGTTGCGCTACCAGTGGGGATGAACAAAGACGAAGTCATCAGTGCGCTTGAATCGATTACCACCGATCTTATTGTTGATATAGAAGATGCTTAATCAACGACTATAAGGGCACAAATAACCCTTGATACCTAACGACGTGTCACATTAGTGACACGTATGTCACATAACCGTCATCTGCATCCTCTATATTCTAACTAGCCAGAAACGTTGGAAAAACAGATGAACGCAAGTCACTCCTCTTCACACGCCGTCACTTACTTTGCCAAAGAGCTTAGTTGGCTGTCTTTTAATGAGCGCGTACTGCAAGAAGCAAAAGACAAGTCGAACCCAATCATCGAACGAATGCGCTTTTTAGGGATTTATTCAAACAACATGGACGAATTTTTCCGTGTGCGTGTCGCCGATGTTAAGCGTCGTATTCTACTTAACAAACTGCCTGACGCGAATTTTGAAGAAGACGAAATACTGTTACAGCAAATACAAAAAAAAGTACTGCAACTAGGTAAGAAATTTAATCAAATTCATAAGGATATTTTAGCCGACTTAAATGAGCACAATATTCATGTTGAATTACCCGAAAAGTTAAGCGAATTCCATTTAAACTGGCTAGAAAAATTCTTTCACGACAGTGTATTGCAACATATTTTACCTATTTTGATCACAGAGAAAAAAGACTACTCCGATCAAATTAACGACACAATGACCTACTTTTTTGTCGAAATGAGTACGCAAAAAAGCCATTACGCAATGCTTGAAGTCCCTACCGACCGAGTGCCGCGTTTTATTATTTTGCCGCCAGAGAAAACTCGTCGCCATAAAACCATTGTGATGCTGGATGACATCATCGCTTATTTTATTCGCGATGTGTTTAGCAGCTTTTTTAGCTTTGATGATATTCAGTGCTATGCAATTAAATTAACCCGTGATGCTGAGTACAATCTAGATGATGAACTTGAAGAAGGGTTGCTCGATAAAATGTCGAAGGGGCTAAAACAGCGGATTTATGCCGAGCCTGTACGCCTTGTTTATGATGAAAGCATGCCCGATGACATGCTCAGTGTCATGAAAAAACGCCTCAATATAAGCCAGCATGATGCGCTTATTCCTGCAGGACGCTATCGCAATTTTAGAGACTTTATCGCCTTTCCGAATGTGGGTCGCCAATACTTAGAAAATAAACCATTGGCGGCGTTAAAAAGTGCTGCATTTAATCAGTTTTCAAGTGTGTTTGACGCGATTTCAGCACACGATATTTTACTCTACTACCCCTATCACACCTTTAATCATTTATTAGAGTTTGTCCGCCAAGCTGCGTTTGACCCTGATGTTACGCAAATTAAAGTAAATATATATCGCGTTGCGAGCCAATCGCGCTTAGTGTCAACGCTGATTAATGCTGCAAAAAATGGCAAGCATGTCACAGTTATGGTTGAGTTAAAGGCGCGCTTTGACGAGCAAAATAATATTGAGTGGGCGAAAACGCTTAGTAATGCTGGGGTTAAAGTTATTTTTGGTATTCCCGCATTAAAAGTGCACAGTAAATTGTGCGTTATTCACCGTAAAGAAAAAAACACCGTCGTGAAGTATGCTCACATTGGGACGGGGAATTTCCATGAAAAAACCGCAAAAATTTATACCGACTTTAGCTTATTCACCAAACACGAGGGGATCACAGAAGAGTGTGACAGCGTGTTCAAATTTATTGAAAGTAGCTACCGACCTTTTCATTTTGAACATTTAATGATTTCGCCTGTGAATGCGCGCGAAACGATTATGGCGCTCATTGATGATGAAATCGCCCTCGTAGAGCGTGGAAAACAGGGCCGTATTACCTTAAAAGTGAATAATTTAGTTGATAAGCAGCTTGTCGATCACCTTTATTTTGCTGCAAGACGCGGTGTTAAAATACGTATTATCGTTCGCGGTATGTGCTCATTAGTCCCTACAACCACCAGTGCGCATGACAATATTCGTATCATAAGCATTGTTGACCGATTTTTAGAACATCCCAGAGTGATGGTGTTCCATAACAATGGTGATGAAAAAGTCTATATTTCCTCTGCCGATTGGATGACCCGAAATTTAGACCATCGTGTCGAAGTGGCCGTTCCTATTTTTGACGCAAAACTTAAGCAACTCATTATTGATATTCTTGAGCTACAGTTTAAAGACCGAACTAAAGCACGTTTGATCGACAGTGAGCAGAAAAATCACTATGTTCGCCGAGGTAATCGCAAGAAAATTCGCTCGCAAATTGCCATCTACGATCACTTAAAGAAATGGGAAAGTAACTATAATAATGAATGATTATCCTTCAATTGCTGCAGTAGATTTAGGCTCAAACAGTTTTCATTTAGTGGTCGCAAGAGAAGTCGATGGCTCTTTGCAAATACTCCATAAAGAAAAGCAGCGGGTTTATTTAGCAGATGGCTTAGATGATAAAAATCATTTGAGCCAAGCGGCAATCGAACGCGCTTTAGCTATCCTTAAGCAGTTTGCAGCCACATTACAGGACTTTCCACTTGAGAACGTTAAAGTTGCCGCCACGTATACACTAAGACGTGCCAAAAACATTCACTCGTTTTTAACCCAAGCCAGTGACGTTTTTCCATACCCGATTGAGGTCATTTCAGGACAAGAAGAAGCGCGCTTGATATACCAAGGCGTCGCACATTACATTCATCATGATAATAATCGCTTAGTCATTGATATCGGCGGTGGAAGCACCGAATTAATTATCGGTAAACACTTTAAGCATCGCTTACTTTCAAGCCGAAACATGGGGTGTGTCAGCTATACAAAGCAGTTTTTTGCTGATGGACAAATTAATGCCAAACGCTTCGCGAAAGCACAAATACGCGCAGAGCAAGAGCTTGAAGTTATCTTTGCGAACTACATCAACACAGGTTGGCAATCTGTCGTGGGGACATCGGGTACAATAAAATCAATTTTGGCAATGATTAATGCAAATGACGCAGAGCAAGAGCTGATTACTCTTGAAAGACTGCATGAGCTTAAAACGCAATTTATTGCCGCTAAACAGATTCAAAATTTACACATTGAAGGTTTAACACCTGAGCGACAAGAGAGTATTTGTGGTGGGCTCGCGATTTTAATTGCACTCTTTACGCTTTTCGACATCGATGCGATGCAATACAGTGACTTTTCACTGCGTGAAGGGCTCTTGCATGAAATGCAGCAAAAACTCGCACACAAAGATATTCGCACCAATACCATTCATAATTTAAGCGATCGCAATACCATCGACAAAGAACACGCAAACCGCGTATCTAGCACCGCTGAATGGTTTTTTGAACACGTTAAAACACCTTGGCAGCTCAGCCATCCCGATTTTTTAAATTTACTTAATTGGGCGGCACAGTTACATGAAATAGGGCTGGGCATAAACTCATCTGGTTTACATAAACACAGTGCTTATATTGTGGCAAATAGTCAGCTTCCGGGCTTTACACAGCAACAGCAAACGCTACTCAGCTGTATGATCCGCTTTTACCGTAAAAAGATTCGTTTAGACCAATTTCCCACTTTACACACAGTGCAACACCATCAAATTTTACAGCTGATCGTGATTTTGCGTCTTGCCGTGCTTTTAAATCAAAAACGCACACCAGATCAAGGCGTGTCGTTAACGGTAACGGCCAAGCAAAATAGCATGTTCTTAAAATTCAACGACACGTGGCTGAAGGAACATACTTTGCTTTTGGCCGATTTACAGCAAGAACAAAAATACCTTAAAAAAGTCGGCTTTTTGCTCGATTTTCATTAATGATACCGCTCTGCTTAATTAGTGGTCTATTTTGAGGCAATAAAACCGCGTTGATAACAAGGCTAAAATGTCGTTATTTAGTTGTTCTCGGCCATTGCTCTGCATCCTGCATACATACAGTCGTAAATCAGACCTTTTTAACGCAGGTAGCAACTGGTTTAATCACCCAAAATGATTAAGTATTATTGCGGATTAATGGTATTACATATCCCTATGACGATTAGCACTTTGCATCATTTGCTTTAAGCCTTGATGCTCAAGTTCGAGTAAGCGCTCAAGCTTTTCAATCGTGTCTTGGGTTTCTGCTCGCGAAACAAGGTACTCGTATAAATCGATCACCTTTTTATGTTGAGTTGATAGGTAAACTTGAATGGCTGTTTCGTCTATTTGCTGATCAGTGCTGATGTCACTGAATGTGATCAGTTCAGGGTTGTCTGCAAAGTATTCATAACAGTAAGTATCAAGGGTGTTTATTTCGGTAATGGCTTTAAAGCCAACCAAATCTTCGGCGAGCTTTTTCTCATAGTTGAGATAATACTCCACCAGCATTTGATTATGTTCATCCAATAAGTCTTTTACACTATGGAAGTTGGCCGCCATTTGGGTGTGAAATAAAACGGTCCAATCATAAACCTGTTGTATTGTTTTAACTTGCATGTGCATTCCTTATTAAAGTCAATTTAATAAATAAATGCATAAATCAATCCAGATTAAAAACTCTTTTAAATCAATAAATAAACTGTGTTATGTGTAACCTGTACGCAAAAAGAGCGTACAAGTTACACACTGGCTGTAAAATTTATAGGTCTCGTTTACGCCAGATAAAATACAAAGCAGGTAGCACCAGTAAGGTCAGTACCACGGCACTGAACATCCCACCGACCATAGGCGCAGCAATTCGGCTCATTACCTCACTGCCGGTGCCAGTACCGTAAAGCACCGGTAACAAACCAATTATAATAGTGGCTACGGTCATCATCACAGGTCTAACCCTTAATCCTGCACCATTGATGATTGCTTGGCGAAGTTCAACGACACCAAAGTGCTCTGCTTGCTGTTTAGCCTCGAGATAAGCTTGGTTAAGATACACCAGCATGATCACCCCTATTTCTACGGCAACCCCTGCAAGCGCAATAAAACCAACCCCGACAGCAACAGAGAAGTTGAAACCTTCAATATACATCAGCCAAATACCGCCAATCATTGCCAGAGGAAGTGTTAGCATGATCATCGCCACTTCAATAAAGCTTCTAAAGTTAAGGTATAACAGCACCACAATGATAG
Organism: Pseudoalteromonas sp. PAB 2.2; assembly: GCF_001938575.1. Taxonomy (NCBI): domain Bacteria; kingdom Pseudomonadati; phylum Pseudomonadota; class Gammaproteobacteria; order Alteromonadales; family Pseudoalteromonadaceae; genus Pseudoalteromonas; species Pseudoalteromonas sp. PAB 2.2. The sequence continues at coordinate 16,995 of NZ_LYPI01000027.1, forward strand.
CGAGCGTTAGCGGTAGCACATAACTCAATTTAGCTTTAGCGCGCTCCATGTACTCGTATTGACCTGCCCACGTAATTGAGTAGCCAGCAGGCAATTCTAGCTGCTCATGCAGTGCCTTTTGGGCACGCTCAACATAGCTGCCGATATCACTGCCTTCAATATCAATTAAACTCCAGCCATTGATTCGCGCATTTTCGCTCTTAATCCCCGGAGGACCGTCTTCGATAAAGACATCAGCCACATCAGCCAGTGCAATTCGCTGCCCACTTGCAGTGACAATAGGCAGCAGCTTGAGCTCTTCTGGCGAATCACGGTAATCTTGTGGATAACGTAAATTAACCGGGTATCGCTCTTGTCCTTCAACCGTTTCGGTTACATTCATACCACCAATTGCAGTCGCCACAACCTGTTGTACATCGGCAATGTTAAGACCATAACGCGCAGCCTTGTCGCGATTGATATCCACTTTAATATAGCGCCCACCCGCTACTCGCTCTGAATACACAGACGCAGTACCCGGTAAGTCTTTTAATATCACTTCAATTTGCTCACCAATTTTCTGTATTTCACTCAGCTTAGGGCCCGCTACTTTAATACCCACTGGCGTTTTAATACCGGTGGCAAGCATATCGATACGCGTTTTAATCGGCATAACCCACGCATTCGTTAAGCCGGGGAACTTCACTAAGCTATCAAGCTCTTTTTTAAGCTTTTCGGTTGTCATTCCCTCACGCCATTGTGATTTAGGCTTAAGCTGAATAAAGGTTTCAATCATGGTGAGTGGCGCGGGATCAGTGGCTGTTTCAGCCCGCCCCACTTTACCAAAGACACTCTCGACTTCTGGCACACTGGCTATAAGTTTATCGGTCTGTTGTAAGAGTTCTCGGGCCTTACCGATTGAAATACCCGGATAGGTTGTGGGCATATACATTAAATCCCCCTCATCAAGCGGAGGGATAAACTCACTGCCAATCTTATTAACCGGATAAAAACCGACTACAGCCAAAATGATAGCCATCACTAGCGTGGTTTTTGGCGCTTTAAGAACCGCATTTAATAACGGTTTATAACTTGCCACAAGTAAACGGTTGACTGGGTTCTTTTGCTCAGAAATAACTTTTCCGCGAATAAAGTAACCCATTAACACCGGCACTAAGGTTATTGCTAAGCCAGCGGAGGCTGCCATGGCATAGGTCTTGGTGTAAGCAAGCGGAGAGAACATACGCCCTTCTTGTGCTTCAAGAATAAACACCGGCATAAAGCTGACAGTAATAATTAATAAACTAAAGAATAACGCAGGGCCCACTTCTGAAGCCGAGTCCATCACCACTTGCCAACGGTTTTCGTCGGTTAGAGGGGTTTTTTCCATGTGCTTGTGCATGTTTTCGATCATAACAATCGCGCCATCCGTCATCGCGCCAATCGCAATCGCAATTCCCCCAAGTGACATGATATTGGCATTAATACCTTGCCAATACATAACCACAAATGCGGTTAATATGCCCATTGGTAAAGTAATAATTGCCACAATTGATGACCGAATGTGAAACAAGAACACCACACACACCAAGGCTACAACGATCAATTCTTCAATCAGTTTTGAGGTCAAATTATCCAACGCTTTGGTGATTAAATTAGAGCGGTCATAGACAGGCACAATTTCAACGCCCTCGGGTAAGCCTTTTTTCAAAGAGTCTAACTTTTCTTTAACCTGTTTAATTGTGGCTTGTGCATTTTCACCAAAGCGCATCACAACAACGCCCCCAGCCACTTCGCCTTCACCATTAAGCTCAGCAATACCGCGACGCATTTGCGGCCCTAATTTTATATCGGCAACATCGCGAAGCTGCAGCGGTGTTCCGTTGGCATTAGTCCCCAACGGGATAGCCTCTAAATCGGCCACACTTTTAATATAACCGGTGCTTGATACCATGTATTCCGCTTCGGCCATTTCAACAACAGAGGCACCTCGCTCTTGGTTACCTTGCTTAATTGCCGTTTGAATCAGGCTCAGAGGAATACCATAAGCACGCAGTTTATCGGGGTCTACATTGACTTGGTATTGCTTAACCATGCCACCGACCGATGCAACTTCTGACACCCCTGGTACAGTTTGCAATTCAAACTTTAAAAACCAATCTTGTAAGCTACGTAGCTGACTAATATCGTGCTTTCCTGTTTTATCAACTAATGCATAAAGGTAAATCCAACCGACCCCTGTTGCATCGGGACCAAGCTCTGGTCGAGCCGACTCAGGTAAGCGAGCACTCACTTGACTTAAGTACTCTTGCACCCGACTGCGTGCCCAGTATAAATCGGTGTCTTCATTAAATATGACGTAAACATACGAATCGCCAAAAAATGAAAAGCCCCTGACCGTTTGTGCCCCTGGTACCGAGAGCATAGCGGTGGTAATTGGAAACGTTACTTGGTCTTGCACTACTTGTGGTGCTTGCCCCGGGTAGGATGTTTTAACGATGACCTGTATGTCAGATAAATCAGGTAGCGCATCAACTGGCGTATTCTTCAAAGAAAAAATACCAAAGCCTGCCAGCATGACGGACAGCAGTAATACAAAGAAACGATTACCGACTGACCAGCGAATGACTGCTGCAATCATTTCATCTCTCCTTGCATTAGATGGCTTAAGGTCATGATGTCAAAAATCATAAATTCACCCTCTACCAGCTTAAACGTGAAATGTACTTCGTCATTAGGCTGTAGGTGTGATAAATCGATACGCGGCGAAAAATGAAACTCCACGGTTGCCGCCTCACGGCCCCATTTTGGAATTGCTTCACGGCTGATCACCGCGGTTCTGGCTTTGCGATCAATACTGTTGATCACCCCATTGACCATGGCACTCTCGCTATCAGGCTCTTGCATACGCATAAAGTCAGAGCTTTTGCTTGATTCGGAGTCAATCAAGAATTGCGCTGATGTCACTACGTTATCGTCTTTTAGTAAGCCTGATAAAATTTCAATGTCGTGATTATCACTGCGCCCAATGGTCACAGCGACGGACTTAAAGCGCCCTTCACCTAAATCAACCACCACTCGGTCTTGGCTACCTGTGCGGATCACCGCTTCTTTCGCTATCACTATCTGTGGCTCTGTTGGCTTAGTCGTAATACTAACCTCAGCAAACATATTCGGTTTTAATAAGCCCTCATCATTCACAAACCGGAGGCGCACACGTAATGTACGGTTTTTCTCATCGAGGGTAGGATAAATATAATCAACCTTGCCGTGCCATTGACGGCCCGGTAAATAATCTAAGGTCATTGTTACAGGCAAACCTTTACTGATAAGCCCAGCTTGGCGCTCGAACACTTCAGCTTCAACCCATACTTCTTCAAGGTGAGCAATACTCATCATGGTTGTGCCGGGCTTCACATAAAAGCCTTCTCGAATGTTTAGCTCATCCAGTACACCACTTTGCTTGGCATAAAAGGTGATGTTTTGTCTGACCTTCTGACTTTGCTCTAAGCGCTCAATAAAATCATTCGATACATTTAATGAGGCCAAACGCGCTTTGGCAGCACGAATAAGCACACTATTATTGCGCTTTAGGGCAAGTAGTAACTCTTCTTGCGCATTCACCAACTGTGGAGAATACAAGGTATAGAGGGGTTCACCTTGCTTTACTTGATCACCCGCAGCTTTCACGAACAGCGTTTCAATCCAGCCTTCAACACGTGGATGAATATGCACTAATTGATCTTGGTCGTATTGCACGTAGCCCACAGTATCAACGGTAGTTTGCAGTGACTTAAAACGTACCGGTGCGGTTCTAACACCTAAATTGTTGACAACGGCAGGTGATATTCTAACTGTTCCGGGGCTGTCTTCGGCGCTGTTTTCTTCATACACTGGTACTAACTCCATGCCCATTGGCGACAATCCTGGCTCATCACGTCGGTAGTTGCTATCCATGGGAGCAACCCAATACAGAGGTTTCTTTTCTGCACTTGGCATAGCGGAATGATCAGCAGTAGAAAGCTGATTTACTACGGTTGCCAAAGCGGCACCCACTGCCAAAGCCACTCCTAATTTAACGGTATTATTCATGATGTGCTCCTTGGCTTTGTGCTGCATTAATTTGGCTGTCTTTTGCTGCTGCGTAATAATTTAAACGTGCCAGCGTAATTTGTGTGTCGATATCGATATTTAGGGCATCTATTTTTGCATTTAGCTCACTGATACGAGCACGCATGACTTCTGAAAAGTCCCCATCATCATTGGTATATGCATTTAATGTGGCTTCGGCTTGCTCTGCCATTTGTGGTAAAAGCTGCTCGACATAAAGCGCTCGACGTTGGGCTAGGCGACTTAACTGGCTAAGCTCTTTAAAGTATTGACCTTGCAGTTTTTGTAACGTGATCAGCTTTGTGGTTTTAACTGCTTCAGCATTTGCAATAGCCGCATTAACTTGCTGATCTTGGCGGTTATCTGTAAATAAGGGTAAATCAACACTGACCCCTATCGAGAATAAATCGGCGCGCGAACTTCCCATCGGCGTATCATCACGATAACCATAGCCAACATTCATACCAAACTGTGGCTTATAGGCTTCTTTTGCCACTTCGATTTGTGTGCTTTTTGCACGTAAGGCATGCTCAATAGCCACAACAGCAGGATGCCCCATAAGCACTTCGGTCACGCCTGTTGGTTGCATATTTTGGTATGGCATTAAAGCCGCCACATCACCATTATCACTGCTGACAGGACCACTTAGCATGTCAATTGGCAACCACTGTGCTAAGCGCTTTTTCGCACTATCGAATTGCTGCTCAAGCATCACCAATTTATCTTCTAAGCGTGTAAGCTCTAACTGAGCACGAATGATATCTTGCTGGCGCGTAGTCCCTAAAGAATTTGCATAGCTTGCTTCTGTGATATCAATCAATTGGTTGAATAAGGCTTTATCTTGGTTAATTAATTGGATACTTTGCTGAGCTCGGTAGGCATTTAACCATGCTTCAGTAACAATAGCCTTTACTTGCGCTTGTCGGTCAGCACGTTGCCATGGGTATTGCTCGGCCGATTGCCTTAACGCTTGTTGCTGTAATGCCAAGCTATCACCGCGGCTAAACTGTTGTGATAAACCGACCTTAAATTGCGTCATGCCTTCTTGATCAAAGGCAAAACCATCCGTCGGTAAATTCATTAGCCCTACCGTCAGAACAGGGTCTGGCAAGGTGCCTGCGGCAATACTTTGCGCTTCAATTGCCTCTTGCTGATATTTGTTTGCTTGTAGCCAAGGCTCATGCGTCAGTGCGTATTCAACCACGCCATTCAGTGTTAATGGATTAGACTGAACCATACTGGAAGTCGTTACTAATACACCAAGGCAAAATGCCTTTAAAAATTTGCTGTGAGTCATCACATGCTCCACTAAAATTCTAGAAAGTTAAAAAACAATAGAGTTAGGGGCAGAATGGGTTGTAAAGCAGCGCTTAGCTGAATTTTTGACAGACCTATCCTGCTTAAGCAGTAATAGGTGGGCGATATAAAGAACTTATAGGGTAGCTGCGTTGGCTAACATTAAACAAACGTACTTTTTCAGATTGTTTGTTAGCATTCATCACTGTGCTATTAAGAGGAAGGAGTGAATGCGCAGTACACGCATTAAATGGACACGCACAGTCGGCACTGTCCATGGTATCTTCATGACAACAGTCCATGTCAGACATGTCGTTATCATTGTCCATATCGGCATGATGATTCATAGCCATTGAAGCATGCGGCATGTCGCAGACCATTGACACAGACGCAACTGACTGACTCACAAATGTGAGCAGCATCATGGCTATTAACATATAGCTTGAAAGTCGCGTCATCAACATACCTTAAATATTAATCGTGTAAATTGTAGCCTGAAAATTACGCCAACTACAAGGGTTTCTCTATTTTTATACTGCTACTAGCGGCTATTGCAAATAAACAGTAGCCAGTAAAATACCAAAAACCCACCCCCAGCTCTGCGTGCATTTTTATCAACTCACCCATTTGACCATCGGCATTGCCTGCTAAATAAGCAACGATTAATGCAATGACAAATACATCAACCATACTCCATTTGCTGAGTTGCTGAATAAGTTGACCGAGTAACTGCTTAAATTTATTCACGGGAAGAAAACAATACAGTAACTGCATCAATAATTTTATTGTCGGGATAACAATCGAAAACACCGCAACGAGTACCGCTACTAAGTAGTTTTTATTGTTAGCAAGCTCGTTCACAGTGCCCCAAATACTGCGCGTTTTTTTGTACGCGTCTATTTCGCCTTCAAGCTTATCAAGACCTAACATACTGGAGGCCATCATCAATACGCTGCGCGTATTTCTGTCACCTTCATCTGCTAACATTTCAATGCCTGTTTTAGCTAACTTAGATTTATCTATTTTACCTTCTAACGTGAGAACGGGCTGAGTAACCCCTGGGACAAGTAAAGCGAGGGCAAAAATAATCGTCACAATTGGAAATATTGAACGCATGGTATAAAAACCTTATCCACTAACAGTGCGAACATAATAACCAACTCAATATCATTAGTCTGCAATTGATGACAAGGTCGTCAATACTTCATCTGCGTAAGCACGTGCGCTGTACATTGCTTTAAATACAACGTCCATGTGTGAAGCTGGCCGAATCATGGTTAAAAATGACCGCACGTCTTGCCATTGTTCTTCTTCGATTGCTTTTACAAGTCGCAGGCTAATACCTTGCATACCATTAAAGCTTAACAATGCACTGGAAAGTTCTGCGCCGAGTGAAAACTCTTTTGTAACTCTATCTAATTCCATATCGAGAATGGCATCAAGCACAGACAGCAATCCGACTAAATAACCTTGCTCTGATAGCTCTTTACCACCGGGTTCAAGCATCAGCGCAATAAACTTTGCACGTGTAAGCGCAAGCTTGGTTAATTCTTGTGGTTTATCATTCCCCAATTCACTTAATGCTAAAACACGGACAAACTGACGAATCGCATCTTCACCTAAATAAATAACCGCTTGTGAGATTGATTTTATCGTTTGTTGTGAATTAGGTGAGCGTGCATTTACCAATCTTAAAATACGCGCTGTTAAACCAAGGTCTCGACCAACGCGTTGCTGCACCGCATCAAAGTCAATATCGGGCCTTGCTGTACAGCTTAGTAAATCAAGTACTGCCATTTTCGACGGTTCAACATTACCAAAGCTAAGCACTTCTGGCTTTGCAAAAAAGAAGCCTTGAAATAAATCACAACCCGCGTCTTTTAACTGTTTAAAGTCATCATAATTTTCGATGCGTTCAACAATTATGATTGCATCTGGGTAACTGCGTTTTAGCTTTTTGATCATCATATTGGTTTTAATAATAGGATGCTCAACCTCTAACTTGATGAAGTCCATCAAAGGAAGTATGTCTTGCCATTTTTCAGTGCCATCATAATCATCAAGGGCAAAAAAATAGCCCTCTTTTTTGAGCTGTTTAACACGTGTTACAACTTTTGGGATACTTGTCGTTCGCTCAACTATTTCGAGTACTGCACTGCTTGGTTGGAGCAGTCGCGGAAAATCATCAAGAATGGCATCGGTCGATAAATTAATAAACGCAGGTTGAAACCCTGTAAGCTTTTCAAGTCCCATTAACATCAATGCATTAAAAAAGAGTCGTCCGGTGGCTTGGCCATCACTGGTTCCTATCGGAAAAACATTATCGCTCGATTCTCTGTATAACAATTCATACGCATACACACTTCTATCAGCATTAAATATTGGCTGCCTGGCTATATACTGAGTCACGTTTTGACTTTTTTTACCTTCCATATTTAACTCTGACATATTACTTCTCACTAAATGTAACTAAAGCCACATTACAATTGTTATAAGTATAGTGAAAGATGTTTTCCTTGCTAAAAAAGAAAAACCCGACCAAACTAAATTTATGAATAACTTTAAACATAGTCCATTGCACTTAATTTTTTCGTTATTTTTCATAATTTTATACGGTGCTATTTTTAGCTCTGCGTATGCGGCATCGCCCCCTGCGTTAAAGTATAATATTACGGCCTCTGGAAGCTATTACCCATACTATATTGATGACGAAAACTCGCCCGGTATCCTGCCAGAAATCATCCAACATGTGCTAAGTCTGTCTAACATTGATGCACAACACATTGAATTGCCAGCCAAACGCACGGTTAAGTATCTTCATTTAGGCCACATCGATTTTGATGTTATCAGTCCTGAATGGCTCAGTGAGAAAGAGCGAGAAAATGACATGTTCCGCTATTCAGATAATTTATTTACCGTCGAAGAATACCTTGTTAGCTTGAGTAAAAATATCAACAAATGGCAAGATTTAGAGGCAATAAAAAAGCACCCTGTCGGCACGGTACTTGGCTATTACTATTATGATGATGAGCGCTTCACGCGCGTTGATTTTCACTCCGAAAAAGAGCTGGTTAAAGCATTACAACTCAACAGAATAGAGGTGTCAATTATTGATAAGCTCTCTGCGATATACTGGTCAAACTGGTTCAATATCAATACGCAGCTTGGCGCCCTTCATTCACAAGGTAATTTGAAAATTCGTATCCGAGCAGAACATCAGTCGCTCCTCAAGAATATAAATGCAGCTATTGAGCAACTTAAAAATAATGGCACGATTGATACCATCATCAATAAATACACAAAAAACATACCCCCACAATAATTAGGGATATTCCGCTTTGGGGCTACATTTGCTATACTGCGCGCTGTTTTTCTTGTTAACTAAAAAGAGCCTCCTATGAGCATTGAACAAGCCCTTATCGAACGCAGTAATAACCAATGTGAACTGTGCGCCGCAACAGAGAATTTATCTGTATACGAAGTCCCTCCTGTCACGGAAGCTCACTCTGATAAATGTATCTATGTCTGTCAGACTTGCAAAGACCAAATCGAAAATAACGCAGAATTAACTGCAACTCACTGGCATTGCCTAAATGACAGCATGTGGAGTCAAACGCCTGCCGTTCAAGTGGTGGCGTATCGTATGTTAAAACGTTTAGCGGCAGATAATGGCTGGGCACAAGATGCTTTAGACATGATTTACCTTGAAGAAGACACGCTAAAGTGGGCGCAAACAGCCCTTGCTGAAGATGATGACATTAAACATATCGACAGTAATGGCGTTGTGCTGCAAGCCGGCGATACAGTAACGCTAATCAAAGATCTCGATGTAAAAGGGAGCAGCCTCGTTGCTAAGCGCGGCACCGCCGTAAGAAATATTGGTTTAACCAGTAACCCTGAACACATTGAAGGACGTGTCGATGGGCAACGTATCGTTATTCTAACAAAATACGTGAAAAAATAATTTCTTATTAAAAATGGGCCTTGCGCCCACTTTGACTCAATTAAGCTATGATTAAGTCAGCGAACTTTATGCTAATACAATAATCTCAGTGTATAACACTAAAAACGCAAGGAAAATATCATGGCTTCGGATACCATTTCATCTTTAAAACGTGCTTCACTTTGCAGCGTAATGATCTTAGGAAGCAGCTTAGTCCTTACCGGTTGTGGCGAAGATTCTGCCGCGCCTCAAGCAGAGCAATCAACAATGAAAACGCTCAATACGCAAATTACTTATTTAGACCGTAGCATGCTGCCACCTGGCTCTGTATTGAAAGTGCAGTTAGCCGATGTATCAAAAATGGATGCAAAAGCAGACGTGATCAGCGAACAAGAAGTTGCGTTAAAAGGGGCGCCTCCTTATAACGTCGCACTTGAGTATGATGAAAGTAAAATTGCTGATCGCCATCGTTATAGCGTCGGCGCTCGAATCGAAAACCAAGGCAAGCTGTTATACATTAGCACCACTCACAACAACCCGTTTGCTGAAGGTGCTCAGAATGATGTGTATAAAGTGACGGTATCTAAAGTGTCGGCGAAAAAGCCCGATGTAACGTTAACTAATACATATTGGAAAGCAGTCACGATTAACGGTGAACCCGTTAAAGTAAAAACAAAAGAGCCTTTCATTCAATTTAAAGAAGATGGCTCAACGCATGGTTTCCTTGGCTGTAATAGCTTTTCAGGCAGCTATGACGTGAATAATCAATCACTCACCTTCAACCCGTTAGCCAGCACTAAGAAAATGTGTATCGAGCAAATGGATATTGAAGCTGCAATGTCAGCTCTACTCACTGCGACAGCGCAATTTTCAATTAATGGTGAGCAGCTTACGCTATTAGATGGCAGCAGCGAACCCCTTGCTACATTTGCAGCAACCTATATGAATTAATGACAGTTAACACGAAAACGCCCCGCAATTGCGGGGCGTTTTTTATTTATACCCTTTATTAAATAGGCACATTGTTGCAGCATTACTCTTCAACTAATTGCTCACTGCGATAAAAGCCACTACTGTCACTTAATACAGAAACAAGCTCAGGTAAAACCGCGTCCATCGTCTGTTTTAGTTTCCATGGTGGGTTGATCACTATCATGCCTGAGGCCGTCATACCATGTACCTCAGTATCTGCTTCGGTGGCTAATTCAAATAATTGAATATTACGCATGCCAGATGCGATTAAACCTGCTTCCATTTTATCTATGCGCTCACGATCAACGACCGGATACCAAATCATGTACGTACCCGTTGCAAAGCGTTTGTGCGCTTTAACGAGGGTTTTTACCACCGTATCATAGTCATCTTTAATTTCGTATGGAGGGTCAATCAGCACACATGCACGACGCGATGGCGGTGGCAGCAGACCAACTAACCCTTGAAAACCATTTTCGCCACGCACACGGATAGAGCGTTTACCTATCATATTCTGCTTAAGTAATGCTAAGTCGCGAGGATGTAACTCAAAAAACCAGCCATTATCTTGGCGACGCAAAAAGTGTTCAGCAATTTTTGGCGAGCCAGGATAGAAATCTAATTCGCCATTCTGGTTAAACGATTTAATCAGCTCTATATACTCATTTAACGGTGCATGCTCACTCTGGTGCTGCCAAAGCTTTGCTATGCCATCTAAATACTCTTGTGTTTTTTGTGCATCACTGCCCGCTAGTTCAAAAAAGCCCGCCCCCGAATGGGTATCAATATAATCGAGAGGCTTATCTTTAATTGTTTGGTATTTAAGAACTTCAGCTAAAACCAGATGTTTAAGCACATCAGCAGGATTGCCTGCATGAAAAGAGTGTCGGTAACTAAGCATATTTATAAATCGCTAAATGCAGTGCTGCATGAAAAATAGATGAAGATATTGTACATGATAAATAGTGAATAATCCTAAAATCTAAGCGCAGAGTGAACCATAAATGAATAAAAATGCAGCTACGCTGAATTACACCTTAATTTTAAATAAAAATACGCTAAAACAGGCGTAAATGCTGGCATATCAACACACTTTCCTTTACATTTGCATGACAATAATCACAGTTTTATGAGCGCATTTATGAATAACGAAACCCTTTCCCAACTCGAACAACTGATCGACAAATTAATCCACCGAAACAGCGAACTTGAAAGCGAAGTGAAAAGCTTAAAAGATCAAACTGCCAAATTAATAGACGAGAACGAAACGCTTCAACTTGAAGTACTCGATAGCGAAGAAAAACAAAAAGAAGCAAGCAGCACATTAACTGGCCTGCTTGAGAAATTACAAAGCGTACATCAGGCTAGCTAATGAGCAGCCCACAAAGTCAGCGGGTCACCGTAGAGTTACTAGGTAAAGAACATGAGTTCTCTTGCCCACCGGGACAAGAGAACGCCCTAGTTGCTGCTGCACAACATTTGAATGACTTAGTGGACCAAATGAAACAACGCTCTTCTGTTCGTAATGAACAAAAAGCGTTATTAATGGCTGCGCTGCACTTAAGCCATGAATTGCTCGAAGCACAATCGCAACAAGCAAAACAAGAGCAACAGCATGACTCTTTAATCGATAAACTTAGCCAGTACTTAGACCAAACTCACTCGACTTAACACGCCGTGAGTGGTATTGGTTATATAAAAAGCGCATCTTGCGCTTTTTTTGTTTACAATGCTCAACCTGAATAATAACCGAGCAAATTAGAATGCGCATATATGCTTTATCAATGTGGGCTTTTTTAGCGCTACTAACAGCAAGTTTCTCATCTAAAGCCAAGGTTACATGGCAGACTATCAGCCCTGAGATTCAATTTTTACAACAACAGGCATCGCTGCGCTTTTACGATTCAAACCAGGTCCTTATTGAAGGTAAAACGTGTGCACTTATGTTTGATGCCAGCGGTGATTTTGCCGCGGTTGAGCAACTCGCACAGCGTTTGAAAAAGCGCTTAAAAACACCTTTATGCTACTTGGTTGCGAGTCATTATCATGATGACCACTTGCTGGGTCTTGCAGTGTTACAAGCCACGTTCCCTGATGCAAAATTGATTGTTCATCAGCAACTAGCGAATGAATTCACCCACTATCAAAAAGCCTTAAACGATAAACTTGATGGCTATGAAAAAAGCATAGAACTAAGTTATCAACGTTTAGCAAGCCAACCACAAGAACAACAAGCCGTTTGGCGAGAAAAACTATCACTTGCTAAAAAACGCCTGTTTCGTTGGCGCGAATTAACACTCAACCCCCCCGCAATCCGTATTGCTAAAGAAACGCATCTCGACCTTGGTGATTACCCGATTACTGTTATGCCGTATCAAGCACACACGCATGGCGACTTAGTATTAACAGCCGATCATGGCCGGGTATTACTTGGTGGAGATATAACCGATTGGTTACCTTACCCAGGGCATGGGCAAATAGATAATTGGCTCGCAGCGTTAACTGAAATTCAACAAAATAGTGCTATCACAACAATTTTACCGGGTCATGGTGCACAACTAACTCCTGCAGAACTTAATCAGCCGAAAACATTTTTATCTGCTATTTTGACACTTGCAAATGCACAGCCCGAAAAGCCTATTGGTGAGTTAATTCCCCTGTTTCCTGAGCAAATAAAACAAGACTATCAACTTGATGAAGTCGGTCAACGCGCTTTCGTCATGTTTCTAGAAGCTGGACTTAAGCAGGCCAAATCGTCAAAATAGCGCTAAAATAGTAAAGGGATTTTATTACATGGCTTTAATGCGTTTGAAATATTTACTATTGCTGAGTTTTTTTATTGGCCTACAAGGATGCCAAACAACTCAGCAAGATACACAACAAGAGCAACAGGCTCGGCCAGAGATTTTTAGCCATTTCAAGCCTGATTTAAGCTTACAAACACAGCCGACTGAGCAACCTGTTGCTACAGCCGATAAGACTGCTGAACCTGTAAAACTTCAACCTTATAAAGATACGCCACTCGCTAAACCGCGAGCGGCTGATTTGTGGCAACACATTGCAAATAATCTATCGTTGGTATTTCAAACCAATAAGCATACGACAGCTCGGATAAAGTGGTACTTAAAGCAACCAGCCTACCTTGAAAAAGTGAACCGACGCGCTGCACCGTATCTTTACCATATCGTCAAACGCGTCGAAAAACAGAATTTACCGATGGAGCTTGCATTACTCCCCTTCGTAGAGAGTGACTTTAGACCCACTATTCAATCATCAGAGCAAGCTGTGGGGATATGGCAGTTAGTTGGGGCAACTGCCTATCACTTTGGCGTGCAGAGCGACCAATGGTATGACGGCCGCCAAGATATTCTCGCCTCAACCGATGCTGCCTTAGCGTACCTCAGTTATTTGCACAAACGCTTTGATGGCGATTGGTTACACGCAATCGCGGCCTATAACAGTGGTGAAGGGCGTGTTAAGAAAGCCATCGAGAAGAATAAAAAACTCGGTAAGAAAACCGATTACTGGTCGCTGTCATTACCAAAAGAAACCGCTGAATATATCCCTAAATTATTAGCACTCAGCCACTTAATCAGACACCCTGAAAAAGGCCTAAAACGCCCAAAACTCGCTAATAAACCGCTCACAACGGAGTTTAATGTCGGCCAGCAATTTGATTTTTCGGTAATTGCGAGTTTATCTGGGATTGGGCGTAACCAATTACATAAACTAAACCCTGGCTATTTAAAGAATCAAAGCTCTCCTAATGGCCCCCACACGCTGATATTACCAATAGAGCAGCGAACTTTATTACAGAGTAAGCTATTTCGTAATAACTTTATTGGCGAGTACACCGTTCAAAAGGACGATACGCTTTATCGCATCGCAAGACGTTTTAATATGCCTATAAGCCAATTAAAAATGCTCAATAATAAAACCTCGAATCTCATTAAAGTGGGTGAGCAATTGCGCCTAAGTAAACCTCAAACGATGCCTGGATCGTTAATAGTTGATTACAATATCAGCCCGTATTTAGAGCAACAAGAAGACGTTGTTTCAACTGTTGCTGTCGATTATCAAGTAAAGCCGGGGGATTCTATTTGGAGCATTAGTCAGCTTTTTGATGTCCCTCATAAAGACGTGGCTATTTGGAATAAACTCAGCGCGTCTAGCCTACTAAAACCAGGCACCATACTAACTTTGCATATCCCTCAAGCAAAGCCACCAGCCCCTCAAACATCCGCCAGCGAGGCTATGCTGTCGGGTATTGAAAGCTCTTTGAAAAAGCCTTGATTGCTGTGTCATTGTGGTTAGCGTAAAATCAGTGTTTATATTCTAAGTTTACAAGAGAAAAAACATGCAAATCAGCAAAGACACTGCCGTTGAGTTCCACTACACATTAAGTGAAGCAGGCGAGCAAATTGAATCAAGCAAAGATGGCGAGCCACTTTCATATATCCATGGTACAGAAGGCATGCTACCGGGTCTTGAAAAAGCCCTTGAAGGTAAAAGCGCTGGCGATAGCTTTAGTGTAACACTTGAGCCAAGCGAGTCTTATGGTGAGCGTGTTGATGACCTTATTCAGCGTATTCCACTTAAGCACTTACAAGGTAACACTAAAGTGTGGAAACCGGGTATGACTGCGATTGTTCACTCAAACCAAGGCCGTCATCAAGTGACGATTGTAAAAGTAGGTCGTTTCAATGCAGATTGTGACTTAAACCACCCATTTGCAGGTAAAACACTGACTTTTGACGTTGAAGTACTCAACGTCCGTGAAGCGACACGTGAAGAATTAGCGCACGGTCACGTACATGGTGAAGGCGGTTGTGGTCATAGCCACTAAGGGTAAATAATGACAAACGTTGCAATTGTCACAGGTGGCAGTAAAGGGATTGGTAAGGCTATTGTTGAGCGCTTAGCGCGCGAAGCATACATCGTGTATAACCTTGATATTACACCATCAGAAGGTCACTACCGCTACTGTGATGTCAGTAATGTTGAGCAGGTAAAAGCGGTTATTGCTGATATAGCACAAGAAACAGGCCGTATCGATGCGCTTATTTCTAATGCTGGTCGTCATTTAAGTGCCACCATTGAAGATACTGACGAGGCAACGTTTGATGCTCTTTTTGCGCTCAACGTAAAAGGCGCGTATGCGGCAATTCAAGCAGTTTTACCCAGCATGAAAGCAAAACGGCAAGGTAGTATTGTTTTAATTGCCTCTGATCAAGCGCTTATTGGTAAGCCCAATTCTTTTGCTTACAACTTAACAAAGCATGCACTTGCTTCAATGGCAAAAACAACCGCTCTGGATTATGCCGCATTTAACATTCGCGCTAACGCTATTTGCCCAGGCACCATTGAAACACCTTTATTTCATAATGCAATTGACGCTTACTGCAAGCGAAGCGGCGCCGATAAAACCGCCGTCGTCGCAGAAGAAGCTGCATTACAACCATTAGGGCGCTTAGGTCAACCAGAGGAAGTGGCTGCATTGATTAATTTTTTAGTTAGCCCTGAGGCAAGCTTTATCACTGGTAGCCTACACAGTATTGATGGTGGGTATACCACGCAATGAGCGACAAGATTATTGACCCCCATGTGCATTTTTTTAACCTCACTGAGGGTCAATACACTTGGTTGCAAGGCGAGAAACCACCTGCGTGGCCTCACCTCGATAAGATCAAAGCTCCTATTAGCATGGCGCAACTAAAATCAGCATGCCCATTTCAATTAGAAGCACTTGTTCATATTGAGGCAGGGTACGATAATAATGACCCTATTAAAGAGCTCAACTGGCTAGCACAGCATTTAAACGGCTACAAATACAAAGCCATTAGTTATTGTCGAATAGACGCTACCTTGAACGAATTTAGTCTGGCGCTTTCGGCATTAACACATTCACACCTTGTGGGTATTCGCGATATTACTGAAGGTAAAGATGCGACTCGTTTACTCGCACCTAATTGCCTTGAAAACTTAGCCTATCTTGCTGCGCAAAACTTGCGATTTGAAGCACAGTTTGAAATTGAAAACCTACACATTACCGAGCAGCTCATAAAATACTGCCATGCCCTTCCCTCATTACGAGTCGTAATTAACCATTTAGGCTTTATATGCGATGAACAACAATGGCTAAACGCGGTTATTAAATTAAGCCGCTGTGATAATATTGCGATTAAGTTCTCAGGCTTAGAGTTCAGCAAACTGGCTGCAAGTAAGCACCAATGGCTGCTTGATACACTGCTGCAATACTTTGGCGAGCAGCGTATTATGTTTGCCAGTAATTTTCCTGTTTGCCAAATAAATACACGCTACGAGACATGCTGGCAGCATTACTTTTCATTGTGTAACCAGCACAGCGTATGGCATCGTCTAAGCTACAAAAACGCCCACGAAATCTATCAAATTGATTAAAAACTAGCTATATTTAGTTAAATAAAAGCGGTTTAGGTTAGTGGTTATGTTTATTTTTTCAAAAGAAGCGGCCATTTTAGGTGCGTGCGTATTTAGTCTTGTTGGGTGTGGCGGCAGTGGGAGTGACAACTCCGATTCAGGCAATCTAGACCCAGCCACCATTACGTGGACACAAGGTGTGTTTGAGCCATCGAGTAAGTTTGATCAACAATGTCAGGCACTCAATGAAAAGCACTGGCTGCGTTCATGGAGCCATGAAACATACCTCTGGTACGATGAAATAATAGACCGTGATCCAGCCCTCACTGATGGGGTTCTCAATTATTTTGCGTTACTAAAAACCGAAAACACCACGGAGTCAGGGGCTAAAAAAGACAACTTTCATTCCAGTTTACCCACCGATGAATGGCGGGCACAAAGCCAGTCGGGACAAACCTTTGGCTATGGCTTTAAAATACGTTTAATAAGTGCCAGCGCCCCACGTCAAGCCATTATAACTTATACCGAACCCAACTCACCCGCGGCAACACAAAACCTAGCGCGTGGTTTTGAAGTGTTAGAAGTGGATGGTGTAGACTTTGTAAATGCCAGCACCCAAGCTGAAGTCGACGTACTCAATGCGGGTCTTTTTCCTTCTGAATCCGGGAAAGTAACGACCTTTGTGTTTAAAGATATCAACACCAGTGAAACCCGCGAAGTCACCATGACAGCCCAAACTATTACGGGACAAGCTGTAGGCAATATTAAAACATTCGCAAATGGAGAAGTCGGTTACTTCCAATTTAATCGCCACAATGCGATTGCAGAAAAGCCCTTATTTGATGCTTTTAATACATTAGCAGCACGTAATGTAAAAGACCTGATTATCGACATGCGATACAACCCCGGCGGTTTCCTACAGATGGCAAGTCAAGTTGCTTATATGATTGCAGGCGCCGAAAATACTGACGGCAAAATTTTCGAAAAGACTATCTTTAACGATCAACACCCAACCTTTAACCCAATCACTGGGGAGCGTTTGGAGCCCGTGCCGTTTACCGATGAATTTGTCGGATTTGCAGAAAACCCAGCAATCAACCCTGGCACACCATTGCCTAGTTTAGACCTAAAACGTGTTTTTGTGTTAACAACAGGCAGTACATGTTCAGCCAGTGAAGCCGTAATTAATGGCTTAAGAGGGGCCAATATTGAGGTCATTCAAATAGGGGAAAATACCTGTGGTAAACCCTATGGTTTTTACCCAACCGATAACTGTGATACGACCTACTTCAGCATTCAATTTACAGGGGTTAACAATAAAGGCTTTGGTGAATATGCCGATGGTTTTGCCCCCCAAAACAGCACTGGCAGTGAGTTTCAACCCGTGCGAGTTCCAGGTTGTGCAGTCGCCGATGACTTTAGCCATCAGCTAGGCGACGAAAATGAAGCATTACTTAGTACTGCACTGGCATACAGAGCGACTGGCACATGCCCTGTAGCAAGCTCAATGACCAGCAAACAGGGTTTTGCACCAGCGCTGTTCACTGATACACCAAAAGTACAGGACAACCGAGCAACAACGCTTATTGAGCAAAACAAAATACTTGAGTATTAGAGGCGTGTATGAACTTTAAAGTAGCCACAGCAATATACTTTGTGACTTTGCTTGGGTGTAGTGCACAAAGCCAAGAGCCGACTCCTAAGCTACAACATGCGGTGTTAACAACACCGCAAAGCACCTTGATTGCACAAGGTATTGCCAGATTAATGCACAGTCAGCCTATTGCAGTCGCCGATGATGCCTTTATCAATAGCAGTATCCTCGTTACTGACAGCATGGGCATCACAGATGCGCAAGGCAATCCTATCATGGGAAAGCAGCTTTCTATGCCCGATCGCTTTGAATTACTCATTAAAGATAAAATGTGCTTTGTTCGTCATTTAGACAGCAAAGCAACAGAGCCACTGCCGCTGGTAAAGTGTAAAGCGGTTAACTAAGCCTCACATATACCTAAACACCTATAAAAAAAGCCCTTACGGGCTTTTTTATTGCTGAATCTATTTATTTTATTTCGACACGTTGCGAACGCATCACAACATCATCGTTTAACTCAATACCAATGCCGGGTTCTTCGGATACTTGGAAAAAGCCATTTTTAGGTTGTGGGTCTTGAATACATAACTCACGATTCCACTTTTTAATCGCGTAAGTGTGATGCTCATGAATTAAGAAGTTAGGAATGGCTGTTTCTAAATGCAATGATGCCGCTGTTGCAACTGGACCGCCACATACATGCGCTTGAATACGCACATCAAAAATATCAGCGTAATCACAGACCTTTTTCGTCTCGGTGAAACCGCCACATAAACCAAGATCTGGCTGAAGCACATCAATGCTTTGATCTTCAAGATAAGGACGTACACCCCAACGATTATACAAGCGCTCGCCACCGGCTATGGGCACTGCAACTTTATCAGCGACTTTGGCATGCAATGAATGGTTTAGGTAGTTCACTGGCTCTTCATAATACATGCAATCGAATTCTTCGGCGATTTCACCAATTTGAATTGCAGATGTTGCCCCTGGCAAACTATGACATTCAAAAATAATATCAACTTCATCACCCACCGCTTCACGAATAGCCTGCATACGCGCGCGGTATAACTTCATTTCACCACGAGAAATAATATTAGTGCGGTCATAATAAGTATTGCCGTGCTTATCGTATTGGATAGGGTCAACTTTCACTGCATCGTAGCCTTCAGCAATCGCTTTTAATGCCGCTTCTGCATATTCTTCTGGGTGAATAAGTGCTTTAAACTCGCTGTCCCAGTCAAACTGTAATTGCGATGCGTAAGTACGAAGTTTGTCGTTAACTTTACCCCCTAGCAATTGATAAACAGGTAAACCTAATGCTTTTCCTTTGATGTCCCACAGTGCAGTATCAATCGCACTCATCGCAGCGTAGACAACTGGTCCTCCGCCTAACCCCCAAAAGCTCTCGCGTAGCATTCGTGACCATAGCTTTTCAGTTTGAAACGGGTCATGGCCTATTAAAAAAGCATCAGCCATTTCTTTGATCATCGCAGCGGCTGCACTGTGACCTAAGTCATAAGCAAGCCCGGCTTCACCAACGCCACTAATACCTTCATCTGTATGAATACGCACAAACACAGGTGTCCAAGCAGGTCTGTCTGGACAATGAATATCGAACACTTCGACGCGATTAACTTTCATGGTTACTCCTTACTGAGCAAAACTAGGATCAAGGCGATAAGCCTTACGCAGCATCGCAGGCCACGCTAATTGGCCTCCAGTACTGCCGCTATGCACGACATTCGCTTGATTATAAATATTATCGATAATAGGTTGAGGCACCGGAATAGCTGTTTGACCACTGGCTTGAATCGCCAATTGAATTTCACAGGCGCGCTGTAAATCATAGAAGCGCATAAATGCATCCCCCACCGTTGGGCCCACCGTTAAACCGCCATGATTTACTAAAAGCATATGATTTGTAGTGCCTAAATCATCTTGTAAGCGTTTTTTTTCATCCTTGTTCACGGCTAAGCCTTCATAGCCATGGTATGACAGTGACGGCAATGAAAACATCGAGTATTGGCTTAACGGTTGTAAACCTTTTTCTTGCGTTGCTACTGCAATAGTCTCTTTGGTATGAAGGTGGATAACACAATGCGCATCATCGCGTACTTCGTGAATAGCACTGTGAATAGTGAAACCTGCAGGGTTAATTTTAAACGGTGTATCGTCGAGAATATTCCCTTCTAAATCAACCTTCACTAAGTTTGACGCGGTTACTTCATCAAAGCTTAAACCAAATGCATTGACCAAATACTGATTTGTGCCCGGTAAGCGTGCAGATAAATGGGTATAAATTAAATCACCCCAACGAAAATGCTCGACCAAACGATAGCATGCAGCCAAATCTACGCGAAGCTGCCATTCTTGTTCAGATACTTTATTTTTTAAATCGAGTTTTGGTAAGTCAAACATGGAAAACCTTGTATATGCGACAAGCATAAATAGATGTATAGAAGTCTAAATTACTATTAACCGATGATCAATAGCTGATACAAAAAGGCCACATCAATTGATGTGGCCTTTTTTATTAAATGTAGCGGATTATTTAACTTGTGATAAATAATCTGCAATTGCTGCCATTTCTTCTTCAGATACGTTCGCAACCATTGCTTTCATCGCAGAAGCCATACCGTTATTACGTGCACCAGACTTAATGTCTTTCATTTGTGCAAGTAAGTATTCTTTATTTTGGCCATTTAGCTTAGGGTATAGCGGCATAATGGGTGCTTTACCTTCTGCACCGTGGCACGTTTGGCAAAGTTTTGCTGTGTATAGCGTTGCGCCATCAGCAGCCATTGTATTGAAAGATAGGCTTGCAGCCATTGCAAGGCCAGCCCCACATAGAATTTTAGTTATCTTGCTCATTTGTATCTTCTCTTTTTAACGGGTTAGAAAACATTTTCTTTAGTGTAGACCATGATTTAACAATATTGCACCCAAATTGCCCCCGAAAAATTGTTACAGCAACCTAAATGCTATGCAGTTATGCGGGTTACCATATTAAATCATCAGGCACTTCAAAATCAGCATAGGGATCATCTTCATCCTTTTGCTTATCTTCAGGTTCGACATGGAACACTATATATTCTTCGCTAACTTCAGCGACTTTTCGAGCTGGTTCATCTTCCAGAACAAAAAATTGGCCTTCTAAAACACAAATTGCTAAGCGACCACCCGCTAACGCTTTTTGTGTTTTTTCATTTACGTCGAGCTCTTTCACTTTATTTTCATAAGTGAAATTAAAGGTGCGATCGCCACGGATCTCATCCTGATTATTATGCTCTAAAATTTGCTTAACGCGAGCAACTTGCTCACGTTGTTTTTGCTCTTCCAAACGCGCTTTATTTAGTTCATCTGCTTTTTTCTGCTGCTCGAGCTTGGTTTGCTCAATGTGCTTTTGCAAATCACTTGGGTTACTGGTAGCCCCTTTCTTTTTTTTCTTTTGCTGCTTACGTTTTTCAGTTTTAGCTACTTTCGCTTGGTGCGAGGTAGTGAGCCCAGCTTTAAGTAGCTGATCTTGTAATGAACCCATCACTAAATTCCAATAATTAAAATGCGTATAAGGGCTATTTTAATCAGCTATGCAAACAAATAACAGTACTGAACCCATTTGAATCTTTGCTATTTATATTATTACACGCAGATTAACACGCGATGAAATCATGACACTTTGATTTAACGCAATATTTCTTACTTTAATCATTATGATACTTGTAAAATTACTCGCACTCTATAAGCTAATACTTTTTCTTCACGGAGCTAAAAATGCAGCTGCGACATTTGTTACTTTGCTCTGTATTTATTTTCTTTGTTTTATACGCACCCCAGCCCCTACTTGGATTATTTGCTCGCCATTTTTCTGTGTCGCCAGCCGCCGCCGGCAGTTTAATGACAGCCACAATGCTCCCGCTAGCAATCGCTCCATTAGTGTATGGGTTATTTTTAGCAAAGCGTAACCCGCTGGTTATTTTAAAAATCGCTATGGTTATACTGGCTATTAGCTGCGTTATTTTTACCTTTGCGCCGAGCTTTAACGTGTTACTTTTGATACGTTTTATTCAAGGTATTACGCTGCCAGCCGCACTCACCGCGATGACCAGTTATATTGGTGTCACTTACCAAGCCGACCTACTACAGCGTAATATGACCTTGTATATTGGTAGTACGATTGTTGGTGGTTATTTTGGTCGTATGTTAGCGGCCTTATTTACTGATTTTTTAAGCTGGCAAAGCTTTTACTATGTGATAGCGATTGGCTTAGTCTGTCTTGCCTTCGCTATCCCTAAACCCCAAAAGACAACCGCAATTCATACCCCACAATCACCCCTTTTATATTTAAAGCAATTAAAAAGCCCATTAGTTTTGAAGCTCTATGGGGCGGTTTTTTGTATGTTCTTTTGCTTTGCAGCGCTGTTAAATTATTTGCCCTTTATTCTGCAAGATAGCTTTGCCATTACTAACACGCGCGAAATCGGACTTGTTTATACTGGCTACTTAGTCGGTGCGCTTGCGTCAATAGCCACACCTTGGTTACTGAGAAAGTCTTCATCTCCTTGGCGCTTGCTCACTGGGGTATTTTTATTTTATAGCCTCACAATGTTGCTGTTGATGAGTCAACAACTGCTGTTATTTGTCATCGCATTTACAGGTTTTTGTGGCGCTATGTTTGTGATTCATTCAAGTGCCGCACCATTGGTTAATAAAATTAGCACCGCCCCTGCCAGTGTGACGAATGGCGGCTATGTATCGTTTTATTACAGTGGTGGTGCACTTGGTTCACTGTTACCGGGGCTGATATACCAGCAACATGGTCAAGTTGCCTTTATGGCAGTACTGCTGCTGGTATGTTTAATAGGGCTCGCGTTGGTTTATTTAGCAGGAAGGAATACGACTCGAGGCTGATGCCCTGTACTGGCAAAGAAGCGTTCTAAGTCGTCTTTTTTCATTAACCAAGTCGCGGTGTTCTCAAACGGGTGGCAATGAAAAAGCGCGTTAAACCAGATTTCTTGATCAAGCCACAACGTGACATTATTTTGTTTGTCGTTTAAAAGTGCCAGCATAGACACACAGCCAGGCGGCACTTTTAAATAACGTGCAAGTCGCTCATCTGAGGCAAAACCTATCCGCGAAAGTCCTTGCTGCTTTGCAATCGCTTTTAAATCAAGCTGTTTGTCGTGGGCTGTTATCACCAAAAAATGACGTTTACCTTCGTTATCACGCAGAAATAAGTTTTTCAGTCGCGTACCAGGCCTATCAACCATAAACGTATCAGCATCGAGGCTGCCATGTAATGGTGGGTGTTCTATTTCTTCGTATTCAATAGCGAGCTGAGCAAGTGCCGCTGCCAGCTTGGTTTTATCGGCATACATTTACAAACAACGTCCTCGTAATTGCACACTCAAATCACGCCATAATACTTCGTCAATTACATGTTTGTCGTCGCAATACGAACGCTCTTTGAGTTCTTCATTTAATAATTCAACAGCTTGATCTTCTAACAGTAATTTTAAGTTGCTCGACTCTTCAAAGTACTCTTGCTCGGCAAAGTCTTTAAATTGTCGACGCGTCATCGGCTTATCTAAATTAATAGGCTTTCGGCCTTGCGCTTTTACTGACACAACATAAGCAAAAATTTTATTTCCCTGCTCATCATTTTTTCCATAAAACTGTTTGTTATTAATTTCAAAAGGAGGGGCGTCCCCTTGGCTTGCGCAACCAGCTAATAAAACAACCAAAAGCGATGCTATTTTTTTCATTATTGGATAAGCCTTGAACAGTAGATGCGACCTAGTCTATCAAAAATAAAAGCGGAGGGTAAAAATTCGATCATTTTTTAAAAAACACTTGACCGCGAATGTAAAAATAATTAAAGTTCACCCCGCTTAAGACGTAAGACTTAAGCATCCTGTATTTAGGAATGTGGGGCTATAGCTCAGCTGGGAGAGCGCCTGCCTTGCACGCAGGAGGTCAGCAGTTCGATCCTGCTTAGCTCCACCACCTTCCTACTTTTCTTAGGCACTCTGCCAAATTTAATATCAAACTTATCTAAAAAAATTATCTAGTTTATCCGTTATTTTTTCGCCGTCTTAATTTTATTCACATAAAAAAAAGCCGAGCAGAGCCTAATGCAGATCAGTTAAGCATATTTTTATGATCACTTGACTGATCTTTTCATAGCTTCACAATCCGATATTAGAAATAGTATCGGATTTTTTTATGTCTCTAATTCAACACTTCGATGATATGTCCTCCTTTTTAGATGATGTACATACACTCGACAAACTTAAGCAGGTTCTTGACCCTGATATTCTTGAACAAGCATTTGAACATGCGGGAGTTGCCACTGTTCGCAGAAGGCGGTTACCGCTAGAAGCTATTATGTGGTCTGTAATTGGAATGAGTTTATTCCGAAACGAAACTGTGTGGGATATTGCTAACAGACTCGACATATCCTTGCCTGGAAAAAACAAATTAGTAGCGCCGAGTGCGCTCGTGCAAGGTCGCCAAAGGTTGGGTTACGAAGCAGTCCAACAAACATTTCAATTACTTTCACATAAAGTGTTTGCCACCCAGCCTTTTGAGCAGTGGTGTGGACTTAATTTACTTGCAGTGGATGGC
>NZ_LYPI01000028.1:0-32873 GCF_001938575.1 Pseudoalteromonas sp. PAB 2.2
CAGCGTAACAGACAGAAGTTAGTATACTAAAGTAGATTTTACGATTATCAGATTTCCGAATTTTATGTAGGGTGAACCGCAGCGCTTAATGCGAAATCAGTTCACCTTGCGCAAAGGACTCGTAAGCGCGATGCGCTTTGTCGAGAATCCTTTCCACGCATTTTGCTTGGTGACAATAGCGTTTTGGACCCACCTGATTCCATGCCGAACTCAGTAGTGAAACGAAACAGCGCCGATGATAGTGTGGCATTTGCCATGTGAAAGTAGGACATCGCCAGGCTCCTAATTAAAGAAACCCGTTGCAGCAATGCAGCGGGTTTTTTGCGTTCAGGGCTAAATCGTCCAGTACCATACAGAGATAAAAGACGCATAAGCGCAAGATGAAGAGACGTAGGAGGTACTTTAGTGCCGAAAGTGTCTGATATGCCCTTCACACATAACCACTGACATTCACGGCTAAAGCCGTTCCTACGCTTTATAATCAGATGTTTAATCACGATTCCCATGTTGTTTAATCATGACGACAAGAATGAAAGATTCCCTTAAATTGCTCACTTCGCTTCTGGCTCAAATAACTAGGCGTAGTAGGAGGTACTTTAGTGCCGAAGTATCTGATATGCCCTTCATGCATAATTACTTATATTCACGGCTAAAGCCGTTCCCACACTCTATAATTACGGTTCCCGCGTTGTTTAATCATGATGACAAGATTGAAGGGACTCTAAAATGGGCTACTTCACTTTACGCTAACCTAATTAGCGCGTAGGAGGTACTTTAGTGCCGAAAGTGTCTGATATGCCCTTCATACAACACCCCTGACATTCACGGCTAAAGCCGTTCCTACGCTTCTTAATAACGATGTTTAATCACGATTCCCATGTTGTTTAATCATGATGACAAGAATGAAGGGGTTATTGAATCACTCACTTTACGCTAACCTAATTAGCGCGTAGGAGGCACTTTAGTGCCGAAAGTATCTGATATGCCCTTCATACAACACCCCTGACGTTCACGATGAAAGCCGCTCCTACGCTTCTTAATCACGATGACAGAAGTGCAAGGGGCTCTAAAATGGGTTACGCTAATCCGTCTCTCATTAATGAGCAACACAACAACGCGGTGCTTGACGAATAAATACGAAAAAGCCCAGCAGGTTTCCCCGCTGGGCTTTTATATTTATATATTCAGTACTTACTGTTATTTAATCATGCTGTAAATAAGCGCAAGAACAGCAAGAGAGCCAATAGCTAGCACAAATAAAGTACTTAAGCGGTGCCTGTATTTTTGCAGGCTAGGGACTTTATACACGGCAATCATGGGCATAATGAATAAGATCATGGCGATAATTGGGCCTGATAGCTGGTCCATCATGTCTAAAATACTTGGGTTGATCACCGAGCAATACCAAATAGCGAAGAACATGATAACAGTGCCAATCTTATCAACGAGTTTAGGGTTCATATGTGCTTGCTTACTGACAAGACCATTGAAACTTTCGCGGGCTCCTAAAAAGTGGCCTAAGAAAGATGACGTAATCGCGATAAACGCTACCAACGGGCCTAGTGTGGCAATGAATGAGTTATCAGTAATATTGGCAAGAAACGACAAGATAGAAACGTTTTCGGCCTTAGCTTGCAGCATTTGTTCTGATGATAAAGACAACACACACGAAAATACAAACAGCAATACAAATACGATTAACAATAAGCTGGTGCGCTTCAGAATTGCTTCTGACTTCATTTTAGCATTATTGCCGTAATGAGCTCGCTGTACATGGACAAAACTTGAGATTGCAGCGGCGTGGCTGAATGAGAACACAATAATAGGAATTGATAACCAGAGCGTTTTCATAAAGCCTGAAAATTCAGGAATTGATACGTCAGGCATCTGCCAGCTTGGGATCAAATACAACGATAAGAAAAACAGAATACCGACGAGTGGATAGACCAAAATAGCAAAAGCACGCAACATGAGTGCTTCTCCACCTAGCATTAAGCTAATCATACCACCCACTAAAATGCCTGATAGCAGCACGCGTGGTGGTGATTCCATACCTAATTGATTAACGATAAAGCTGTCTACGGTATTGGTTAGGCCAACGCCATAAATAAGTAAAATAGGAAAGATAGAAAGAAAATATAAAAGAGAAATTAGCCGCCCAGCATTCATGCCAAAGTGCTCTTCTACCACATCGGTAAAGTCAGCATCTGGTTGCTTTGATGATAATACAAAACGAGCTAAGCCACGATGAGCTAAGTAAGTCATAGGAAAGGCTAAGCACGCCATAATCACTAATGGCCAGAACCCGCCTATACCGATATTAATGGGTAAGAATAAAATGCCGGCACCCACTGCTGTGCCAAATAAACTTAATACCCACTGGGTGTCGTGAAGATTCCATTTCGAGTTACTACTTGTTGTCGATGCACTAAACTGCGCAGCATCTTGTTGTGTGTTCATTAGCACTCCACTATTAGAATAATAATTGTCGCGCAGCATATAGAAAAGCAACTAAGAATGCATGTTTTAGCGTTGTATTTAGATAACTATGCTGTAAGGAGAGACTTACAAAAGGAAATGCTGGGCTAGTTGAGTTAAGCCCAGTTGTGGTGTTTACTCTGCTGCTGCAAGTGCGCGGGCTTTTATATCAGCAGCAAATGCTAAGCCTTTTTTAAAGCGAGCTTCAGCAGCTGTGATTTCACTTTCATCGCCATTAGCAGCAAGCACACCTTGTGATAGTGCTTTGTAAAGAGAAGTGATTTGCGCTTGGTAAGCTGCCTCAATGGCTTTTTCAACAGTCGTCATCGTCATTCCTTTAATAGATTAAGAGGGCAAAATATTATCGGAACACAGGCATAAAGGCTAGTTTAACGTTAATTTAGAGAGGGTAAGTTTTGCTGGGTTTCGCTTCGCGTTACCCAGCTTATGTAGTATTTCACTCTATAACATCGACTGCTAAAGACTAGTCCTGTAACGCCGATACTATAAAATACGGATTCAGATATTCTTCTTTACTGTTATACAGCAGTGGACTGCCATCGAGTTTGCTAACCGTTGCTCCTGCTATTTCGGCAATCGCATGGCCTGCGCCTGTATCCCACTCGCAGGTTGGGCCTAAGCGAGGGTAAATATCGGCGCTGCCTTCGGCTACTAAACATAGTTTTAGTGAGCTGCCTTTCGAGACCATTTCTACGTCATCGAATTGTTTTACAAATTCAGCTAGGTCAGGGGAAGGGTGTGAGCGACTGCCAACAACACGAATAAGCCCTTTATTTGGCTTGCGGGTAACTTTAAGTTCGATGCGTTCATCGCCCTTATCTTTAAACGCACCAATGGCGTTGCTTGCAATATATGAGACACCCAATGCAGGTGCGTCGACGACGGCTAAAATAGGCTTACCGTTTTCAATGAGCGCAATATTTACCGTAAACTCACCATTCTTTTTGATGAACTCTTTTGTGCCATCAATCGGGTCGACTAGCCAATAACGTTGCCAGGTTTGACGAACATCCCAGCTAATATCTGCACTTTCTTCACTTAGAATCGGAATGTCTGGCGTTAACTGTTTTAAGCCATTAACAATCACTTTATGAGCTGCTAGATCGGCGTCGGTTACTGGGCTTTCATCGGCTTTGTATTCGACGTTAAAATCTTTTTCGTAAATACCCATAATGGCATTTCCTGCTTGGCGCGCCAGCAGTAAGATTTCTTCTAGCAGTTCCGTATGATTCATGATTTAACCTATAATTTGCTGTTGTTTTAGATACGCTACCAGTTCTTGCACCGATTGGTCTAGGGTGTTTTTGCTCGTATCGATTTTAATTTCGGGTGATGTTGGAACTTGGTAGTCTGAATCAATACCTGTGAAATGCTTAATTTCACCCGCACGTGCCTTTTTATAAAGCCCTTTAGGGTCACGAGTTTCACATACGTCGAGTGGGGTATCTAAAAACACTTCGATGAACTCACCATCATCTACCAAGTTCCTTACCATATCGCGTTCACTTTGGAAGGGTGAAATAAATGCGGTGAGTACCACAAGACCGGCATCGACCATGAGTTTCGCTGTTTCACCTACGCGGCGAATATTTTCAACACGATCTTCATCAGTAAAGCCTAAATCTTTACATAACCCATGGCGTACGTTATCACCATCAAGTAGATAGGTGTGAACACCTAGTTGGTTTAGTGTGTTTTCTAGCGCATTGGCCACGGTGCTTTTACCAGAGCCAGAAAAGCCAGTGAACCATAAAATAGTCGGCTTATGCTTTTTTTGCTCACTACGTTGTGCTTTAGTGATTGCGTAGTTATGCCAAACGATATTCTCATTCATTGTATCTGTTCTCGTTGTTTGTTATTGAAATGGGAAAACCAGTGGTATCAATGTAAGTACCGTAATCGAATAGATAATCGATAAAGGAAGGCCCATGGCAATGTAATCTTTTAAGCGGTAATTTCCCGCACTGTACACCATAAGGTTGGTCTGATAACCAAATGGTGAGATAAAGCTGGCCGATGCACCAAAGGCCACGGCCATAATAAAGGGCAGTGGGGAAACATCAAAGCCAATAGCCAGCGCATACGCAACAGGAAATGAAAGTGCGGCGGCTGCATTGTTGGTAATCAATTCGGTAAACATGACCGTCATTAAGAAGATAGCAATAAATGCCCCGTAAGGGCCAAAGTCACCTAACACATAAAGCATGCCATTCGATATTTCACCAGCTAAACCGGTGCCAATCATGAGTTTGGCGAGTCCAATCGCACTGCCTACAACCGCCAGTAATTCGATAGGGAAGCGACGTTTAACTTCACTGAGCTTAATTGTGCCGCTGAGCATTAGGCCAATGAGTAACACCAATAAGCCTTTTACTAAGGGGACTAAACCGATAATGCTTAACGTTAAAACCCCTGCAAAACTAGCCAACACAATGTTTGATTGCTTTGCTTTTAAATGTGTTTGTAAATCGAGACCCGAAATATAAACAAACTCACGCTTTAAGTTTGGGAGTGTGTAAAATGCTTTACCCGGCGCGAGAATCAAGGAATCACCAGCTTGTAATTGCACTTTACCTAGGCCTCCTTGTAAACGGTCATGACCTCGACGAATTGCAATTACTGCCGCATGAAACTGTTCGCGAAAGCGAATTTCTTTAATCGTTTTGCCAATGTATTTAGAGGAGTGACTCACGACCACTTCAACAAGGTGTTCAACATCTTTCTCGTGCTTGTCATGAACCACTTTTAAGCCATCAAATTGAGTCAGTAAAGGAACAGACTTTATATCGCCGACAAATAATAATACGTCACCTTCTTTGATTACTTGTTTTGGGGTGACGGCACAAATACGTTTGTCACCACGAATGATTTCAGCAAGGAAGAGATCTTTTAATTCACGCAGACCATTTTCTTCAACACTTTTACCAATCAGCTTTGAATCAGCTTCTACTTTGCCTTCTAAGTAAAATGGCACGACTTCTTGGTTATTTTTACCGTTATCGGGTAGGTATTTAAGCATTACAATAATGGTGATCAGGCCCACACTTAATGCGCCTAAACCAACCAGTGTAAAATCAAAAAAACCTAAGGGAGCCATGCCTGCTTCAACAGCAAAACCATTGACGATTAAATTAGTTGAGGTGCCAATTAAAGTAATTGTGCCACCGAGTATTGCGGTGTACGACAAAGGCAGTAATAGTTTTGATGGCGAATGTGTCGGGCTCTCTTTTATGGCACTAATAAGAGATGCCACAACGGCTGTGTTATTAGTAAACGATGACAAAAAGGCGGTCGATAAGCCAAGCTTAGTGACAGAGCTTGTCAGGCTACCTTTTGATAAGGATTGGGCAAGTTTCTGTACCAATGTGGTTTTTTCTACCGCAATTGATACCAATACTAAAAGTATCAGGGTGATTAACGAGGGGTTGGCATAATTAACAAGCATATCCTCAAGGCTAATAAGCCCAGAAAGATAGCTAATTCCAATGGCGCTCACAAATAACCATGCTGGTTTTAATCGTGTGCCAAATAGGCACCCGACTAATACCAGCATAATGCCTGTTAATACCAGCTGTTGATACATGCTTTTTACTTCCTATAACAGGCGAATTGTGATTATTTAAGCTTAGTTATATCAAGCGCTTGCCAATGAGGGAAGTGCTTGCGAACAAGTGCATTAAACTCAACTTCAAAGTCGCTAAAGCCACTTTGTTGCTCTTCAGTGCTTAATAACTGTTCGATCATACCTGCTGCAACCGTTAAATTTGATAGGCGATCGATTAAGATAAATGCCCCTGTTTCATGGTTGTCGTGATACTCATCAGCCAAAATTGTTTCTGTAAGCTCGAGGGTTACAATAGCAATTTCGTTTAGCTGCAGAGAGTCTGCTTGGCCATGTTCTAAGGTATTTACATCAATCGTGTGATCAATTTTTTTCACCACCGCTGAAGTATTTTTGCTGCCTAACTTAAAGTTATAGTTTTTACCTAACACCAAGGGGGATTCATGCATCCACACAAGTTTGGCTTGAATACGGTTTGTTACAGCGGCTTTAGATGCGGCAGGTACAATTACATCACCACGACTGATATCAATTTCGTCGTTAAGCGTTAATGTAACTGCTTGGCCTGCTTCGGCTGTATCAAGGTTCCCATCGAAGGTGACAATCTCTTTGATACTTGAGCTTTTTCCTGATGGTAATACTTTTACGGCATCACCTACACTGAACGTACCTGAAGTGAGTGTTCCTTGGAAACCGCGGAAATCTAAGTTAGGGCGCACAACATATTGCACAGGTAAGCGTGCTTCAAAGCCAGTATCAATTTCAGCCGCAGGGGAATCTTCGAGTAATTCAAGAAGCGGTTTGTCGGTGTAATAAGGTGTATGTTCAGAGCGTACTACAACGTTGTCGCCTTTCAGTGCTGACATAGGTACGAACTTAATATTTGTGACGTTTAACTGCTCTGCAAACTTAAGGTAATCGGCTTTGATTTTCTCATACACGGTTTCGTCAAAATCGACGATGTCCATCTTATTGATAGCAACAACAAATTGTTTAATCCCTAAAGAGTCACAAATAAAGCTATGACGCTTAGTTTGTACCTGCACGCCATAACGTGCATCGACTAGGATAATTGCCACATCGCTGGTTGATGCACCTGTTACCATGTTGCGGGTGTATTGCTCATGTCCAGGCGTATCCGCAATAATGAATTTACGTTTTGCTGTTGAGAAATAACGATACGCAACATCAATCGTGATGCCTTGTTCTCGCTCAGCTTGCAAGCCATCAACGAGTAGGGCTAAGTCAAGCTCTTCACCTGCATTACCAACTTTTTCGTTGTCTTTGTGAAGGGCTGCAAGTTGATCTTCATAAATTTGGTGGCTGTCATGCAGAAGGCGGCCGATTAACGTTGATTTACCGTCATCAACACTGCCACATGTCAGCATACGTAAAAGGCTTTTGTCTTGTTGACGCGCAAGGTAGGCGTCGATGCCTAGCTCTCTTACTTCATTAATCGTGTCGTTAGTTTTAGACATTAGAAATAACCCTCACGTTTTTTCTTTTCCATAGAGCCTGCAGAGTCGTGATCAATCACGCGACCTTCACGCTCAGATGATGTTGATAACAACATCTCTTCAATGATTTCAGTTAATGAGCTGGCGGTTGATTCCACAGCACCAGTAAGTGGATAACAGCCAAGGGTACGAAAACGGACCGACTTCATTTGCGGTACTTCGCCTTCTTCAAGCGGCATGCGCTCATCATCAACCATAATGAGAGTGCCATTGCGCTCAACAACAGGGCGTTCTTTGGCTAAATATAGCGGCACCATTTCAATGTTTTCTTGGTAGATGTATTGCCAAATATCAAGCTCAGTCCAGTTAGATAAAGGGAATACACGAATACTTTCACCCGGGTTAACTTGGCTGTTGTAAGTATTCCACAGCTCTGGACGTTGATTTTTAGGATCCCATCTGTGGTGCTTATCGCGGAAAGAATAAACACGCTCTTTGGCACGTGACTTTTCTTCATCGCGGCGAGCACCGCCGAATGCAGCATCAAAACCATATTTATCAAGCGCTTGTTTTAAGCCTTGGGTTTTCATGATATCGGTATGCTTCGCTGAGCCATGAACAAACGGATTAATATCAATCGCTAAACCTTCAGGGTTTTTATGGACGATTAAATCAAAGCCATATTCTTTGGCTAAACGATCGCGAAACTCGATCATTTCCTTAAATTTCCAGTTGGTATCAACATGCAAAAGAGGAAATGGAATTTTTGCTGGGTAAAATGCCTTACGTGCTAAGTGTAATAACACCGATGAATCTTTACCGATTGAGTAAAGCATAACCGGGTTTTCAAACTCAGCAGCAACTTCGCGCATGATCTTGATACTTTCAGCTTCTAATTGCTGAAGGTGTGTTAAAGCCATTGTTAGTCGTCCTACTAAAATGATTAAAAGTTAAATTACGCTACGCCTGTTAAAGGCTGGGCAAAGCTGCTGGTTTGTGCCGTTTGGCCAAACCAAGCAAGTTGATGATGCAGTGATGCAACTTCGCCAATAATTAATAACGCTGGTGAAATAATACTGTGCCGTGAAATTAAATCGGCTAATTCACCTAGCTGCCCCGTCACGACACGTTGTTCTTTACGTGTGCCGTTTTCAATGATGGCCACTGGTGTATCTGCACCGCGACCATGTTTTAATAATTGTGCTTGGATATGAGGTGACTTAATCACCCCCATATAAATCGCTAAGGTTTGATTAGGTTTAGCAAGCGACTGCCAATCGAGTTCTTGACCCTCTTTTTTACAGTGCCCAGTAACGAATTGGATGGCTTGTGCATGGTCTCTATGTGTTAATGGGATACCCGCATAAGCACTGCAACCGGCTGCAGCAGTAATACCAGGAACAATTTGATAGCGGATCTGGTTGGCAGCAAGCACTTGTACTTCTTCACCGCCACGGCCATAAATGAATGGATCGCCCCCTTTAATGCGGCATACTTTTTTACCCTGTTTAGCAAAATCAACTAACATTTGATTGGTATCTTCTTGTGCCACACTATGATCGCCCAAGCGCTTGCCAACACACACTAAGTCGGCATCGCGACGCACTAGTTCCATAATTTCATCAGACACAAGGTAGTCATACACAACAACATCGGCTTGTTGCATTAATTGCAGGGCTTTTAACGTTAATAGCTCTGGGTCACCAGGGCCTGCGCCCACAACATATACTTCACCTTCGGGCTCAGGCTTGGCTTCGAGTAGTTGCTCTAGTTGCGCCGACGCTGCGGTGGTGTCGCCTGCTTGCACTTTACTCACAACCGATGAATCAAACACACCTTCCCAAAACTGGCGACGGTCGGCGAAATGTTTAAAACGTTGCTTTACTTTGTCGCGAAAACTCCCGACTAAAGTAGCCAAAGGGCCAATATGTTGTGGAATAAGCGTTTCGAGCTTTTCACGTAAGCGACGTGCTAAAACAGGGGCTGTCCCCGCGCTTGAGATAGCAATAGTGATAGGGTCACGGTCAACAATCGAGGGAAAGATAAAACTACACTTAGGTTGATCATCAACGACATTAACGAAAATATTGCGTGCGTTAGCAAGCTCAAAAACCGTGCTGTTAACTGCGTCGTTATCTGTTGCGGCAATAACCAACATTTGTTTATCTAAATGGTGCTCTTGAAATATGTCGTTAATTAGCGTGACTTCACCCGTGTTTGCAAGGGTTATAAGCTCATCACAAAATTCAGGGGCTACTAACGTCACGTGTGCGCGCGCTTTTAAAAATGCGCGGCATTTGCGTAACGCAACATCTCCACCGCCGACTACCAATACGGGCCTGTCGTCTAATTTGGTAAAGATAGGTAAATATTGCACGTTGTTTATACCCCTAAAAAACATCACAGAAACTGCTTATTGCAGACAAGCAGAATATAGTGCGTATTGTTAAGTAAAAAATAATTAAAACCCAATTTATATAACTAAAAGTTATATTGGGTGGTTCTATTTGGCTTAAGACTTAGTTAACAAGGGATTGCGGCGAGTTACAAGAAAATAACTAGGCTTATGGTGATTCGTTATGAGTTATAGCCAGAACATAAAAATTTGCTACTATGGGTCACTATTATGGCAACACAAAAATAAGATTTATGAAAAACATGCAAACAATCGCAGCCCAAGCTGTGGCACTCATGGACTTAACAACCCTCAATGACACCGATACGGCACAAACAATTGAAGATCTTATTGCCAGTATTCAGCCAAAGTTAGGCGTACCTGCGGCGGTGTGTGTTTATAGTCAGTTTGTTAGTGATGCCAAATTAGCGTTGGCAGAGCGTGCGCTAAAGCAAGTAAAGGTGGCCACCGTCACCAATTTTCCAACAGGAGAGCAGCCTTTAGAACAGGTGATAAATGAAACCTTGTTTGCTATTGAGCGTGGCGCTGACGAAATTGATTTAGTGATCCCATACAAAGCCCTTATTGCAGGTGATGAAGAGAAGGTTTTAACGTACGTCAAATCCTCAAAAGATGCCTGCGGCAATAAAGCCGTGTTAAAAGTGATTATCGAAAGTGGCGAATTAACAGATGAGTTAATAACTAAAGCGAGCCAACTTGCGATTGATGGCGGGGCTGATTTTGTCAAAACGAGTACGGGTAAAGTGGCGGTTAATGCAACCTTAGCTGCAACAGAGATAATTTTAACCGCAATTAAAGCAAGCGGTAAAAACGTCGGTTTTAAAGCCGCAGGGGGAGTGAGAACCGTTGCTGATGCCGCTCAATACTTGGCCTTAGCTGAATCTATAATGGGTGAAGCCTATATAAAGCCTAAACTATTTAGGTTTGGTGCTTCGGGGTTATTAAGTGATGTATATGCGACATTAAATGAATCGTGATAGTGAGCAAGAAAAAATAGCCCTTGAGCATGGCGCCGCAAAATTATTTTTGCGCTGTTATGAAAAAGAGTTTGGGATCAAAATGCGCAATATTTGGCATAATACACCAAGTAAGCCTGATGTGAGCTGCTATAAAGGTGAGCAGCGTCTCGATATTGAAATTGCGCATTTATACGCCAGTGAAACAGAGGCGATGGCCGTATTAGGACGGCCCTTGTCAATTGGTATGCAGCGCGACCTTGCTGAGATGGCACTTGAGCCAAGCGATCAGCGTTT
This sequence comes from Pseudoalteromonas sp. PAB 2.2, assembly GCF_001938575.1. Classification (NCBI taxonomy): domain Bacteria; kingdom Pseudomonadati; phylum Pseudomonadota; class Gammaproteobacteria; order Alteromonadales; family Pseudoalteromonadaceae; genus Pseudoalteromonas; species Pseudoalteromonas sp. PAB 2.2. The sequence goes on from NZ_LYPI01000028.1 coordinate 11,188, forward strand.
ACATTGTGCACTGCATCGGTTACTCGCGCAAAAAGCGAAAAAACAGTATGAATCAGAGCATCCATGGTTATTGATCCGTAATGCCAGCACTATTTGGCACTTAGATGATTTTAAGGCCGTGCTCACTCATCTCGATGTACCAAAAGGGCATCCATTCCAGCAAATTTGGTTATTGTGTGACTTTTATCGTGGTGAACTAGTACAAATTTTATAAATGGAAGATGTTAGCAAAAATGAGAATAAACCGTTCAGGGACACCGTCACTCATTTTTGCCAATACAGCCAGTGGTTATTACTGGCTGTATAAGGCTAATTGACGTTATTAAGCTTGGTTACTTCAATTAGTTAAATTTAAACATACTGCCTAAGCTTTCCAGCCCTGATTTATTAGTTTTAGCAATACATTGGGTATTATCGAGTGACTGTTTGGTTTTTTCATCTGCCAAACCTGTGACGGTGAGTTTATTTTCTTGTTGATATTCAGTGAGTGCAATAACCGTTGCGCGATCGTATTTTACATCTTCTGTTTCAAACTCTTCGTAATGAGGTTGGTTTTTTAAGTAGCCCAAGCAGACTAAGTTTAGACGAGACATTGCCAAGTCCATTTTTTCGTAATGGGGCATTCTATGAGTGGGCACTGTGACTGACGGTGTGTTTGCGACGGCGGTTTTTGCGCCAGTTGCTTTTGCTGTCACTCTTAGAGGGGCTGGAGCAGAGTGTCCTGTAGCAATGGTATTATCACTATTGTAGCGATAGTAAGTGCTAGGTACTTTGCTTTCTAAAAACTCGACGGCTTTAACAATCACTTCTCGTAAGGCTTTTTCTTTAGGGGTGTTTGACCATCCGCTGAGATTACCCCCGACGAGTGCGCCGCCAAAGTTAGTGGCTGCTGAGGTGAAGTCAAAGTCCTTACTTCCGCCTTCTACGCTGGTGGCTGCCAGAATACGCGAAGTGCGTGTGTCTATTAAGCGTAGATCAATTGCCATATGCGAGCCTGAGAAGCCTGCCGATACCGAGCTAAACACATCACCAATAAAGCCGCCACTGCCAACACTGGCACCTGAGCTGTCGTCATCAAATTCGGTTACTGCGGCCACAACCACAATTTCAGCTCCTTCAATTTCACCGTAAGCCGCCCCCGATGCAGCGCTTACTCTTCCAGATACCGCTAAATCTTGCTCTGACAAGACGGCATCAAGTGCTTGACGCTCTAATACAATAAAACGGTTCGTACTGACCAGCGCAGTCGTTAATTGATCAGCCATGCCTTCACCAATTTCTTTTCGCCACCATCGTGAATCATTTGATTTATCAGTAAAGCGCGCCACGGCAATACGTGCTTTTGGACCGTTATACTGTTGCTGTGCTACTTCATTCACATTTGGACTGTTTTGATTTGTTGTTGAAGTTGTTGTGCTTTGGCATGCGCATAATGCAGCACTGAGTAAGGCCACCGTAATTATAGGGTATTTTTTAGCGAACATTTGATTTCCTTAACTTATATCCATGCAGTAAATAAACGTCATAACGGGGAGGCAAAGTTATGAACGATAGTATGGATAAGCTATAAAAATCAGTGCTTTATTAATAGTACATATGCGAAGACTTTATTCACTTAGGCGAAAATCAGGCTGTTTCTGATGCTTTTCTCTATATTGCTTCGGCGATACACCAAAGTGTCCTTTGAAGCTGCGAGCAAAATAGCTTTGAGAACTAAACCCATTATTTTCTGCTATTAAGCCTATGGCTAATGAACTTTCTATTAGCTGTTTTGCTGCATACTCAATACGTGTGTTACGTAAATAGTCAGAAGGGGTGAGTGAATACAGTGCTTTCATTTTTAACTGCAGTGCCCGAGGGCTTAAACACAGTGCTGATGCCAGCTGTTCAATTGAAAACTGATCCGACTGATAGTTTTCTCGGACCACCTTTTTAAGCTTCTCTGTAAATACAGAGTCTTTAGTTTGCACCGTAACGTACTCATTATTGTCGCTTTGTATCTCAGAGGTAAGTTGAGCCGCTAAGTGTTGATTTAGTAAATAACGTAAACTGAGTAGGCCTTTTACTTTGCTTAGTAAAATAGACGGTTCAAAGGGTTTACTTAAAAAGTCGTCAGCTAGTAAATCAAGGCCTTTTAAACGGCTAGGCGTGTCAGCTTTGGCAGATAATAATAAAACGGGGATATGACTGGTCGCGTTATCAGCACGAAGCTTCGCAAGCATTTGGTATCCGTCCATGTTAGGCATCATAACATCACTGATAATAAGGTCGGGTAATTCAGACTGACAAAGTGACAAGGCTTGTTGGCCATCGCAAGCACAGATGCAATTGAACTGCTCACTAAATAGTGACAAGAGCAGCTCACTCATATCACTATTGTCTTCAACAATCATGAGTGTTTGCCTTAAGCCAGGTTGGGTGGTGACCGTTGGCAAGTTTTGTTTTGTTGCACTGATAACTGTAGGCAGCGAGACCGTAAAACAGCTGCCCTGCGCTGGCGAGCTAGTTAGTGATATTTCACCGCCATAATCCTCGACCAGTTGTTTCACTAATGTAAGCCCAATACCACTGCCGGTTTCTGAACATGTGTCTAAGCGAGTAAACCTTTCGAATATTTTCACCTGTTGGTCTTTTGCAATGCCAATTCCTGTGTCGGACACGCTGATATGCGCGAGGTTATCGCTTTGATGCAAACACACTCGAACCTCACCGCCTGCCGGGGTGTATTTAAGCGCATTACTGATCAGGTTACTGACGATAGAGTGCGCATGATTAGGCGCGATATTTATAGTGCACACAGTTTCACAGTGATCTTGAAAATTAAATTTAAGCTGTTTTTGGGCGAATAGCGGCGCAAAGTCATCGATGAGATCAGTTAAAAAAGTCGTTAATGAATAAGCGGATACATAATGCACGGCCGTACTGGGTCGTTTGCTCAGTTGCAGTAGTTGATTTATTAAGTCAAGCAAGCGTTGGCAATTACGTTTTATGCTTGCTAATTGCGATTGAGCCTTCGAACTGTGGGTGGACTGCTGTAACTGGCTAATAGGAGCCAGAATCAAGCTCAATGGGGTTTTTAGTTCATGACTTATATTATCTAAGAACTGATCTTTTAATTTATTTAACTCAATTTCTTTTTGTTTTTGCTGTTCGGCCAGCTTGCGCTGATAAATTGAACTAATAACCAGCCATGCTAATGTCATTGCACATAGTGTGTAAGATATATAAGCGACATTGCTTTGCCACCAAGGTGGAACAACCTTCAGTTCGAGTAGGGTGGTATCCTCACTCCACTGCCCATATTGATCCCTTACTTTTAGCTGTAATTGATAATGTCCAGCAGGAAGCTGCGGGTAGTTTATTTGACGTTGCGATGCATCATTATATAAAAACTGTTGGTCAAACCCCGCTAGTTTATAGCCATATTGATAATGCTTTGGTGTGGCGGCGTTATTCAATGCACTAAATTTAAAGCCAATAACTCCCGCTGATTTTGCGAAAGAGAATGTGTTTGTCGCATTGATCAGCGTGTCGGTGCTGTGGTCAAAAAAATCAGTGCTAATTTCACGGTTATTAAGCAATAACTCGGTTAATACGGGAGTGGGGGGAGTGTGATCTAAGGTGAGTTTGTCAGGGTAAAACTGATTAAAACCATTTATCCCGCCAAAGAATAGCTCGCCATCTGTCGCTTGAAAACTAGCCCCAAGAATGAAGGATTGATGCTGGATTCCATCTTCAGGTAAAAACGGTTGTATGCTGCCCGTTATTGGATGATAACGCGTTAATCCGCCATTGGTAGCTAACCATAAATAGCCTTGTTTATCGGCTAAAATATCAAAAATATTGTCATTTACTAGGCCATGTTGCTCGCTAATATGCTCCACATCAAAGTTTTGTTTATTGACTTTGTTGAGGCCTTGCATTGTGCCGACCCACAGCGTTTTATCGTCGCTGAGTAATAACGACGTGACCATGTTATGGCTCAGACCTGTGCGTTCATTAAGTAATGTAAATTGCTCTGTTTCGATGGAAAACTTATTGAGTCCCGCACGCGTACCCACCCACAAAGCGTGATCATTCTTATCATACGCAAGTGTGAAAACGGTATTATTGGCTAAGCTGTTATGGGTTGCATTGTGCTGATAATGGGTCACTGTTTCTGAATCTGGATCAAAGCGAGTTAATCCTTGGTTACTACCGAGCCACACTATGCCGTCTTTATCACTCTCAATTGCATAAACGCGATCACTGCTAAGCTGGTGGCTTTGCATGGTATAGCTGACAAAATCATCGCTTTCATCTTGGTATTTAAGAAGCCCGCCGCCGTATGTCCCAACCCACAATTGCTGCCTTTTATCCTCATGTAAGCTAAATATGTTGGTATTGGGTAAGCGGGTTGTATAGTGCTGATAGCCTTGCGGTATCGCACGATTTAAACCCTCGCGCGTGCCAACCCACAACTGGCCATTTTTACGTTTAATAATCGCACGAATAAAATTATGCGTGAGAGAGTGAGGGCTTGACGTTGTGCTTTGATGTCCAAATTGTTGCTGTTTCGGATCGTATCTGTGTATACCAAAACCATCGGTCCCAATCCAAATAATTCCTTGTGGGTCTTGATATATAGAGAGTAAGTAATCATTTTTGAGTCCGTTAGGCTTTTGTACATCATGACGATAGTGTGCAACGTCAGTGTATATATCTGCCCCCGCAGCTAAAAAGTATACGCCTTGCCCATAACTTGTTAGCCACAGGTTATGCTGATTGTCGAGAAGACTGTCAGTGATCCAAACTCCCTTAAATTGCGGCAATTCGGAAGATGTCTCTGTATCGATTGAAAATATATACAGCCCTTGTTTTGCACCGATGAGCAATTGATTTGAACTTAACTTGTTAAGATGCCAAAGTGGCGAGGTGAGGGCGATGTCATGTTTAAATTGTTTGGTTTTAGGGTTAAACGACAGCAGACCATGGCTGGTTGCAAGCCACAGGGTATTTTGTACTGCAATAATGTCTCTGATGACAATGTTTTGTTGTGTATTTTCAGCAACCTGATAAGTCTCAAATTGCTGCGCTGCAATATCAAAGTAGCTGAGTGTGCCTTGTTCATGACCCAACCACATATTGCCACTCTTATCAAAAGCCAAAGACCATATTTTATCATCACTGAGTTGTGGGTTTGTAAAGGTCGAATAGGTGTAAAATTGGCCCGTGGTGGGATCAAGCCGGTTTAGTCCTTTACTGGCTGTTGAAAACCAAAGGTCGTTATCAGTGCCTTTTAAGCATGCGGTAATCCAATTACCGGAAATACTGGTCGCTGAAGTATGTGCTTTAAAGCGTTTAAATTCATAGCCATCAAATCGATTGAGCCCTCCTTGTGTGGCAAACCACTGAAACCCTTGCGCATCAGTGAGACTGCAATTGATGGAGTTTTGACTTAAGCCATGCTCGCTATCAAAGATGCTTAAGTGAAGTGATTGCGCACTTACAACATGACTTTTCAGAACAGCTAAGCTGAAAAATATTAGGCATAATAGGGTGTTTAAATACAGCACAGAGATCCATCTTGTTGGTGTTTTTGTTCCTTTATTAGGCTGATAGTAAACTGCTTTTTAATCAATGTTAATATTGATTTTTATACTAACAGGTGAGATTTTAACTTCTGGGTATCTTTTACTCTTGTGTTAATGAATTGCGTAAGTATAATAGGCATCCACTTTGCAGGGGCGTAGTTCCAATTGGTAGAACAGCGGTCTCCAAAACCGACGGTTGGGAGTTCGAATCTCTCCGCCCCTGCCACTTTTTACACAATAAGTGTGGAGTCTGAAATTAAAAATCGGTTTAAATAAGTCTGTTTTTAAGTTTAGATTTTAATGGATTAACCCTGCCTTCGCGCAGGGTTGTTGTGTCTGTAGTTAAGGTAATAATATTATGAGCACGAATGTAGAAACACCATCAAGTGCGATGGATTCAGTTAAGTGGATTGTAGCGATTGCGCTACTTGCAGGCGCAGTAGTTGGTAATCACATGTATGCAGATCAGTCTGTATTGTTGCGTGCTATTGGTGTAGTGGTCGCTGTTGCAGCGGGTTTAGGCATTGCCTCACTAACAGAAAAAGGTCGTACATTTTTAGCATTTGCTAAAGAAGCACGTATCGAAGTACGTAAAGTTGTGTGGCCAACACGCCAAGAAACAACCCATACGACATTAATTGTAATGGTTGCAACTGTGATTATGGCACTTATCCTTTGGGGATTAGATGGCATTTTATTCCGCGCCGTAGGCTTTTTAACTGGATTGGAGATCTAATCCCATGTCGGATGAGAAGAACGAAAAGAAACTACGTTGGTACGTAGTACAAGCTTTCTCAGGTTATGAGAAGCGTGTTGCACAAACTATTCTTGAGCATATCAAGATTGAAGGTTTGGAAGATAGTTTTGGTGAAGTATTAGTACCAACGGAAGAAGTTGTTGAGATGCGCGCAGGTCAAAAGCGTAAATCTGAGCGTAAATTCTTCCCAGGTTATGTACTTGTACAAATGGACATGAACGATGCAAGCTGGCACTTAGTAAACAGCACTGCACGTGTAATGGGCTTTATTGGTGGTACGTCAGATCGTCCAGCGCCAATCAGCCAAAAAGAAGCAGATCGCATCTTAAACCGTCTTCAAGAGAACTCTGAAGCACCTAAGCCAGCTACATTATTTGAGCCAGGCGAAGTTGTTCGTGTTATCGATGGTCCATTTGCTGACTTCAGCGGTGTTGTTGAAGAAGTGGATTACGAAAAGAGCCGCGTAAAAGTATCGGTACTTATCTTTGGTCGTTCTACGCCAGTTGAGCTTGAATTTGGTCAAGTTGAACAAGACAAGTAAGATAAAAAATTAAAGCAGCCAAAATCGTTTAATATTTTGGCAATATGCTTGAAAAAGGCCGTTGATTAACTTATAATCAGCGGCCTTTTTGTGTTAGGGCAAGTAGTAACTTGTTTTATCACATAAAGTGAGAACCAATTTTTAAACTGGGAAGCCGTTAGAGTACGCGTCCTCGCGCGCACAAGGCTATGACCCACCAAATGAGGTATTTATTATGGCTAAAAAAGTTGAAGCTATTATCAAGCTACAAGTTGCCGCTGGTATGGCTAATCCTAGTCCTCCAGTAGGTCCAGCACTAGGTCAGCACGGTGTAAACATCATGGAATTCTGTAAAGCGTTCAACGCACGTACAGAATCTATCGAAAAAGGCGCTCCAGTTCCTGTAGTGATCTCTGTTTACGGCGACCGTTCTTTCACGTTCGAAATGAAAACGCCACCGGCTGCTTACTTACTTAAGAAAGCTGCAGGTATCAAATCAGGCTCTGGCCGTCCTAACACTGAAAAAGTGGGTACAGTAACTCGTGCTCAACTTGAAGAAATCGTTGAGACAAAACGACCTGACCTTACAGCAGCTGATATGGATGCTGCAGTTCGCACTATCGCAGGTTCTGCGCGTGCGATGGGCTTGAACGTAGAGGACTAAGATAATGGCAAAATTAACTAAACGTATGCGTACAATCCGCGAAAAAGTGGATGCGACTAAAGATTACGAAATCAACGAAGCAGTTGCTCTTTTAAAAGAGTTAGCGACAGCTAAATTCGTAGAAAGTGTTGACGTTGCTGTTAACCTTGGTATCGATGCTCGTAAATCTGACCAAAACGTTCGTGGTGCAACTGTACTACCTAACGGTACTGGTCGTGACGTTCGTGTTGCTGTATTCACTCAAGGCGCTAATGCAGAAGCTGCAAAAGAAGCCGGTGCTGAATTAGTGGGCATGGAAGATCTTGCTGATCTAGTTAAGAAAGGCGAGATGAACTTTGACGTTGTTGTTGCATCTCCAGACGCTATGCGCGTTGTTGGTCAACTAGGTCAAATCTTAGGTCCACGTGGTCTAATGCCAAACCCTAAAACTGGTACTGTAACACCTAACGTTGCAGAAGCAGTTAAAAACGCGAAAGCAGGTCAAGTTCGTTACCGTAACGACAAGAACGGTATCATCCATACTACTATCGGTAAGGTTGATTTCACTGCTGAGCAACTTCAACAAAACCTTGAAGCTCTTATTGTTGCGCTTAAGAAGGCTAAACCTTCTCAAGCAAAAGGTACTTACGTGAAGAAAGTAACTATCTCTACAACAATGGGCGCAGGTGTTGCTGTTGACCAAAACTCTCTAAGCACAACTGTTGCTTAATTAAGAGTTTACATGGCGCGAAATTTGAACTATAATTTTGCGCCATTTTGTTGAGAAAGTTAATTTCAAAACAAGTAAAGAATTCGGGTTGAAGTCCATAATTTCGTACGCCTTCGGGTATAAACGATAAATTGGGCTTCCGTCCAAGACCGTAGGCGGCTTCGGCCTTAATATTTTTACCTACGTAGACGGTGTGAATCCCCAGATAGATTTTTCCTAATCTTCTGGCTCTCGCCGTAAAAAGCATCTCCATCATTGATGGGGAAGAGTAGAACAGGGAAGCCAATATCGGCGACCCATTAAACCAGGAGTAACACCCATGGCTTTAAATCTTCAAGGCAAAAAAGCAATTGTTGCTGAAGTCAACGAAGCAGCCACTGGTGCTCTTTCTGCAGTTGTTGCAGATTCTCGTGGTGTAACAGTTGGTGCTATCACTGCCCTTCGTAAAGAAGCTCGTGCAGCTGGTGTATGGATGAAAGTTGTTCGTAACACTTTAGCTAAACGTGCTGTTGAAGGAACAGATTTTGAGTGCCTTTCTGACTCATTTGTTGGTCCAAGCTTAATCGCTTTCTCTTCAGAGCACCCTGGTGCTGCTGCGCGTATCTTCTCAGATTTCGCGAAGAAGAACGAGAAATTCGAAGTTAAGACCGCTGCATTTGAAGGTAACGTAGTAGACGCAGCTATGCTAGCAACTCTACCTACTTACGACGAAGCTGTTGCACGCTTAATGAGCGCTATGAAAGAAGCGTCTGCTGGCAAATTGTGTAAAACAATTGAAGCAGTACGTGTACAGAAAGCTGAGCAAGCTGCTTAATTTTAAGCTGTTTTTTTGTTCACTTTCGGTGTAATATTTTTTTTGGACTAAAATTAGTCCGTAATAATTAGGAAATTTGTAATGTCTGTAACTAAAGACCAAATCCTTGATGCTATTGCTGAAATGTCAGTAATGGACGTTGTTGCTCTAGTTGAAGCAATGGAAGAAAAATTCGGCGTAACTGCAGCAGCTGCTGTTGTTGCTGGTCCAGCTGCTGAAGCTGCTGAAGAGAAGACTGAGTTTGACGTAATCCTTACTGGCGCTGGCGCTAACAAGGTTGCTGCAATCAAAGCTGTACGTGGTGCAACTGGTCTTGGCCTTAAAGAAGCTAAAGCACTTGTTGAATCAGCTCCTGCACCTATCAAAGAAGGTGTATCTAAAGAAGAAGCTGAAGCGCTTGCAAAAGACCTTACTGAAGCTGGTGCTGAAGTTGAGGTTAAGTAATCTAGCTTACGCTAGGTTCGCTGCCTGAGTAATCAGGCAAGGGCTGGTGATTATTTAATCACCGGCCTTTTTGCGCTATGGAGCGATGTTTTCCTATAGTGCAAATAAAATCTAATTTTCTCTTTATTTTCAAGTTGTTACCTGTAAAGGTGTTGAAAGTAGCAGAGTGAACTAGAACAACAATTTAATGTTGTACATCTTGGCATAGATGCCAGTTAAGTCTGTTCTTACAAGAACAGGTCGGGTCAAAGATCAGCAAGCTGAGGAACCCCATGGCTTACTCTTATTCTGAAAAGAAACGTATCCGTAAGGATTTTGGTAAACGTCCACAAGTTTTGGATATACCTTTCTTACTGTCGACGCAGTTAGAATCGTTTAAAAAATTCTTAGTCCCTGACGCTGATGGCGATCACGGTTTGGAAGCTGCTTTCCGTTCTGTGTTTCCGATCAAAAGCTACTCGGGAAATTCTGAGCTTCAATACGTAAGTTATCGTATTGGTGAGCCAGTATTCGATGTAAAAGAATGTCAAATTCGCGGTGTGACTTATTCTGCTCCACTTCGCGTAAAATTGCGTCTTGTGGTGATGGACAAAGAAGCACCAGGCACAGTTAAAGACATTAAAGAGCAAGAAGTTTACATGGGCGAAATTCCGCTCATGACTGATACCGGTACCTTTGTAATCAATGGTACAGAGCGTGTTATCGTTTCTCAGCTACACCGTAGCCCTGGTGTATTCTTTGATAACGACCGCGGTAAAACTCACTCGTCAGGTAAAGTACTTTATAACGCGCGTGTAATTCCTTACCGTGGTTCATGGTTAGACTTCGAGTTTGATGCAAAAGATAACCTATATGTACGTATTGACCGTCGTCGTAAATTACCGGCGTCAATTATCTTACGTGCACTAGAGTTCTCTACAGAAGAAATCTTAGATATCTTCTTCGATACTACTGCGTTTGAAGTAACTGACGGTAAAGTTCTTATGGAACTTGTGCCTTCACGTTTACGTGGTGAAACTGCCGCTTTTGATATCAAAGGCGATGACGGTGAAGTCCTTGTTGAAGCGGGTCGTCGTATTACTGCGCGTCACATCAAGAACATCGAGAAAAAAGGTATTAACCAATTAGAAGTACCGCATGAGTACATCATTGGTCGTGTTGTAGCTAAAAACTACGTTGATGAGTCAACGGGTGAGATCATCGCTAACGCGAATGACGAGCTATCACTTGAGCTAATGGCTGAGTTGGTTAAAGCAGGTCACACTAAGATTGATACGTTATATATCAATGAAGTTGACAGCGGCGCCTACATGTCAGATACCCTTCGTATCGACACAACAAGCAACCGTTTAGAAGCATTAGTAGAAATTTATCGCATGATGCGCCCAGGCGAGCCACCGACGAAAGACGCGGCTGAAGCCTTATTTGATAACTTGTTCTTCTCTGAAGAGCGTTATGATTTATCAACAGTTGGTCGTATGAAGTTCAATAGCCGTGTAGGTTATGACACTGATACAGGCCCTGGCACATTATCGAAAGAAGACATCGTAGCTGTTATGAAAGTGCTTATCGCTATTCGTAACGGTGTTGGCGATGTTGATGATATCGACCACTTAGGCAACCGTCGTATCCGTAGCGTTGGCGAAATGGCTGAGAATCAATTCCGTGTTGGTCTAGTACGTGTAGAACGTGCAGTACGTGAGCGTTTAAGCTTAGGTGACCTTGATGCGGTAATGCCACAAGATCTTATTAACGCTAAGCCAATTTCGGCAGCGGTTAAAGAGTTCTTCGGTTCGTCTCAGTTATCACAGTTCATGGACCAAAATAACCCGCTTTCAGAAGTAACGCATAAGCGTCGTATTTCTGCATTAGGCCCGGGTGGTTTAACACGTGAACGTGCTGGCTTCGAGGTGCGAGACGTTCACGTAACCCACTATGGTCGTGTATGTCCAATCGAAACACCTGAGGGTCCAAACATCGGTCTAATTAACTCATTGTCTACGTACGCACGTACAAACGACTATGGTTTCTTAGAAACACCTTACCGTAAAGTGGTAAACGGTGTTGTAACTGATGAAGTTGATTACCTATCAGCCATTGAAGAAGGTCAGTTTGTAATCGCTCAGGCGAACTCAAACTTGAACGATGACAATGAGTTTGTTGATGAACTAATTCCATGCCGTCACAAAGGTGAATCAACCTTTATGGGCAAAATGGACCAACAATATATGGACGTATCACCACAACAGGTGATCTCTGTAGCGGCCGCGCTTATCCCGTTCCTAGAACACGATGATGCGAACCGTGCATTGATGGGTTCAAACATGCAACGTCAAGCAGTACCGACACTTATCGCGGACAAGCCGCTGGTAGGTACAGGTATCGAGCTTACACTAGCAAAAGATTCTGGTGTAACGATCGTTGCTAAGCGTGGTGGTGAAGTAATGTATGCCGATGCAAGCCGCATCGTTGTAAATGTAAATGAAGATGAGCGCGTTCCAGGTGAAGCGGGCATCGATATCTACAACCTTACTAAATACACACGCTCAAACCAGAATACATGTATTAACCAAAAACCAACGTGTATGGTTGGTGAGCCGGTTACACGTGGCGATGTGTTAGCAGATGGTCCTTCGACTGACTTAGGTGACTTAGCACTAGGTCAAAACCTTCGCGTGGCATTCATGCCATGGAATGGTTATAACTTCGAGGATTCAATCCTACTATCAGAGCGCGTAGTTCAAGAAGATCGTCTAACGACTATCCACATTCAAGAACTACAATGTATCGCACGTGATACTAAATTAGGTCCTGAAGAGATCACAGCAGATATCCCTAACGTAGGTGAATCTGCACTAGGCAAGCTTGATGAATCAGGCGTTGTTTATATCGGTGCTGAAGTAAAAGGCGGCGATATCCTAGTAGGTAAAGTGACTCCGAAAGGCGAAACGCAATTAACACCAGAAGAAAAGCTACTACGTGCGATCTTCGGTGAGAAAGCGTCAGACGTTAAAGACAGCTCTTTACGTGTACCAAACTCTGTAACAGGTACCGTAATCGACGTACAAGTTTTCACCCGTGACGGTGTTGAAAAAGATAAGCGTGCGTTAGAAGTTGAAGACATGCAGCTTCGCGAAGCGAAGAAAGACTTCAACGAAGAGTTCCGTATCTTAGAAGCCGGTGTATTAGACCGTGCTCGTAAGCTACTTGTTGACGCTGGTCTGAACGCAGACACAATTGCATCACTTAATGCTGAAAAGCTGCTTACTCAAAGCCTTGCTCAAGAAGACAAGCAATCAGAGCTTGAGCAACTAGCTGCCCAGTACGATGAGCTTAAAGCTGAATACGATAAGAAGTTTGAAAACAAACGTCGTAAGATCACTCAGGGTGATGACTTAGCACCAGGCGTACTTAAAATTGTTAAAGTATACCTAGCTGTTAAACGTCGTATCCAACCGGGTGATAAGATGGCGGGTCGTCACGGTAACAAAGGTGTTATCTCGACTATCGTACCAGTAGAAGATATGCCATACGATGACAAAGGTCGTACGGTAGACATCGTTCTGAACCCGCTAGGTGTACCATCACGTATGAACATCGGTCAGATCCTAGAAACACACATGGGTCTTGCTGCACGTGGTGTGGGTGAGCGCATTGAAGAAATGATGAAAGAGCAGCGTGAACTGCACGAAATCCGTAGCTTTGTTAAGAAAGTTTACGATTTAGGTGATTGTCGTCAGAAAGTCGATATCGACTCATTCTCTGATGATGAAGTTCGTCGCTTAGCTGAAAACTTGAAAGGTGGTTTACCGATCGCAACTCCAGCCTTTGATGGTGCTCGTGAAAGCGAAATCAAAGACTTACTAGAGCTTGGTGGTTATCCAAGAAGCGGTCAAGTTACACTTTATGATGGCCGTACTGGCGATCAGTTTGAACGTCAAGTAACCGTTGGTTACATGTACATGCTGAAACTTAACCACTTGGTTGATGACAAGATGCACGCGCGTTCAACTGGTTCTTACAGCCTTGTTACTCAGCAGCCGCTGGGTGGTAAAGCGCAGTTCGGTGGCCAGCGTTTCGGTGAGATGGAGGTGTGGGCACTAGAAGCTTACGGTGCTGCATATACACTACAAGAAATGCTAACAGTGAAATCGGATGACGTGAACGGTCGTACTAAGATGTATAAGAACATCGTAGATGGTAACCATAAGATGGAACCAGGTATGCCAGAATCGTTCAACGTATTGTTGAAAGAAATCCGCTCACTGGGTATCAACATCGAGTTGGAAGAAAATTAAGCCATTTAGGTGCGGCATAAGCCGCACCTGTTAGGCCGAATAGAATGTAGGGGCGAGTTATTCGCCCTCAAGATTAACCTCCGACAGGAGAGCTAAGGTGAAAGACTTACTTAAGTTTCTGAAGCAACAAAATAAGACCGAAGAATTCGATGCAATTCGCATTGGTCTTGCTTCGCCAGATATGGTTCGTTCATGGTCATACGGTGAAGTAAAGAAACCTGAGACAATCAACTACCGTACTTTCAAGCCTGAGCGCGACGGCTTATTCTGTGCCCGTATCTTCGGCCCAGTGAAAGATTATGAGTGTTTATGTGGTAAATATAAGCGCCTTAAGCACCGTGGTGTTATTTGTGAAAAGTGTGGCGTTGAAGTAACGCTGACCAAAGTGCGTCGTGACCGTATGGGTCATATTGAGCTTGCTAGCCCAGTTGCGCATATTTGGTTCTTAAAATCATTACCGTCACGTATCGGCTTAATGCTAGACATGACACTTCGTGACATCGAGCGCGTACTTTACTTCGAATCATTCGTGGTAACTGAGCCGGGTATGACAACGCTTGAGCGTGGTCAGCTTTTAGGTGAAGAAGAGTACCTAGATGCGCTAGAAGAGCACGGCGATGAGTTTGAAGCGAAGATGGGTGCAGAAGCAGTATTAGACTTGCTTCGTGAACTTGATCTTGGCCAATTAATTGCTGAAATGCGTGAAGAGTTACCAACAATTAACTCTGAAACGAAGCGTAAGAAGATCACTAAACGTCTTAAATTAATGGAATCGTTCCACCAATCAGGTAACAACCCTGAGTGGATGATCATGACAGTACTTCCAGTATTGCCACCTGATCTACGTCCATTAGTACCACTAGACGGTGGTCGTTTTGCGACATCTGATCTAAATGACCTTTACCGTCGTGTTATTAACCGTAATAACCGTCTTAAGCGTCTATTAGATTTAGCGGCACCAGATATTATCGTACGCAACGAAAAACGTATGTTACAAGAAGCGGTTGATGCGCTACTTGATAACGGTCGTCGCGGTCGTGCGATTACAGGTTCTAATAAACGTCCTCTTAAATCGCTTGCTGATATGATCAAAGGTAAGCAAGGTCGTTTCCGTCAGAACTTACTTGGTAAACGTGTAGATTACTCTGGTCGTTCTGTAATCACAGTAGGTCCTACGCTTAAACTACACCAGTGTGGTCTTCCTAAGAAGATGGCACTTGAGCTGTTTAAACCATTTATCTACGGCAAACTTGAGCGTCGCGGCATGGCTACGACTATCAAAGCAGCGAAGAAGATGGTTGAGCGTGAAGTAGCAGAAGTATGGGATGTATTAGACGAAGTAATTCGTGAACATCCAGTGTTACTTAACCGTGCACCAACACTTCACCGTTTGGGTATCCAAGCGTTCGAACCTGTGCTAATTGAAGGTAAAGCGATTCATTTACACCCATTAGTATGTGCGGCGTACAACGCTGACTTCGATGGTGACCAAATGGCGGTACACGTACCGTTAACGCTTGAAGCACAGTTAGAAGCACGTGCTCTAATGATGTCTACAAACAACATTCTGTCTCCAGCGAATGGTGAGCCAATCATCGTTCCTTCACAGGACGTTGTATTAGGTCTTTACTACATGACGCGTGATCGCATTAATGCGAAAGGCGAAGGTGCAGTATTTAAAGATCCTAAAGAAGCTGAAAAAGCATACCGCAGCGGCAACGCTGAGCTACATGCGCGCGTAAAAGTACGTATCAGCGAGACAATTAAGAATGAAGAAGGTGAAGCAGTTGATTACGTTACTATTGTTGAAACAACAGTAGGTCGTGCGATTCTTTCACTTATCCTACCTAAAGGCATGCCGTTTGAGCTAATCAACCAAGCCCTAGGTAAGAAACAGATTTCTGGCTTATTAAACGAGTGTTACCGTCGTCTAGGTCTTAAAGATACTGTTATCTTTGCTGACCAAGTAATGTACACCGGTTTCCACTACGCAATGAAGTCAGGTGTTTCAATCGGTATTGATGACTTAGTTATCCCACCGGTTAAAGCAGAAATCATTGAATCAGCGGAAGCTGAAGTAACTGAAATCAACCAACAATTCCAATCAGGTCTTGTAACGGCTGGTGAAAAGTACAATAAAGTTATCGATATCTGGTCACGTGTAAATGAAAACTTATCACGTGAGATGATGGCGAACTTATCAAAAGACACGGTAATCAACGCGAAAGGTGAAGAAGAAGAGCAATCTTCATTCAACTCAGTGTTTATGATGGCCGACTCTGGTGCACGTGGTAGCGCCGCTCAGATCCGTCAGTTAGCGGGTATGCGTGGTCTAATGGCACGTCCAGATGGTTCAATCATCGAGACACCAATCACGGCGAACTTCCGTGAAGGTCTAAACGTACTACAGTACTTCATCTCAACGCACGGTGCGCGTAAAGGTCTTGCCGATACAGCACTTAAAACAGCAAACTCGGGTTACTTAACGCGTCGTCTAGTAGACGTTGCACAAGACTTAGTAATCAACGAAGACGATTGTGGCACAGAAGATGGCTTAACAATGAAACCGCTTATTGAAGGTGGTGACGTTGTAGAAGCACTTCGCGAACGTGTACTTGGTCGTGTTGTTGCTGAAGATGTTGTTATTCCTGGTACTAACGAAGTACTTGTTGAGCGTAACATTATGCTTGACGAAAAACTGTGTGACCTTTTAGAAGAGCACTCAGTGGATGAAGTACGCGTTCGTTCAGTTATCACCTGTGATAATGACTTTGGTGTATGTGCTAAGTGTTACGGTCGTGACCTTGCGCGTGGCCACATCATCAATCCAGGTGAGTCAGTAGGTGTTATCGCGGCACAATCAATCGGTGAGCCGGGTACACAGCTTACAATGCGTACCTTCCACATCGGTGGTGCGGCATCTCGAGCGTCTGCTGAGAACAGTGTACAAGTTAAAACTAACGGTACATTGAAGTTACACAATGCGAAGTACGTATTAAACACAGACGGTAAGATTGTTATCACGTCTCGTTCAACAGAGATCACTATCATCGATAGCTTTGGTCGTGAGAAAGAGCGTTATAAAGTACCTTACGGTGCCGTGTTAACAGTACAAGATAATTCGGAAGTTCAAGGTAACGATATCGTTGCGACTTGGGATCCGCATAGTCACCCAATCGTTCTTGAGCATAAGTCAAAAATCTCGTTCAGCGATATTGATGACTCAAATACCGAAGCACAAACAGATGAGTTAACTGGTTTAACACGTGTGGTTGTTAAAGACTTAGGTAAAGTAAATGCGAAAGAACCTAAACTAATCATCGAAAGCGATGAGCGTGGTCTGCAAGAAACACGTCTTCCTTCATTCACAACGATTGAAGTAACAGACG
Source organism: Pseudoalteromonas sp. PAB 2.2 (assembly GCF_001938575.1). NCBI lineage: Bacteria > Pseudomonadati > Pseudomonadota > Gammaproteobacteria > Alteromonadales > Pseudoalteromonadaceae > Pseudoalteromonas > Pseudoalteromonas sp. PAB 2.2. The sequence goes on from NZ_LYPI01000028.1 coordinate 28,356, forward strand.
GCGCGACAGCAAACCCAGGTGACGTACTTGCACGTATTCCGCAAGAAGGTTCGAAGACTCGTGATATCACGGGTGGTCTACCTCGCGTAGCTGACTTATTTGAAGCACGTAAGCCGAAAGATCCTGCAATTCTTGCAGAAATCACCGGTACGATTAGCTTCGGTAAAGAAACGAAAGGTAAGAAGCGTCTTGTAATCACGCCAGCAGAGGGTGACGCATACGAAGAGATGATTCCTAAATGGCGTCAACTTAACGTGTTCGAAGGTGAGCAAGTGTCTAAAGGTGAGGTTATCGCCGATGGTCCAGAATCACCACATGACATCTTACGCCTACGTGGTGTAACTCATGTTGCAAACTATATCGTTAACGAAGTGCAAGAGGTTTACCGCTTGCAGGGCGTTAAGATCAATGACAAGCACATTGAGACAATTATTCGTCAGATGCTACGTAAATGTATCATTCTTGACGGCGGTGACACTGAGTTCTTAGCCGGTGAACAAGTTGAAGTGGCACGCGTTAATATCGCGAACCGCGACCTTGAAAAGCAAGGCAAGATCCCAGCTAAATTTGAAATCCAGTTAATGGGTATCACTAAAGCGTCACTTGCAACAGAATCTTTCATTTCAGCAGCCTCGTTCCAGGAGACAACACGTGTCCTTACTGAAGCCGCTGTAAATGGTAAGAGCGATGAGCTTCGTGGTCTGAAAGAGAACGTAATCGTGGGTCGTCTGATCCCAGCCGGTACTGGCTTTGCGTATCACCAAGACCGTTTGAACCGTCGTAAGCAAGGTGAAATCATCGAAGAGCAGACTGTTAGCGCTGAAGAGGCAACTCAAGCATTAACTGACGCACTTAATGCTGATATCTCTGGAAACCAATAATCTCAACTTAATCAATAGATTAAGTAATCGCGAGGCAGTTATCTGCTGCCTTGCGATGAGTTAAGGTTGACAGGTTAAACTTTGCTCATTAAAATTCCGCCACCCATTTGCCTGCACGTTTTGTAACGAGCATGTAAACAGGGCGGATTTTTTTATTTTTTCAGTAGTAATTTTAATTTCAGGAGCTATTTAAATGGCAACTATTAACCAGCTAGTGCGTAAGCCACGTCGTAGCAAGGTTACTAAAAGTAACTCAGCTGCGCTTAAAGCGTGTCCGCAAAAGCGTGGTGTATGTACTCGCGTATATACAACTACACCTAAGAAACCAAACTCTGCATTACGTAAAGTAGCGCGTGTACGTTTAACAAACGGTTTCGAAGTAACATCTTACATTGGTGGTGAAGGCCACAACCTACAAGAGCACAGTGTAATCCTAATCCGTGGTGGTCGTGTTAAAGACTTACCAGGTGTGCGTTTCCACACTGTTCGTGGTGCACTTGACTGTGCAGGCGTAAGCGACCGTCGTCAAGCTCGTTCTAAATACGGTGCTAAACGCCCTAAGGGCTAATGGTTCTCCGTTAGTAAGGCCAAGCACTAAATTTTTAAATTAATTGTTTTGGGTATTGACTCTAAAAGAGCAAACCTGAAGATACCGGAGATACAAAATGCCTAGAAGACGCGTAATAGGTCAACGTAAAATTCTTCCAGATCCTAAGTTCGGATCGGAACTTCTTGCTAAATTCGTTAACGTAGTAATGTTAGACGGCAAGAAATCTACTGCTGAAAAAATCGTTTATGGTGCGTTAGACGTGGCTGCTGAGAAATCAGGCAAGTCGCACCTAGAAATCTTTGAAGCTGCACTTGATAACGTTCGCCCACAGGTAGAGGTTAAATCTCGCCGTGTTGGTGGTTCAACGTACCAAGTACCAGTTGAAGTACGTCCAGTACGTCGCAACGCATTAGGTATGCGTTGGTTAGTAGACGCTGCACGTAAGCGTGGCGAAAAATCTATGGGCTTACGTTTAGCTCAAGAAATCGTTGACGCTGCTGACAACAAAGGCACTGCGGTTAAGAAACGTGAAGACGTTCACCGTATGGCTGAAGCGAATAAAGCATTCGCTCATTACCGTTGGTAATCTGCCCTTAACCTTTAAGAGGATTTTATGGCACGTACAACTCCACTTGAGCGCTATCGTAATATAGGTATTTGCGCTCACGTAGATGCAGGTAAAACCACCACAACAGAACGTGTTCTGTTCTACACCGGTCTTTCTCATAAGATTGGTGAAGTACATGATGGCGCTGCAACTATGGATTGGATGGAGCAGGAACAAGAGCGTGGTATCACAATCACTTCTGCTGCAACAACGTGTTTCTGGAAAGGGATGGACGCGCAGTTTGACGACCATCGTATCAATATTATTGATACTCCAGGACACGTAGATTTCACTATCGAAGTAGAGCGTTCTTTACGTGTACTTGATGGTGCGGTAGTTGTTCTTTGTGCTTCATCAGGTGTACAGCCGCAAACTGAGACAGTTTGGCGTCAAGCGAACAAATATGAAGTTCCTCGTATGATCTTCGTAAATAAAATGGATCGCACTGGCGCTGACTTCTTAACGGTTGTTAGCCAGGTGAAATCTCGTCTTGGAGCAACGCCTGTTCCAATTCAGCTACCAATTGGTGCTGAAGACGATTTTAAAGGTGTTATTGACCTCATTAAGATGAAAGCCATTAACTGGAATGCCGAAGATCAAGGCATGACTTTCTCTTATGAGGCCATTCCGGCAGACCTTCTTGAGCTTGCAGAAGAATGGCGCTCTCACTTAGTTGAAAGCGCTGCTGAAGCGTCAGAAGAGCTAATGGATAAATATCTAGAAGGTGAAGACCTGACCGAAGCTGAAATTAAATCAGCGTTACGTCAGCGTACATTAGCAAACGAAATTGTTCCCATGACGTGTGGTAGCGCATTTAAAAATAAAGGTGTTCAAGCTGTGCTTGATGCTGTTATTGAATATATGCCTGCGCCAACACAAGTGAAACAAATCCAAGGTATCATTGAAGATGGTACTGAGGAAGAGCGTCCTGCTGATGACAACGCACCGTTTGCCGCACTTGCTTTTAAGATTGCGACAGACCCGTTCGTTGGCACCTTGACCTTCTTCCGTGTTTACTCTGGTACTGTTAAACAGGGTGACGCGGTATACAATCCAGTTAAAAGTAAGCGTGAGCGACTTGGTCGTATCGTTCAGATGCATTCAAACTCACGTGAAGAGATCAAAGTAGTCTATGCAGGCGACATTGCAGCGGCTATTGGTCTTAAAGACGTAACAACAGGTGAAACACTGTGTGATCCGAACTCTATTATTACGCTTGAGCGTATGGAGTTCCCAGAGCCAGTTATCTCTGTTGCGGTTGAGCCTCGCACAATCGCTGACCAAGATAAGATGGGTATTGCACTAGGTAAACTAGCAGCAGAAGATCCATCTTTCAGAGTACAAACTGACGAAGAATCAGGCCAGACTATTATTTCTGGTATGGGTGAACTTCACCTTGATATCATTGTCGACCGTATGAAACGTGAATTCAGTGTTGAATGTAACGTTGGTAAGCCGCAGGTTGCATACCGTGAAGCTATCCGTTCAACTGTTGAAGTTGAAGGGAAGTTCGTACGTCAATCAGGTGGTCGTGGTCAATATGGTCACGTCTGGCTTAAACTTGAACCGATGGATATTTCGGACAACGACGCCCCAATTTACGAATTCGTTAACGAAGTCGTTGGTGGTGCCGTTCCAAAAGAATACATCCCTGCGGTAGATAAAGGCATCCAAGAGCAAATGGCTCAAGGTGTGCTGGCAGGCTACCCATTACTTGGCGTTAAAGCGACTTTATATGATGGTTCATTCCATGATGTAGACTCGAATGAGATGGCATTTAAAATTGCAGGTTCAATGGCGATGAAGAAAGGGGCGCTTGAAGCAAACCCTGCTCTTCTAGAACCAGTAATGAAGGTTGAAGTTATCACTCCTGAAGCAAACATGGGTGATGTAGTTGGTGACTTAAACCGTCGCCGCGGCATGATCGAAGGCATGGAAGAAGCATTCGGTGGTCTTAAGCAAATTAATGCACAAGTGCCACTTTCTGAAATGTTTGGTTATGCAACTGATCTGCGATCTGCAACACAAGGCCGTGCATCTTACTCTATGGAGTTTTTAAAGTATGCAGAAGCCGCTAAGAATGTTGCAGATGCAATAATTGCAGCTCGCGCTGTTATATGATTTAGCTTGTCTGGCCCAATAGTGGGTCAGGCGTTAATTTCTTTATAGGAATTTTTTAAGATGGCAAAAGAAAAGTTTGAACGCGTAAAACCGCACGTAAACGTTGGTACAATCGGCCACGTTGACCACGGTAAAACTACCCTAACTGCAGCAATCACTAACGTACTTGCAAAAGTATACGGTGGTACAGCTAAAGACTTCGCATCAATCGATAACGCTCCAGAAGAGCGTGAGCGTGGTATCACAATCTCAACTTCACACGTTGAGTACGATACACCAACTCGTCACTACGCACACGTAGACTGTCCAGGACACGCCGATTATGTTAAAAACATGATCACTGGTGCTGCTCAAATGGA
>NZ_LYPI01000029.1:0-30957 GCF_001938575.1 Pseudoalteromonas sp. PAB 2.2
GCTTTACGGCGTCTTAAGCCTGCAAAACCTGCCATTAGAAGTGTTAGCCACGCAAGTGAGCCGCTTGAATCCTCATCGTCATCTGAGTCATCAACCTCGGGAGCTTCTGTTACTGATAACTGTAAGCTTTGTTCAACCGTTGTTGTACCATCACTTACTGTCACAGTATAAACATAGTCACCCGCAACGAGACCTGACACTTTCGTGCTCGCACTGTTTGCTGACTCTATCGTACCTGGACCCGTCCACTCATACGTTAACTCATCACCATCAAGGTCTGATGCCGTTGCGCTAAGTGTCGGTACTTGACCTTCACGTACATATAAATGAGTCTCTGCAAGCTCTACAACAGGCGCATCATTCACTGCGTTTACTGTCAGTGTAAAGGTTGTTTGTGCTACCGCCGAAGGCTCGTCTGTATAAGCAACCATTACTGTTACTTCAATTTCACCATTGAAGTTTGCTGCCGGTGTCAGTTTTAGCATTGAACCCGTTTCATGACCCATTACCTCAACTTCAGCATTGTCAGCCATTGCTGTAATAACGGTTTCTTTACCTAACTGGTTGTCAAAGTTAACCGCAATCTCTGTGCTGTTATCTTCATCAACTGATTGGTTAGAAATAGCATCAATTGCTAAGCGCTCTGCAACAGTAACTACTTTCACATTCATAGTTGCTGATGTTTCAAGTTCACCATCTGATACTGTCACTGTAAATACATGGTCACCCGCAGTTAAGCCTGACACGGTTGTTAACGCTGCGCTTGCATCTGCAATAACACCGTTACCTTGCCAGCTATAACTCAGCTCATCACCATCTGGGTCCATTGACGCTGATGCATCTAGTGTGACCGTATCGCCTTCTGTGATAACCATCTCTGTATTCGCTACATTTGCAACAGGTGCATCGCTCACTCCAGTTACTGTCAACATAAACGTCGTGCTTGCAGCATCTGATGGGTTCTCAATGTCAGAAACAACCACCGTCACTTCTGTTTCACCGTAGAAATTCTCATTGGGTGTTACGGTGACTGTATCGCCATCAACTTCAAAACTTACATTGTCTGAAATAACTGAAATTTCATTTTTCGAGTTTGTTTCATCAATATAGTGAACATCAAAGCTAATTGCTGTTTCCTCTGTGGTTACCATATCGTCAAGCGCTACAACCGTGATGTTGCTTGGTACTGTAATTTCATTAAGCTTAGTGATTGCTTCGATGCCATCAACATTTGCAATGGTGTTAAGTGCCAATGTTTGACCTGCAGCAGAAGGGAGTACTTCAGCCCATGCCGTTACTTCGAACTGAGACATTTCAGGGCCAACGTAATCCATACACACGATGTAGTCATCTTTTACTACTTCGTCGATGTTATCGTACGCAATATCAACCCCTAAATAATCACCTAATGGACCAAATGTTGATACTTGGCCTTTAAAGCCTTGCACACCGATACTACCGTGAGTACCTGTACTGCCAAAGTCGATGTTATCGTACGCATAGTAGATTTCATGCTCATTCTTACCAAAACGTGTTTCAGCATTGAAAATTAATTGGAAATCGAATGAGTTATCACGACGGTCATAAGAGTACTGACCTCTAAAGCCAAACTCGTTACCGTAGTCAGATGCATTATCCCACTCAATAATAGCCCAACCATTTGCTGTTGAAGCCAGTGAGATACCTTCAGATGCAGATAGACCTACAGAGAGAACATCTTTGGTGATAGATGATTCAGTGATAGACCAACCACGCCAAAGTGGTGCCATATTTTCGTATGGAACATTTTCATATGGGAAGCGTAAATGTGCAGGAACAAGGTAACGCGCACCTAGCGTATCAACCGTACCAATCCCTTTAACTTGGATGAAGTTATTCCACATATTTACTTCATCACCATTATTAAACAGGCTTACTTTATCGTATGCACCATTGAATAAAGTGTTAACTGGAATTATCCAACCACGGCCATAGTTAGCTTGACCATTTTCTTGGAAACCCGACAACATTGGGAAAATACCAAAATCAGATAAGTTAACATAACCACCTGGGTTTGAATTACCAAAACTTGGAAGGCGACACATTTCATCGGTTACATTGTTAGTAACAAGGTAATCAGGTTGAACATCTCGTGTATCTGGTTGTACACCCGAGATAACAAGTTTACCGTCAACAACTTCAGCATCCACATCTGACGTGCTTGAGATTTCAATGCGATCAGAGTGGAAATTTAATCCTGCAGGCGCATCAATATCAAATGAGAACTCACGGTCGGCACCCGAGTTATTCGCAAGTACATTAAAGCTAACAGGAATTAAGTCACCGACTTTAGCTGCTTCAGTGCCTACGGCTACGTCAACAACATCAACACCACGCTCAATGCGAAGTGGAATAGTCCCGAGGTTATCTGGGTTTACGGTTGATGTGCCAGCGTCGATTGCACTGTAGTAAATACCGCCTGCATTCATGTTCATATCCCAATTGATTGTCATATCAACTGGGTTTACGCCATCACTTGCAGGAAGTGTAACGTCAAGCGTATCCGCTACATCATTACTAACAACGGCTGTTGCAATTTGAATTTTTTCGATAAAGTCAGGATTACGTTGTTTCGCTGGGTTATAAATAACGGCCCAATATTCACCTTCTTCTGGGTTATTAATATTACAGAAGTTGTTATAAACAACGTGACCAGAGACACACAAGATTTCATCTTCAATCTGAATTTCGCCATCACCATTGTAGTCTTTACCAATGTAGACAAGCGGGTTAGCACGGTCAGAGTTTCCTTCAAGTTCAGACTCTACGCCCACAACTTCAACGACTAAGCGTTTAGAATCAGCCGGCACAGTGATGAACTTAGAATAGGTAGCCTCATCAAGTATATCAGCGGGGTCTACTTCAACCGTACGATTAGAAGCCCACGGGAAGAAATTGTCTTTATCTTTTGGTAATTCAAACGTATCTATGGTTGCTTCAACTGGCATATATGCTTGTGCAACAGGTGATGAAACAACTGGTAACTCAACGCCTTGTACAACGTAGCTGCCTTTATCAGAGTGTGCAACAGTTGTTAGGTTCGCTGGTAAATCGCCACGATCATATTTGAATACAACAGGCCAACGCGCATCAGGAATGTTCTCTTCTTCTGCTTTAAACAGTAGGTTGCTGTGCAGCTCTACTTCTGAGTTACTTGACCAATCTTGTGTTTCCATGATTGATGCTTTAACAATAATGGTTTGTGTTTCACCCGCTTTTAGAGAGAACTTATTAGGGGTAATTTCAAAGTTGATACCATTTTGTGGAATTTGCTTATTCATGTCGAAATTCCAGTTCACAACTTCTTCGTTGCTTACTGTCCATGTACCATCTTCGGTGGCTGTAATGGTACGCACCCACTGACACTCTGGCTTACATGAGAAATTAACAAGATTTGGCATGTTCAACTTATGTGGTGTACCGCCACTGTCAGGGTTTGCTGCAATAAAGTTTTCCGCAGACTCATCCATGACAAAACCGGCTTTAGCTGCATTAGCAACATTAATACGACCTGCACCAGCACGGTAAACTGACGCTTCACCGATGGTATCTTTTTCATTGTTCAAGCGATGATATTTAACCACGTTATCAGCAGTCATTGATAATGCTGATTGAATTTCAGTTGCTGACCAATCTGGGTGTACCTGGCGTAGCAATGTCATTGCACCTGCAACGTGCGGTGATGCCATTGATGTACCACTAGAACTTGAGTAATCAGTGCCGTATGGTGTGGCAACAAATGGATGTTCATCAGCGTAAGCCGCATAAATGTCAACACCTGGCGCTGCAAGGGCTGGAGCCAATACTTCACGGTTTGGATACGACGGACCACGAGAAGAGAATGGCGCTAACCAATCAGCATCTTCAGCATTAACTATACGCTCAACATTGGTTGCTTTAATGGTGATCATGTGGCCTTTTTCAGAGAAGCTATCAACCCAATCCTCTAAACCATCATTTGGGTATACACCATTCCACTGATCATAAGTAAAGTGAACACTTGGAAGTGAGTAGCCTTCAGCAACTGTCCCTTGGTCTCTATTACGGTTAAACATAATGAAACCATCTGCTCCGCCTGCTTTGATATGATCAGACTTTGCACCACGTGCATTAGCATTAGGGTCTTGAGGGTCATGGCGTTGACAAATAACGATTACGTTAGTTTCACCCTCTGCAGCACCCACAATTGGCGAGCCATCTTTGTAAAAGTCAAACGTGCCAGCTGGGTAGTCAGCAGTACAATACCCATTCGCATCTTTAACACCATTCACATCAGCATAGTCTTTAGCCCACACAACGACACCCGTGATGTCTGTTTGGTTAAGTGAGCCACCTGTTAGACCCATTTCTGACCAGCTTGGCACTTCAGAGCCCATTGATGCGTCAGCAAAGCCTGCATATTCAACCGGCGTTTCAATCACAACACTTCGACCATGCGTCGTTGCTGCAACTTGCGCAAGCCAAGGTGATGAGTTATCCAAATAGCCGAAACACTCTGCGCTGCCACACCCTTGGCCGCTGTTACCAGCCGCAGCCGCAACGTTAATACCCGCTTCACGTGCTGCTAAAAACGCAAGTTGTACTGGGTCTGTCCAGCTGTTTGAATCTGAACCACCAATTGAGAAGTTAATAACATCAACACCATCAGAAATCGCATCTTCGATACCTGCTAGTAATATTTCGCCCGGACAGCCATTCGCACCGATATCATTTGATGGGTAACACACTTGGTAAGAAATAATATTTGCATGCGGTGCCACACCCGAAATTTCTGGGAAGAGATCTTCTTTAATCACCATGCCATCTGATTGGTCACCAGCACCAACAGTGACTAATGGTACGTTTTTAACTACGTTACCCGCTGCTGTTGACGCAACGTGCGAGCCATGCCCTTGGTAATCTTCACCAATTGCAGGCCAGCCTGGGATAATTTCAGAGAACACATCGGTGATCATGTCATAAGAACGTACACCGATTAATTTATTATTACATTGGATGAACTCTGCATCGTCAACACAGTCACCTAAGAAGTTACCATCGCCGAGCGGGTTAGTGTGAACATAACCGTCGCCGCCAACTTCTGCAAAAGACGGGTGATCTGAATTGATACCGGTATCGATTATACCAACGATTTGCCCTTCACCTTTGCCTTTGATACCGCTTGGTACACTCGTACCATTCCACACTTGGTCTGCACCAATATGACGAGGGCCTTCATCAGATAAAAGGTCATAATTCTTTGAACGCATAACAGATGAAACAGAGCCTAGCTCTGACACTCTACGCGCTTCGGCTTCTGTCATTTTTACTGAGAAACCATTGATTGCTTTAGTAAACTGGCGGCGCATTTCTGTACGGCCTGTTACTGAAGCCACGCTCTGCATTACCGATTGCTGCTTAGTTAATAACTTATTTTGATAGTCGATTACAGCAGGAGAAGACGGCTTACCGTGTTCAAAAATCTTACTTACACCTTGTTGTTGCAAGCTACGAGCAAGTGGAGATTGAATATCTCTTGCTTCTAATGCAACGGCATTGTCACGAAGTTTTACAATATAAATACTTTCGCCTGTGATGCCTTCTTCAACGAACTTTCTTGTTTGTGCATTTATTTTTACGTTCAAGCCATTGTTTTGCAACATTGTTTCTGAACTAGCGTCATGAACTTTATTTGAAAGTGCTTTTACTTCATCGAATGTAATATTAGGTGCTTGTAATTTATTTGCGTTGTTATTAGCTTCAATACCAGTCGCATAGGCTGCGCTGGCACTGTAAAGAGCCGCAGCGACAGCAATTGAGAGTGTTTTTACTTGCATAAGTAATTCCTGGATAGTTATTTGAATAATTATTTAAGTTTTATGAATATCCATTTCCAAACTTAACCGTTATTCAATCACACCCATGAAACAAATTAATCAACTTAGTTGTAGCGTTTTGTACTTAACCTTAACAAATAAATTACCAAAATAACGACAAAATCAAATTTAAGCTTATAAAACAAGCCATAACGCTAATCGAAATTTGATGGACACTCTCTAAATGTGAAAATTTCTACTTTTATTTAAGACGCAAAAAAATCGACACCGTTAACAAAGATTCAAGCTTAGTTACATTTTCAACCCCATTTAAGACTAACCAAAGTGCATAAATAGATGTATTTATTCAATATTAGCCTCAATTTTTAACAACAAAGTCATGCTTTTAGCGATAGAACAATAGAGCTTAGTTAAAGTGAAAAAACATCACTCGACTGCTCGTTTTACTCACCACTTTTTCAACTTTATCTGCCTGCGGCAACATAGGTTTAAGACTAACAGTCCCCTAATTTGTTTACTTATGAATTCGAAAAGTAGCGAATACAGGAATTTATAAGTGAAGAACAAGCTATTCAAAGTGATGCATATTATTTTGGCGATGTTGAAGAACTTAGCTGCCTAGGGCAACGTTCAGTGCAATCTAGCGGTTACAATCCAACAGCGATAAATAGAGTATTGCTATTGAGCAGTTAAAACGTGAGGGGGTAAATAGAGGCGACAATGGCTACAGGGTTGAAAGTTGTAAAGGCTTTACCAGTGACGAACAAAACTGCGATGTCGCAACGTCGTGCCCTGGTAAAGCCTATATTTTTAGCGGTTTAGCGCTTGCTTTGAAATCATTTCAGCGACACTATCCACTTGTACTGACATGCTCTCTTGGCTAGGCGGGAAAGCCTTAAAGGTTTTTACAAACTCTGAAATTTGATTACCTGCAGGGCCTAAAATCCAGCTACGGTTTTCTGCCCACTCATCGTAACCCCTTGCATCAATGAAGCGCTCAAATGGGTCCATTTTTAGGTTAATGATGTAAGGTGTAGTAAGGGCTTGTTGCGAAGATCTGAACCAATGCTCTTGCTCTGTGAAAATTAACTTCCAATCACCGTAACGCATACCGTGGAAAGTCGTTTCGGTAAAATAATAAAACTCTTTACGGTTTGTTTTACCATTATTCAACAAGATATCACTTTGATCGAAGCCATCTAAATGAACTTTATACTTTTGGCCATTAATTTTTGTACCTTTAAGCAAATTAGCTTTTAGGTCTTTATCACCGAGCCATGACATTATCGTTGGTATCCAATCTTCCATGGTCATAAACTCACCCGTGCTTACACCACTTGGAATATGGCCTGGCCATTTAACAAGCATAGGAACTCTGAAACCACCTTCCCAGCCACCAACACCTTTTTCACCATGAAACGGCTGGTTACCACCATCAGGCCATGAGTTTGATGCAGCACCATTGTCGGTAGAAAACATCACTATTGTATTATCAGATACTTTAAGCTCATCAAGTAAGTTAAGCAGCTCTCCTACATCATCATCCAGTTCAGCCATACCATCAGCATATAAACCAAACCCTGTTTTACCGTCATACGCTTTATTAAGGTTAGTTTGGTAATGCATGCGTGTGGTGTTATGCCAAACGAAGAAAGGCTTATTTTGTTTTACAGCATCACGAATAAAACGTTTTGATTCAACAAGCACTTCTTGGTCTAAATTACGCTGACGTTCTTTACCAAATGGGCCAAGATCTTTAACCTCTTGTTTACCATTAGCAAGCGCTTTTGAATGAATGACTCCACGCATTTTTAGACCAAACTTTTCTTGTGTTTTGGCGTCTTGTGGATAATCTTGCTGTTCTGGGTATTCACCCGCGTTGAGGTGGTACAAAATACCAAAAAATTCATCAAAACCATGATTTGTTGGTAAGTGTTCATCAAGGTCACCTAAATGGTTTTTACCAAACTGCCCTGTTACATACCCCTTAGATTTAAGCATCGTTGCTAACGTTGGATCTTTCTTTTGCAAACCTTGTGGTGCTCCAGGTAGACCTACCGTACTAAGACCGGTACGCATTGGGTACTGACCAGTAATAAATGCAGCACGACCAGCCGTACACGAGGCCTGTGCGTAATGATCCATAAATATCATGCCATCATTGGCAATGCTATCTATGTTAGGTGTGCTACCTCCCATCATGCCACGATGGTAAGCGCTAATATTCCACATACCAACATCATCACCCCAAATAATAAGCACATTGGGTTTATCAGCAGCGAAACTCGACATACTAATGCCAAAAAAGGTCAAACAGACCAATAAGTATTTGAACATCACTTTCTCCTTGAAAATTAACCGAAGCATTCACTTCAGCTTAAAAAATCCCTCGCTTGCAGCCACCTTATACTGCTTAATTAAGATATTCCTACAAGTGATAAGTTGTACATGTTTAATACTATTAGAGTAGTACCTATTTACAAGTTAAATCTGCGTTAACTTTGATTTAAATATAAAAAAACCCCCAGTCATTGGAATGTCCAACTATTGGGGGTCACTTCACATATAGCTCGGTTTTTAAAGCGTAATAATTTTTAAGCTTGCGGGTAATCGCGGTAAGCGCGCTCAATATTTTTCGCTTGCTTTTTTGACACGCCAATGTGCGAAAGTGCAACACGTAATCGCGCACGCGACAGGTCTGAGCCTAATATTTCCATTGCATCAAGTACCGATGTTGATGATGTTTTGCCCGTAATAGCGACAAAAATCGGCTCAAGAAAATCTTTAATCTTCAGCTCATGGAACGTTGCAACTTCTTTCGCAATGGCAAAAATCGCTGATTTTTCCCATGTACGTAAGCCTTCTAATTGCCAGATGAAGAATTGCAGTGCTTGACGTGTTGCATCTTCACCCGCTTTACCAGCCGTTAACAACGCAGGATCATAGCTTGGAATACCGCCCACGAAATGACCGGCAAGATCAACCATGTCTGATAACGTATTAATACGTGTTTTTGCTTCTGGTAATACTTTAGCGAATAACTCAGTATTAAATTTCCAATCAACAAAACGTTGCATTAATTCAGCATCTGACAAGTTTTCACGGATCCACATACCGTTTAACCAGCTAAGCTTATCCACGTCGAAAATAGGCCCACCCAGAGAAACACGTTTCATATCAAAGTGTTCAATCATCTCATCTAGCGTGAACTTTTCACGTTCATCAGGCATTGACCAACCCATGCGGCCTAAATAGTTCAATAGTGCCTCTGGCAGGTAACCCATTTCTTTGTAGTAATTGATTGAAGTTGGATTTTTACGCTTTGATAACTTTGATTTATCTGGGTTACGAAGTAACGGCAAGTGACCAAGTACAGGCGCTTCCCAACCGAAGTCTTCGTATAATTTTAATAGCTTAGGCGCTGAGTTGATCCACTCTTCACCACGGAAAATATGGCTAATTTGCATGTGGTGATCATCAACAACGTTAGCAAGGAAATACGTTGGGAAGCCATCGGCTTTCAGCAACACTTGCATGTCTACGTTTTCCCACGGGATCTCAATTTCGCCACGAAGATAGTCGTTAAACTTAAACGTGCCGTCGCTTGGGATCTTCATACGAATAACGTACGGCTTACCCGCGTCAAGATTCGCTTTGATTTCATCGTCTGATAGATTTAAACCACGACCATCATATTTAGGACGCAAACCCTCAGCCATTTGTTCTTCACGCATTTGATCTAGCTCTTCGCTAGTTGCAAAACAATAAAATGCTTTGCCTTGCTCAACTAACTGATGCGCAAACTTTTTGTATAAATCACTTCGCTCAGATTGACGGTATGGACCAAACTCACCGCCCACATCAGGACCATGGTCCCAGTTTAAGCCTAACCAACGTAAGCTATCCATGATAGCTTGCTCTGATTCAGCTGTACTGCGCACTTGGTCAGTGTCTTCTATACGTAAAACAAACTCCCCACCTTGCTGTTTTGCAAAGCAGTAGTTAAATAAAGCGATGTAAGCAGTACCTAGATGCGGATCACCTGTTGGTGAAGGAGCAACACGGGTGCGAATTGTCATGGTTATATCTCTCAAAAGACAATTAAAAATTTGCCCAAATGCTAGCACAGCATGAGCTATTATCGAAGTGAAAAGCCGCTTTATGCAGCGACTTTATCTAAATAAGCAATGATATCGTTTGATTCATACAACCACGTTACTTGGCCGTTTTCTTCAATACGTAAACACGGTACTTTAATTTTTCCGCCCTGCTCTAATAGCTCTTGGCGAAAGAGTTCATTACCTTTGGCGTCTCGAGTTTCCACAGATAAGCCCTGGCGTTTAATCGCACGGCGTACTTTTACGCAAAATGGGCACGCTTTGAATTGATATAGCTTAAATTGTGATGTTACTAAATCAAGCTGTGCTTGCTCTGCAGCAGGACGTTTTTTACTGCGCGGCGTAAAAATAAAATCAAAAAGTAAAATAAGGCGGCCTAACAACCAGCGGACAAACTTCATCTCACATTCTCATACTGAATAAAATAAGGTGGGCAATTTTAACACAGCACTACACGCTGCAACAGGCTCAAAATAACTCTATCGAGTCATCATTGTGTTTATTATCTTGAATATCCAATTCGCAATACGCCGTTATGCGATTACGCCCCATGTTCTTTGAATGATACAAGGCGTTATCTGCTTTTTGAACTAAGCTTGCAACCATTTCAAACTCACAAATAGGCAAAAAACCACAACTTACAGTGAGGCTACCTACTTGCGGAAATGGATACTCAGCGACACACGCACGAAATCGATTTAACACGTTGCGCGCATCACATTCGTCGGTTGCTTGAAATAAAATGGCAAACTCTTCTCCCCCATAACGAAATACATAATCTTCGAATCGGAAGTTATTTTTGAGTAATTGTGCGACCAGCAAAATGACTTCATCACCAATAACATGGCCGTAGTTATCATTCACACGTTTAAAGTGATCAATGTCGATCATTGCCAAATACCAGTGGCGGTGATTTACATCTGAGTGAGTAACTCCATGCGCCGCTTGCGCCGCGATATCAATCACTTTTTTATCAAACGTTTGACGATTAAGTAATTCAGTCAATGGGTCAAGGCGGGACTTATACAACAATGAAAGTTGGTTAGCGTAAATATTTAGCATGTAAATTGCTAACATACTACAGCGTTCGGTGAGCTCTTGATTCGACTCAATCACTAAAACCCCTACTACATTTCCCGTATAATAAACAGGTACATAGGTATAAATACAGCCATAGTTATGGCTAATGCGGATTTTATTGCGACTGACTTTATCTATTAATTCATTGACCTCGTGTTCAGAGAGCTTCTCTATCACGGTGTCTTTATTAATTAATTGTGCAGGTAGCCCTGGTTTAAAGAATTTATTGACATAAATAGCAAACCGCGAAAACTCTCCTAACCCTGCCACCGCATCGACAAGGGCCTGATCAAGCTCTGGCTCTTCTTCTTGCTGTGTTATCGTCACAACCCATTCATGTCCACAAGGGTTTGCCTGCATTGAAAAGTCCCCAGAACTATTAGTAACTTTAGTGTAGTTAAATTTATAAAAATTACTAAAAAACTATAATAAAATCATATCATCTCTGTGTATTACTTCACTGCTTGGTGCAAACACAAGTAACTGCGCAATTTGTGATGAGTGGCAGCCTTTTATTGTATCGATTTCTTGATGGTTAAAGTTAACGAGCCCCTTTGCAATACATTGACCTTCACTCGATATCACTTCAATTACATCACCTCGTTCAAATTGGCCTCTAACAGCTCTGACCCCTTTTGCTAAAAGGCTGGCTCCGCGCTCTTGGAGTGCCAAACTGGCACCATCATCGATCACCAGTTGCCCAGAACTTTTGGGGCCCGCTAATAGCCATTTTTTTCGACCATCTTTGGGGGCGGTTAATTTTAAAAACCGAGTACCTGGCAGTTTGTCAGCCATGCAATTTAAAATCACATTTTTGCCCGCACCTTTGGCAATAATCACTTCAACGCCTGCACGACGAGCAATATCAGCAGCTTGAAGTTTAGTTGCCATTCCGCCAGTTCCTAAACTTGTACCACTTCCACCAGCAAGCTCTCTGAGCTCATCGTTAATGTGTGATACTTCGTTTATGAGAGTTGCATTAACATCAGAGCGCGGGTCACCAGTAAACAACCCCTCTTGGTCGGTCAGCAGCAAAAGTTTTTCTGCATTTGCTAAAATAGCCACCAACGCAGACAAGTTATCATTATCGCCGACTTTTATTTCAGTCGTGGCTACGGCATCATTTTCGTTAATGATTGGAACCACATTATGCGCAAGCAATGCATTGAGTGTGTCGCGGGCATTTAAATAACGTTCGCGGTCTTCAACATCAGCTCGGGTAAGCAGCATCTGCCCAACATTAATACCATAGAGTGCAAATAAACTCTGCCAAGTATGAATAAGATGACCTTGGCCAATTGCTGCCAGCATTTGTTTTTCGATCAAAGAACGGCCACAGGGGGTTATTAATTGCTCACGACCCGCAGCGACAGCGCCACTGGATACTAAAACAACCTGATAACCTTGTTTTTTTAACTCACAACACTGGCGAACAAGCTCCACCATATGTGCTTTATCTAATTTGTCTGTACCGCCTGTCAGCACACTTGTGCCTAGCTTTACAACAACGACGTGTGGCCTTTGCATCTGCGTTATTAATTCTGTAAATAAAATAGAGAATTTATATATACCAGCAAACAGTTTTTGAACAAGTTAAAAAAATTCATGCTAGGATCGTTTTTTCATTTTTAACACACGAAGCGACACCTATGCCTGCCAGTTTATGCTTAATAATTGCCACTTTTTTATGGGGAAGTTCCTATATTGCGTTAAAGCATGCAATCACAATTTATGACCCCGTATTGGTAATTTTTTTAAGGATGTTAACCACCCTTTTAATTTGTTTATGCTTGTGGCGATTTGTGATCCGCTTTGAATTTAAAAAAGGCGACTGGAAATACTTGATAGGCATGTCGCTGGCAGAGCCTTGCTTATATTACTTATTTGAAGGTCATGCGCTTGAATACACATCAGCATCGCAAGCGGGTGTTATTGTGTCTTGCTTACCGATTATTGTCGCTATTTTAGCTTTCTTAATGTTAAAAGAGTACATCAGTAAAGCCATTGTGGTTGGCTTTACCCTCTGTATTGGTGGCAGTATTTTGTTAACCTTGCTTTCGCCAAGTAGCGAGCAAGCGCCAAACCCTTTACTGGGTAACTTTTTAGAGCTCATGGCCATGGTCTGCGCGGCCTTTTATACTGTCAGTGTTAAACACTTAGTAACACGTTACTCCCCGCTTACACTGATAGCCATACAAGGCTTTAGTGGCAGCCTATTCTTTGCACCCTTTTTATTCTTTATTGAACTGCCGAGCGAGAATCAACATGATTTGAGTGCCCTATTGAGTATTTTATATTTAGGCTCGTGCGTGACCTTAGGCGGCTATGGTATGTATAACTATGCCATCAGTAAAGTATCGGTACTAACTGCCGCGGCTTACTCTAATTTGATTCCTATTTTTGCGTTAATTTTATCCGCTATCTTACTGGGGGAAGTGCTAACAACTTGGCAATGGTTAAGTATCGGTGTGGTATTTGCGGGCGTGATTGTCAGTCAACGCCATCAAGAACTTAAAATTGACGTAGATGATGAGAGCTTGTCTGCCGACACTAATAACCTCAACTCGGTACCCGATGCCAAAGAATCAAAAGGGTAACAGGTTAATAAATACAAACCGGGTTGCATTAAAAAGGCCTGCTCGTGTTGATGAATGACACGAACACTGCGTACTTGGTAGTGCACGACTTGGCCGTTTTGTAACTGCATAGAAAACGACTCGCCCACTTTCACATTTTTTAAAAATGCAAAGTGGGTATCGTTGTGGCCTGCAATTAACACCCCATTGTCACTCGAAAGTTCACCACTGGGTAAGAAATGCCCGGGAGCAAAGGCTAAGTTACGCCCCGACGCCCCCGCTAAAATAGTTAAACGTTGCTGCTGAGTAGGCCAATTTAGTTGTGCTGTGACATAACCGTCAGCGTAAAACCACGGCCTGACTTTTTCATTTGGCGTCAGCAAAGCATGTTGCCAAGCTGACTCAATCAGATGCTGGGCAAGCCACGCCTTGGCTTGCATATAACTGCCATTGAGTAGCAGTGAAATGCCAAGCAACCCCACACACAGTGGTAAGGCCTTTTTTAACGTCGCCATTGCCATAACCATGCTAACGATACCAATAACAAGCCAAACACTATAAATACACGACTTTGCCCATCTGTTTGTGGCAATGTCATTCCACTCGGCAGCCTATTTCTTAGTTGCACTGAGCGCTCAGCAATTTCGTTCCCAGCGACGTTATCAACAGCAATAAAAGCAGTAAATGGACTGAGTAAATGATGCTGAAGTGCCAATGTTTCGACTTCTGACTTTACGCTGTCTTTATCATTATAAAGCAGGAGTGACTTAATTTTCTGCCTTGCCCATAGTCTTGCTATGCCCTCACCTTGCGCCGCGTGATTCGCTGATAAGTTAATACTAAGAGGTCCTGATTGGGTCTGCCCGGTCAGGGTTACATGTTGATTTCCAGCTAACTTCACCGCAACTAACACGGGCTCAGAAAAATAAAGATCGGGTAAAGGCGATGGCCAGTACTCAAGCTCTTGGTTATCTGCATGTAAGACAAGCTCGGTTACAACTGGGTGAGCGAGTTTATCGAATAATAGCTGCATTTTAGGCTGTACTTGGCTGGCGCTACTAATAAAGGTAAACGTACCACGACCAATATCAGCAGCGCGTGTCATAAAGAAACTATTTGGTGCACTGCCAATACCAACGGTAAATAAGCGGCTATCACCTAAGTCAGCTTGAATTTGCGAAAACAACTGTGTTTCATTGCCCACACTGCCATCGGTTAAAAATACAATTTGACGCACAAAACCATCATGTTGTTTGCCATCTAATACCCGCGATAGTGCATTACTTATCTCTGTGCCACCATCAGCTTGCAAGCCATATATAAAACGCTCTGCACGGCGAATATTAAAGTCATTGGCAATCATTGCAGACTCACTGAGAGCCGTAACGTCATTATCAAAACCAATAATATTAAAGCTATCGTTTTCATCGAGTAACGATAAAGCATAAAACAAAGCGTGCTTTGCCTGCTCCATGGACTGACCATGCATAGAACCCGACGTGTCGACTACAAAGACCATTTCACGCGGGAGGCGTGCCTGTGCGGTAAAATGATCCGCTGGCGGCACGAGCATCAATAGTCCATATTCTTCGCCATTGACGACTTCTTTAAAAAACGCAGCCTGTGAACTTTCTTTGTCGAGCGGCTTAAATGTCAGCTCAAAATCACGTGTCATCGGTACATCGCGATTAAGGGCAAGTATATAGCGCCCAAAATGTGGGTTATCAATTTGCATACCGCTCAGGTTTGCATTTATATCACTAAGCTCTAAACCAATATCCATGTTAATAGCCAAGTTTAAATGTGCATCAACCTGCTGACTATTTGTGCGTTGGTACACCGGTTTTAACCACGCAGAAGCCAGAGCGCTCTGATTCAACATTGACGATGAATTAGGCTCTGGGTTTTCGCTTGTATGAGGCTTAAGCTGAGCTGTTTTTGGTTCATAGCGGGGTGTAATCGTGGTTGGGAAACGCAGTGAAAATACCCCATCACGAAAACCAATTATCTCTTGATACTGTAAGGTGATTTCAATTTCATCGCCCGCCCCGATATTTGCAACATCGGTTGCGAAAATATTCGCCCGTTGCTGACGTACTAGGGCTGCTCGCTTGCCTTGCTGCTGCGCCTCTTTAAACTGCTGCTCAGCTTGCTGTTTGAGTGCAATATTGCCCGTAATCACACGCTCACCAATTTGCATTTGTAATGCATGTACTGCGCTTTCATCGGGCAAAGGAAATACATAACGCGCATTAACTGCAAACGGGTGTGGGTTTTGATAACGCTGCTTAACAACCACATGATTGATTAAACCTGTGAGCGTCATCGTCACATCGTTTTTGACTAAAACGCCTGATGACACTTCGCTGTGCAAGTTATCATAAAACCGTAATTGTGCACTGACATTAGCGGCTAATGCAGGATTTATAGCATATCCTAAAAGTAGGATAAAAAGGCTCACGGACAAGAGCCTTTTGGTTCGGTTACTCAACATAACATGTCACTCCATCGACAGATGAATTAGCGATTGCTTTTTGCAGTCTGTAATTGCGTGTTTTGAACAGGTCGTGTGGTTAGTGTGACTCTGCGATCAAACACGTTATCTTCATAATCATTTGAACTTGCAACACTTTGTTTCTCGCCAAATGCTGTAGCAGACAGTCGCGTGTGCGGCACACCTTGTTTAATTAAATAACTTTGCACGGCATTCACTCGTTTCTTAGATAGCATTAAATTAGCGAGTTCATCACCCCGTTGGTCGGCAAAGCCGTTTAAGTCGATAGCCAAGTGCGGTTGTTCAATCAGTAACCGTGCGACTTTATCGAGCTGACTGGCAAAATGCGGGGCTATCTCACTTGACCCTGTTTTAAATTGAACGGTCATGGCCAGCAAAGTATTTAGTTGGGCTTGAAGCAATTGCTCTTTCTCATCATTCAAGCTCTCAAGTTGCTCAGTCAAAACCGCATTATTAGCAATAACCTGCTGATAATCTGCGGTGTGCTGCTGCATAACAACAAGTGCCTGGTTTTGCGCTTCGATAACACGCTCACCGGCTTCTTTTTCACCGATTAATCCTCCGGCAAATGCGCCAACAAATGCACCCACAGGGCCCCCAATCAAACCGCCAACAACAGCGCCTGCACTAAGGCCAATAGCTGTTTCTTTTGGTGTTTCTTGTTTTGCTTGAGGCGCAGCCTCAACAAATTGGCTTGTTGATAGGGCCGACGTTATAAGTGCAGCAATGATGATCTTTTTCATAATTTAATCCTTTCTTTTACATTAATTGTTTGGCAACTATTGGTTGGCGTTGCAAACGTGGTATAGCGCTATTAAAACAAGCCGAAATGGCAATAAAGGGGATCAAAAAAGGCAAACTGCTGAGCAATTGTGGCAGAAAAATGGCAATCGCATTTTTGCCAGTACGCACAGTAAAATTTTCGGTATAGTGTATTCATAGTGCTGACTATGAAGCTAAATAAGTAGGAAGAATGAAGAAAATAGCCATTGTCGAAGATGAAACAGCCATCCGCGAAAACTACACTGAAATGTTGAGCGCACAAGGCTATCAAGTCATTGGGTTTGCTGACCGAGCAAGCGCAGAGCTGTCGTTTAGCCAGTCATTGCCAGATTTGGCCATCGTAGACATTGGCTTAGCGCATGAAATTGATGGAGGGTTTTTATTATGTCAAACATTACGGTCGCTCTCGAAAACCTTGCCTATTATCTTTTTAACCGCGCGTGATAGTGAAATTGATACGGTCTGTGGCCTGCGCATGGGCGCTGATGACTACTTAACAAAAGATATCAGTATGGCGCACCTTGCCGCACGAATTGGGGCTTTATTCAGACGCTTAGATGCACTTGAACAACCGGCTAATCAAGGTGCGCTACTGCATCGTGGTCTATTAAAATTAGATAGCCAGCGTATGCAAGTGTTTTGGCACGATCAGCTTGTTGACTTGACGGTGACTGAGTTTTGGATGGTGCATTCACTTGCGCAGCGTCCAGGGCATGTAAAAAGTCGCAATGAATTAATGAGCGATGCAAAAATTTATGTCGATGACAGTACGATTACTTCCCATGTTAAGCGCATCCGAAAAAAGTTTATCGCCTTAGATAATAGCTTCGATTGTATCGACACAGTGTACGGTATGGGTTATCGCTGGGAGCAAGCTTAATGCTCAGATTTGGTTTGCGCAGTAAGTTTATTTTACTGTCTTGCTTTTTGTTTTTACTGCCTTGGCTTGGCTATGAATATGTCTGGGAAATGGAAAAGTTTTTAAGGCAAGGCCAAGAAAAAACACTCGTAGGCACCACACGAGCCCTGGCAACAGCGCTACATGAACGGCCAGCCTTATTCGACTCGCAAACCAATTTTTTAGATCAGGTCGTTAAAGGCCGTGATTTATATGCCTATAACCTCAGTAACCCGATTCAACTTGATGGCAAACTTGCTGACTGGCAACCCTATAGGGCACTTTTTTGGCATTACGATAAACGCTACTTACAACGTGTAAACCCCGCGCACGAAGACGCTGATTTAGCATTTAGTCATATGGTTGGTAAGTACGAAAACTATTTGTATGCAGTCTTTGAGGTGCGTGATAGCTCGTTGGTGTATCGCGCTAAAAATACGCTCAGTATTACGCGCAATGATCACTTACAAATCATGTTAAAGACCCCCGAAGGTGAATTTAAGCATTACGTGATTGCTGCTCGCCAAGATGGCTGGGTTAATGCCTTTGACGCTATCAGCCGCGAGCCTGTTACAAAGATTCAAGGCTATTTTCAAAGCACAGAAACGGGCTATAACATTGAACTGCGCTTTCCATTAAGCATGCTTGGCAACAAGCTGGGATTTGCAATTGAAGATTGGGATGATGACAAAGTTGAGCCTCAACTTATGTCAACGTCTAACCTACTCAATCCCAACGACATTGGCTCGGTGCTTGTGCCTTCACCAGAGATAAACCGTATTTTAAAAGGGATGGGCCATAGCGGCAGTCGAATTTGGGTAGTCGATAGCCACCATCGCGTACTCGCACAAGCGGGGTCTATACATCACGCTGATGGTGTCTGGGCAGATGGACTCACAGATAAACCGGCAACAACATGGTGGCAACAATTTGAGCGTGATTACTTGCATCCGCTTTATTACCAAATACTAACTCGCCCTGAAAATGAGTTTATTGATACTTTGCATGATGTGGCCGCTATGCAAGGCACGCATATCGCCAGTGCATTAAACGGGAAACCCGCTTCATCGTGGCGCTTAACTCCCGATAGCAAGGCGGTGATCTTATCAGCAGCCTACCCGATTTGGATTCAAGATAAGGTCATTGGTGCTGTTATCGCAGAAGAAACCACCAATGGTGTGCGTACTCTTCGTAATAAATCGCTCGAGAAACTATTTAACGTTATTTTAGCTGTCATGCTAGTCGGTACTGTCACCTTATTCTTTTTTGCATCACGGATCTCAAGCCGTATTCGTCGTTTACGTGATAACGCTGAGCAAGCTATTGATGCACAAGGCCGAATTACAGGCAAAATAACGTATACCGATTCAAATGATGAAATTGGTGATCTCTCACGTAGTTTTGCCAATATTGTCAGCCGCTTAAGTGGTTATACCGATTACCTTGAGAATATGTCATCACGCCTTTCTCATGAATTACGTACCCCTGTTGCGGTGGTGCGCTCATCGCTTGAAAACTTACAAATGCAGCCGCAATCTGAGTTTAGTCAAAAATACCTCGCGCGCGCCAGTGAAGGCGTTGAGCGACTAGGTAAAATAATAACCACAATGAGTGAAGCAACACGCCTAGAACAAAGCATTCAAAATGTGGAAGCTGAGACGTTTGATCTCACTCAAGTGATCACTGGCTGCATGCAAGGTTACCAAATTACTTATGGCGAGAAATTATTTAATTTATCACTTTATGAATCACCACTGCCCCTGCGAGGGGCCCCGGAGTTTATTGCCCAACTTCTTGATAAACTGATTAATAATGCGCTCGAGTTTAAATCTCCTGACAGCCAAGTAACGGTGAGTTTAGCTAAAAACGAACAGCACGCTATTCTAAAAATTGTGAACCAAGGCCCTTTGTTACCAGAGGGCTTAGTAGATCATATATTTGATTCGATGGTATCAGTGAGAACTCAAGAGCATCAGCAACAACCCCATTTGGGATTAGGCTTGTATATTGTTCGTTTAATTTGTGATTACCATGAGGGACAGGTCAAGGCTGAAAATCTCGCAGATGATAGCGGCGTGGTGTTCACTGTAAGTTTGCCTATAAAACAACGATGACAGCGTTACACTTGATAACAATTTAATGCTTAGTTATTCACCAATAATTCAGATTGGCGGGCTTAGTATATTGTACTATAAAAGGCAAATTTGACTCGAGGGGGCATCATGCAATCAAGGTTACAACGTGAAGAAATCGAATTCATAATGGCACTTTATAATTGTAATGATGTAACAGATAAACCCGCAGAGCCTAAAAAGCAATCAAAGAAAATACCGACTAAAAAAGTTGATACAGCGCAATATAAGTCACCAAGTTATTTGACCTAGCTTAACTTAGCTCATTACAATGCCCCACCATTGAAATTTGACCTTATGTAATGAAAAATCACTCGCCAAAAAAAGAGTTAATCTTATTGCCTGTTTTGTTTGTGGCAATCTTGTTATGTGTTGCTGGGCACTTTTTACTTCAGCCTAACTACCAAGATAGCCATACTGTAGAATATTTACTTGCTGCACTCCCTTTTGCACTGTTTGCTTTAGTCATCATTGCTTTTAAGGTTGCCAGTAAAAGCGAGAATGATGACTAATTAATTCACTATAAAACGTGATAGCCAAACCAATCGGGTTTCATCGCTTGAGAGTGCCCACTTGGTGTTAGCTTAAGGGTCAAGTTGCTATCGAGTAAATCGATAGCAAAACAATCATCTACGTCATGTAAATCATCTTTGTGCAAATGTGTCAGCCCTGCAAGCAAAGAGTCTTTAGCACGTTGCTTTGCTTCCTCACTGCTGCGCGCAACATACAATGCAAAGTCATGTTGTTCGGCAAGACTGTCTGCTCGATACGCGCCTAAATTAACAAAATAAAGCTTTTCAGGTTGCTCGTGAGCCCCTTCTATCACCTCTACTTTGTAACCATCAATGTGCTGAATATGCATGTAGCTATCCATGTGCACACTGCCTTTGTCACCCACCCACTGCGCTTTTAGCTTTGAGTAGGTGTCTTCAATTTTATCACCAACAACAAATCGAACATCGTGCATTTCGATATGACAGCCTTGTATACGACCACCAAGGTAAACTAAATAAAGCCCCATGCGCTTTCCTTTTTTTGCATCTAGGTTTTGTTGTATCTAGATTAAATTTTCTACATTAATGTTGTGTTTTTTAATTAGTTTATAAAAATCTGAGCGATTTCGTTTTGCAAGCTTTGCAGCCTCTGCGACATTGCCGGCTGCCATTTTTAGCGTATTTATTAAATAGTCACGCTCAAACTCTTTTTTAGCATCGTTTAATGATAATGGCTCTGCATTACTTACATTGCTATTGAGCGCGCTTTCAACTAGCTGTACCGCAATTACATTACCTGGGGTCAGCGCGACAACTTGTTCAATCACGTTTTGTAACTGACGAATATTACCAGGCCAGTCATAACGCACCAATGCATGCATTGCGTCATTAGCAAAACGCTTTTCATCTTGATTCATACGTTTTGCTATTACGCTTGCAAAGTGCTGTGCCAGCAAGCTTATGTCTTCCCGTCTTTCACACAAAGGAGGAAGCTTTAAGTTCACCACATTGAGTCGGTAATACAAATCTTCACGAAACAATTGGTTATTAATCGCTTCAGGTAAGTTTTTATGCGTTGCCGATACTATCCGTACATCAATAGGAATTTCTTCTTGAAATCCCACGGGACGAATTGTTTTTTCTTGCAATACACGTAATAGCTTTACTTGTAAATTCAGAGGCATATCACCTATTTCGTCAAGAAAAAGGGTACCACCTTGAGCCTGTTGAAACAAACCCTGGTGATCTTTTACCGCCCCAGTAAACGCACCTTTTTTATGACCAAATAATTCTGATTCTAACAACTCACCTGGTACAGCCCCACAGTTAATTGCAACAAAAGGCCCATCACTAACGTGACTATGCTGGTGAATCGCCTGTGCTAATAACTCCTTACCTGTGCCACTCGCCCCTGAAATTAATACATTAACATGCGTTGGCCCAAGTAACTTTACTTGCTCAAGGAGGTGCAACATGGCACCGCTGCGCGTAACTATGTTTGTTTGCGTTGGAGTTTCATCACCATGCACACCATGGATCTCGATTGCTTTGGCGAGGCTATCAAATAACTCATCTTTATCAACTGGCTTGGTAATAAACGCAAAGATCCCCTGCTTAGTTGCTTCAACTGCATCGGGGATAGAGCCATGCGCTGTCATCATAATGACTGGCATAGACGGATAGCGACTTTGCAACTGGCGGTGCAGCGCCATACCGTCCATTTCATCCATACGTAAGTCGGTAATCACAGCATCAAAGGTTTGCATTTTTAATTGCTGCAGCGCAGCCAGACCACTCTCAACCGTGCTAACTTGATACCCTTTTGATTCGATTCTAATTGCAAGTAATTTCAGTAAGCTTGCATCGTCATCAACCAACAATATGCGTGGTTTTGTTATCTCAGCCATGGTTACTGCTCCTTAGTTTCTTCGCGTAACAGCAATTGTTGTTCAATTGCCGCCAGTGACGACAACGTTTTTTCCATTTTTTCTGTTAAGGCCTGCTTGGCTTGCTTGGCCTTTAGACTATGTTGAACACTTTGTTTTTGTAGCCATAAATACTGTTTTATATCATCAGGCCAATAATAAGCTTGATCACTGCTTTCGAGTAATGCCAATGCTTGTTTAGGTTCTGAGGCACTGTGTATACATAAATATTTAAATAAACTGATCAGCTCTTTTTGCCCTACATACGTCTGCTTCTGCGGCGTACTTTTAAAACCACCGCATTGCTCTGCATGCCATGCAATAACCAAACGTGCAGGCGGATACACAGGCTCGCTTTTAGGCCTTGGTTTAGGATTAGGTTGCTCCTTTGGTGTTAGCTGCGTTTTATGCTCTTTTTGTGCTGTCGATGATGTTGGCTGTGTTAACGCACACCCGGTCAAAAATACAACGAGTACAGCGGGTATAAAACTGGCTTTATTTACGAAGCCCATATCAGTTAACTCCTTGGGTTGCTTGAATTGGTAATGTCACTGTAAATCGGCAGCCTTGCGGTTCATTATCAGCAATATTAAGTGTGCCTCTCAGTTGCTCAACCGTTTCTTTCACAATTGTGAGGCCAAGACCACTGCCCATTTCAGTTTGCTCTTTGGCATTTTTCCCCTGATAAAAGGCACCAAAAACAGCGGTCTTTTCAGAATCAGCAATGCCTTTACCGACATCACTGACCGTCACTTGAAGCTGAGTGTGTTTATAACGCGCTTCGACCGTGACAACGCCTTGTTCAGGTGAAAATTTCAAGGCATTGGAAATGAGTTGCACAAGCATCATTTCTAACAACTCGGAAGAAATATACATCGCTTTTGAGGGAAGTTCATTTACCCATATTAACGACTGATTTCGCGCAATTAAACGATGTTCAAAGTGACGCTCAATATTCGTTTTCATACTATTGAAGTTAAGCTCTGTGACACTCTCTTTACTGGTACGAATCGCGTTATAATTTAATAAGCTTTCAATCATCACTCGTAAACGCGCCATACTCTGTGTAATTAGCTCAAGGACAGCTTGCTGCTCGCTATTAATTGGGCCAACAATTTCATCAGCGAGTAAATCAGTGCCTTCAACCATAGAGGCAAGCGGTGTTTTTAATTCGTGAGTAACATGACGTAAAAAGGTGTCTTTTTGTTGCTCTAGCATATGCAGCTGCGCTTGCACCCACTCTAATTTATTACCTAACTCAACGAGCTCCGATGAGCCTCGTACAGAAATTTTCTGCTGCCAATGACCTTGACCTAGTTTATCTATTACACTTGTTAGTTCACCTAAACGGCCACTGATCCGCCATAAAAACCCACCACTTACTAATAATGTGAGTGGAATTAATGCAATCAACCAGTTTATAAACGACGCTTGAAGCGCCTTTAATTGCTGTTGATTCTTGGTGATCCGTAATTCATTTTGATCACGTAGCCACACAGTTTGCTCTGCAATAAGTTTGCTTGCTGGGGCAAATAATTCACCATCTTGTTTTTGCTCTGCAACTAAGTGTTGCTGGGCAAAGTTGAGTACTTCTGCCAATTGCTGCCACTGCGCCACATACTCTGTCGATGGACTAAGAAAAATAAGCTCATCAATACTTTGCAGCGATGACTGCCACTTATTTTCAATTAAGGTATCGAGTGATTCACTTTTTAAAACCCAATTTTGTCTTGTTGCTCTTTCTAGGCTATTTAAATCTTGTTTTAAACTATTAAACGCCTTTGTAACTAAATAATTATCGCTGACAATTTTTTGTGTCACAGCCAATTGTTTATTCAGTGCGTTTAAAAACACGATCACAACCAACGATAAAGGCAGCAAAGACAACAAAGTGCTAAAGACAAACTGGCCAATTAAACTGGGCCGCCAATCGAGCGCATGTTTAAATTTATTCGCAACGAGACCTTGCATACTGATCCTTTTCAACGTGACAGAAGATGATTATTAGATAAATAACTTAGACACTCGCTGAATCCAGCCTATATAACAGCACTTTTTAACCAATAAATGCTTTTTTGTTGCTAATCAGCAACAATATAACTCTCTGTTTTAAAATGAATAATCCTTTAGAACCCAAAAAACGTTGCAAAAAAGACACAGCTCTTTGTAAGTATTGCTGAGCAAATCACTCGGGGAATGCATAAACCATTGATATTAAATAAATTTTAAAGTTGGCATTGTTTTTGTTTATACCGTAATAAGTTATAGATTTTAGGAAACAAAATGAAAACGATGGCCTGTATTTCAATCATGCTTGCCAGCTTAGTATCAATAAGCTCATACGCGCTTGATCTCAACGAGACGTTTAATGAACTTGATAAAGACAGTAATGGCGCGCTAAGTGAGTCTGAAGCATCTGAGGACGCACTGTTACATGGCAATTTTTCTCAAATTGATAGTAATGAGGATGGCCAAATTTCATTTCCAGAGTTTCAGTCGTTTATTCAATAGGAGATTGTTATGAAACAACTTATCGCTGCCTTTTCGCTGATATTTTTGGCTATCAGTGCGACCGTTTTGGCATCTCAAATGGATGTTCGCTTTACTAGGTTTGATAGCAATGCAGACAATGCAATTTCACTTTCTGAAGTAAATGAACACCCTGAGCTAATTAAGCAGTTTACTGATCTTGATACAAATAGTGATCAGCGATTATCTGAACAAGAGTTTGAAAAATTCAAACCTTAACCTCTTAAAGTGCTTGCCATAATCCCAGAGGGAGCGTGTAAACGGATTTAAATTTTGGGATTTAAATTATGGCAAGCACTTTTCCCAAAAAGGATTTTATTTTCTGAGGAGTTTTATTATGAAAATTGCGACACTTGCTTCATGCACTTTAATTACTATAAGCTTCAATACCTTAGCATTAGATGTTAAGCAGCGATTTGATCATTTAGACAAAGATAAAAATGGTTATTTAAGTGTTGAAGAGCTTGCATCTCAGCCACACTTGCAAAAGCACATGGCTAAATGGGATACAGACAACGATCAGCAAATATCACTCCTTGAATTTAAGCACTACTTAACAAACAAGAGTTAAAGCAATGTCAAAATACACTTTCGCCAGTCTTATAATCTGTGGTTTATATAGCAGTATGGTTTTTGCAACAGAAAGTATTGGAGAAAAATTTAAACAACTCGATCGTAATGAAGATGGCTTCTTAAGCCGTTCTGAATCTGCACGAGACCCCGCTCTGTGGTCTCGTTTTAAAAGTTACGACAGCGATAAAGACAATAAGTTATCGTTTGCTGAATTTAATGAATATGCTAGCAAATAATGCTGAGGGTGCGAGTCACCCTTTTGCACGTTTTAATTACCTAATTATTTGCAGTTTACAGCAACTCTGATACTGTTTTTATAAATCAATAAAAATAAGAATAGTATGAAACTCATTATCAGCTTACTCGCAACTGCATCGATATCTTGCTTCGCTAACACCACCGTTATTTATAACGTAAATGGTTACACACCAACCTATCAAGGTCAGACACAGCAATTTTCAACCTTAGTCTTTAAAGATGGAAAAGTTGTCAAAACAGGCGATGATTCCCTTAAAGCTAGTTTTCCTGATGCGACAACGATCGATGGTAAAAAGGCAACACTGCTGCCCGGGCTTATTGATGCACATGGTCATATAATTGGGCTTGGCAATAACTTGTCACAACTGGATGTTAGAAATACCCAATCTGTCGATATGGTCGGTAAAATGTTGGCCGAATTCGCTAAAGATAAACAAGGTTGGATAATTGGCCGAGGCTGGAACCAAGAACATTGGCCTGGCGGTCAATTTCCTACGGCAGCAGATTTAGACAAATACGTAAAAGACAAGCCTGTTGTGCTGTCTCGCGTTGATGGTCATGCCGTGTGGGTCAATTCAAAAGCAATGGCGTTGGCTGGCATAACGGCGCAAACAGATACGCCCTCTGGAGGCGAAATAATTAAACTTCCTTCGGGTCAGCCATCAGGGGTGTTTATTGATAAAGCAGAAACATTAGTAACGCAACACATCCCCAAGACAGATCACGCGAGTATCAATCGCGCACTTGATAACGCCGGTAATCACCTACTCAGTTTAGGCATTACATCAGCACACGATGCAGGTATAGACTACGATACGTGGCAAGTGTATAAACAGCGTGCAGAACACAATAACCTGCCTGTTAGAATTGTTGCTATGCTCAGTGCTGGCGATCCAAAGCTCGAAACCATGCTTAAAGCTGGTCGCTATAAAGATATGAACGACATGCTCTCCATTGGCAGTGTAAAAGTCTATGCAGATGGTGCATTAGGCAGTCGAGGCGCTGCATTAATTAATGAGTACGCTGATCGCAAAAACCATCATGGCTTAATGCTCGAAACGCAAGAAAAGCTAGAACAACTATTTACCTTAAGTTTTTCACACGGCTTTAGCGCGAATACCCATGCGATTGGCGACCAAGCTAATAAAACCGTTTTAGATGCTTATGAAAATGTCTTCAAGAAATCGGGAGGCATTTTATTACGGAACCGCATTGAACACGCGCAAATTGTGTCGCCAAACGATATTCCTCGCTTTAAAGCGTTAAAAATTATTCCTTCCATGCAGCCTGTTCATGCGACTTCTGATATGCACATGGCTGAGCAACGTCTGAACGAAACACAGTTGACGGGTGCCTATGCGTGGAAAACATTTTTATCACAAGGCTCCATTATTGCGGCAGGCTCTGATTTCCCCGTTGAACTTGCTGACCCATTCGATGGCTTATACTCAGCAATTACACGCATGGACCATAACCAACTTCCTGAAGGAGGTTGGCGTCCTGAAGAGTTACTGTCACGTGATGAAGCACTAAGAGCGTTTACATTGGGAGGCGCTTACGCTGCCCATCAAGAATTTAAAGTAGGAAGTTTAGAACAAGGAAAATGGGCTGACTTTATTTTAATCAATAAAGATTATTACACGGTGCCGCTCGCTGACGTTCTCGCTATAAAAGTACAGCAAACCTGGCTGGCAGGTGAGCTTAAATATACACTTGAAAACGAAAATTAAATTACTTTTTAGCGTCAACTGTCGGTTGACGCTTTAATTTTATAATATGGTAGATATTTACGAAGGTAAGCAAGCCATTGGTAAATGCCACAGGCACGGCATCAATTGCTACACCATAAAGAGTAAATGCGATACAGCCTGCTAAGTTAAACCAACGAAGCTTCATAACATCGCTCATTGTTAAAGAAGCGACCAATAATGCAGATGCTAAATAGCCTAAATATTCCCAACTCAATTGTTCTCTCCTAGGCTTTAGGTTAGCATTAGAGTTTGTCATTTTTAGACTCACTCATTGCTCACTTTGACAATGAAAATAAAAAAGCTAACTTACTAAAAACCTTGTAAAGCCTGAGAATTAACCCGACTTTAAAATCATTACACGGGAAATGAAGGTATGAGTAACGTGAACACCTTACTAGTAAGTTAGCATAAATTCTTAGAATCTTAATGCTAGCGTCATTAAGATGTAATAAATAGGACAATTGTCCGAAGAGCGGCGTTAATGTTTCAATATCATTTTTCAAGCTACCTTGTTGATCAATTACTCACTTTTGCAGGGAGTCGTTTTCAACAAGCCAAAAAAGAAGTGCTGATCCATCAAGATCAACCACTTTCCAAACTCGTATTAGTGAGAAGTGGTACCGTTTCGTTTAGTTACGATGTCGGTAATGGTCGCCGCCTTTTGCTCGGTCAGCTTGACTGTAATAATACATTAATTGGTGAGATTGAAGCTCTTAACAACCTCCCTTGTATCTACACAGTTACGTGTTTCAGTGATGTTAGTTACAATCTCATTGAGCTTAAACATTGGCGCGCACTACTTTTAGAAAAACCAGAACTGAGTTTATACACAGCACAAACAATAGCCGCTAAGTTTCAAGAGAACCAAAAAATCAACCTAGACAAATTGCTATTACCCTTAAGCTATAATATTGCTAAAGATTGTTTATTAAGAGCTGAAAATAATAATCCGACACTGCTTAGAGCCTACCCAACTGTGAATGCTGAAGCTGAACGTTTCGCCACTACCGAACGTGCCTATCGACGTGTTGTGACTGAGCTTGTAGAAAAGGGCTTAGTAAAACGCAGCAATCAAGGTTTACAAGTGGTCGACATAGACAAACTGAGTGATTACGTAGACAGTTTTTCGCAGTTATAAACTTGTTACATAATCTGTTATTATGCTTTACAATTACGTAGGCGAACTGAAATTAATAGTCAGCATGAGTTCAGTTGCATAAACTATAAATATTCATAGAGTTGAGCTTTTTAATAGCTAGGCTCTGTATTATAATTCGGCAAAGCGAAATGTGCCGCCCACAATGTTTGAAGGACGAGACAAAACTTTCTTATTCTATTAATGAAAGTATATATAATGTTCACTTGACGTATATATAATGTACGCTTATCCTTCAATAACAGATAACCATGTGTGGCGTATTTCGGTGCACAAACCGGTACTATTTGCTCTAATAAAAGTCTGATTACTTTACGATAAAGGAAAGAAAGGTAACGATTATGGGAAACAATGAATTTAAACTAACAAAGCTAGCGCTAGCGTTAGGTGTCACTCTAAGCTTAAGCGGTTGTTTTAGTGATAATGATAACAACACCACAGTGCCTAAGCCACCAACACCAACTGTAGATGTTCCAGTTGCTGATACGCCTGAGGCACTTACTTTTTATGTAGCGGGTAACGTTGTTGATAATGAAACTGGTGAAGTGATTCCTGCTACAATTAAGTTTTTAGAGGAAGGTGCACCTTCTACAAATGTTACTGACATTGAAGGCGAAGAACTTACTAGTGTTACAGCTGAAGACGGTGTATTTTCATTTACGCTGGCTGATGATGCTGAACTAACAGAGTTGACTGTTCTTGTTACTTCTGAAGGCTACGTTTCAAAAAGTATTGTTGTTGATTTATCAGATACATCAGAATCTTTAGACGCGATAGTACCTCTTGTAAAACTTGATGATACAAAACTTGCTATTGATTCAAGTGAAGGTGCTGCTGAAGATGGTATCTTATCGGCTGATTTAACAGCTTCTGCTGATGCGGATTCGAGCGGTGCTACTGTAACAATTCCTAAAGATGTAGAACTAAGAGATGCTAATGGCGAGTTAGTTTCAGGTACAGATGTAACATTAAATATTGTCACTGCCGATATTGATGCTGCAGCTGGTAAGGCAGCCGCGGTAGATTTAATTCCTGAAGGTTTAAATGGCTCAAGCACAACTGAAGTCGCGGTACCTGCTTCAGTTATTAACGTAGAAATGTTAGCTGGCGATACTAAAGTTAAAAACTTCTCATCTCCAGTATCTATCACATCAAAACTGCCTGCAACTTATGTAACAGCAGATGGTACAGTGATTGAAACAGGTGATACGTTCGATGTTTTCTCTTATGATGAAGACACTGGTATTTGGGTAAAAGAAACAGATCCTGCAACGGTTGGAACGGCTGGTACATTAACTATGCCAACAACTTTTAGTGTTGACCACTTTTCTACAAAAGTGTTAACACAAAGTAAGGCTGTTTGTAGTGGCCCTATTGCATACAACTTTACTGGCGATGCGATTCCGGCTGTTGGCTTAAATGTTAAAATTAAGTCGGACACTATCACTAAAGAGAAAAAAATCAAGAAAACACAAGGTAACTTCTTAGGTTCAGCTGCGGTTACTAAAGCGGGTATACCTGCTGACGCAGTTGTAGATGTTACCGTTACAGATAACAACGGTAATGTTTGGGGTACTCAAAGCAACTTATCAGTTTGTAGTAACTCTATCAATATCGCACTAGATAGCCCGGTTGAAATTATTGCGGAAGATTTGAATGTAACTTATACATGTTCAAACGCTGAAGTTGATCAAGACAAGCAATTCCCGTTAACAGGTGCTCTAGTTAAGTACGCTCTTGGTAAAAAACGTTCTTCAACAGCAACTGAAACAAATGGCTCTTATGCACTTTCAGGACTTGAAAGTGGAGAAACATATGCTGTAACTATCATTCCTCGTGGCATTGAAGTAGAACCTGAAGTGACCTCAATTACAGCTGATGGCACTGCAGAATCATTTAACTTCGACCGTGACAACTGTGAACTTAAAACAGTTGAAGTAACAGGTGGTACTGGTGGTACTGGTGGTAACTAATCCACGAGTTTAACCCAATTACACTAAATAAAACCGCGCTTTATGAAGTGACCCCATAAAGTTGGACTCATTTTTAAGCGGCTGCCAAGGCCTGATTTCGATACTGTATCGGACTCAGGCCTTTTAGTTTCAGCTTAATACGCTCGTTGTTGTAATAGTGGATATATTCTTTGATGTTTTCAATAAGCTCATTCACGTCTTTAAACGTTTCGTTGTGGTACATCTCACTCTTCAATATGCCGAAGAAGTTCTCAGCAACCGCATTATCTAAACAATTTCCTTTTCTAGACATACTTTGTTGCAACCCTTTTTCCTTGAGATGATTTTGATATTGTTTGTTT
>NZ_LYPI01000032.1:0-2912 GCF_001938575.1 Pseudoalteromonas sp. PAB 2.2
TCGAAGAAAGCACTGGTATAACCGAGTGACCAACTGTTTGCTGTCATCGTTTTTAACACTTCTACCTTAAATGCTTGAGAATAAGGTTTGTGAACAGACCTGAAGCTTTCAGCGCCATGAATTCGATAAATAGCGGTCCAATATCGGACCTGCCTATCTGTAACATTAAATCTGTTACTTACTGTCGAAGAGCTTTCAGACAAAGCGAGCTCTGCTATTTTGAGCTTAAAAGCTCGATGATGTTTGGACATAAAAAGACCCCCAGTAATTGGAATGTCCAACTATTGGGGGTCACTTCAGAGTGCGGTTTTTATAAATCTATTTGGCTTTACTATTAAAGACCTGCGCGCTCTTTAATAGCAGCAACAACTGGCGAGCCACCAAAGCCATTGGCTTCAGCCCATGCGATGTCTGCACCGTCTTCAAATGAAGAAGATGGTAAACGCTTAACAATATACTCACCCGTATCGTTTGCACCACTCACAATTGCATGACGAAGCATGTTGTTGTCATTGCACTTAAAAGCGTCGATGATATTACGGATCTTTACGCGTGAACTTTTTAGTTTATCACGTAAACGATTCTTATCATCTGCAGCAATGTACTCACAAAGTGAAAGCGCCAACTGTTGATCGTCGGCTTTAACAGGTGCTGTGTACGCAACTGAAGCCGTAACAACTGCTGCGGCTAATAACATATTTGGTAACTTCATCATATTTTGCCCTTATGTAATACTTTTAGCTTACCAAGCTTGACTATTATTGTACCAATCAAACCATTTTATCGCAATATTGTTAAGGTTTTTTATACAAAGTAACAAAAGTATACGGGTGTGGATTATTGTTATCTGGCAGTTTCTCTTCCTGCTCGACAACTGTCCAGTTAGCAACACTTTCGTAATCTGGGAACTGCGTATCTCCCTCTACATCAAGATCAATGAAGGTTAAATAAAGTCGCTCTGCGTGAGGAAGAAACTGCTGATAAATATTTCCTCCACCGATGATCATCACTTCATCTGCCTCTTTTACTAGGGCTAGCGCCGCATCTGGAGACGTTACAACCTCAATCCCTTCCGCTTTATAATCAGCATTACGGCTAATAATTATGTTTTGACGCCCTGGTAATGGTCGACCTATAGACTCAAAGGTTTTACGTCCCATAATCACAGGTTTAGCCATAGTAACCTGTTTAAAGTGCTGTAAGTCGGCAGGCAAATGCCAAGGCATTTGATTGTCTTGACCAATAATACGATTATTTGCCATTGCAGCAATCATTGAAATTTTCACACTACACCTTTAATACTTTTTTCTTATTAATAAAAAAGGAGCGCGAGGCTCCTTTTCCGTTTTAAACTTTAACGTTGGTAGATAACTTCAACATCGTAGTCATCATCGTCCCAATCATCCCAATCGTCGTCGTCATCTTTCGACGTTGCTTTTTGATGGTATGTATCCCATTTAAATTCAACTTCTTCTTTCTCTTCTTCAGCGAATTTTTCTTTCGGCATACTATCAAGCAACGCCATGATATCGTGGCAAAGTGCTTGGGTATTTTGCTTGTTTGCGGCAGAAATTCGGTAAACATTGGTTTCTTCACCCAGCTCTTCAGCTATTTGTTGGCAAAGTGCTTCAGCTTCGTCTTCTGGCAGCAAATCTATTTTATTAAACACTAACCAACGCGGCTTATCAGCAAGTTTAGGGCTGTACTGATGAAGCTCATTAACAATCGCAAACGCATTGTCCACTGGGTTAGTGCCATCGACAGGCATAATATCGATGATATGTAACAGCACACGACAACGCTCTAAGTGTTTTAAGAAGCGAATACCAAGACCCGCTCCATCAGAGGCACCTTCGATTAATCCTGGAATATCGGCTATGACAAATGACTTATTAGCATCAGGACGCACAACCCCTAAATTAGGAATAAGCGTTGTAAATGGGTAGTCAGCAACTTTAGGTTTAGCCGCAGATACGCTGCGAATAAATGTTGATTTACCAGCATTAGGTAACCCCAGTAAGCCTACATCAGCAAGTAACATCAGTTCTAAACGTAAATTTCTTACTTCGCCAGGCGTACCTAATGTTTTTTGGCGCGGAGCACGGTTCGTACTTGATTTAAAGCGTGCATTCCCCAAGCCATGGAAGCCCCCTTTTGCAACAACCAGTTTCTGGCCATGCATCGTTAAATCACCTAATGACTCTTCAGTGTCAACATCTGTAATACGGGTTCCAACAGGCACTTTAAGGACTAAATCATTGCCCTTCTTACCGGTCATATTGCGACCGTGACCATTGGTGCCACGCTCTGCTTTATGAAAACGCTCAAACTGATAATCAATTAAGGTATTTAAGTTTTCATCGGCCTGTAGATAGACACTGCCACCATCGCCGCCATCGCCGCCATCAGGACCGCCATCCGGCACATATTTTTCACGTCGGAAAGATACGACACCGCTGCCGCCATCACCCGCGTCACAACGAATTTCCACTTCATCTACAAACTTCATGATTACTCACTTTAAGATTGGCTTGTTAATAACTGTATTATACACCTAATTATATAGCTAAGCATCTTCGTACAGTGCCGAAGATGCTTAGCTATATAATCGAGTGCCTTAAAACAAAAAACCCCGCAAAGGCGGGGTTTTTCAAATATCGAGATGATTACTCAGCTACGATATTTACGTATTTACGGTTTAAAGGACCTTTCTGTTCGAATTGAACTTTACCATCTGCTTTTGCGAAGATAGTGTGGTCTTTACCGATACCTACGTTTGCACCAGCGTGGAACTTAGTACCACGTTGACGAACAATGATGCTACCCGCTAGAACTGATTCGCCACCAAAACGCTTAACACCTAGGCGTTTGCTTTCTGAATCGCGACCGTTACGAGTACTACCAGCTGCTTT
>NZ_LYPI01000033.1:0-2909 GCF_001938575.1 Pseudoalteromonas sp. PAB 2.2
GATTATTGGGGCGAAAAGTATGAATTGCGGAGACAATACCTTGCTCTATATCTGTGCTTGAAGCGGTTGTTTCAGTGTAAGTAAACGTGGTATCTGTTGTAACTGTGTTACTTGTTGCGTTAAGTGTGACATCGCCTTGTGCAAATTGTGCGGAAAAACCATTTTCAACAGAAATAATTAAACCAGACTGATCAGGAGCTGTTGCGACTTCTTTTGTTGTTTTATCGCCACCACATGCTGTCAGTAAAAAGCTAGTCAGAATAATGACCAGTAGTTGAGTGTTTAAGCGCACTTGCTCAGTTCCTTTGCAAACCAAATTAATATCGGAATATAGTATCAGTTTTAAGGACGCAGAGGGAATAGGGAAGAGAGAAATACCCCGCAGCGGGCGCTACGGGGAATAAAAATTATTGCTTTTCAGCTGTCACTTCTAGCTCTTCAGCTAAGATGTGCTCAGTAGTTTGTGGCTCATGTTGGCCTTCAGCTCCATGCATCCAAGCTACTAGTTTGTCGCTTAGTAAGTACATGATAACAGCAGAAAGAACCGCTGTTGCGCCTAAACCAATGAAGATACCCATAGCGTTATCTAGCGCTTCTTCACCTTCACCTAGGAATGAACCTACGAAACCAGCAATCTTGTTTGCAACCGCTGTACATAGGAACCAAATACCCATAAGCATTGAAGCTAAACGTAGAGGTGCAAGTTTACTCACCATAGATAAACCAATTGGCGATAAACATAACTCACCTAGCGTGTGGAATAAGTAGAATAATACTAACCACATCATGCTGATTTGTAAGTGCTCACCTTGACCTTGTGTCATAAGCGCTAAGATCATAGTGATGAAACCAAGTGCTAAGAAAATAAGTGCAATAGCAAACTTAACTGGTGAATTAGGTTCACGTTTATCAAGCTTTAACCAAATAATGGCAACTAAAGGTGCAAATACAATAATGAAAATTGAGTTTAAAGATTGGAACCAAGAAGCAGGCACTTCAAAACCAAGTAACATACGGTCAGTGTAGTCGTTAGCAAACAAGTTCATAAGACCACCTGCTTGCTCAAAGCCCATCCAGAAGATAATACTGAATACACTCATAGTGAAAATAACTTTGATGCGGTCAGTTTCAACTTTAGTCAGTGGCTCTTTAGTGTTTGATTCAGATTGAGCTTGTGAAAGCTTAGCCGAAGGTACAACACCAATATCGCCTAAGTATTTGTTACTTAATGCAAGTTGCATAAGTACAGAGATCACCATACCGATACCCGCTACGATGAAGCCCCATTGCCAACCCATTGCTGCTGCAGCATAACCTGCAACAAGTGGACCTAATGCACCACCTAAGTTAATACCCATGTAGAAGATAGTGAACGCGCCATCACGACGTTGGTCGCCTTCTTTATATAGGTCACCTACCATGGTTGAGATATTTGGTTTAAATAAACCGTTACCTAAACAAAGCAGTGTTAAACCAATGTAGAAAACGTTTTCTTCTTGGCCAGCTAAATAGCTGTGAGGAATACCCATAGTGAAATGACCCGCAGCCATTAATAAACCACCAAGGATAATCGCTTTACGTTGCCCTAAAACATTATCAGCTAACCATCCACCCAGTAACGGTGTAATGTAAACAGCCATAGTGAAGGTACCGTAAAGGCTTAGTGCATCGGCATTTGACCAGCCAAAACCACCTTCTTGAACAAGAGCAACTAAATATAATACTAAAATAGCGCGCATGCCGTAATAACCGAAACGTTCCCACATCTCTGTGCCGAACAACAGGAATAACCCTTTAGGATGCCCTAAAAAGTCACCTGCTTTAGGTAATGAACTCATATTTACTTCCTAACTCTAAGATTTTTATTGAGGCCTTATTGTTTTTGCTTTAGTCGTTCTATATTTAGAATGAGTGAACGGGTGGCCATGTTTTTTGATGCAGCTAAGATAATGGTTTGTTGCTCAAGTTTTGTACTTGAAGGAAAGGGACACACCCTTATCCTAGCTACAAGTGCGCTACAGTATACATAGACCTTATGGTGAGGGGAAGATCTTGCGACACTTCCCCTTTGTAGTGCGATAGTTAGTAGTTTGCATAAGGCACAACAGGTTTACCCGGGAAAGCCAGCTCACTGTAGACTGGATTAAAGTAATAACGGAAATACAACTGACCGTAGTTCGGCTCATAAAAATCGGCTCTATCTAGGTTAAAATAACCGCCAAAGAACCAATGGGGCGTGAACCTGTATTCAAAGCTTGCCCCTAAGTTATACGATAAACCACTGCTGGTATCGCCCTCAAAGTAAGGCACAACACCCGTTACAGCAGTTTGAGCCTCAGCTTGGCCTTGTAAAATAGGGTCGTTCGGGAAAAACGCGATGTCGTCTGTGGTGGTGGTAGACCAAGATACCCCAGCACGAAGCCTATAAATAAAATTATGACCAACCCGTTTATCAAAAATAACAGGTAAAGATGCACCCAAGTAGTTTTGTGGGCTGTAATAGCCTCCGTGCCCCCAGGTTTCTTCACTTAAATTATACTTATATGACCAGTGCAATAAGTTAAGTCCTAGGCTTAATTCAGTGTTTCTTTCGCGAATATAGCGATAATAACTACCACCCATTAGGCTGTAGCTTTGGTTATCTTTAACGTTTTTACCTTGTAAGATTTGATAGTTGGTACTTGCCCAAAAACCCCAGTCTAGGCCTAGGTCATGGGATAGGCTAAGTTGTAATTGTGTTGCTCTAACGCCACCCCATACTTGGTTGGTAAAGACATCTTCAAGTCCGGCGTAAGATAATACAGAGCTAGTGACTGGGCGTTTATTAAACGTGACGCCATAACCAAAATCGCCTAAATCACCTTTGTAATTAACGCCCCACACAATGTCTTCGACTAAAAACCCCAGTG
>NZ_LYPI01000034.1:0-2872 GCF_001938575.1 Pseudoalteromonas sp. PAB 2.2
CCTATGTATAGACAAACTAATAAAGCTTCAAAAAATTATTTTAAATCATACACTAATCGAAAACTTGATATAGAACAAGAAAGCTTTGTAGAGCCACAAAACATTCCTGAACTAAGAAGAATAATCGAAATCACCGATAACGATAGTGGTGAACCCATTACTCATAAACTTGAACAGTATAAAACTGATCGGATCGATTGTTATAAAGTTTTAGTCGACGGGAAGCTTTGGGAAAAGCGTATTGGTTGGAGCAACATCTTGGCAAGAATTAGAAAAGCCCTCCCTAGATTAGCTAGGGAGTGAGTGTCCGTACTTCGCCCAAAGCCACCATCAGAGCATTCACGTTAACWCGTTTTGGGGCGTGCGACGTGAAGTCGTATGAAGCGCTGTTCACCGCTTAATGAGTGAACCATCTGTATCACCAGATGATCCTAGGAGCCTGAATAAAGTAGCGGCTCTGACAATGTAACGAAGGTTGGTATGCGCCAATCGGGATCTTAATCGTGAGAGGACGATCCTCCTGATAACCACAAATCGGGTGAGTGCTAGGCAGTCAGTATGATGAACATAAGTGAATCCGCGTAAGGTGCGTTATAYGATGAAACAGCGGAAGTGGTTAATACGCTGTAGCCAAAAGGCRCGAGAGTCGGAAAGAGATTGCCCCATGCTCTTTCGTGATCACTGAACTCTCCGCACTATAGCGGGCATCTAACCTGACATTGCGCAACATACGGAACACGGTAAGCCTGTATCACTCCCTTTGGGAAAGCTTATATAGCCGATAGTGATGCAGGTAGAGGATGTTGGAGAAAGCAAAGGCTGGATTGTAATGATGCAGATACAGACGTCTGTCTGGCACGAAAGTGAGCTGACTTCCGACTGGTCTTCCGTTGCAAGAGAATTTGAAGAACTTTATTCAAGGAGAAACGCAAATGATGATTTCAAAAGAGATTAGTGCCTCCCCTGACAGTGCTCAATGGCAATCCATAAATTGGAAAACTGTTGAGTCGCACGTTTTAAAGCTTCAGATGCGTATTGCAAAAGCAACAAGAGAAGGTAAACACRGCAAAGCGAAAGCGTTGCAGTGGATACTGACTCACTCGCATTCGGCAAAACTTCTTGCTGTTAAGCGAGTATCACAAAACAAAGGCAGTAAAACGCCCGGAATAGACGGCGTCATCTGGAATACGGATACGCGCCGCATGAAAGCAGTCAATCAATTGAGCAGAAAGGCTTATCAAGCCAAACCGCTCAAGCGTATCTACATCCCTAAGAAAAACGGCAAGCTCAGACCTTTGGGTATCCCGTGCATGGTCGATAGAGCGCTACAAGCGCTTCACCTTCTTGCACTAGAGCCTGTGTCAGAAACACTTGCTGACCCAAATAGCTACGGMTTTCGGCGCAATAGAAGCACTGCTGATGCTATTGCTCAGTGTTTTCTCTGTTTGAGTAAAAAGCAATCCGCGCAATGGGTTCTTGAGGGAGATATCAAAGCCTGTTTCGACAAGATTGGGCATCAATGGCTTATGAATAATATAGCTGTAGATAAACGAATGTTGGAACAATGGTTAAAGTCTGGTTTTATRGACAAAGGGCTGTTCTATCGCACTGACGAGRGAACACCAYAAGGCGGGATCATATCTCCAACCTTGATGCTGATGACTCTTGCAGGTCTTGAGCAACGCATTAAGTCCACCGCACTTAAAAATGGGGCGAGAGCCAACTTTATAGGATACGCCGATGATTTCGTAGTCACATGCACTTCAAAGGACGTGCTGGAGAACGATATCAAACCGTTGATTGCTGACTTCTTAGCACATAGAGGCTTAACGCTCTCCGAAGAGAAAACGCACATTACTCACATTAGCCGTGGTTTTGACTTCCYAGGCTTTAACCATAGGAAGTACAAAGGAAAACTGCTCATTAAACCGAGCAAATCTAACACGTTAATATTTCTGAGTAACTTGCGCGAACTCATTAAAAAGCACGCAACTACCCCCGTTAACGATCTAATCAAGTTGATAAATCCGAAACTCAGGGGTTGGTCGAATTACTATCGCCATTGCGTTGCCAAACAAGTATTCG
Source organism: Pseudoalteromonas sp. PAB 2.2 (assembly GCF_001938575.1). Taxonomy (NCBI): domain Bacteria; kingdom Pseudomonadati; phylum Pseudomonadota; class Gammaproteobacteria; order Alteromonadales; family Pseudoalteromonadaceae; genus Pseudoalteromonas; species Pseudoalteromonas sp. PAB 2.2. Next base: position 2,086 of record NZ_LYPI01000034.1, read on the forward strand.
GATATGTGAGCCACAAACTATTTCTAGCGTTATGGCATTGGGCTAAAAGGCGTCATCCAACAAAATCAAAAACTTGGATCGCCATGAAGTACTTTATCAACCGTCGAGGCCAATGGCAATTTCACGGTTGGCAGAAGAGCATGAACATGAACATGGATTGTCAGTTTAATCTATTTCAAATAGCTAAGGTGCCAATAGAGAGACATGTGAAAATCAAGAGTGAAGCTACGCCTTTTGATCCTTTATACCAAGAATACTTGGCAAAGAGAAAAGCAAAGAGGCAATGCCGCAACTCTTGGAATGAGCCTAATCTCGCTGCTTTATAAGTTGCTGGGTACCAATTAGGTGCCTTCGTGAAGGCTTGAGCCGTATGCAGTGAAAGTTGCACGTACGGTTCTTAGGAGGGCGACACTTGGTAACAGGTGTCGTCTATCCGACARAAAYGAGTTACGCTTGAAGGTTAGCTATTGGCAGCAAGCCGCCCTTTTGGAAATAGGTGTTAAAGAGAAGTATTAAAAGATTTCCTATAAATTACATTCATTAATCAATAACTGACTTATAGAGTCAGACTYTTTTGATAGTKTWAGGAGCTCATCATCCTTTGAAGGGGCTGTTGAATMGTTRARTTCTGAGYTAGARAGARTGTTCTYGATTTCTAAAKAGTTWGATGAGAATTTTTGRCAAAATTCARTTATCTYMKCGTTWWCYAWTTCTYCGRWATYTTTCTTGTTCCTCATGTATAACTTRTAGTTCTCCGTTACAACCTCTAAAGCTGCATGWTCATAGC
>NZ_LYPI01000035.1:0-2806 GCF_001938575.1 Pseudoalteromonas sp. PAB 2.2
CAGTCAGTAAGCGCTTGATTAGCGTATCGTAGTACTCAGAGCTAATTACCGGCAGGATTGCACCTTTACGTTGTGCTAACTGCTGGCTGAAWTAGCCTAAGCGAGATGAACGCGCAGCAACAACGGCACCAGCAAGGTGAGGATGCGCTAAAATAGCTTGTAACTGATTAGGTTTAGCTACTTGGAATACACCCTCTGCAATACCTGTTGAGATAAACTTATCTTTAAACGCCACAGCTTCGTCATAGAACAACTCTGAAGCAACAGTGATAACAGTATTACCAGCCGCAAGTGCAGTGATAATAGAAATTGCCCAGAAGTTAAATGACGTACTCTTATCTGCATAACATACTACGCAACCACGTGGTTCTAAGTGTAGCGTGTTTGACTCACCCGTAGGCCCAGGCAACACAGTGTGTTTACGCATGTGCTTTTCAAGACGGTTAAGCTGCGCACGTGCATCAGCAAGGGTTAATGCTAAGTCATCAGCAAGCTCATCAATGATTTCAACGGTTGCAACTTTAGCAAGTAATTGACGCACAGCCGAAACTCGGTCATTTAACGGTGTTGAACGCCAGATCTTCTCATCACGTAATGAGTTTTCCATTAACTTAGCAACTTGCTCAGCCGCACCTGAATAGTGGTGAGTATCTAGCTCATCAGGTGTTAGGTTTGTCATTTGCACGTTATCTGGTGATGCTTTCTCTTTCACTAGACGTTGTAAGTAGTTAGGGCCACCTGCTTTCGGACCAGTACCTGATAGACCACGACCACCAAAAGGTTGAACGCCAACAATCGCACCAATCATGTTACGGTTGATGTAAACGTTACCTGCACGCGACATTTTCGCTAAGTATTCACAACGCTCTTCGATACGTGAATGCACACCCATCGTTAAGCCAAAGCCAGTGCCATTGATTTGATCAATCACGTTATCAAGCTCTGTACCTTTGAAACGGATGATATGTACACACGGGCCAAATACTTCACGTTTAAGCACAGATAAGTCTTTGATCTCATATAGACGAGGAGCAAAGAAATAAGCGCCATTTTCGTTGTTATCAGGAATTTCACACTCATAATGAAGTGTTGCGTTACCTTTTAGGTATTCAACATGTTCATTTAAATTTTTCAGTGCTTTTTCGTCGATTACAGGACCAATGTCAGTCGAAAGTAACGAAGGATCGCCAACATGTAGCTCTTTTAATGCGCCTTTAAGCATTTCGATGATGCCATCAGCAACATCTTCTTGTAAGAACAACACACGAAGTGCAGAACAACGTTGACCGGCACTTTGGAAACCTGAGCTGATCACATCGTCAACAACTTGCTCTGGTAGAGCCGTTGAGTCAACGATCATACAGTTTTGACCACCGGTTTCAGCAATTAGTGGTACTTGAATATCGTTACGCGCAGCAAGTGTTTGCGAAATAAGGGTACCTGTTTCTGTTGAACCTGTGAACATAACTGCTTGAATTCGCTCATCAGGAACAATTGTTTTACCTACATCGCTACCACGTGCGATAACAGGTTGTACAACGTGCTCAGGTAAACCAACAGATAACATAAGCTCGATAGTACGTAAGGCAATTAAGCTTGTTTGTTCAGCTGGTTTTGCAATAACTGTGTTACCAGTCACGATTGCTGCAGCAACTTGGCCTAAGAAGATTGCAAGTGGGAAGTTCCACGGGCTGATACATAAGATCACACCACGTGCTTCAAAACGCTCATCTTGTGCTAATTCTTCAGCTCGAGCTGCGTAATAGCGGCAGAAATCAACGGCTTCACGAACTTCATCAATACCATCTTTGGTAATTTTACCCGCTTCTTTAATACAGATAGCAACTAGCTCATCGTGATGACGTTCTAGAATATCAGCAATACGGCGTAGTAAGTTAGCACGCTCTTTAACCGGTGTTTGTGACCATGATTCAAATGCTTTTTCTGCATTTTCTAATAATGCTGTCATCTCTTCAGAAGAGTGAAGTTTTACATGACCAATCACTTCTTTGTGATTTGCTGGATTCTTCACTGCTAGAGAGCCTTCAGGCACATCATTTAAATCAATACGATGCTCTGCAAACCACGCATCTAGATTTTCTTTAAATGGAGTGATGACATTGATATCAGTTAAGTCCATGCCTTTTGAGTTAGCACGTTCTTCACCATATAAATCAATTGGCATTTTAATTTGCGTGTTGTACTTGTTACGTAAACCTTGCAGTGTTTCTACTGGGTCAGGTAAAAGTGATTCAACAGGCTTAGTGGTATCAACAATCGCATTTACGAATGATGAGTTAGCACCGTTTTCTAATAAACGACGAACTAAGTATGCAAGTAAGTCTTCGTGTTGACCAACAGGCGCATAAACGCGACATTGAATTTTTTCTTGGGTTACGATTTGGTCGAATAACGACTCACCCATACCGTGTAGGCGTTGGAATTCAAAGCCTTCGTGGTCGCCTTTAGCAACTTCTAAAATAGTTGCAGCAGTGTAAGCATTGTGTGTTGCAAATTGCGGGTAAAGCACATCACGTGCTTCAAGTAGCTTGATAGCACAGGCTTTGTAAGAAACGTCAGTTGTCGCTTTACGAGTAAATACAGGGTAGTGATCTAAACCATCTTGCTGAGTAGTTTTGATTTCTGTATCCCAGTATGCACCTTTAACAAGGCGAACCATTAATTTACGGCCAACGCGACGAGCAAGATCAGCAACCCACTCAACCACAAAAATAGCGCGTTTTTGGTATGCTTGAACAGCTAAACCAAAACCATTCCAGTTACCTAAATCGTCATCACTAAATAC
>NZ_LYPI01000036.1:0-2791 GCF_001938575.1 Pseudoalteromonas sp. PAB 2.2
ATTTAGCGATGGGTGAACCTCATCATACTGGCCTTAGCGGAGCACTATGATGAAAACATGGGTTATTAAAATGGGTGGTGCAGTATTAAACACTGCCGATGCAGCAAAAGCATTGTTCGATGTTCTAGCATCGCAAGAACACGCTAATTTTGTGATTGTGCATGGCGGTGGAGCGCTTGTAGATGCATGGTTAAAAGAAGCGGGTTTTGTAACAGCAAAGCACCAAGGATTACGCATCAGTCCTAATGAACAAATGCCTTATATTGTCGGGGCGCTTGCAGGTTGTGCCAATAAACAATTGATGAGTCAAGCTATCGGTGCGGGCCATAAGCCTGTTGGTTTGAGCCTTTATGAAGCGGGCGTTGTAGTTTCAGAAAAACTCAAAGTATTAGGCCAAGTAGGTCAATGTAGTGGAAGCTGTCATAGCGTGTTACCGAGCTTATTAGAACAAGGTCGCTTACCTCTTGTTAGTTCAATAGGTTTTGGAGAGGACGGTCAGTGGTATAACGTAAATGCCGATGAAGCAGCCGCAGCCATAGCGAAAGAGCTCAATGCAGAGCTTATTTTTATGACTGATGTAGAAGCTGTACTTGACGCAAATAAGCAGCCATTACATCAATTAAATACGCAGCAAATCGATACACTTATCCTTGAAGGAGTTATTCAGGGCGGGATGGAGGTCAAAGTAAAGACCAGCCTTCTTGCTGCCCAACATTTACGACGTGGTGTGTATATCTCAAGCTGGCTAAAGCCAGAAAACTTAGTCGCTTTATTACAAGGCGAGCACGTAGGAACGAAAATTACACCATAGGTATTTCATGTTAAATCATTTTTTATCGGGTCTAGAGTTAGACCAAAAAGGCGCACTTAAACTTCTTAACTTAGCGCAAAAAATTAAAGCAAATCCTGCAGATTTTAGCCAAGCGCTTGCAGGTAAATCAGTGGTTACTTTATTTGAAAAACCTAGTTTACGTACCCGTTTATCATTTGATATTGGTATTAATAAGCTAGGTGGTCATGCGGTCTATCTTGATTCACAAAATGGTGCCATGGGCGCACGTGAATCAGTTAAAGACTTTGCACTTAATATCTCAACGTGGGCAGATGGTATTGTTGCTCGTGTATTCGAACACAAAACACTTACCACTTTGGGTGAGTTTTCAAGCGTACCTGTTGTTAATAGCTTGTGCGACTTATATCACCMATGCCAAGCTTTGGCTGATTTCTTGACTCTTCAAGAAGTACATGGCGATGTTAGTAAACTTAAGCTAGCTTACTTAGGTGAGGGGAATAATGTAACTCACTCACTGATGCTATTAGCAGCCACTTTAGGCACTGATTTTGTGGCAGTTTGCCCTAAAGGTAGCTCACCTGATTCGCAAATTCTTAAGCAAGCTGAGCAAATTGCAGCGATGAATGGCGCCTCTGTAATGGTCAGTGACCGAATTGAAGCGGCAGTTGGTGCAAATGCAGTCTATGCTGATACGTGGGTTTCGATGGGTGATAAAACACCGCTTGAGCAAGTTAAAGCTAAGTATATGCCGTATCAGCTAAATCAGGCATTGCTTGAGAAGACAGGCGCACAAACTGTGCTGCACTGTCAGCCGGCTCATCGAGAGTTTGAAATTACCTCTGAGGTAATGGATGGCCCGGCATCAAAAATTATTCAACAAGCAGAGAATCGTATGCATGCGCAGAACGCTCTTCTTGTGACATTACTAAATCCAAATTTTGTTTAAGGAACACCAATGAGTTCAATTAAAAAAGTCGTATTAGCCTATTCTGGTGGTCTAGATACATCGGCAATCGTGCCTTGGTTAAAAGAAAACTATGGCTGTGAAGTAATTGCCTTTGTTGCTGATGTAGGTCAAGGCGCTGAAGAACTAGAAGGCGTTGAAGCAAAAGCGATTGCTTCAGGTGCGTCTGAGTGTCATATAGTTGATTTAAAAGATGAAATGGTAAGTGATTATATTTACCCAACATTAAAAACTGGCGCTATTTACGAAGGTACGTACTTACTAGGTACGTCTATGGCTCGTCCGATTATTGCTAAAGCACAAGTTGAAATTGCTCGTAAAGTAGGAGCCGATGCGCTTTCGCATGGTTGTACGGGTAAAGGTAACGACCAAGTGCGTTTTGAATCATGTTTCGCAGCCCTTGCACCAGACCTAAAGGTGATTGCACCGTGGCGTGAGTGGGACTTATCAAGCCGTGAATCATTACTTGATTACCTTGCAGAGCGTAATATTCCGTGCTCTGCCTCTGCGACCAAAATTTATAGCCGTGATGCAAACGCATGGCATATTTCACACGAAGGTGGTGAGCTTGAAGATCCATGGTGCCAACCAAGTGATCAAGTATGGACTTGGACTAACTCTCCTGAACAAGCTCCTAATGAAGCTGAATATGTGACATTAAATGTTGTTGAAGGCGAAGTGGTTGCTGTGAATGGTGAATCACTAAAACCGTATGACTGCTTAGTTAAATTAAATAACATTGCTGCGCCACATGGTGTTGGTCGTGTTGATATCGTAGAAAACCGTTTAGTAGGCATGAAGTCGCGTGGTTGTTATGAAACGCCAGGAGGCACTGTGATCATGGCTGCATTACAAGCTGTTGACGAACTAGTGCTAGATAAATCAAGCCGTAAATGGAAAGAAGTACTAGGCGGTGAGTTTTCACACTTAGTGTATGACGGTCGTTGGTTTACACCGTTAAAAGACTCAATTTTAGCGGGTGCGGAGTCTCTGGCTAAATTGGCAACAGGTGAAGTAGTACTGAAGCTTTATAA
>NZ_LYPI01000008.1:0-588763 GCF_001938575.1 Pseudoalteromonas sp. PAB 2.2
AGCCATGGACTTATCGTTATAGATTGCCATTCCAACCAGTAGCCATGCCATCGACTCTAAAGTGAGCTTTCGCTTTCTTAGAGTAACCGTATCAGTGAGTTCGTAAGCACTATTGATAAGTTCAATGGGCAAAAGGTCTGCGAGTGTTTCAACTTGATTTGGTTTGTAACTGTTAATAATGTTGAGGGCTTGAGATACGTGCATAAAAAAATCCGATAAACAGGGTCTATCGGATTTTTACATATAGAGGGGATCATTCAACTGATCCGCCGATTAAAGTCTTAACTGATCGGCATTAGAGCTATTGCTCCCTTTTTTAAGTTATAAGCATGATTTAAAAACGTCTTTTTGGCACTCTTAGTTGCGAGTCAAATTCGTCAGGGAATAAAATAGTACCGTCATCTTGTTCAGTTGGAAAAACGGCAATCAGTAAGTCATCTTGTTCAAGGCCTGGCGTCCAGCGGCTCAACCAATCTTTGACGGGTATCGCTTTGGGCTCGCAATCTTGCCACTCTCCGGTTGCCCAACTTTGTGCAAACTCACGGCTAGGCCAAACGGGTACGCAGTCATCGTCTTCATTGGTAAGCATTACACAGCCGTGCTCATCATTAAGGATCCAAATCTGTTTAAATTCGTGAACCATTTCAAACATATAAGCGAGTCGTTTTTTTGTACCAAGGGCAAGGATTTCGTCTAATTCTGTTTCAACACGTTTTGCAGTTGCATTATTCATGACAGGCTCACTCTTTTTAGTTATACACAGCATTATCTTAATCATAAGGTGATAAATTAATATGACAAGTAATAAAGCGATTATCTCTGTGCAATGAATGGTGGTTAATGCGCCTTCACGGCTATTAACGTAAGCGGCCAGCCATTGGTGCATTCGTTGTTTATAAATTAGATAGTTGTTGGTTCGGTATGTGTTGATTTCGCACTTGTCGATTTAGATTTAAGTAACTGAAATCGTTCACTGGAAGGTGGCACCAATGCAAAAGATAAATCATTTATCCACGAAGAATTAATATTAACAGTGACATAAGCAGGGTACACGTGCACTTTTTCTACAACAGTAATCGTGCTGATAACGCTGTGAGTTGGGTCGTTAGGAAGGGTCAATTTATCGGGATGAGTAAACCTACAAAGTGGGATTATGGGGCAGGACAGTTAATTTAACACTGAGCTGTTCAATGAAGTCATGGTTACTTGCTGTGATTGTAAATATATATTTTCCAGGCTCAGTTGCTTTATGTGTATGTGTAATAAGAGAAAAGTGGTCTCCTAAATTGATCTGCTTTTTTGTAAGATAACTATTCGCTATTGGCGTGGCGACATAGTAGTTATTAATAGTGCGAGTGCCGTGAGTTAATTAAGAAGGGCACAATATAAATCATCGGCAAGCAGCTGTAGCGCTTTCGGATCGCTATTAGTGAGCGCATAAGTACGAATACCATAAATACCCATAACTAAAAAGCGCGCCAATTGCTGCGCGGTTTTACTGCTTTTAAATTCGTTGTTATCAAGGGCTTTTTGAATTTGTTCGGCAAGCGTATTTTCGTAGGCATTTAAGTTGCCACGTAGCACGCTGCAAATTTGTGGATCGTTGCCTTCTACCTCTGAAATACTCTTGGTGAGCAAGCACACTTTTGCTACTTCGCCTTTGATACACTCATCAACAATGAGGGTCAGATAATTTTTAAGTGTCTCTAAAATAGGTTGTTTATTATGAAATAGCGCTGTGAACTGTTGATTACGATCTTTTTGATATTGTTCTATAGCTCTTAAAAATATTGCTTTTTTATTGCCAAAGGCGCCGTACAGCGAACCGGGGTGAAGGCCAGTAACGTGCGTTAGTTTTTGCATGCTGGTTTTAGCATACCCAAACTCCATGAAGGCTAGCATGGCTTGTCTTAACACATAGTCATTATCAAATTCAGCGGTTCTCATTACGTCAACTTTTTGAGGTCATTATTTGCAGTCTACTTAATCTTGAACAAATATTCAAAAATAGCCTTGAATAATGATTCAAGAATCCCTATCTTGAATGTACATTCAAAAATAATTGAGACATTTATGGCTACTGATTTATTAACTCCCTTTAGGTTAAACGACACTATTGAATTGCAAAACCGTGTATTAATGGCACCGCTTACGCGCTGTATGAGTGATGATGATTTAGTCCCCACTCAAGCAATGGTTGACTACTATGCACGCCGTGCCGATGCCGGTTTAATCATTAGTGAAGCGACAATTATTCGCCCTGATGCACAGGGTTACCCAAATACCCCAGGGCTATTTACCAGCGAACAGATTCAAGGCTGGAAAAAAGTCACCGATGCAGTGCATGCGAAAGGCGGCAAAATGTTTGCTCAGCTTTGGCATGTAGGGCGTGTGGCTCACCCTCATTTTTTTGGTGGTGATGTACTTGCTCCTTCGGCAATCGGTGTAGAAGGGTCTGTGCCACGCATGCGTGAATTAACTTACGTGACACCAAAAGCAGCAACCATTGAAGACATTCAAGGTTTAATTGCTGATTACGCTAAAGCGGCTGAAAACGCTATAGAAGCGGGCTTTGACGGGGTTGAAATCCATGGTGCAAATGGGTATTTAATTGATCAATTCTTACACTTCGCTGCCAACCAACGCGATGACCAATACGGTCAAACACCTGAAAATATGTCACGTTTCGCCTTAGAGGTGGTAGATGCTGTAATCGCAGCCATTGGCGCAGATAAAACAGCATTACGTTTATCTCCGGGTGCATATTTTAATATGAGTGAAGATAACCGCGATAAGGCCGTGTTTGATTATTTATTAACAGCGCTTGAAAGTCGCAATCTTGCCTATCTTCATGCGGGTATTTTTGATGACAGTATGCGTTTTGCAAGCCTTGAAAATAAAACGACATCTGAATACTTACGTAGTGGATATAAAGGGACATTAGTGGGTGTAGGTAGTTATACGTTTGAGTCAGCTAATCAGGCAATCGATAACAACCAATTTGACTTAATCGCGATTGGACGCCCCTTTATCGCAAACCCAGATTACATTAGTAAAGTTACCCATGGTGAAGCATTAACACCTTACAGCGAAGAAATGCTGGCAGAACTTATCTAATCTGCAGATCGCTTAAATTGTCACCTAAGAGCGTACTTAGGTGACTCTTATACCTATCCCATCTAATTAAAATATCTTACACTGTGTCAATTAGTTAGTTTCAAGCAAGGACAGTGTAAAGTGCTGAATATAATTCAATCAAATCGCATGGAAGCACTGCAAGCGCGGTTTCACGCTCTTCTTAAAGTTAATCCGTTAACGAGTCCATTCAAAAAAGAAATTGTGCTTGTGCAGTCACCCGGTATGTCGCAGTGGCTAAAAATAGGCTTAAGTGAACATTTAGGCATTGCCGCACAGGTTGATTTTCCACTGCCATCTAGTTTTATTTGGCAGCTGTATCAGCAACTATTGCCCGATGTGCCCAGTGAATCTCCCTATAATAAAGCAAACCTTGCGTGGAAGCTGTTTGCTATTCTGCCTGATTGTATTGATGAGCCGTTGTATTTACCTCTAAAAACGTATTTAGATGGCGATACTGATGGCCAAAAGACCTTCGCATTATGTGAAAAAATCGCCGATGTGTATGACCAATACCTAATGTATCGTCCACATTGGATTGCCACGTGGGAGCAGGGCACAGATCAACTCGATGATGTTGATATAGGCATAGCACCTTGGCAGCCTGACCTTTGGCGTAGGCTGGTGGCGCACAGTAAACAACTTGGCCAAAGCCAATATCATCGTGCCAATATGCAAGACCAATTACTCGCTGCGCTTGAAACGATGGATAGCAGCTTATTACCCGAGCGTATTAGCTTATTTGGTATTTCGGCGATTGCCAGTAGTCAGCTTGAAGTATTCCAAGCCATTGCGAAAAAAACGCAGGTGTTTCTGTTTTTCTTCAATCCAAGCGAGCACTATTGGGGTGACACTTTAGATGAAAAAACGGCTGCTAAAATTGCTGCAAAATATGCCAAACGTCCGCACCTAGATGCGCTTGAAGACCACGCAAAAAATCCCGACCATGAGTACTTTTTTATTGGCAATCCGCTGCTATCGTCGTGGGGGAAATTAGGCCGAGATTACTTTGAGCAATTATTGCAGCTAGACGCGCAGTGGTTAGATGGTTTTGAGAATGAATTTGATGACACTTTATTATCGCAAATTCACGCCGAAATTTATCAATTAGCGTTTAAAGGCGAATCGCTTACACCCGATAAAGAATGGTTTATTAACGATGAAGGTAAACTGCCAATTAAAGCAGGTGATACCAGCATTGTGCTCAGTGACTGTCACACGCCACTGCGTGAAGTAGAGCGGCTTCATGATTACTTACTAAATTTGTTTAACCAAAACCAACACTTAACGCCGAAAGATATTATTGTGATGATGCCCGATGTTGGCACCTACAGCCCGTATATCGAGGCCGTTTTTGGTGGTGCAGAAGGTCGTCGTTTTATTCCTTATGCGTTAGCCGATTTAGCCATTGAACAAGAAAAACCTGTACTGAGTTCATTTGCAAGTTTGGCCGATTTACCTTACTCACGGTTTGGTGTGTCTGACATTCTTGATTTACTGCAAGTCACACAAATAGCCGAAAAGTTTAACTTAGAGGCTCATGAATACGAACAAATTGGCTTTTGGCTTGAGCGAGTGGGCGTTAAATGGGGCTTAGATGCCGCGCATAAAGACAGTTTTGGTCTTCCTGCTATTGATTTAAATACCTGGCAGCATGGGTTAAACCGGTTACTGCTAGGGGTGGCACAACGTGATGAGCACCTGCCATTTTCGGGAATTTACAGTGCCGATGAAGTCGAAGGCATGGCGTTAAATACCCTTAATAAATTAATTGAATTTATTGATGTATTGGCTCGTTATAAAGAAAAACTACACGATGATGCACCATTAAACGAAAAAGCCGCGATTTTAAAAGCCCTGCTTGGCGAAATTTACAGTGATGAGGGCGAGCAAAGCTGGGATTTACTGGTACTGCAAAAAGTGCTTGATACGTTAATTAAGCACTACGAAAACGGTGATTACCAAGGGGATGTTTCGCAGCGTATTGTTAGCTATTTAGTGAAGCAAGGTATTCAAGAGAAAGGCGTAGGACAGCGCTTTTTAGTTGGGCAAGTGAACTTTTGTACGTTGATGCCAATGCGTGCCGTGCCCTTTAAAGTGGTGTGTATGCTGGGTCTGAACGATGCCGATTACCCTCGTACCGTGCAGCCCATTGGTTTTGACTTAGTGCCGTATTCAAAACGCCAAAAAGGCGACCGTTCGCGTAAACTAGATGACAGGTATCTGTTTTTAGAAGCCATTTTAAGCGCCCGTGAAAACTTATATATCAGTTATATTGGGCGCTCGTGTTTTGATAACCAACCAAGAATGCCCTCAACACTCGTCAGTGAGCTGTTAGAATACATCGCCCGTAGCTTTAAGTTTGACGATGAAAAAGACTGTCACGCAGCACTGCCCGAGGCGCTGATTAATTATCAGCACTTGCAACCGTTTAATCCTGCTTATTATCTCAAGACTAAACAGCCTACGGTAACACAATTACACAGCTATAACCCGGTGTGGATACCCGCTCAAAGTATTACGCCAGAGCCACAGCAAGACCTGTGTGTATCACCCGAGCAAATTGTTGAGCTAAACCAGTTTATTCGCAGTGTGTGTCAGCCGCACGAAAGCTTTTATCAGCAGAGTTTGGGCTTAAGGTTGCCGCAATTTAATGATATTGCGAAAGATGAAGAGCCATTTAGCCTTGATGCACTGCGTCGCTATTTCTACTTAGATGAAATTTTAGAAGCCAGTATTCTAGAAACACCACTTAATAAAGCGCAAATCATGCAACGCGGTGAGTTGCCCCAAGCGCATGTTGGCGATTTGGTGTTTGAAAGTATGCAGCACCGTGTTGATGCGTTAGCAGGGCAGGTGAAAGCCCATATTCAAGATGATGAGTTGCTGCCAATTGAAGTCAAAATAACTCTTGAAAATACCACCTTAGAGGGCTGGCTTAACCACATTTACGGGCAAAAACAGGTGTTTTATCGTACCGCAAGCATTAAAGCCAAAGACGTGATTAAGGGCTTTATTCAGCATTTAGCTGCACAGATCATGGGCCAACATGTTGAAACCTTAATACTTGGTTTAGATAAACAAATTAGTTTTTCAGCGCTTTCACAAGACGATGCACGTGGTTATTTGAACGATTGGTTTATGCTCTATAAAGCATTACTTACACGGCCAGTGGCATTTTTTCCAGTAAGTGGCTACGAGTACATTAAAACAAATAAAGACATGGCAAAAGCGAATAATAAATTTGCCCCGCAATATATCGGTGTAGGTGAAGGAGAAAACCCCTATATTCGCCTAACCATTCGGAATCTAAAAGACTGCGAAGACGAGTTTATTCATTGGAGTGAGCTGCTTTTATCGCCGCTGGTTGAATTAGCGCAGGAGGCTGACCATGCAAACGCTTAATCCTATTAGCATGGAGCTTTGTGGGCAAAGCCTGATTGAAGCCAGTGCCGGTACAGGTAAAACGTACACTATAACGGGGTTGTATTTACGTTATATATTGGGCTTACAAAAAGCGACGGACGAAGATGGCACTGCGCTTTTAAATACCCCGCTCAGTGTTGAACAAATATTGGTTGTTACTTTCACTGAGGCGGCTACTCAAGAAATAAAAGACCGTGTGCGCGCACGTATAATCAATGCCAGAGATGCACTGCTGGGCAAAAATCCTGAAGATGAATTAATTAGTCAAATTATTAATGAAGTTAATGACAAACACGCGGCGTTTGATTTACTCGACGCTGCGGCCAAATCAATGGACGAAGCGGCGATTTTTACTATTCATGGCTTTTGTCAGCGCATGCTCAAACAGCACGCATTTGAGTCGGGTGTAGCGTTTAACTTAGAATTTATTTTAGATGAGCGAGAGCTCATTCAAGAAACACTCAATGATTTTTGGCGTGCCTTTGTATACCCACAGTCAAAAGCGCGCACAGAAGCTATTACTGATATTTTCCCGGTGCCAGCGTCGATGTATCCGCACGTGGTCAGTTTGCTCAGCAAACAAGGGGCGATTATTACCCCTGAATACAACCTTGATGAAATATGGCAAGCACGCGATAACTTTGTCGCAAAAGTACCTGCTTTTAAAAAAGCATGCCGTGACAGTGAATTTATCAATGCTGTAAAAGCGTCTGATCTGAGTGGTTCTAAAACGCCAGGCCGCAAAAACAGCCTTGCAGCGCTTGAAGAATATCTAAACAATGACGACACCTTTTTTGTATTTGGCACCAGCAAGTATTCGTTTGAAGTTTGGAGCACAGAGAATTTAAGCGACCCTGCGAATTATAAGAAAAACGGCAGTTTGCTTAATCACGCAATGACGACACAGTTTGATGAAATGGCCAAACTGAGTAGCCTTATTAATAACGGCTTGAATATTGCGATAGTGCAATATGCAACAAAATGGGTTGCGAATGCACTTATAAAACGTAAGCAGGAGCAAGGGGTTATCACCCCTGATGATTTGCTAACTAACTTGTATCAGGCACTTTGTAGCGACCAAGGAGACGTGCTAAGCGAAAAAATAGCGGCCTTATTTCCTGTTGCCATGATAGACGAATTCCAAGATACCGACCCAGTGCAATACGGTATTTTTAGCCGCATTTATAACGCCAAAAATACCACACTCGCTATGATAGGCGACCCAAAGCAGGCTATTTATGGTTTTCGTGGTGCAGATATTTTTACCTATATTGGTGCCAAAAAGGCGGTTGTTGCGCAAAAACAATACACATTAGACACTAACTTTCGCTCAAGTGAAGGGGTGGTCGAGAGTGTAAATCGCATTTTTTCTAAAAACGCTAATAGCTTTATTTATAACGATGCGATTCCGTTTCAAGCAGTTCATGCAAAGGGGAAGCCTGAAAACAAAGCGTTTTTAATCAATGGCGAAACCACCAATGCATTTGAGTTTTCAGTGTTTGTTGATGAATACGCTCAGGCTAATAATAAGCCAACCAGCAAAGGGGTTGCCCAGCAGGCGCTTGCCCAGCACTACACACAAAAAATCACACGCTTACTTAAGCAGGCGCATTCAGGTGAAGCCACAATTGCTGGCAAAGCGGTCACCGCTGCCGATATTTGTGTATTAGTGCGAGATAGAAACGAAGCACAACTGATGAAGTCGGCGTTGAGTGAGGCAGCCATTGCCAGCGTGTATTTATCTCGCGATAGCGTGTTTCAGCAAGAGCTTAGTCATCATTTATTAAACTTTTTAACAGCGCTTCATGGTCAGTACGATGAATCATTATTGCGCGGCGTACTGGCAGGCCCCTTGTTTTGCTTAAGCTATAACCGTATTTATGCGTTACATGAAAACGAAAGCGAATGGCAAGAACATTTAAACTTTTTCGCTCAGCTTTCACATATTTGGCATAAGCAAGGTGCGATGGCGATGCTTGAGCGCTTACTGAGCCACAATCAACTCGCTGCACGCTGGCAGGGGCTTGGTTATAACGTGGAACGTTGGCTGACAGATTTTCGCCATTTAGGTGAAATCTTGCAGCAAAAGCAAATTGAACTAGAAGGCACTCACCGATTATTGCGCTGGTTTGCGCAAAAGGTCAGCCAACAAGAGGGTGAAGCGGTGCAAGTTCGTCTTGAAAGCGATGCCAATTTAGTAAAAATCGTCACGATGCATGCTTCAAAGGGCTTGGAATATCCGATAGTGTTTATGCCGTTTGCTTGTGGCTACCGTGAAACCAAAGAAGCGCTTTATCATCATAACGGAAAACTGGTTTACGACCTTGCTAACAGTGATGAGGCCTTACAAAAAGCAGAGCAAGAACGCTTAGCTGAAGACTTGCGTTTATTGTATGTGGCGTTGACCCGTGCGGTACATTTTTGCTCAGTCGGTGTGTATAACATTGCACAAGGGCGCAGTAATCGCCCTGGTATACAAAGTACCAGTATTGGTCATGTACTGTTTGCAGGGGAAGAAATTAAATCGGCTGATGAGTGGCACAGGTTATTAAGCGATTTTTGTGCTCAGTCGGCGCATATGCATTTTGAAGCTTTTACGCAACCCGATGAGGTCACTGTGCTTGACCTAAGAAGCACAGATGCTGAGCAGTCATATCAAGTCAACACACTCGAAACCCACATTGAACGAGATTGGCGTTCAACCAGCTTTAGTGCATTAACCTTTAAAAAGCAGACTGATCATATTGAACTGGGGCGCAGTGATGAAGATCACGAAAAAGATGAATTTTTAGCGCAGCAAGCAGTGCAACTAACCCCCTATAGTTTCCCGAAAGGTGCAAAGCCGGGCAGTTGTTTACACGAAATATTTGAGCAATTGGACTTTACGGATCCCTATGCATTGAAACGACCTGACAACGAGCGTGACGACCATGCTCTTGATAAGGTAATAACAAAACTGTTTGCCAAGTATCACATTGATGATAGTTGGGAGGCAATGACCGAAAGCTGGATCAATGCCGCTTTAAAGTGTCCACTAAACGATAAAGGGCTTTGTTTATCGGCGCTTTCGCCTGAAGTGTGTTTAGTCGAAATGGAGTTTAATTTACCGTTATTATCGCTTTCAAGTGATAAGTTAAATCAAATTTTGGTAAAGCATTTTGGTTTACCGGGCAAACTCGACTTTACTGATGTGCAAGGTTTACTAAAAGGCTTCATCGATTTAATTTTTTGTTGGCAGGATAAGTATTACATTCTTGATTATAAGTCGAACTTTTTAGGCAACAGCGCAGCTGATTATCAACATGATCAGCTTGAGCAAGCGATGAGCAGTCACCAATATCATTTACAGTATTTGATTTACACTGTTGCACTGCATCGCTTATTACAACAACGTGTTAAAAATTACGACATAGAGACCCATTTAGGCGGCGTGTATTACACCTTTTTACGGGGCATGAGTGATGGCCAAGGGGTGTACTTTAATCAGCTTACAAAGCAGCAAGTAATTGAGCTGGATAGTTTATTTGCACGAGGAGCAATGTTATGAGTCAGATGACATTTGGCTTTGATGAACGTGAACCAGAGCAACCTCGCAAACACAAAGAACCGTTAAAGGAGCCTGTACAGGCATTAGAGGGGACTGAGGTTGAAATGAAAACACAGCCCTTACTGGACTTTTTGTTAGAGACGAAACGTATTCGCTTAGTGGATGTAAAACTTGCTGAGCTTTTAATAGGCACTGATACCTCCCAGAAAAATGAGGTGTTCTACCTTATTTTGTTGCTTGCCGTCGCTCAGCAAAGCCAGCATAGTTGCTTAGATTTAAACGCTATTAATTGGCAAAATCCGTTTGCAATTAGAGAACAGGCAGTATCGGAGGCAAGCATTGCTGCACCTGATATTATTTCGCCGTTTTCAGAAAACTATGACGCGCAGCAAGCTGAAACACAGCTCATGGCTGCAGCTTGTGTGGGTGATGACAAGCCACTGCTGCTGTTTGCTAATAAGTTATATTTTGCGCGATTAGCTCAGTATGAAACTGTGTTAGCGTCACGTTTGAGTCATTTGGCAGCAAAACCACTAAACATCGATGAAACGGCGTTAACTGCGCTTTTGACAGAGTATTTCCCTGATGAAGCTCACCGTGAAGACCCCGCAGATCCTATTAAAACGTTAAATTGGCAAAAAGTAGCGTGTGCCATAGCCGCCACCAAAGGCTTTAGTGTGATTACCGGAGGGCCAGGCACCGGTAAAACCACAACTGTCACCAAATTATTAGCTATTATGCAGTCGTTGTATGCCAGTGCACCGTTGACAATTAAGTTGGTTGCACCCACGGGTAAGGCCGCGGCTCGTTTAAGTGAGTCAATTTTGGGAGCGAAGCAAAAACTCAGTATGATCCCAAAAGACATCGCACCGCTTATTCCTGAAACGGCACAAACGATTCACCGCTTACTTGGCGTGATTCCGCACACGAATAAATTTCGCCATAACAAACGTAATCCACTGCATTTAGATGTGTTGATCATTGATGAAGCCTCCATGGTTGATTTATCGTTAATGGCAAAATTAATTGAGGCGCTGCCAAGTCATGCTCGGTTAATTCTGCTGGGAGATAAAGACCAATTAGCCTCAGTTGATACTGGCAGTATTCTCAGCGATTTATGCCAAGGATTAACACTTGAAAAAATGCCCGCCTACAGCCAAGCGCGGGCAGAGCAACTCAATCGGGTGTGTTTTAATAATCGCGCCGTGCTTTCACACAGTGAAGACAGTTACTTGTTAAGCGACTGTATTGCGTTTTTACAGCAAAGCTACCGTTTTGACGGCAAAAGCGGCATAGGTCAATTAGCGCAAGCTGTTAATACCAATAGCCAAGGGTTACTTGGGTATGTTGAGCAAACGGTGAACGAGGGCGGCTTTAGCGACCTTAAACTTAATTACAATGTGATTAACAAACCGATTGAGCATTTTGTTCAGTTAGCAGCCCAGCATTATCAGGCGTATTTAACACTGATACGCGAAGGTGCTGGGGTGGCTAAAGTGCACAATGCTTTTTCTGACTATCAATTACTGGCAGCGGTGAAAGAGGGCGATTATGGCGTAAACAGCCTTAATCTTCGAATTGAAAAAGCACTTTCACAACAAGGGCTTATTTCACCGTATCAGCGCCATTACCTGGGCATGCCCATTATGATCAGCCAAAACGATTATCAGTTAAAACTGTTCAATGGTGATATTGGTATTTTAATGCACGATGAGCAAGGTCAACTAAAAGCAATGTTTATTGATGAGCAAGAAAACATTCGTGCTTTTTCGCCAGCTCGTTTACCCGCTCACGATAAAGTGTATGCCATGACTATTCATAAATCGCAGGGCTCTGAGTTTGCGTATACGGCGATGATTTTACCGCCAATAAATCAAGCAAACCAAGGGATTAACAGACAGCTTGTGTACACGGGGATCACTCGTGCAAAAAACACCTTTGAGCTGGTGGCAGATAAAAACGTGTTACTAATGGCAATGAATAAATCAGTTACCCGAGCATCGGGTTTATTCGATAGGTTAAAACATGCAGCTAGTTAGCGTGACTGATGAGCATTTAACTAAGCTAATGGGTTGGTTTAACACAGAGGCGGAGCTGCGTATTTGGTCTGGGCCATTTTTTAACTTCCCATTTGATGCACACAGCTTTAAACAAGATTTAAATCTTGATGAACTGAACTCATACGCGCTGGTAAATAATGAGGGCCAGATGTTGGCTTTTGGCCAATATTACTTACGTGAAGGATGCTGTCATTTAGGACGTTTGGTCGTGGCTTTGAATATGCGGGGGCAAGGGCTTGCAAAAATACTGATTAATTTATTAAGCGAGCAAGGCAAACAGCAATTGCACTGTAATACAGTGTCGCTGTTCGTATATACCCACAATACCTTGGCCATTGCAGCTTATAAAAAATTAGGCTTTCAAGAATCCAAGTACCCAGCCCTAATGCCTTTGGCAGATTGTATCTACATGGTTAAATAAAAAGAGCCGATTAGTTCGGCTCTTTTTACAAGATTATTATTTAAGATAATCAACTATTTAAGGTAATCAACCACTAATTGCGTCATGGCGTTGACACCCAATTGTAATGCTTTCTCGTCTGCAAAAAAGTGTGGTGAATGGTTACTAGGCGCTGTTACGGCATCTTGACCTTTTGGCGTAACTCCTAAAAAGAAGAACATTCCTGGTGTTTCTAAGGCATAGTAACTAAAGTCTTCTGCCCCTGTTATTAATGGCGTTGTGATCAGGTTTTCTTTGCCAACCACACCTGCAAGTGTTGGTGTCATTTTCTTGGTTAATTCAACATCGTTCACGGTGACTGGGTAACCGTGATCAATGTGAACATGCGCTTCTGCGCCACCTGATTCAGCCACCATTTCGGCGGTTTTAGCTAAGCGTTTTTTAATATCAGCACGCATCTTTTGATCAAAAGTACGAATTGTACCGACCATTTCAACTTGATCAGGGATTATATTATTACGTACACCCCCATTAATGGCACCAAAAGAGACAACAGAAGGGGCTTTTGTTACATCAACTTGGCGTGATGCAATGGTTTGCGTTGCCATAATAATTTGTGATGACGCGACAATGGGGTCAACCCCATTCCAAGGACGCGAGCCATGAGTTTGGCGACCTTTTACAGTAATCGTAAACTTATCGGCGCTGGCCATTAGCGGCCCTTCACGAAAACCAATTTGCCCTGTGTTTAGTGAGCTGGTGACATGTAAACCAAAGATGGCTTCGGGTTTTTCTTTAAATAAGCCTTCTTTTAGCATTAGTTCAGCACCCCCTTCTTCGCCATCGGGTGCACCTTCTTCTGCAGGTTGGAATACAAATAGAATATCGCCAGCGAGATTATCTTTAATTTTTACCAAAGACTCAGCAGCAGCCATTAAGATTGCGACATGATTATCGTGGCCACAGGCATGCATAACACCCACGGTATTACCTTTATATTCAGTTGTTTGTGTTGATGCAAAAGGTAAATCAACTTGCTCTTTAACCGGCAGGGCATCCATATCTGCACGAAGCGCGATAAGTGGCCCTTTTTTGCCGCCTTTTAATTTGGCCACCACACCGGTGTGAGCTACGCCTGTTTGCACTTCTAGTCCTAATGAGCGAAGGTGTTTAGCAACATACTTTGCCGTTTCAAATTCACGATTGCTCAGTTCTGGATATTGATGCAGATGGCGGCGCCATTTTATGACCTTTTCACTGACACTATTGTTGGCTGATTTAAGTTCTGCCTCTATATCACTGGCAAATGCAGGAGCAGACATAGCACTGAGCAGTAAGCTGGTCGAAAGTAGTTTGTTAAACATCCTGTATCCTCTTATTATAAGTAATTGCACTCATAACAATGTAAGTATAAATAATTGAATGAACAAGACCTTTCGATAATTAACCACGATAAATGGTTTAAAAATCGCAGCCAAGAGTTTAAGCAACACTTACTTAAAAACGCTAAATTAATCACGTGTAATGCAGGTGATGCCTTATTTTTGCGCGGTGATGAAAATACGGGTTTGTATTGTGTAATAAGTGGGGTGTTACGTGTATCGGGCGTAAACAAACAAGGTAAAGAAGCGGTGCTTAGTTTTGTAACAAGTGCCATGTGGTTTGGTGAAGTGGCGCTTTTTGATGGCGGCAAACGCACCCACGATGTGTATGCCCATACTTCAGTGCGCCTTATACATGTGTCTGAACGAGCACTCACTCAATTGCTGAACGAACACCCGATATACTGGCATGACTTTGGGGTGTTATTAACCGAGAAAGTGAGAAGTTTGTTTGATTCTTTAGAAGATCATGCGTTACTTACGGCAAAGCAAAAAGTCAGTAAGCGACTGTATATGTTGTGCCACTCATCGGGGCAAACTAGGTTGCCACTTTCTCAGCAACAACTTGCCGATATGACTTATTTAACACGGCAAACAGTGAATCAAATATTACAATCATTGCAAACAGAGTCAGTTATTAGTCTTAAGTATCAGATAGTTGAAATAGAAAATTTAGATAAACTCTTAGCTCAATGTTAGCTTGGAACTAAAATTGCTACATCTTTTCAGACAAGTTTAAAGGACGATTACGTGTGGCTATTACTTTTCATAACCAATATAAAGCTTATCATTACTCAGGCACTAATAAACTTGAGCGAGCACTGGATGTATCAGAATCAAAATTGATGCCTCAAACGTCTTCTGATGCACAAAGTCTATTAAGAAAACAACCCGAACCAAGTTCATTTTTAGAGACAGCAAACGAAGCTCTTGTTTATCAGCGCTTAGGGGTAGATAAAGAGAAAATCGATGAAATCAAAGCACAAATAGAAAAGCTTGCGGAACAAATGCAACAACAAGGTGCAGATACCAAAGCACTGCAAGAAAAAATGAATGAGTTGCAAGGCATGCTTGATGAAGAATATCAAAAAGGACGCGAGCGCATGGATATGCAGCCAGAAGCCGAAAAAGGCAAGGTCATCGATGCGCTAATTTAATGCAGTTACTTTAAAATGTCGGCTAGTTGACATTCTTAGTGGTAAATTTTCTGCTAATCTGAGTTTTGAACACAGTTTTGGCAGGAATAATAATGAAAACTCTCAAACAACAGCTGAGCAATTACGCCCTTTATCACCGTTCAAAACGCAATATCTATACACATTTTATTGGTATTCCCTTGATTGTGTTTGCCATTATTTGTTTATTGCAACGCGCAACAATCATGCTTGAACCCGTTACGTTAACAGTGGCAAGTATTGTTATTGCGATTACGTGCCTGTATTACTTAATGCTCAGTGTTTCTATGGGGCTAATTATGGCTGTGTGCTTTGCTTTATTGAGCATTATTGCACAGCCTGTCGTTGTGCTTTCAACAACAATGTGGCTGGCTGTGAGTGTGGGCTGCTTTGTGGTGGGTTGGCTATTTCAATTTATGGGTCATTACTATGAAGGTAAAAAACCCGCCTTTGTTGATGACATTATTGGCCTCGTTATTGGGCCCTTATTTGTTGTCGTAGAAGCCTTAATCATACTTGGTTTTTATAAAGATGTTGCTGATTACATTGAGCAACATGCAGGTCCTCATAAAGCGTGATAACAGCAATAATAACAATAAGAAAAGGAACACACATGAATTTAAAAGATAAAATAGTTTGGGTTACGGGGGCATCATCAGGTATTGGTGAAGCACTGTGCGAACAATTGGCTGCAAAAGGGGCAATCTTGGTTTTATCTGCCCGTAATGAAGATAAATTAAAAGCGCTAAATACACGTTTAGGCGGAATGCATCATGTTGTGCCACTCGATTTAGCAGAGCCTGAGGCGCTGCTTAAAGAGATGCCTGCGGTTGTTGAACGTATTAAGCGCATTGATGTGCTAATTAATAACGGCGGGGTGTCGCAGCGCAGTTTGTTTTTAGAAAACGATTTCAGTGTGTATCGCCAGTTAATGGAGGTGAACTACTTTGGCCTTATTGCATTAACGAAAGTGGTCGTGCCGCAGATGGTTAAACAAGGTATGGGCATGGTTGTATCTATAAGCAGTGTGGCGGGTAAAGTTGGCTCTAAATTCAGAACCGGTTACTCGGGCTCAAAATATGCGGTTGTGGGGTTTATGGATTGTTTGCGTGCTGAACTGGCAGATAAAAATGTCAATTGTTTAACAATCTGTCCCGGATCAATCAAAACAGCCATTGCGCATAATTCGTTGGATGGGCAAGGTAAACCACAAAATAAACCCGAAGAATCGATTGAAAATGGGATGGATGTTGGCAGAGCTGCTGCGAAAATGATCAAAGCCATAGAAGCGGAAAAGGATGAGGTTGTCGTTGGTGAAGGGATCAGCGGTTTAGCGCCGACAATTAAACGCTTTTTCCCTCGCTTTTTTAATCGACTAACGGCACGAATGAATTACCGGTAAAAGCAAAAACGTGACCGTGAATGATTATTAATAAAAAACACGCAATTAAATTGCGTGTTTTTTATACTGTGAGGTGAAATTATTTGCACTTTAATCGATAAAAGGCATGCGTTAGCTATGGTTAAACGGGGAGGTATTAGCATACAATGGAGAAAAAGTAGTCCAAACAAGAGAGAACAACAATGGCCGCATTTGGTACTGTATTTATGCCACACATGATCCAAGCACGCTTTGCAGACAACACATGGAGTGAAAGCGCGCTGGTCCCATCTGATAAAATCGAATTACACGCAGGTGCTCACGTATTACATTATTCAAGCACGTGTTTTGAAGGATTAAAAGCATTTCGTCACGAAGATGGCTCGGTCTATATCTTTCGTATGGACGCAAATATTGCCCGAATGAAGCAAAGCTCAAAGCTATTAAACTTGCCTGATTTTGATGAAAGTATGCTTGAGCAAATGATCAAAGACATTGTTAAAGAGTACGCAGACGAAACGCCAGCCCCGCCGGGTTCAATGTATATTCGCCCAACTCATATTGGTACAGAAGCGGCAATTGGTAAAGCGGCTGCGCCTTCAATGAGTTCATTACTGTATGTGCTTCTTTCGCCTGTAGGTGATTATTTTGCAGGGGGTGCAACAGCACTTCGTGTATTACTTGAAGAAGACGGCATGCGCTGTGCGCCTCATATGGGTATGGTAAAAAGTGGTGGTAACTACGCCAGTGCATTAGGCCCTATTTTACAAGCACGCTCTGAGCATCAGGCTGACCAAATATTGTTCTGCCCAGGTGGTGACGTACAAGAAACGGGTGCTGCCAACTTCATTCTTATTGATGGTAATGAAATTATCACCAAGGCACTTGATAGCACTTTCTTACACGGTGTTACGCGTAATAGTATTTTAACTATTGCCAGAGATTTAGGTATGACGGTGTCTGAACGCAACTTTACCGTAAGTGAATTACTAGAGCGTGCCGCTAAGCCAGGTACTGAAGCTGCGCTTTCAGGCACTGCTGCAGTGCTGACGTCTGTTGGTACACTTATTCATAACGACCAAGAGTATAAAGTAGGCTCGGGCGAGCCGGGTGAGAAAGTGGCGAAGTTACGCCAAGCATTGAATAATATTCAATGGGGTAAATCACCGGACAACCACGGTTGGTTGACTAAAGTATAGGCACCTTTTTATTGCAGAGCCACGCACTTGCGTGGCTTTTTTATTGGTATTTTACATTGGTTTACAGCCTAGGCTGTGTTTAACCGCAAATTGCTAGACTTTCTATTTCATTAACTCTATTTTCTGTTTGTTAACAATAACTAAAAAGTATGAAGATTATGATTAAGAAGACGCTTGCATGTGCAATTCTAATTGCACTGGCTGGTTGCAGTGAATCAACCACAACGAAGACTGAACAAACAGTAAAAATTGCAGAGGTAAAAGCTGCCGTGAATTATCCTGAAACTAAAAAAGGCAATGTTGTTGACGAGTATTTCGGTGAAAAGGTTGCCGATCCTTACCGTTGGCTTGAAGACGACATGAGCGAAGAGACGGCGCAATGGGTTAAAGCCGAAAATGAGGTGACATTTTCTTACCTAAAGAATATTCCTTATCGAGATGAATTAAAAACGACTCTCGAAAAGCTAATGAACTATGAAAAAGTCACTGCGCCGTTCACTGAGGGCGAGTACACCTATTTCTACAAAAATGATGGCCTACAAAACCAATACGTTGTTTACCGTAAAAAAGGTGACTCAGAGGCTGAAGTTTTCCTTGACCCTAATACATTCAGTGCTGATGGCACAACCTCTATGTCGGGATTAACGTTTACCGAAGATGGCACGCTAGCTGCGTACCAGATTTCAGAGGGTGGAAGCGACTGGCGTAAAATTATTATTATTGATACTGCCACTAAGCAGCCTATTGAAGAGGCGTTAGTTGATGTGAAATTTAGTGGTATTTCGTGGTTAGGAAATGAAGGTTTTTATTATTCAAGCTACGATAAGCCAAAAGGGAGTGAGCTGTCGGCTAAAACTGATCAACATAAAGTGTATTATCATAAGCTTGGCACTTCTCAAGCGGATGATCAGTTAGTTTATGGTGGCACAGAAGAACAAAAACATCGTTATATTGGGGCTGCTGTTACCCGTGATAATCGCTACTTGATCATCTCGGCAAGTACCTCAACATCTGGTAATAAACTGTTTATTAAAGACTTATCTAATCCAGATAGCGAATTGGTGACAATTTTAGACAACACAGATTCTGATACATCCATTATTGATAATGATGGCAGTAAATTGTATTTGGTAACAAACTTAAATGCACCGAATAAACGTGTTGTGACAGTTGATGCGAATAATCCAAGCCCAGAAAACTGGCAAGATCTTATTCCCGAAACAGACAATGTATTGAGCCTGACTAAAGGGGGAAATTACTTCTTCGCTAAGTATATGGTCGATGCTATCTCGCAAGTTAAGCAGTACGATAAATCAGGTAAGTTAGTTCGCGAAATCAGTTTACCAGGTGTAGGCACAGCCTATGGTTTTAGTGGCAAGCATGACGCTGACACGCTGTATTATTCTTTCACGAATTACACGACGCCGGGTAACACTTACTCATTTGATATTGAGTCAGGGCAATCGGATGTTTATCGCAAGTCGGGTGCTAAATTTAACAGCGACGAGTACGTGTCTGAACAAGTGTTTTACACATCGAAAGACGGCACGAAAGTACCGATGATTATTTCGTATAAGAAAGGCACTGAACTTAACGGTAAAAATCCAACGATTTTATATGGCTATGGTGGCTTTAATGTAAGTTTAACACCAAGCTACAGCCCAACAGTTGCAGCGTGGCTTGAGCACGGTGGTGTGTATGCAGTTGCTAATATTCGTGGCGGTGGTGAATATGGTAAACAGTGGCACATTAATGGTACACAGCTTAAAAAACAAAATGTATTTGATGATTTTATTGCGGCTGCAGAATATCTAAACGATAAAAAATACAGCTCGCCAGACTATTTAGCTGTGCGTGGTGGTTCAAACGGTGGCTTATTAGTTGGTGCGGTTATGACCCAGCGCCCAGAGCTATTCAAAGTAGCATTACCGGCTGTTGGTGTACTGGATATGCTGCGCTATCACACATTTACAGCGGGTGCAGGCTGGGCGTATGACTACGGTACTAGTGAACAAAGTAAAGAGATGTTTGACTACTTGAAAGGGTATTCACCTGTTCATAACGTAAAAGAGGGGGTAACGTACCCTGCAACGCTTGTGACGACAGGCGATCACGATGACCGTGTTGTACCTGCTCATTCATTTAAATTTGCCGCTGAGTTACAAGCAAAAGGTGCAAAACAGAACCCTTACCTGATCCGTATTGAAACTAACGCGGGTCATGGCGCGGGTACACCAACCAGTAAGATTATTGATCAGTACGCTGATATCTATGGTTTCACGCTTTATAATATGGGTGTTAAATCACTTTAATTTAATGAGTGGTAACAAAAACGCCGAGCAAAATTGTTCGGCGTTTTTTGTTTTAAACGATCGTTTTTAAACGCGTATTTTATAAATCGATTCCCAAAGCAAAAATCATTTTATAGTCTTCCTTTTCAGGCACCACGGCATTCTCGTCGGCAATCGGGTCTGCTAAGTAATCCCAAACCAGAGAGATATCAAAATCAATGTCGTCAGTAATATCAATCTCGAAACTTGCCATAGCGTATTGAGAATCTCCTCCTGTATCACTTTTGGCCGTGAGGTAGCGATAATTGAAGGTAAAGTCGATTTTTTTAGTAAGTTCATGCTCAAAATTAGTGCCAATAAAGTAAGACATTGACGCATTACTTTTGTCTTCACCGGTGGTGACAGTATCAAATTCAGTTTTTTGATACGCAGGGCCAGTTGAAAAATCCCACTCAGTTTTGTCGGTATCCATCACGTAATAACCGACACCTGCGCCTACAGTGTATTTATTAGCAATGTTTTGAAAAGGGTCACGGTAATATTCAAAAAAGATAGGACGGAAATACATTTTTTGAGTGTAAAACCAGTCGAACGTGCCATTGGCTCTAATGTTGTTTTTAGTTACTTGTTCATCGCTGGTGGTACGGTAGCCTAAAAACTCGGCTAAAAAGCGACTCGATGCCGTACGACGTTTAATATCGGCTCTGGCAGAGTATTCTGTTTGGTCTGTATTACCTCGCGATAAATCAGCACCCAAGGAAATTTTTACTGTCCACGCGCTGAGCTCACTGTCGATTGAAGGGGCAATCGACACTAAATCACGATAGCGATACTTTGCCGGTAAGTCACCGACCTTTACATAACCGCCTGATATATTAAGTGTGCCACTGAGTTCTGTGCCGTCGTTAAAGCGTACTGTGTGATGGCGGTCAGAGACAATCATATAGATATCTTCACGGTCAATTACGAGGGTGTCGAGTACATCACTGTCAAATTCAAGCTCTTTATCGTACATTGTGATAAGTTCACCTTTGAGCCATTCACCTGAGTTGAGCCTTACCCAGTCAAATTGACTGGCATCTTTAATGATGACACCACGCTCTTCTAACAGTGGATCAGGCAGGGATTCATTTGCGAAGCAAGTTAAAGGAGAGAGTAAAAGCGTGCTAATAAGCAGGTATTTTTTGAGCATTATTCCAATCCATGTTTAATAAAATGCGAAAGAAAGTTGTTATAGTAATTAGGTACTAATTAAATACTAGCTCAATATTTTACCCTCTTCAAAGTCCTTAAGCAGAGGGTAAAAATAGGCGTTGATAGGTTTTATATGCGTATTCGTCACTCATCCCCGATAAGTAATCGCAGATAATACGCATTGCATTATCACCTTGTTGGTGTGCATTTAGCCACATTTCTTGGGTGGTTTCTGGTAGTAAACGCATTGGATCACTTGCAAACGCACTGAACAGTTCAATGAGTAAATTTTGCCCTTTAAATTCAACTTGCTGCATTTTCGGTTCACGAATTAAACGTTTAAATACAAAGTGTTTTAACACATTAAGAATGCTTGCAAATTCGTCGGGTAAACTAACCGTGTATTGCAAAATTTCTGATTCGAAATCAGCATTTTGCACCACTAAATTGGCGTGAATTATAAAAGTATTAACAAGCTCACCGATGGCATCTTTTCGCTCATATTCATGGTGTGAAAAAAGGCGCGCCGTAATAGAGCTTAAATGCGTTGTTAACCATGGTGAGTTTAGTGCTTGTAACTGCGTTAATGCATGGTTTTGCCAATCAGCTAATGTGAGTACTTCTGTGGCGATAGCATCTTCCAGGTCATGAACAGCATAAGCTATATCATCGGCGAGCTCCATGATGGCAGAGTCAATCGATTTATAGTGTGTTTTTGCTCTGAATTCATCAACGTTATAATGGCGACTTAAAATGTGCTGATCGTTTTTTGATAGTGGCGCGACAATCCAATCAAACACATCTTTGTCGTCTTTGTATAAGCCTTTTGCAGGACGCCAGTGATCAGCTTTAATAAAGCTGCGCTGCTCAGAGAGCGGTGGAATGGTGTGCCATAAGTCATCAATAAAAGCGGGGTATTTTATAAAACCAAGCAAAGTGCGGCGTGTTAGGTTCATACCATAGCCATTGCTGTATGGCTCAAGCTTAGAAACAATTCTTAGGGTTTGCGCATTTCCTTCAAAACCACCGTGTTCACGCATCATGTAATTAAGGGCTATTTCACCACCATGACCAAAAGGAGGGTGCCCAATATCATGAGCAAGGCACAAGGTTTCAAGTAAGCTACCACTGGGGAAATGGCTAAAATTTGGGTGTTGTTTTTTAAGGTGGCGCAGTAGACCACTGCCTATTTGTGCGACTTCAAGAGAATGGGTGAGGCGAGTACGATAAAAATCGTTTAGGCCAATGCCCATTATTTGAGTTTTAGCTTGTAAACGTCTAAATGCTGCCGCGTGAATTATACGAGAGCGGTCAACCTGCCAGGCAGTGCGGTTGTCGTTTGGGCGATATTTTTGCTGATCAATGATACGCGCTTGCCAAGACTGGCACATAAATAGAACCTTATAATTATTCGCTCAGTTGCCCTTTAGTATACGCAAGCACTTGAAAATTGCGAGTAAATTGGACGTGATTCGCAGCAAGTCATGTTGAGTTAGGGCAAAAAAATACGCTGATATTCGCGAAAAAATTAGCTCTTTGATATAATCCGCCTTTATGTGTGCGTGGCTTTACCGCACATGAGTTGTAGTTTATTTGAGAGAATACATGCTTAAGTACGTTTTTCGAGGTTTACTTACCGCTTTTTTTGCATGGGCGTTATTATCGCCTTTCATGGATCAAGATGTTGCAGTGGAGGAGGCCGACCAAACCGAGGCAACTCAACAGGGTAAACAGCGAGTAATTAAAAAAGAAAAGCCATTACATAATGTAAAGCTGCCTGACTTTGCGGGCTTTACTGATGTAAAAGAAAAGAAACAGGCGTTTTTTGATTTTATTCGTCCCCATGTTGAAGCTGAAAACAAGAAAATTCTACAGCAGCGTGCCAGCTTAGAAATTGCACGTATGATGCTAGAATATAATGAGCCTCTGACGAGTAAGCAGCTGTCTGATATTAAGAAAATTCTTACCAGTTATAAATTACCAACAAGTATTGATGTATTGTCTTTGACACAAGCACTGCGTCGTGTTGATATCATTCCAAAAGAACTTGCCTTAATGCAGGCGGCGAATGAGTCAGCATGGGGAACATCGCGTTTTGCGCGTATTGGCTTAAACTTTTTTGGCCAATGGTGTTATAACAAAGGCTGTGGCATGGTACCACGACGTCGTGCAAATGAGGCGGCTCATGAAGTGACGGCATTCAAATCTGTTCGTGCTGCTGTAAGCTCTTACTTTAAGAATATTAATACCCATGCGGCGTATAAAGATTTACGCACAATCCGCGCAGATTTACGTCGCCAACAAAAACCGATTGAAGCGACAAAACTAACCCAAGGGTTGTTATCGTATTCTGAGCGACGTGAAGCATACATAGAAGAATTAAACACGATGATTAATCAGAACAGAGCATATTTTGATGAATAAAATCTTTTTATTGTTAAAAGTGGTGGGTGTGATCAGTGCATTAAGCGTTACGAGCTTTAAAGCAACTGCCAGTGAGTTTGTGATTGCATATGACGGTTTTTACGACCGTTTAAAAGTCGTAAACAAGGGGGAGTTTCAGTACGCACAAGTTAACTTTTATTTAAGTGATATTGCCACTAACGAAGTATGTACGATTAAGTCAGGTAAAATTCTGACCGAAAAACAAGAGTTCGATTTAACGTACACCGACAATGCACAGCTGTTATTGCCTTTTGATAAGCAGTTAGACACGGATAAAGCTGTGATTGTCGTACAGCCTAAAAACCCTCAGCATGATTGCCAATTAAAGCTGCAAATTGAAGCAACAGAGCTTAGTAACTTTGCACTAACAAAAGCGAATTTATTTGAGCTTAACCAAGAGTTTGATGAGCTTTTATCTGATTTATCGGGCTTTTTTGTTAGCAAACTAATGTGGTTTTTATTACCTGAGCAACAAGGAGTCGTACTTAAATTTGACGCTCCTGCAAATATGTCGGGTGAGGGGGTTAGCTGTAAAGAAAACCGCTGCACGATTAAAATCACTGATGAGTGGCAAGATGATAAGACTCTGCTTAATAGCAGTGCAAATCTTATTAGTGCAATGCCGTGGATTGTAAAATAGCTGAGTCATCTTTTTGATAGCATAGCTTATTATACAAAAAAGGATCTTTACAGGTCCTTTTTTGTTGCTTTAAATTACGCTTTAATGATTTATACCATTTTGCAAAAATACTTAATCATTTTGAGTGATTAAACCAGTCGCTACCTACGTTAAAAATTTCTGATTTACGACTGCATGGATGCAGGAGGTAGAGCAATGCAGGAGCAATTGCCGAGAACAACTAAATAACTAAATTTTTGCCTTGTTATCAACGCGGTTTTATTGCCTCAAAATAGACCACTTAATTAAGCACAAGGTTATTAATCTGAAAAATCTATATCTAACACTATCTCTTAAATACAAACAAAGCATGTCACATAAATTGATTTGGTGGATAAGGACGTTCGAATGTATCTCAATGAGGTATCTAAACTGTATGGGGCAACACAAAGAGCAATAAGGCTCTATGGATCAGTGGGATTATTGACTGTTTCTAGGGTTGGAAAGTATCGAGTTTATAATCAAGAGAATATTTATTTAATCAAATTAATAAAAGAGGCTCAAACTCTGGGAGTTGCACTGTCAGATATGGTTGCTTTGAAGGGAGAAAACGAGGATTTTGATTGGCAGGCTGTCAGCCATTGCCTTATTCAAAAGCAAGCTGCAGTCGAAGAAAAGATAAAGGAGCTTGAACTTCAAAGAGAGCGCATTAAAAATTACCGAATTTCAATTGATAAGTGTATTCAAGAACTTGACTCTTACCCTTAGGTGAGAGTTTACACTGTGTCCTCACTCTAAATGGATATGTCAGTGTATGAAAAGAATATTAGTAATCAATGCTAACCCCAAACTAACCAGCCTGTGTAAATCTTTAGCGGAACAGTATGCAGCAGTTGCCATAAAAAAACATGACGTTAAGCACGTGAATATCGGTGACTTAAATTTCGAAATCAATTTAGCCGAAAGCTATGACAAAGTGATTGATTTAGAGCCTTGTTTAGCAGATCTCCAAGAGAAGATTCTGTGGTCTGAGCATATTGTGATTGTTAGTCCTGTTTGGTGGGGAACCATGCCTGCTAAGTTTAAAGGGGCGATTGATAGAGTTTTTTTACCGGGGTTTTCGTTTAAATATGTCGAAGGTAAATCAATACCGAAAAAGTTATTAAAAGGACGTACATCAGAGTTATTAATAACGTTAGATACCCCAGCTTTTTGGTATAAATACATTCAAGGGAATGTTATCTATAAGAACTTTAAACATTGTATTTTGGACTTTTCTGGCATTAAAAATAAAACCACTACATATTTTGGGCCAGTTATAAATTCCAGTAGCAATAAAAGAAAAGTCTGGCTTGAGAAAGCAGCTCGATTAGGAGCGAAAGTTAGTTAGATAATTTTTTACCAAAAATAAAAAGGAGAGCTTCTTTGCTCTCCTAATAATTAGTTGAATGTTTTTTTAAACCATTAGCTTAGGTTAATTGTCACAACGTCACTAATGTGCTCGTCATCAAGCGCAGGCTGTTTTGGGATATCTGGCTTATCAAGGGCGATATCGCCACCATCAATTACATCACCTGTTTGCAGGTCTTTAAAATTGAATAAGTCTTTATCAGCTAAGTGCGACGGCACGACGTTTTGCATTGCCGTGAAAATGCTTTCAATACGACCCGGATGCTGTTTATTCCACTCAGCAAGCATGGCTTTTGTGTGTTTACGCTGCAAGTTTTCCTGAGAGCCACATAAGTTACATGGAATAATAGGGAATTCCATACGCTCTGCGTATTTTTCGATATCGACTTCTTTACAATATGCCAGTGGGCGAATCACCATATGCTCGCCGTTATCGCTCATTAATTTAGCGGGCATACTTTTTAATTTACCGCCGTAGAACATATTTAAGAACAACGTCTCTATCATATCATCGCGGTGGTGACCAAGGGCAATTTTAGTCGCGCCCATTTCTTTCGCTGTACGGTATAAAATACCGCGACGAAGGCGTGAGCACAGCGAACAGGTTGTTTTACCTTCAGGAATAATATCGGTAACAATGCTGTAGGTGTCTTCTTCAACTATTTTGTATTCAATACCGAGTTTATCTAAGTATTCGGGTAAAACGTGCTCAGGAAACCCTGGTTGCTTTTGGTCTAAGTTAATGGCGAACAAATCAAACTTAACCGGTGCGACACGTTGTAGATGCTGTAATGTATCTAATAGGGTGTAGCTGTCTTTGCCGCCTGATAAACAGACCATGATACGATCGCCATCTTCGATCATATTAAAATCCATAACGGCTTGGCCGGTTAATCGACGTAAGCGTTTTTGTAACTTATTAAAGTTATATTGCGCTTTAGCTTCTGCTGAGTGAGACACTACGCCCCCTTATAAATACATGGGTAAAATAAAGGGGCGTATTATATTTGAAGCGCGGGTAAACAACAATTATTTGTTTCCCGCAACGATGAGAATTATTTTGCTAAAGGGCTCACGTAGCCATCTGGTTTTAGAGCCAATACGTCGCAATCTAGGCTATCAATTACATGCTCAGCTGTATTACCAACCAATGCAGCACTTAAACCGGTGCGGCCTACAGTGCCAATAACCACAAGCTCGCTGTTAAGTTTTGCAGCAACATCAGGGATCACATCTTCAGGAAGACCTTCTTCAATGTGGCATTGTGCTTCATCAATTTGAAAACTTTTTGCTAGTTCTAAGGTTGATTCAAAATGATGCTTTTTAACCGATTCGTTGTATACACCCGGGTTAAACTCAGGAATTTCGATAGCAATATTTACCGGTGTAGCAGGGTAGGCATTCACTAAATTAAGCTGCGCATTAGCAAGGTCACAAATAAAGCGTGCATCATTGATAATACGTTTGTTCAGCGCAAGGTGTTGCTCATTTTCACTGACTGCATTTACTGCTGCGAGTATGTTGCCATGTGCAGGCCACTCTTTTTCTTTAACTAATAACACCGGTGCAGGGCACTTACGAATGAGGTGCCAATCAGTCGGTGTAAAAATCACTGATTTAAGGGTGTCATGCTGATGTGTGCCTTTAACCACAAGATCATAACCGTCATTGATCACCGTATTAATAATGGCTTCGTAAGGGCGATTGTGCCAAACAACACAACTATCAATTGATAATTCAGGGTAAAGGGCGATTTGTTCATTTAACCAGACTTGACGGTCTTTGATGACAGCTTCGCGCATGGCTTCACGCTCATCAGAAGAAAGCATTGTGGTCATTTCGTAGGAGAAGTCATAAATACTAAGAAAAGCAGTGATGGTTGCGCCTGACTTTTTGGCTAGGTCAATTGAGCGGCTTAAACTATGCTGCTGTTCCTTGGTGGGATCTATTACTGCTAAAATTCGTTTTATTGCGTCCATATGCTGCTCCTTAACTGTTCTGCAAAAAGGTATACCTTGAGTGTAACCTAAATTCTGAGCAGTTAAAGGGGCAAGCAATAGAAAGTTGCGCTATATCAAACTCTATTTACATTTAATCGCGGCTGTTGAAGCAAGCGCCTGTTGATCTAAAATGGTAATAAATTTACCTTCAACTTTGATAATGTCGGCTTTTTGAAAGCGGCTTAGCAAGCGGCTAATTGTCTCGACAGTTAAACCAAGATAATTACCTATTTCGCCACGAGTCATTGTAAGACGGAACTCTTTACGCGAAAAACCACGTTCACCAAATCGTTCTGCAAGGTTGTAAATAAAGCTGGCTAAACGCTCTTCTGCTGATTTCTTATTAAGCAGTAACAACATTTCTTGGTCGTAATTAATTTCGTTACTCATCAAGCGCATAATTTGTTGGCGTAACTTTGGTAGTTTACCTGCCAATTCATCTAATGTATCGAATGGAATTTCGCATACCATTGATGTTTCAAGCGCTTGCGAAAAACTTTGATGAGACATTTTATTGATAGCATCAAAGCCAACGAGATCACCGGCTAAATGAAAGCCTGTGATTTGCTCATCACCTTGCTCCGAAAGCGTATAAGACTTAAATGAACCTGAGCGAACTGCATAAATTGCATTTAGCTTTTCACCCGACTCAAATAAAAAGTCGCCTTTGTGAAGAGGCTTTTTACGCTCGATAATCTCATCAAGACGATCCATTTCTTGGCCGTTAAGCGAAAATGGTAAACACAGCTGACTAATACTGCAATTATTACAGCTAATAGTGCATAAGCCTTTTGACTTGTTTTGTGAAAAGTCCATACATCAAATCCATTCTAATAAGTTAACAACTCGTAAGGTTAATGAACGAGCCTGTCAGTTGCTATAATTAATAAGTATACACCGTACCATATTATTACGCTTCCTAGAATAACCCTAGTCCAAACATGGTTTAAAAAAACGTTTATTTTTTGACTTGCGAGGCCAACACTGACCATCGCTGGAAATGTGCCTAGGGCAAAAAATAGCATAACCCCTGCACCATGAAGCGCAGAAGGGCTCGTCAGGGCCCATGTCAGTGCAGAGTACACTAATCCACACGGCAGCCAACCCCAAAGCGCACCATAAAGCAGGGCTTTAGGGGTTGTATTAACCGGCAATAAATAGCGATTTAATTTTGCTAAATGTTGCCACACGAGCGTTTTTCCAAGTTTTTCTAACCACTGTAATGTGGCAGCCAAACGCATAATATAGATGCCTACAAGTAGCATAAAAATGCCACTCAAAAATGATAAAGCGAGGGCGATACTGGTGTTCTGTGCTGCAAAGCGACTGCTGATACCCGCGACTAAAGCACCCGCTAACATATAACTCAGCGCGCGCCCTACATTGTAGGCAACAGAAAAGCTCACAGCACGATTTTTGTCGGCGGCAAGCTGTAAGCTACTTGCAATGCCACCACACATCGCTAAGCAATGGCCACTGCCAAGTAACCCCATAACAAATGCACTAATGAAAAGGGGATCAATCATTACTTTTGTTGTGCTGCTCTTTGTCATCTTCAAACAGGATACTGTGGCCCTGTTTATTTAAATCTGAGAATTGTTCACTTTTTACAGCCCAAAAAAATACACCAATAGCGATTATTACAAACAAAATCGCAATCGGGATTAACATGTAAATGATACTCATAGTTTTAATAACCTTAATGAGTTGGTAATAACCAAAATGGAGCTTGCAGACATGCCAATAACAGCCATCCAAGGCGCAACGAGCCCCAATGCTGCTAAAGGTAAAATCGAACCATTGTAAATAAGTGATAACGCCAAGTTTTGTTTCACAATTCTGCGCGTTTTTTTCGAGACGCTAAGCAGATGCTCAATGGCGCTTAAATCACTATTGAGTAATACCACATCGGCACTGTTTTTGGAAATATCTGCCCCAGTTTCCATCGCAATTGATAAGTGTGCACTTGCAAAAACTGGACTGTCATTAACGCCGTCTCCAACCATAGCAACCACAGCACCTTTACTTGCAAGGGCATCAACATGCGTTTGCTTATCTTGTGGGCTGCAGCCAGCGTGAACAGTGTCGAGATTTAGTTGTTTAGCCAATCGCTCCCCACTGTTTGAGGCATCCCCAGTTAACATATGGCACTTTATGTGTTGCGCATGAAGGTTTTTAATGAGTTTATCGGCATTATTACGCAAACTATCCGATAGGTAGAAGCGTGCAACAATCTGTTTGTTTACATATAAAGTGGCTTGGGCGTCTGCTTTATCGGTTTCAAACCAGCCACTTTTACCAATCGCAAAGTGCTCATTATTAAGGTTAGCAGTGATACCTTTGCCTGGTTCAATAGTGACATTTTCGAACGGATTGACGCTATTGTTAAACCCTGCAAAGGCATTGGCAATCGGGTGCTCGGAAAAGCTCTCTAGCTGAGCAGCAAGAGTTAATGCTTCAGCTTCTGAGTACGTATTATCTATTAACTCAATGCGCTCAATTGTAAAACGACCTTGTGTGAGTGTGCCTGTTTTATCAAAGGCGATATCACTTAGTTGAGGGAGTGTCTCTAAGACGTGGGCTTGTTTTATTAATATACCGCGTTTAGTTAAGCTTGCCACGGCGCAAGTGAGTGCCGTAGGAATCGCTAAGCTGAGCGCACACGGGCAGGTTGCAACCAATACAGAAATGGTGATCCAAAATGCATGTTCAGGATCAACTTGATACCAGCCAATAGCGGTGATTGAGGCAAAAAGCAATAAGCATGCGACAAACCATTGTGCCACTTTATCCGTTATCTCAACAAGTCGTGGACGCTTAGTTAGGGCTGTATGTTGCAATTTTATAATTTGATTAATAAGGGTGTTTTGGCCAATTTTATTAATCTCAATGCTGATCACGCCATCGTGGTTAATGGTGCCAGCAAATACTTGATGATTAACAAATTTATTAACGGGTTGATGCTCGCCTGTCATCATCGCTTCATCGACCGTTGTTTTACCTTTAATAACTATCCCGTCAGCGGGGATTGTTTCACCAGCTTTTATAAGTACCACGTCGCCCAGTTTGAGTTTTTTAGCGGCAATGATTGATTCTTGATGGGTGTTATCAATAATGCGTGCGGTAAGCGGGAGTAGTTTTTGTAGGTTTGCTGTGAATTCGCTGGCTTTTAATCGTGCTCTGAACTCTAAATACTTACCCAACAATAATAGAAAGGTAAACATACAGATTGATTCAAAATACACTTCGCCAACCGACATTATGGTTGCATAACAACTTGCGCCATACGCGCCAAAAATAGCCAAAGAGACGGGTAAGTCCATATTCAGCTGTTTTGCTCTTAATCCATTAATTGCATTCGTTAAGAAGGGTAATGCACTGTAAAGAATAACCGGCGAAGCAAGTACGAGGCTTATCCAGCGAAAGTATTGTTCAAAATTTTCTTCCATGCCAGAAAACATGCCAAAGTACATTGCAAAAGCAAACATCATTACCTGCATAGTCATCAGGCCGGCGACACCTAAGCGGCGAATATAGGCCTTTGCAGCTTGTTGCTTTTGGCTGGCTTCTAAGTCGGCTTGAAAGGGGTAGGCTTTGTAACCTATTTCATGTAATGCAGTAATTATTTTACTCAGTGGGGTGACTGATTTATCCCACTGGATCATGGCACGATTTGTTGAGGTATTTACATCTACGCGTCTGATGGCTGACAAATTAAGTAGCTGCTTTTCAATAAGCCAAGCACAGGCGGCACAGGTAATCCCTTCAACGGTCAGTAAAACCTCAGATAACTCTTGGGAGGTGGCAATAAACTCATCTTGAATATCTTCGTTATCGTAACTTTTTATAAGCTCTAATTGCTCTGGAACAAGTCTTTCAACTTTCCCAGAGCGAACAGTTCTAAACTTATAGTAATCGGTCATGCCTTGGGCAACGATATTCTCGGCCACTGTTTGGCAGCCAATACAACACATAGGCTGTGCCTTCCCATCTATTACGACAGTTGCATTAAAGCCTTTTGGCACACTTTCAAGACAATGAAAGCAATTATCAGACATGAGCGTTAACTACTTATATTCAGGGCTAATCGAAATTGTTTTAGCTGTTGGAAGAATAATGTCTTCTTTTAGTTTCCAACTGTTATCGACAGGTTCAATAAATACGGTATACGCACCATCAACATGAGCATCGAGCAGGGCTGTAAAGTCACCATGAGCATTTTTCATCAAGCTTACATCAAAGTCGTTAGCTTTAATGGTGCGATGATAAAATGACATTTTTAAAGAATGAACATTACTGGCATCACCTTTAGTAAAAACAAACGTGACTTTGTCATCAGCAACGTTTAAATCACCATGTAAATAAAGCGCTTTGGCTTTATTAAATTTACTAAGCTCTAAATTGATTGCTTTTCCTTTTTTATAATAATCATCAACAACCATGTCAGGTCCGTTGCCTATTGCCATATAGATAAGACCCGCACAACCGATGATAGCGGCAAGTGGAAAAGAGATTAAAAACCATGGCCAGAAATTTTTATACCAAGGAGTGGGATTCATAGTACTTACTACCTCAAAAAACGTTGTACGCATTTTATCGGATCTAAAAGCAAAAGACTAAAAAAAAGCCTCCAGATGGAGGCTTTTTTGATCTTAATTAATCTATTGAATTAAAAGATTAATTGTATATACATTTTATTAACCGCGCAGTTATTTTTCTTGTGACAGACTGTAAACGTACGCTGTTAAAAGATGTACTTTGTCTTCACCAAGAATGTCTTTCCATGCTGGCATCACACCTGCACGACCATTTCTCAGTGTTTCTTCAACAGCACGTTTAGAACCACCGTATAACCAGATATTGTCGGTTAGGTTAGGCGCACCAAACGGTAAGTTGTGAGCAACCGAACCTTTGCCGTCAGCACCGTGACACGCAGCACACATTGCAAATTTAGCAGCACCAGCTTCAGCGTCTTTTTGGTTAACTGTACGACCCGAAAGGCTCAGTACGTGAGCAGTCATTTCTTTAATGCCTTGCTCGCCAAGTGCATCACCCCAAGGTGGCATTGCTGCAACACGGCCGTAAAGAAGCGTTTCTTTAATTTTGTCTGGTGAACCACCGTATAACCAATCGTTATCCGTTAGGTTAGGGAAGCCTTGACCACCACGCGCATCTGAACCATGGCATTGAGCACAGTTTTGAGAGAATAAACGTTGACCAATCTCAAGCGCTTTTTCATCTTTTACAAGTGATTCAATGTCTTGTTTCGCGAACGACTCAAAGATTGGGCCAAAACGCTCATCTGCTGCAATAAACTCTTGGTCTAATTGAACGTTTACACCATTGGCTAACGCTTCTTCAGTAGCCTTTTTAGACTCTTCTAAAGACGTAATACCTTGGTTTGAACTTGTCCATTTACCTAAACCTTCCCAGTTACCTAAACCCGGGTAAGCAGCTAAGTAATAAACTGACCAAACGAATGTTGCAAAGAACATGTAAGTCCACCATTTTGGTAGTGGGTTATTCAGCTCTTCAATGCCATCAAATTCGTGACCACAGCTTTCGCCTTCTTTAACACCTGTGTAGTTTTTTAAGTTCCACAGAAGTAGGCCGAAGATGATAGCAAGACACGCAAGGGTTAATACAATAACCCATATACTCCAAAAGCTAGTCATTTCTCAGACTCCTTTTCCTCGTTAGAGATTGTGTTGTTGTGTTTTTTTTCATCTTCAAATATGGCATTAGCTGCGTCATCAAAACGACGTTTGCTACGCTTACTATATGCCCATACAACAATCACAATAAACAGTACCAAAATTACCAGAGTTAAAATGCCTCTGTATGTTCCGTAATCCATAATAATTACTTCAAGTGTGTGCCAAGCTGTTGTAAGTAAGCAATTAGAGCTTGCATCTCAGTTGCGCCTTCACCATTGTTCATGGCTTCAATTTTCGCAATGTCAGCTTGTAACTCTTCATCGCTTCCATAACCTTTACCGTCGTAACGGGTGCTTGCTTTATCAATTCCGAAGCTATCACGGAATATTTGAAGCTTTTTAAGAGTATGGGTCGTATCGACTCTGTTTTCGTCTAACCAAGGAAACGCTGGCATATTTGATTCTGGAACCACAGCACGTGGGTCCATTAAATGCGCATGATGCCAATCGTCTGAGTAACGCTCACCAACACGTGCTAGGTCTGGACCAGTACGTTTAGAACCCCATTGGAATGGGTGATCCCATACTGATTCACCAGCAACAGAGTAGTGACCATAACGCTCAACCTCGTCACGGAAAGGGCGAATCATTTGTGAGTGACAGTTGTAACAACCTTCACGTACATAAATATCACGACCTTCCATTTCTAAAGCTGTAAGAGGACGTAGGCCATCAACAGGCTTAGTCGTATCATCTTGGAACATCAACGGTGTAATTTCTACAAGTGCACCGAAGCTGATCGCAAAGACAGTCAAGATAGCCATAAGGCCAACATTTTTTTCGACTATTTCATGTTTGTTTTGTGAATTATTATTGCTCATCATCCTACTCCGTTATGCTAATTGTGCGTCAGCGTCTAATTGAAGCGAATCTTTCTTCGCAGCAATTGTACGGTAAACGTTGTAAGCCATAATTAGCATGCCCGTCACGATGAATACACCGCCAAGGAAACGCATGATGTAGAACGGATACGATGCTTCTAGTGATTGTACAAAGCTGTACATTAACGTACCGTCTGAGTTTACTGCACGCCACATAAGACCTTGCATTACACCTGAAATCCACATTGCTACGATGTATAGAACAACCCCTACAGTGTGTAACCAGAAGTGTGTATTAACCAGTTTAACACTGTACATACGACCCTGAGAGAATAGTGCAGGGATTAAGTGATAAATTGCACCGATTGAAATCATCGCAACCCAACCTAGCGCACCTGAGTGAACGTGACCTACTGTCCAGTCTGTGTAATGTGAAAGTGCATTAACAGACTTAATAGCCATCATTGGACCTTCAAACGTAGACATACCGTAGAAAGACAGTGAAACAACTAAGAAGCGAAGTACTGGGTCAGTACGAAGTTTGTGCCATGCACCTGATAACGTCATGATACCGTTAATCATACCACCCCATGATGGGACGAATAAGATAACTGACATAACCATACCTAAGCTTTGCGTCCAGTCTGGAAGCGCAGTGTAGTGAAGGTGGTGAGGACCTGCCCAGATGTATAAAGAAACAAGCGCCCAGA
Source organism: Pseudoalteromonas sp. PAB 2.2 (assembly GCF_001938575.1). Lineage (NCBI taxonomy): Bacteria > Pseudomonadati > Pseudomonadota > Gammaproteobacteria > Alteromonadales > Pseudoalteromonadaceae > Pseudoalteromonas > Pseudoalteromonas sp. PAB 2.2. Next base: position 34,912 of record NZ_LYPI01000008.1, read on the forward strand.
AGTGAACAACCGATAGACGGTAAGAATATACAGGGCGACCTGCTTGTTTTGGTACGAAGTAGTACATCATACCTAAGAAACCAGCAGTTAATAAGAAGCCAACAGCGTTATGACCGTACCACCACTGAACCATCGCATCTACTGCACCCGCATAAATAGAGTATGATTTAGTGAGTGACACTGGAATTGCCATGCTGTTTACAATGTGTAATACGGCAACAGTGATAATGAAACCAGCATAGAACCAGTTTGCAACATAAATGTGCGATACTTTACGTTTGATTAGCGTACCAAAGAATACAACGGCGTAGGTTACCCAAACTACCGCGATAAGAATATCAATTGGCCATTCAAGTTCTGCGTATTCTTTTGAGCTCGTGATACCTAACGGTAAGGTAATCGCGGCAAGTACGATAACAAGTTGCCAACCCCAAAAGGTAAAGGCCGCTAGTTTATCTGAGAAAAGACGCGTTTGACACGTACGTTGTACGACGTAATAAGACGTCGCAAAAAGTGCACTTGTACCAAATGCGAAAATTACTGCGTTCGTATGTAACGGACGTAGTCGAGAGTAAGTTAACCATGGTGTATCAAAGTTAAGTGCTGGCCAAGCTAATTGGGCAGCAATCAGAACCCCAACACTCATGCCAACGATGCCCCAAATCACTGTCATAATAGCGAATTGGCGTACAACTTTATAATTGTACTCAGTTTGTGATGCTACTGTTTGGCTCATTTTCTGGCTTCCGCTGCAATTAATGCGTTTTAGAAATGAATTACCCACTTAGTAATAAGTGGGGCCTACTATTACTTCACAAGCGTGTTACCCAAAGCTAGCTGTAGATGATAGCTTCAGAAAACAAACTCGAGAAACCCTTATTTTGCGATGGAAATGATAAAATTTTTGACCTTAAAAAGATAGGTCAATTGCATAAAATTATGACATCAATCAAATTTTCCCGCTTTGTTGGTTATTTTTTGTCAGTCATTGTATTTTTATTAACTTATTCTACTTAGCCTAGTTGTTTTTCATAGACGAGCGGACTAGTATCCGCTTTTATTTTATACAGGTAAGTTGAGTGCGAACTACAATAACCAGCTACATTTTGTTTTTGAGTGTTTTCATAGTTGCTTGTGACAGGCAAAGTATAGATGAGCCACAGACAAGTGCAACGTGCGAAAAAAATACACATTGTCAGTTTGCGAACGGTGTGGAAATTTGGTTGCCCAATTCAGTCATTAGCCCAGAAACTCCCTTTTCAATTAACCTTAAATTACCTCCAAATGCGTATAACGTTTCGGCAAAACTAGAAGGGGTTACGATGTATATGGGGTATATCCCTTTACAGTTTACCCAAAAAGGCAGTTATTGGTCGGCCCAGACGATGGTAGGAGTGTGCTCCGAACCTGTGATGACTTGGAAAATGACAGTCGTTTTTACCGATACGCAAAACCGTCAACAGAGTGTTTTTTATTACTTTGACTCTCGCCATGCTGTGTAAATAAGGTTGAGCATTAACAGCCTCCTCATTGCCTTATAATAGGTAATAGCTTTTTACGTTTGCCACTTATCTTGAATAACACGCTCTCACTGCTTTTTTGCATGGAAATTTAATCCGTGTGAACAAAATACAAAAACCATCCTCTAATACCTTGTTTAAAAGCTAACTTTGCCAATTTAGTTATTTTTTGTGAATAACTATGGTTAGCAGACATATTGACCTATTACGGTTTTTATAACGTTGTGTGATCAACTTGTAAAATTTTCATTTAAAGACAAATATCCATCACAGTTACACTTGATTACAAAGTGTGTGTAATTGATTTCAATCGTGTTTTTTTTGTTTTAAACATTTTGTACCTGTTTGTTTTGTATTGGTTTTTTATTGTTAACATTGATACATAGTGAAACCTTATTACCTTAAATGGGTACGTAATTTTTGGGGTGTTTTTTATTTAATCTAACATTCAGTTTTTGTTCAGTTAACTGCGCCTAAGTTGCCCTCCGCTGACTCGTGATTCTAATAATAACGAGCGCTACCTAACTAAAGGTAAATTTCCAACAAGTAGGGTTTCACATGAAAAAATCAATTCTTGGTTTAGCTGTTGTTTCAGCAATCCCAATGTTCTCAAGCATGCAAGTATTAGCTGCTGATAATGCAGCAGAGTCTATTGAAAAAATTCAAGTTACGGGTTCTCGCATTAAGCGTTCTGACATGGAAAACGCAAGCCCAGTAACAATTATCGGCGCAGACGATATTAAAGCGATGGGTGCAACAAGCATCGATAGCGTACTACAAAAAATGACTGCCACTGGCGGTGCGATGACTAACCCAGGTATCAACAATGGTTCTGGTGGTAATGCACGTATCGATTTACGTGGTCTAGGTAGCAGCCGTACATTGGTTCTTGTTAACGGTCGCCGTATGATTGCATCGGGTACTGGTGCAGCTTCTACTGTTGACTTAAACACAATTCCTGTATCAATGATTAAATCAGTTGAAGTGCTTAAAGATGGTGCTTCTGCAGTTTATGGTACTGATGCGGTAGCAGGTGTTGTTAACATCATTCTTAAAGATGATTTTGAAGGCCTAGACATGAACGCAAATACTGCGATCACTGGCGAAGGCGATGCAACAGAAAACTCAGTTGACTTCACTGTTGGTACATCATTCGATAAAGGTAATATCGTAATCGGTATGCAGTACACTGACCGTGGTAAAGCATCTCAAGCTGACCGTAGCTTCTCTGAGTGTCCACTAGCTGAAGGCAGCAATGGTCTTTACTGTACTGGTTCATCTTACAACGAAGGTGGTCACATCTGGAATGGTAACGGTGAGAAAGGTCTAACGGTTAATGCTAAAGGTGAAGATACACCAGTATCTCTTATCGACGACAGCGGTGTAACGGGCCGTGGTGGTGAATATCACCGTTATGGCAATGCTGATGCATATAACTACTCACCAGCAAGCTACCTTTATACGCCAATGGAGCGTTTAAACCTGACTGGTTTAGCAACTTATGAATTATCAGATAATACATCTCTATTCACTGAGTTCACTTACACGAAGCGTTGGTCAGAGCAACAAATGGCACCACAGCCAGTATGGTTTGACTTTGAATACACTGAAAACATGGGTAATTCACTTCTTAGCCAAAGCTATGATCAACGTGTTGATCTAGATGGTGACGGTTACTTAGATAAAAATGCTGATGGCAGCTACGTGACTCAAGAAATGAACTACAAATATGGCGACAAGATCTCTTACGGTCGTCGTATGTCTGACACCGGTGCTCGTTTCTTCGAACAGTCTGTAGATACAGTTCGTGCTGTTGTTGGTGCACAAGGTTTTGTAGGCGACTACTCATGGGATGTATCTGCTAACTTCGGTCGTAACGACTCTGTAGATAAGCTAAGCAACCTTCACAACATGGGTGCTATCCAAGATCAAATTACTGCGGGTACTTTTAACCCATTAGACCAAGCAGCATGGGTATCTGAAGATTTCCGTAAAAATGTTTACACAGAAGTAAACAATGGTGGTAGCCAATTATTCATCCTAGCAGCATCAGTATCTGGTGAAATGTTTGAAATGCCAGCAGGTTATGCTGCATTCGCTGCAGGTGTTGAGCGCCGTCAAGAGAAAGCATGGTACACACCAGACTCTCTAACAGCACAAGGTCTTGCAAATGACCCTATGGTTGAGCCGACAGCAGGCGGTTTTGATGTAAATGAAGCATATATTGAATTTGCATTACCACTACTAGCTGATGCACCATTTGCACAAAATGTTGAACTAAGCGCAGCAATCCGTGCGTTTGATTACAGCACATTCGGTTCAGATGAAACATGGAAACTAGGTTTAACATGGAAAGCAAACGATGAATTAATGCTACGTAGCGTTGTGTCAACTGCGTTCCGTGCACCAACTGTATCAGAGCTTTACTCAGGTAACTCACCATCGTTTGAACAGATCACTTTCCCGGGTGCTCAGGACCAAGCTGAAGTAACTGTTGGTGGTAACTCTCTACTTACTCCAGAAGAAGCTGATACGTTCACTGCTGGTATCGTGTACGAGCCAGAGTGGTTTGAAGGCTTCAGCATGACACTTGATTACTACAAAATTGAAATTGAGAATGCGATTGCGTCAGTTAATGAGCAATACATTGTTGATCAGTGTTTAGCAACGTCTGACAATGCTAATACAGTGCTATGTCAATCAGCGAATATCAGCATGGATAGCACGGGTCGTGTTAAATTCAACAACCAATTACAAAACATTGGTTCTGAGAAGACTTCTGGTATCGACTTAAACCTAACTTACAGCTTTGAAGCTGCAGGTCTTAACTGGAAAGCGGGTCTAGATACTACTTACCTAGACGAGTACGTTGTAACAGTACTTGATGATACGACTGATTACGCGGGTCTTATCACTTCTGGTTCTGGTGGCTACGCTGATATCAAGTCTAACTTTACATTATCAGCACGTGGCGAAAGCTGGGATGCAACATACAAGGCACGTTATATCGCAGGAATGGATAGCTACCTATGTAAAAGTGATCCATCAAGCTGTTTAGCACCTACAACACCATCAGTTGTTTATCATGACATCAGTGGTTCATACTTACTATCTGATACAGTGACTCTATCTGCAGGTGTTAATAACTTGTTCGATAAAGAGCCACCTTACTACACAGGTAACAATGACTCAAACACTGACCCGTACACATACGATGTACTAGGTCGTCGTTTCCACGCTGGTGTGAACGTTAAGTTCTAATCTAGTTTGAAATGATTATTAAGGTCCGGTTTTTACTGGGCCTTTTTTATTGTCTGAAAAGCTATCTCGGCGTAAACTTACAGTGTAAAAGTAAACAACGAGGTGATATTGCTTAAACAAGACGAAAACCTATCTTTTATTATCGAACCTGAGCTAAGTCCCCGCGCAGAGCAGCGTCTCGATCTGTATTTTTCTATTCCAAATGAAATGAGTGTCAACCCGCAAACACTCAGTGAAGAAGCGTACTTTAACAACCACTTTAAGTCGCACCTAGCTTACAATGCGAACAATATTCACTTGCCACTGGTGCGAAGTCGGTTTGTGAGTAAAAACAAAGGTGAGCAACAAGATTATAGGCAAAACCTAAATTTATATTGTTATCAGGTTCGTCTAGCACTCAATGCAGATATTAAAGACACCCTAAAACATAACGAAGCTGACGAGTTTTATCCAGCGGCGATGGAGTTGTGTGAGCAAACTGAAGGGTTACTTAAAAAACTACGTCGTTATACCCCAGATGATGAAAAGTTGCTGCCATTTTATAAAAATGCCGATAACTATTTAAGCTGGCATGTTGAACAATCATTTTTAAAGTTATTAGACGAAGGGCCGCGCAGTAGCGATTTTGCAAAAGAGCGTGGTGAGTTGCTCGATTTCTGTAAAGCAGAAAACAGCTACCGAGAAGAACAAGAGTATAATTCGCAATCAACCCTTGAAGATGCAAACCGCATTACAAATAAAATGCGTTTATTACAACGCTTAATTGAGCATGGCGTTATCTTAAATCGCACCACACGTCATCTTAATAGTTATCTAAAGCGAATGGTTAAAGGCACTGTCACTGCCGTTATAATGGCTTTTGTGATGCTGGTTGTACTTAATGCACGCTCAACCTTTACTGAAGTAACAGCGACATTAATTTTGATTTTAGGGGTGATCTACGGGCTGCGTGAAATATTTAAAGAAGATATAACCCGTGTTATTTGGCGTGCCATTGTGAGAGGCCGGCCGAAATGGCGTTTTCAGTTTAAGAACAGTATTACAAAAGACAGGATCGCCAGTCAGTACATCTGGCTCGAATACACCTCGTTAAAGCGGATCCCAAAAAAAGTGCGTCAGATATTTTCTAAGCGTCGCCATCAAAACAAACAAGCAGCACAATGGTTACACTTTGCCAGTGAAACACACGTCAATGCAAAAGAGTTTTTGCCCGGGTATGATACGTTGCAACAAACTGTCAGCTTTAGCTTAGCGCCGTTTGCGCGTTACTTAAAACGTGGTGAGGGAAAACTCTATCATCTCGACAGTAATAAAATATCAAAGCAGGCAGTTGAGAGGCGTTACCAATTAAATTTGGTGTTAGTTTTTTCAGAAAATGAGCACGAAACTAGGTATGAACGCTACAAAATTACGTTAAATCGCAGCAAAATTATTAATATAGAGCTGATCCACAGTCAATTAGATAAGAGTGAGTAGGGTGGCTATATGCCACCCTTACAGGATTATTTAGCGTCTAAACCTGTTTTACTATAAAGCGATACTTTATCTGAAACTAAAGTGATTTCGATATTTTTATCATTATCACCCCAGATACAGTTCGTATGCAGTGTTTTCTCTTCGCACTTATCAGCCGAGCCTAAGATAGCTTCAACTTCTGCTTTATCCATACCGATTTTTATTTTTTCATAGTTCTCAAGGTTTACTTTAGAGCAGCCTGCTAATGTTAACACTGCAGCGGCAGCAGCAATTGCCATGTATTTTTTCATAATAGATTCCATTAATGGTTGTAGCGTCTTATTTGCACGATCATGCCCATACGAGGATGATCGAAATAATGTATTTCGTTGCTGATCACACGCTTAAATTGTGAAAAGCGGGCTTTTTCATAATCACCGGTTTCTAAACGCTGACTAATATCAAAATCAGCATTTATAAAAAGGTAATGACGAACGTAAATTTTCATTAAACCATCTAATTCCCAATCAGGCGTTTGTTGCAAACTCTCTGGAATATATTGCTCTGATGGAGTTACTAGGCTAATAAAGTCATTGTTATCTGGTTCAATAGCAGGTGAACTTGCTGCTAAATGTTTGCCTGCAAATAACCGAATACTTTGAGCGCGTGATTCACTCATTTCAGGAAAACGCCAACCGGTGTGTAATAACGGTGTTAAACCTTTTCTATCAAGCTGGTTTTTCTGTTCAGTAAATTGCAGTTGATCAGGCGCCATTAAATAAATTTCGTCGGTGTCTTCACGTGGTTCGACAGGGGGAGAGACTGGTAATTCGTTGTAGCTTGCTAAAAAATCAACGCTGTCGTCACAGACATTCGAATATGGGTTTGAATTAATCAATTCATCAGTAAATGACTGTGAACGAAAACGACTATCACCGTTAATACAAGCTTGTTTAGCGTGCGCTTTGTAGACAGGTGATAATAAGTCTTTCGAACGTTTTGCATTGATTTCATCATGTTTTAACGAGAAATCTTCTTGTAAGTAGGGCGCAGGACGTTGTTTATAAATAAGCACTTCTATTTCGAACCAGCGTGCTGCAAACGATGAGCTTGTAAATAAGCAACAAAGTAAAATAAAACTATTTCTAAACAACATTAATGGCTAACCTTTTTTTCGAAATCTGCAATCATTGCAGTGACCATTTTCAAGCGTTCACGAGGGTTCGCCTCGCTGATCGCAAAACGCAATTTATTTGCGCCGTCCATTTTATATATATGCGGAGCACTTTGTATCAAACCTATAATGAAGCTAGGGTTAACCTTTGTATGCTGGCTAAACTCAAAATAGCCGCCTTTCGGGTTTGCTTCAATCTTTTTGATGCCAATATTGCTGGCTTGCAATTTCAGTTGTTGCAAACTAAATAAGTTTTTCGTGGCATCTGGGAGTAAACCAAATCGGTCTATTAACTCGACCTGTAGCTCGTCCATGTCATTGAGATTAGCACAGCTTGCGATGCGTTTATAGATTCCTAAGCGTGCATTTACATCATGAATATAATCATCCGGTAATAAGGCTGGCAGTTTTAAATCAACCTCAGTCTGTTGACCTAGCAGGTTCTCCAGTGTTGGCTCTTTGCCTTCTTTTAGTGCGTTAACGGCTTGCTCAAGCATTTCCATATAAAGGCTAAAACCGATGCTCTGCATTTGCCCTGATTGATCATCACCGAGTAGCTCACCCGCGCCACGAATTTCTAAATCATGCGTCGCTAACGCAAAGCCTGCGCCTAAATCTTCTAAAGACTCGATGGCCTCAAGGCGTTTTACTGCATCTTTGGTTAATGACTTTGGATTGCCTGTTAATAAATACGCGTACGCTTGGTGGTGACTTCGACCAACGCGGCCGCGAAGCTGATGCAGCTGAGCTAGGCCAAGCTTGTCGGCTCTATCCATTATGATGGTATTTGCAGTCGGAACATCAATGCCGGTTTCAATGATTGTTGTACACACAATCACATTGTATTTTTGGTGATAAAAATCACTCATGATTTGCTCAAGCTCGCGTTCACGCATTTGGCCGTGTGCAGTGGTAACGCTTGCTTCTGGTACCCACTCAGTAATTTCTTCAGCAACACGGTCGATAGTTTCAACATTATTGTGTAAGAAATAAACTTGGCCGCCGCGCTTAATTTCACGCAGAATAGCTTCGCGAATGAGCTCAGCATCACGTTGTCTTACAAAGGTTTTAACAGCCAATCGTTTAGCCGGTGGTGTGGCGATAATCGATAAGTCGCGCATGCCGCTCATTGCCATATTCAGTGTACGCGGAATCGGGGTGGCGGTGAGGGTTAAAATGTCGACATCGGCGCGCAGTGCTTTTATTTTTTCTTTTTGACGAACACCAAAGCGATGTTCTTCATCAACGATTAATAAGCCTAAGTCTTTAAATTTAATGTCTTGCTGAATTAATTTGTGAGTACCTATGACAATATCTAGCTTGCCTTCGGCCATTTTATCCAATGTTTCTTTTTGCTCTTTTGTCGAATTAAAACGCGATAAAACACCGACTTCTATTGGCAAATCAGCGAAGCGATCTTTAAAGTTTTCAAAATGTTGCTGTGCAAGTAACGTGGTCGGGACTAGCACGGCGACTTGCTTGTTATCATTTACGGCAACAAAGGCAGCGCGCATGGCGACTTCTGTTTTACCAAAACCCACATCACCACACACTAATCGGTCCATAGCCTGTTTACTTTGCATATCGCCCAGTACAGCTTCGATGGCGTTGCGTTGGTCGTCTGTTTCTTCAAATGGAAAGCTGTCGCTAAATTGGCGATAAGCACTGCCGTCAAGCTTAAACATATTGCCAGGTTTAGCTTGGCGTTTTGCGTAAATATCTAACAGCTCAGCAGCGACATCGCGTACTTTTTCGGCGGCGCGTTTTTTCGCTTTTTCCCATGCATCTGAACCCAGTTTATGAAGTGGGGCACTTGCTTCCTCTCCACCTGAATAACGGCTCAACATATGAAGTGCAGAAACGGGCACATAGAGTTTGGCTTCGTTTGCGTAGATGATCGTAACAAACTCGGTAATCACCCCCGCAGCATCAATGGTTTCAAGACCTTGATAACGACCCACACCGTGATCAAGGTGCACAATTGGTTGACCTTGACGCAGTTCTGCCAGATTGCGAATTAATGCATCTTGGCTTGCTTCGTATTTATGTTTTCGGCGTCTGCGCTGAGACACCTTAATACCTAATAACTCTTGCTCTGTAATGATGGTTAAACGGGGTTTACCATCCAGTACCACACTTTGCTCAAGGGGCGAGACGATTAAACCCACATCACTAGAGCTTTGGGTAAAGTCGGTGAATGAATTAAATTCTTTAAACTTTAAACCACTTGGTTTTAACAGTGTCAGCAGCGATTCACGTCGTCCGTCAGACTCTACAGACAGTAGCACACGGCCTTTTTGTTTTTTTTCACTGGCAACATAGTCAATTAGGCCTTGATACGGCTCATGCAATTTATGATCAATACGTACATTGGGTAAATCGTTGCTGGCTAAATTTGTGTGTCCTGCTTTCGTACCAAGCTTTGCCTGTGATAAACGTATTCGCGCGTAGTGTGCAAACTCACCAAACAGTTCATTGACACTTTGATAAAGTTTTATAGGCTCAAGAAGCGGTCTAAGAGGGTCTACACGGCGGTTTTCATAGCGTACATTTACATCATGCCAAAACTGCTCAGCGGCATGCTCAATATCACCAAAGTGCATGAAAGTGGTATTGTTGGGAAGGTAATCGAAAATTGTCGCTAGTTGATCGAAAAACAGCGGCATGTAATATTCAATCCCCGCAGGCCAAGTGCCTTTGGTTACCTGCATGTAGATAGAATCTTGCTCGGAGCTGGCACCAAATTGTTCACGATAATTAATTCTAAACCGTTCTATATCTGCATCGTTTGTCGGGAATTCGTGGGCCGGTAAGAGCTCTATTTTATCGACTTTTTCATCAGAACGTTGGCTTTCTACGTCAAACAAGCGGATGCTGTCTAGTTCATCGTCAAAAAAGTCTAATCTGAATGGGTGAGGACTCCCCATCGGGTATAAGTCAACAATTGAGCCACGTATTGCATATTCACCATGCTCCATCACTTGTTGAACATGTAAGTAGCCTGCTTGCTCAAGGTTATCACGTAGGGTGTGAGTATCTAGCGTGTCACCCACCGTAAAATTAAGGGTTGAACCATAGATAAATGACGCGGGAGCAGTGCGTAGCATCAAGGTCGACACGGGCACAATTAACACGCTTTGTTGTTCTTTTTTTAAGGTGTTAAGAGTGGCAAGACGCGCAGAGATAATATCCTGATGCGGTGAAAAATGATCATAAGGTAACGTTTCCCAGTCAGGGAAGACCATGACTGGGTTTTCAGGTAATAAAAATTCGAGTTCAGTTTCAAGGCGAAGGGCGCTTGGTGTATCTGGGGTGACAATCACAACAAGTTCGTTATGTTGTTTCACACCTTCGGCTATTGCGATACTCAGCCCGCTGCCGGTTAGTTGTCCCCAATGAATTTTATCTTTCTCAGATTTTACCCAAGGCAATGCTGCCCATTGCGCAAACGCCATTTACTACTCCTTTAAACTGTGTTTAGTCTCGATAAATTTTTGTTAGATCCTGATAGTGGTCGATACGACGATCACGTAGGTATGGCCAAATACGGCGAATGTTTTCGCTGCGTTGTTGGTCAAGTTCAACAACAAGTAACTGCTCGTCGCTGTTATTTGCGTGTGCAAGGATTTCACCTTGAGGGCCTGCGATAAACGAATTACCCCAAAACTGAATACCCTCGCTTTGCGCACTTGGATCACTTTCATGACCAACGCGGTTACAGCTAATAACGGGCACACCATTGGCAACAGCATGCGCACGCTGTGAAATAACCCAGGCGTCTTTTTGACGCGTTTGCTCGTCTTTATCATCACGAGGATCCCAGCCGATGGCTGTTGGGTAAATTAAGATTTCAGCTCCCGCCATCGCCATTAAGCGTGCGGCTTCAGGGAACCATTGATCCCAACATACTAGCACACCGAGTTTACCCACTGAGGTTTGAATTGGTTGAAACCCTAAATCCCCCGGTGTGAAGTAAAACTTCTCGTAAAACCCCGGATCATCCGGAATATGCATTTTACGGTATTTACCCGCAATGCTGCCGTCTGTTTCAAGTACAACGGCGGTGTTATGGTAAAGGCCTGTGGCACGCTTTTCGAATAATGATGACACGATCACCACATTTAACTCTTTTGCCAGCGCACCCAGTGTGTCTGTACTTGGGCCTGGAATTGTTTCTGCTAAATCGAAAACATCAACGTCTTCTGTTTGGCAGAAATATAAACTGCGGTGTAGTTCTTGAAGAACAACCAGTTTAGCGCCTTGGCTTGCTGCATCACGAATGCCTGCAATTGATTTTGCCATATTTTCTTGGGCGTTATCAGAATTAGATTGCTGAACAAGGGCAACCTTTAAATGCGTTGGTTTAGTCATTGTTTGCTCCTGCTAAAAAGCCGCGCGGTAATTGCATCGTAATGCAGTGTAAACTGCCAAACTGATGGATAATTGGTAAACAGTTAATACCCAGTACGGTGTGTTCTGGGTAGGCCATTGCAATTTGAGCTAATGCCAGTGAGTCATGTTCATCACCGTAAATTGGCACAAGCACTGTTTTATTGATGATTAAATAATTGGCATAAGTGGCGGGTAATCTGTCACCGTCATTGTTAAACACCGCTTTAGGCCAAGGAAGAGCGATAAGCCTGTAATCTTCACCTTGGTGTGTTTTAAACGTGTGTAACTGTTTTTCCATCGCGTCTAATGCAGCAAAATGCTCATCATTTTCGTCATCACACTTAACGTATACAAGCGTATTGTTTGGTGCAAAACGCACTAACGTATCAATGTGGCTGTCTGTGTCATCACCCGCTAAATAGCCGTGATCAACCCATAAAAACGATTCGGCACCTAATTGTTCTTTAAGGATTTGCTCGATGTCTGTTTTAGATAACGATGGATTACGATTCGGGTTTAGCAAACATTCACTGGTCGTCAACAGCACACCGTGCTCATTAATTTCAACGCCGCCACCTTCAAGCACTAAATCACTTTGCTGATAAGCCGTGTTTGGGTTTGCTAGTTGTTTGACGAGCACTTGATTAATATGGTTATCAAGCTGGCTTTCGAATTTATTGCCCCAGCCATTAAAAATAAAATCCATGATTTTTAAATCAGCTGCGTTATCAAGGTTCGCACAGGTTAACGGTCCATGGTCGCGAGCCCATGTATCGTTGCACGGGGTAACGACATAGTGAATACGGTGTGCATCAACACCCGCGTCGGCCAGTAGGGCACTTATGTGGTTTTTAAGTGCGTCGTTATGAGCGACAATCACCACATCTTGTTGTTGGCTAATTGCTTGACATAGGGCGACGTAAACGGGTTCTACAACCGTTAAAATTGCAGCCCAATCGGTATCTTGGTGCGGCCAAGTGAGCATCACAGCGTCTTGCTCAGCCCATTCAGGTAAAAGTCTAAATTTCATGAAGGTATTAAACAAACAAAGGTGGGGCTAGTTTAGCATTTTAGCCATAGATGTCAGCTTTTTGTGCGCGATAAAGCAGGATTTTTAACTGCTTTGCGACGTGTTTTCTTGTTGACGTTTTTTAAGCTGGCGAGTTTGTGCATGTAATGCTGCCCGAACGACTAAATCTTGGTCTGCATCGCGAATGGCAGTGAATAATAAAGTGTATTGGTATTTATCATCATCGCGCTTTTCAATCGCAACTAATTCGGTATAACAATATATCGCTGATGCTTCATGCTGCAAAAATAGTTTGGTTCTAAACGTTTGCCCTAATTCGTATACCTCAGTCGATGTGAGTTTTACGCCACCGCCACCATAACTATCACAATAATTTGCATTATCTTCGGGCTGTTCAGAGGCCAGAATGTGACTCATAATCAAGTCTATTTTACGTGATTGAGCTTGCAAAAATATGGCCAGCTCTTGAGCTATGTCACCTAAATTACGCAGTGGGCGTAATGTACTTTGCTCAAGTTCATTCACTTCATTTGCAAGCTTAAATAGGGCGGGAATATCGGCTTCAAGTTCAGCATGCGTTTTCGGCACAACATGTGGCTCAACAGCGTATAAGTTCACGCGGTTGCTTTCTTCTATCTGAAAGTATTGCTCAAATTCGCTTAATTTTTGATTGTTCATGCTGTACTCCACACATATTTAGTTAATATTAGCGCCGCAAAGCACAAATTACCAGTAATGAAATACTGACAAATGACTTATAAAAAAAGGGCAAACTTATTATTTGCCCTTCGTTTTTTATAAGTTGCCTTCTTGCGTATCGACATGCTCTTGCTTATGGTGCGCAGCAATTTCATCAGCAAGCTCTTGCCTTGAACGTTTTTCAGTTAACTTACGCTCAGTCAGCCAATAAAAGAACAGCGGTACAAAGAACACTGCGAGGAAGGTAGCCGCCATCATGCCGCCCATTACGCCTGTACCAACGCTGTGACGGGCTCCAGCACCCGCACCTGAGCTTAACACCAATGGTACAACACCCAATATAAAGGCTAATGAGGTCATAATAATGGGTCTAAAACGTAAGCGAGCTGCTTCCAATGCAGCAGTACTTGCGCTCCACCCTTGTTGATGTTTCATTAGCGCATACTCAACGATTAATATGGCATTTTTACTCGCTAAACCGAGTAGGGTGACTAAGCCAATTTGGAAGTAAACGTCGTTAGTCATGCCTACCAGCCAAACAGCAATCAATGCACCAAACGTACCAAAGGGTAATGCTAGCATCACTGAGAGCGGTAATGACCAACGTTCATACAATGCTGCCAGAATTAAAAACACCATGATCACAGCAAGCCCTAGTGCAATACCCGTTGTCCCTGAACTGCGTTTTTCTTGGTACGCAGACCCTGTCCATTCGTAGGTCATGTTCGGGGGGAGCACCGCGTTTGCGATCCGTTCTACTTCGGCAATTGCTTGGCCTGAGCTATAACCTGGTGCTGCATTACCCATTAGTTTTACGGCTGGTAAGTTATTGTAGCGGTTTAAGTTCTCAGGGCCTCGGCTGTACTCAATCGTTGTAAACGCTGACAAGGGCACCATATTGCCTAGGTTGTTTTTAACATAGATACGTTTGATGTCATCAGGTTTCATTCTAAATTCAGCATCCGCAGACATAAGCACTTGCCATGCACGGCCAAACTTATTGAAGTCATTTACATAATAGGTGCCTAGGTTACCAGCCAGTGCGGTAAAGGCATCGTCTATTTCAACCCCCATTGCACGAGCTTGCTCGCGGTCAACATCAACACGCAGTTGCGGGGCATCTGGGCGCCACAGAGTTTGAAGGCCACTAATGATAGGGCTCTTTTGTGCTTCTGCTGTCATTAACTGCATCGCTTGTTGCAGTTTATCAGGGTCACTGTCACCTTTGTTTTGAATATAAAACTCAAAACCACCAGTATTTCCCAGACCAAAAATAGCGGGGGGATTAAAGGCAAGTACCAGCGCTTCTTTTATCCCGGCTGTTTTCATAAACAATTCTTGAACAAGCGCTTTCGTGTCGACCTCGCGTTCATCCCAATGTTTTTGAGTGACAAACAAGGTTGCAGCACTGTTTTTATACCCGCCACCGATAAAGTCAAACCCCGTAAATGCCACGACGTTTTCGTTGGCAGGGTTTGATTGCACCGCTTTAACAACTTGTTGAGTAACGTGCTCTGTACGCTCAAGCGATGAACCATCGGGTAAGAAAATAGCCGAAATGTAATAGCCCTGATCTTCGTCTGGTACTAATGAACCGGGTGTGTTCTGCCACAGTCCGATTGTGGCAGCAATCATTGCAGTCATGAGTATTAAGCCGAGTAATCCACGACGCACCATAAATCCGACGGCACCAACATAACGGCTCGTAATTTTTGTGAAGGTTGCATTAAACCATAAGAAAAACCGCGCGGTTTGTTTATGCTCTTGTTTTAAGATTAGGACGCACAGTGCAGGTGTCATGGTTAGCGCAACTACGCCCGATAAGCTCACCGCAATAGAGATGGTGATCGCAAATTGACGGAACAATTCACCGGTTAAGCCGCCTAAAAATGCAATAGGCACAAACACAGAACACAGCACTAAAACGATTGCAACAACAGGGCCACTGACCTCACGCATTGCTTTAATTGCCGCTTCGCGTGCACTTAAGTGTTCTTCGTGCATAATACGCTCAACGTTTTCGAGTACCACAATGGCATCATCAACCACGATACCTATCGAGAGCACCATACCAAATAACGTCAATGAGTTAATCGAATAGCCAAGCATGTACATGCCGGCAAATGTTCCAAGCAGAGACACAGGCACAGCAAGGGTGGGGATTAATGTTGCGCGCCAGTTTTGCAAAAATAAATACACCACCAAAAATACCAATACCATGGCTTCGAGCAGTGTTTTAACAACTTCACGAATTGAGACTTCAACAAAACGTGTCGTGTCGTAAGAAGTTAAATGTGAGAGACCGGTTGGAAACTGGCTTTTCATCTCTTCGATGACAGTATTTACTTCGTCTGCGACATCAAGTGCATTCGCGCCGGGTTGTAAGAAAATACCCAACAAGACCGCTTCTTTACCGTTGATTGTGCCTTTAAAGTTGTAATCTTTGGACCCGAGCTCAACACGCGCGACATCCTTTAAGCGTAAGCTACTGCCATCTGGGTTTGAACGAATAATAATGTTTTCAAACTGTTCAGGCTCAGAGAGTCGGCCTTGTGCCGTTACACTATAAACAAGCTCTTGTGGTGAGGATGCAGTGGGGGTAGCGCCAATTTTACCTGCGGCATATTGGGAGTTTTGAACGCGAATCGCTCCGGCCACCTCTTCGACAGTCACGCCTAATTGACTCATAACATCAGGACGCAACCAAATGCGCATAGCGTAGTCCTTGGCACCGAAAATCTGCACACTCGTAGTGCCTGGAATACGTTTTACACGGTCTAGCACGTTCATGGTGACATAGTTTGATGTCCATAAACTTGAGCGAGAACCATCCGGTGAATAAAAGGCATGCACTTGTAAAAAGCTGGATGAGCCTTTTTGAACAACCACACCTTGACGGCGTGTTTCTTCAGGTAAACGCGCTTCAACTTGTTTAACACGGTTGTTCACATTTACTGCGGCTTGGTCTACGTCTGTGCCAATTTCAAACGTGACTTCAATAGTGGTTGAACCTGCACTCGTAGAGGTTGATGACATATACATCATGCCTTCAACACCGGTGATCGCATTTTCAATTGGGGCAGCAACTGTTTGCTCAAGTACGTCTGCAGACGCACCTGGGTATGCAGCTGTTACTTGAACGACTGGGGGCGCAATTTCAGGGTATTGGGCAATGGGTAAACTGCGCATGGCAGCAAGACCTGCCAAAACGATGACAATAGATATAACAAACGCAAAAATAGGTCTATCTATAAAATAACGAGAAAACATAAGACTCCCTGTATTTATTCTGCGTGGTTTGAATTTGCAGGCGATTGGCCAACATTCACTGGCATACCAGGGAAGAAAATACGCGCCATTCCATCAACTATCACGTTATCGCCTTCTTTTAGGCCACTTTTAATCAGCCAAAAGTTCTGATATTGCTCGTTATTTGGTTGTTTAACCCATTCTCCTACCGTTACGGGAGCCGGCAGGGCAACATCCATGCCTTGCTCATTTTTACTGACAACGTACACAAACTTACCGGTGCCGTTATCCAGTACAGCACGCTGTGGCACAATGATCGCATTTTCACGCACAGCACCACTTAACTCAATACGGACGAATTGACCAGGACGTAATTGAAAATCAGGGTTTGGAATAATCGCTTGAAATTCACTGGTGCCTGTATTTGGGTTAATACGCACATCTGAGAAGTTAACTTCACCTGTTTTGCCGTACACAGAGCCGTCTTGAAGTTTAATTTTTGTTTGCCAATGGCCTTGCTCAGGTAAGGTCAGAGAGCCATTTTGAACATCTTGACGCATTTGTAACTGCTCTCGCTCAGATAAACCAAAGCGGATACGGATTGGATCAAACTGTGTCATTTGTGTAAGCAATAAATCGGGCCCCGATACAAAGGTCCCTTCTGAGACAAATTCACGACCCATTACACCGGCAACCGGGGCTTTAACTTGTGCATATTCAAGGTTCAACTGCGCTTGTTTTAGGGCAACTTTCGCCGCCTCGAGATCTGTTTTTGCAATGTCGTAGGCTGAACTCGCATTATCGTAATCGCGTTGCGACACAGATTTTTCTGCGCGTAATTTAGCTAAACGTTTTACATCTCTGTTAGCTTGTACTAACGCTGCATTGGCTCCATCAAGTGCAGCTTGAGCACGGTCAACCGCTAATTGATAAGGTTCAAGGTCGATAGTAAATAAAGAGTGACCTTGTTCAACACGTTGACCTTCTTCAAAATTACGTGATTCAAGAATACCCGCAACGCGAGCACGAACTTCGACTTCTTTTGAACCAGACAACGTAGCAGGTAATTCGATAGTAAAGGGGGCATCTTGCGGTGTCATTGTCATAGTTGCTACCGCGGCAGGGTGCATTTGACCCTGTTGCTGCTGAGGTGCTTCTGAGCAACCTTGTAATAGTAAAGGTGCAGTTACAAAAAACAACGCAGATAATGATAATTTGGCAGACGCGAAAGGCAGGCGCATGTTTACTCCACAGTCCAATTGTTAAGTAGGTAAGCATAGAAAATAGCCTATACACTATCGAAAGGCGATACTATGCAGAAATTAAGCGCGTTTAGTTTATACCCAAATTAGCGAAAGGTACACCCTTTAGTTTACTTTTTACAGGTGAGATAAGCAGAGAATTAAATGCTATCTTCACAAAGAGATAGCGCACATACAGTGTACTCTAATTGCGTGTTAGTGTTTAAATAATTTAGCCAGTTCATCCATACCAATTTGCTTAACGAAGTGAGCTATTTTGAGGCGATAAACGTCGTTGCTAACGAGGCAAAAGAGTCGTTATTTAGTTGTTCTCGGCAATTGCTCCTACATTGCTCTATCTCCTGCATCCATGCAGGCGTAAATCAGACATGTTAGCGCAGATAGCGACAGGTCAATCCCTCAGAATGATTCAGTATTATGACAGATTGGTATAATTGTATTGACTTGATAGTCTGGTTTTTTGCCTGTCGGCACAGTGGCTCACAGGAGGCCATATTAAGTTGTTTTGTAGTTTAGCAACTCGTAAAAACAGACTTTGTATGAGTTTATGAAATCTTTGTTTACGTGAGGAACAAAAATTTAACAAATACGCTTGTATTTATAATGAAAACTCGTACCCTAAAGTAATAAAAATAATAAAGGTGAGTTAGGGATGACGAAACACATTGGGGTAACATCAACGTTTGCTGAAATATCTAATAAGCTAAGGCGCTTTGTATCTCGCATTGTGAGCCCAGATGATGTCGAAGACATAGTGCAAGAAACCTTTATTAAAAGTTATGAGGCTGATCTCAAGCAAAATATTGAATTTACGCACAGTTATATGCTTAAAACAGCGAAGCACATAGCACTTAATCATGTAGCTAAATGGGATAATAAATACAAAGATTCATTGGATGAACAGCAGCAAGTTGAACGTCATATGCGCACAATGGCGTTGGAAGATGAAGTCACCTCTAAAGAGCGATTTTTGTTCTTTTGTCGTGTAACAAATGAATTGAGCCCACAAGTTAAAAAGTGTTTTATCCTTAAAAAAGTATATGGTTTGAGCCAAAAGGAAATTGCTAAAGAAATGAACCTAAGTACGAGCACTGTTGAAAAACATATCGCTAAAGGATTGTTACATGCGCACCGTGCGATGAAAGCCCACGATATTCAACAAAACAATTACCCTGAAACAAACACATTTACAGCCAAAGAGGTGAATAAATGAGTAATGTTCACCCATTTACCTCACACGACATGATTCAAGCGCAGGCAAGCCGTTGGATAAGCGCGATTGACCGTGGCTTATCAGATGAAGAAGTTAAACAATTACAAGTTTGGGCAAGTCAAAGCAGAGCGCATCAGGATGCATTGTTTGAGTTAGCACAATTATGGGATGAAATGAGTGTGCTAAATGAATTAAGCAGTTTGTTTCCACATAAAGCGCCTACAAAACAAAGTACTTCATTTGGGATGGCTACCGCTGCGAGCTTTTTAGTGGTGATGCTACTTGGTTGCATCATGTTAATCTATTCAAGCTATTGGCATTCAGCTGAAAACGATCATGCTAAATTTACAAAAATTTACCGAACAAAAGTCGGCGAACAAGCCACCTTTGTCCTGCCAGACAGTACTATTGTTCAGTTAAATACCAACACAAATCTTGAAGTTGCATACACAGGTAATCGTCGCCAACTCATTTTGAATCGAGGTGAAGGACGATTTAATGTTGCAAAAGATGCGAGTCGTCCATTCACTGTGATAGCGGGTGATAAATCGTTTACAGCATTAGGCACTGTGTTTAACGTGCAGCGGAACACGGCATCAGATCTAGAACTCGTTGTAACAGAAGGCAAAGTAATGATTGCCGACCCCAGTACTCAGGTTGACGCCACTGATTTTAATCGTCTTAAAGATGCAACAGACACCAGCAACGATATTAAAAAACTTAAAGCGAATGTTGTTGTTTCAGGTGAAAAAGCATTGATTAAACACAGTAAAACAGAGCCAATAAAACAATTATCAGCAGATGATGTGCAACGTGATTTAGCGTGGCAACATGGCATGCTTATTTTTAATGGTGAGCCCCTCAGCGAGGCATTACAGGAAGTGAGTCGATACACCGCAACACGCTTTGAACTCCTTGACCCTGAACTCTCAACATTGAAAGTGGCGGGAGTATTTAAAGCTGGCGACATTAAAGGGTTACTTGATTCTTTGGCCGCTAACTTAGCTGTTGAACATCAACGATTAGGTGAACATCGTGTTACTTTGACCTTAGCGACTAAAAGTTAATATTGCCTATGAGAGCACACTTATTTCATGCAGTTAATGGTGCAGACGCTGCTTGTCATAAAAAATTAAACACAAAAAAATTAAATTTATGTAGTGGATTTTTCTTTCTCAACTGTTTGGTTAAGTTGCGCAGTAAACATGTGTATTTGTTACCAGCGGCCTGTTTTGTTTATGGACTGAATGTAAGTCAAACAGTCATCGCTGCTGAAAAACAAATGCTGCAATTTGATATTAAAGCGCAACGAGCTGATTTGGCTTTGATTGAATTTGCAAAGCAAACCGACCAAACAGTCATATTTTCGTTCGATTTAGCAAAGCAATATCAAGCGCAATCTGTGTTTGGTTTTTACACCAAATTAGATGCGTTAGATGCCATGCTAAAAGGCACTGAGCTCGATGCGGTTGTTGATCAAAATGGTTTACTGAGTATAAAACTCAAACAAATCAATAGGAAAGATAACAACATGAAAAACCTTTCAGGGATCAGCGCTGCAGTCGTGCCGTTACTGCTTGCTTCGAATACACAGGCGGTAGCTGCTGATCAAGCTGCACAGGAAAATATTGAGAAAATAGCTGTCGTGGGTAGCCGTGTCGCAGGGCGTTCAGTTGAAGATTTACCTGTACCGGTAGATATTTTAAGCGCAGAAGCACTGGAAAATACAGGTCAAACTGAGGTTGGCCGTATGTTGCAAGCCATTGCGCCTTCATTTAACTTTTCCAGCTCGTCTATCAGCGATGGTACAGATGCGTTAAGACCAGCAACATTGCGCGGTTTAGGGCCTGATCAAACTTTAGTTCTGATTAATGGTAAGCGCCGTCATCAGGCAAGTATTATTCATATCAATACCTCTGTTGGTCGTGGTACGGCCGGTACAGACATGAATGCGATTCCTGCTGCATCCATCAAACGTATTGAAGTCTTGCGTGATGGTGCCGCAGCACAATATGGTTCAGATGCGATTGCGGGCGTTATCAACATCGTATTAAAAGACGCAGAAGAAGGCGGTAAAGCGGCGATTAATTATGGTGAGTACTCAGAGGGCGATGGCGAAACAGTTAATATCGATTTTAATAAAGGGTTTGCGTTAGGCGACGAAGGGTATTTAAATACGACGATTAATTATCGAGATCGTGCGCCAACAAACCGTGCAGGCTTACATGGTTCATGTCAATTTTATGGCTGTACTGAGCTTGAAGATGGCACATTACTCGCGGGCGATCCTCGTGAGCTAACAGCCCCGCGCGATACTTTTAGAATTGGTGATGCAGATTCACAGCAATTTGCCCTCACAGTTAATACAGGCTATGAACTTGCTGGTGGTGAGCTTTATGGTTTTATTACTTATTCGAACCGTGAAAATGAATCAGCTGCATTCTTCCGTCATAATGCCAATGCAAGTGGTAACCCTGTTTTACAAGATGGCGATGCAACCATTCCTATGGGGTTTCTACCAAAAATTAACACAGTAATCGATGACGTGTCCTACAATGTTGGTTTCAAAAAATCATTTGATAATGACGCGAGTATTGATTTGTCATACACCTATGGCGAAAACAGCATCGATTACACCACAAGCGATACGATTAATGGCTCGTATGCTAATTACCTTCGTTATGAGCAAGGCTTAACGGCTGACGAAATTCGAACTACGATCCCGCGCTCGGCGTATGCCTATGGTCTTGAGTTATCACTACAAACACTCAATCTTGACTACACCAAAGATTACGAGCACTTTTCGCTGGCGTTGGGTGCTGAGCTTCGTACCGATGAATTTCGCATCCTAGAGGGAAGTGAGTATGCGTATCGTGATTACGATACAGTTGATGGGGTAAGTATTTATGCAGGCCTTAATGACGGCATAGGAAGTGTTGATGCTGCAAGTGGTGCTCAAGGGTTTGGTGGTTCCGATCCGGCCTCGTCAGTGGATGAGTCACGCGATGTAATTTCATTTTATTTAGACGCTGAAACGTATGTAATTGATGATGTGATTATCTCAGGTGCACTTCGTTACGATAACTATAAAGGTTTTGGCGATACCGTTAACTTTAAACTGGCGGGTAACTGGTCAATCACTGAAGATGTTTCGTTACGTGGGGCTGTGAGCACAGGATTCAGAGCGCCTTCAATGCAGCAGCTGTACTTTAATAACGTAAGCACACAGTTTGTTGTTGGACCAAATGGTGACTTAATTGCAGAGCAAGTGGGCACCTTCAGAAATGACAGTACGTTGGCGCAATCTATTGGTATTCCTAAACTTAAAGAAGAGAAATCGCAAAATCGTAGTTTAGGGATTGTTTACAACGTCACAGATAACATCAACCTGACTATTGACTACTATGCGATTGATATCGATGACCGTATTGTGATCAGTAACCGTTTAGGGAAAGGATTATCCGACACATTAGATGCAGCGTTAGAAAGCGCTGGCGCGGGAGCTGGACAGTTCTTCTTAAATGGCGCTGATACAGAAACCGAAGGGGTTGATTTAGTCGCAACGTGGAATACCGAGGGCCTTGGTGGAACACTTGATTTTACTTTTGCTGCTAACTTTACAAAAACGGATGTCGTTGATTTATTCACCCCTGCAGGCAGTGGGCTTGAAACGATTCCGGTTGAAGATGTGTTTTCTGCGCAAGAAACATCGATTATTGAAGAGTGGCAACCCGAAGACCGCATTAACTTAAGTGCACTTTACCGACTAGAAGACTGGACGGTCAATTTATCACTTAATCGTTACGGTGAGTACACGGTAGAAGATGGAGGTCGCCAAACGTATGGTGCTGAAATCTTAACTGACGTAAAAGTTAACTACTTCTTTAACGAAAATCTGTCGTTTAATATTGGTGCAAACAACTTATTTGATGTTTACCCCGATAAGAATACCATTGGTAATTCGCGTTCGGGTACCATTGTTGATGCAAATGGAAACACTATTGTTTCAAGCCCGGGTGTGTTCACTTATTCACGTCGCTCAGCACCCTTTGGCTTTAACGGTGCGTACTACTACGTAGGCGCAGAATATAAGTTCTAAAAATCCTATCGATTCCTTTATTATTTAACCTTCAAAGGGCCGTTAGGCCCTTTTTTAGTTATAGAGACGTGCTTATAGAGATTGGAACATCTTGATATTGTTTTATTTTATCAAGCAAGGTGACTAAGGTTTTGTGGCTGCTTTGCTCACTTGCAGTTACTTGCACCTGTGTCATTTCAAACTGTGCGGCAAATAACGCGAGGTTAGCTATAATTTGCTCTGGTGTTATAAGTCGGTTTGCAAAGTAAATACTGTCGTTTTCAGTAATAGTAAATTGCGCTTGTTTTTTTGGGTTTTCAAGAGTTGGTTTTGCTAAAGGGCGATTGACTTCTATAGCGCGCTCTTTAACAAATGAGGTTGTAACGATAAAAAATATCAGCAATATAAATACAATATCGAGCATCGGGGTCATATCTACATCAGCGTTTGCAGTGGTTTTTTTAGGTTGTTTCACCATAATTAGGTCCTTGTTGTTTTTGACCAAGCCACAAAATTTACGATTAAGTGGACTAGCCATAGTCGTGTTAAGAACACGGATTATTTTTAAAATGCTGGGCGCCACAGCCATTTTTCGGATCCTAAATTTAAAGTTAGCAGCTTTTAAAAATACTGTAGTTAAATAAATATTCTAAGTTTATTAAATGTTTGTAGCGTTTTTGTTGGTAAAAATATTTATTAACTTTGATGAAATCATTTCGAGGTTTGTCAGGTCATTGTTGTTGGAACTAAGTTTAAAGGATGGATAAATGCTAAAAATTAAGTCTTTAGTTTGTGCTATGTGCCTTGTTTTACCAACAGCAAGTTTTGCTGAGCAATCAGTTAACGGGCAAGATTTTATAAATTTATTTGAGAAGCTGTCAGGTAAGCAGCCCGGAATTAGAAAAGGTCACGCCAAAGGTGTATGTGCTGTGGGCACATTTACACCTAATCAAGCAGCAAAACAGTATTCAATCAGCCCTTTATTTAACGCACCATCAAAAGCAAATATTCGTTTTTCTATGGGTGGGGGTAACCCTAATGCTGATGAAACATCACGTTCTCCGCGAGGAATAGGGGTGCAGTTTGTGCTAGAAAATGGGGATGTGCACAATATTGCAGGGCTAACTACGCCCGTATTTGCAGGTAACAGCCCTGAAGCATTTTTTGGTTTGCTAAGTACCTTAGTACCTGACGAAAAAACAGGTGAAATCGATTTTGCAAAAGTGAAAGCATACAGAGAGCAAAACCCGAGTACGTTAGGACAATTTAATTGGCTACAAAGCCATAACCCGCCAGCATCGTATGTGTCTTCACGTTATTTTGGTGTGCATACCTTTTACATGGTTGATGAAAAGGGCACTAAGCAAGCTTTTAGATGGACCATGGTGCCAGAAGCGCAAGAACAAGTACTAACTGAAGAACAAATGAAAGCATTACCTAAATCATTTCTTGCTAAGCGACTTGAAGAGGATTTAGCGAAAGGGAAAGTTCATTACCGTTTTCAAGCTGAATTAGCCGAGCCGGGTGATGCATTAACGGATCCTTCAGTGCAATGGCCTGCTGATCGCAAAACAGTTAATTTAGGAAAGCTCACGATAGAATCCACGGGTGAATCAGGGTGTGATTTAACTAATTACGACCCAAATCTGCTTTCACAAGGCTTTATGCCAAGTGAAGATGAAGTGTTAAAGCTGCGCTCAACTGCTTATGCTATTTCATTTTCAAAACGTATTACTGGGCAATAACGTTCTTTAAATTTTCAATATGAAGCCCAGTTATGCTGGGCTTCATATGATTAGCAGTTAATGCTTTTTCATTTTACTCATTTCGGCATGACAGCTTTGAATAGTTAGCAGGGTTTTTGATAACGCTGCTTCACAGTCGTGGGGTTGAGGTTTTTTGAGCGCACTTTTTATTTCTGCGAGTGTTTTGTCTTCGACTTCTTCAAGCTCACTGACGTAGGTTGCATCTTTGTCTGCACCGAGTTTAGTGATTAAAGATGTGTAAGCTTTACGAGCTTCTACCGCAAAGTCTGAGCCATTTTCACGGTGACCTGTTTGGTTGATGGCGTATGGCTGTAAACGTTCAATACTTACTTTACGGGCATCGATCATGCGCTGAAATAACGCGACGATACTGGGGTCTGAAACTTTTTCCTGTGCTTTTTCATAAAAATCGATACCACTATTCATAACTTGAATGATATCTGCAATATGATGAACGTCATGTCCTTGATGTGTTTGCATAATGACCTCTCTAATAATATAGACTGAATTAAAACAATGCTCTCTACATGAAGCAAAGCATGTTCCAATCCCTAACATAAAAGTATTATCATTAATAATCAGAGTGTTACATTTTTATTTTGAGATAAAGAGAGTTTGGTACGCCCATATAAAAAGGCGTACCAGCAATAATTACAGGTTAATAGGTAAAATATTACTTAAGCTCATTGGCCACTTCAGCTACTTTTTGTCTAAGCCAAATATGGCTGGCATCACGGTGTAAAAGAGGGCTCCAAATCATGTCGAGTTCAAAAGGCGGAATAGGGAAAGGTGGCTCAAGAATTTTTAATCCCGGATCATCTAAATAAATATTCGCCGCTTTTGATGGCAGTGTGGCCACTAAATTCTGCTCTTTAGCCAGGTGAATGGCGACATGATAGTTTCGAGTAAAGGTTGCAATATTCCGGTGCTTACCAAAATGAGCAAGCGCTTCGTCTACCCAACCTAACTTTTGGACATCTTTTGGGTCCATCCCTACGCCAACACCAAAACCTGTTTTACTTACCCAAATATGGCGCGCTTTTAAGTAACTATCGAGACTGAAGTCTTTAATGATAGGGTTGTCGGCTTTTACTAAGCAGCAAAAACTGTCTTTCCAAATTTGTTTGTAGTGAAACGATTGGGGTAAGTTTTCAAAGCGGTTAATTGCCATGTCGACCTTGCCGTTTTCAACGTCATGAAACGTAACGTCACTGGGGGTCAGGATATCAAGCGTGGTGTCAGGCGCTTCTTCGTGTAACTTACTAAGTAGTTTGGGCGCAAGGGTACTGGCCGCATAGTCACTGGCCATAATACGAAATACACGTTTACTTTGAGATGCTTCAAATTCACGGTTAGGAGCGAGTGTTTCTTCTAACGTCATTAAAATACCGCGTATGACAGGTTGTAGCTCTTTAGCACGCTCTGTCGGCACCATTCCTTCACTGGTGCGTACCAAAATCGGATCATTAAATAAATTTCTCAGGCGCTTTAAACCGTTACTCATTGCGGGTTGTGTAATGCTTAACTGATTAGCCGCTTTGGTTACATTGCACTCTCTGAGTAATGTATCTAGGTAAACAAGTAAGTTTAAATCTATTTTACTTATATTCATTCTGTGTCCTTGGTGTTTACCAATAATGGATAAATCGTTGTGCAGCAGGGTAAGGGTAAATGTGGCTTACCACGCCTTGCTTAATATTATATTGAGCTTGTCGCCAATAAGCGGGGTCTTCAAGCTCTGGGTGTGTACTTAATAAATAGTGTTTGTACACAGGGTTAGCCGTAACAAAGGTGCACAATTGCTCAGGAAATACGTCTTGCGGTGCCACTGAATAACTTTGCTCATTCGTTAAGTAGTCATCGTATGACTTGGCTTTTGGTAAGGCACGAAAGTTCATATCAGTTAAATATTGCACTTCATCGTAGTCATAAAAAATAACGCGGTTATGCTTACTTACCCCAAAGTTTTTCAATAGCATGTCGCCTGGAAATATATTCACGGCTATCATTTCTTTTAATGCTTGACCATATTCTTCAATGGCTTCAAATGCTTGTTGTTCACTGGCATTTTCAAGGTAGATATTTAATGGTGTCATGCGCCGCTCAATATATAAGTGTTTTATGATCAGCCAGTCACCTTCAATAATCATTGAAGAGGCGATTGTTTTATGCAGCTCTGCTAACAATTTACTATCAAAACGACTCAGAGGAAATACGACGTTAGAATACTCTATAGTATCGGCCATGCGTCCGACACGATCATGACTTTTAACTAATTGATAGCGTTTAAGCACGGTATCGCGCCCAAACGGTTTGCTTTCGCCAAAGGTGTCTTTAATCACTTTAAACACATAGCCAAAGGATGGCAGAGTAAATACCATCATCACCATACCCGGTGTGCCAGGGGCAATAACTAATTGATCGTTTGAGTTATTTAAATGCTGTAAGAACTCACGATAAAACTCGGTTTTACCTTGCTTATGAAAGCCAATTGCATTGTAAAGCTCTGCCAATGTTTTGTTGGGCATTAATTGATTTAAAAAACGAACTAATGCAGAAGGAGCATGCGTTTCAACCATAAAATAGGCGCGGGCAAAACCAAAGATAACCCGCATTTGCGATGATTTCGTCAGCAACGCATCAAGGTATAAGCCTTTATCCTCATGGTGTAAAACAGCAATGATAAAAGGTTGTACGCCACTTTCAGACACCACTCGGCCAACAATGTAAGCGGCTTTATTTCGGTAAAAAGGGGCTTGAAGGATATCAAAGCGCATGTGCCACGCTTGGTGGTGTGTATCGGGAGCTTGCTTATAAAACGCCTTAACCAACAATCGAATATCACGCTCAAGGTCCACAAAAGGGGCTTTAAAGTCAAATTGATTAATAATTTTACGTATTGTGGGTCTTAGCCCATCTACGACAGGAAAATAACTGCGATATTCAGCTTCCATTGGGAGGGCGGGAGCATCTGCGAGAGTGGCTTTTACAAATATAAAGTCGTTATTAAAATAGCGGCGGTGAAATAAGCGACAAAAAACGGAGTTATAGAAAGTTTCAGCCAGCTCGGCTTGTGGGTGAAAGCTTAAAAATTGTTGGTATATTTGTTTGGTTTCGAGCCAGCAAGTCTGATTGAGCTCAATAATTTGTTGTTCATTCAGCGATTTTAGCTTGGTAATGGTTTCGTTAACCCGATCATCATAATGGCTAATTCTGAGCTTACTAATTTCATTAATTTTTTGCCAATCTCGGTTGGCAAATGCGATAGGAGCTTTGGCTGTTATTGCTTGGAAGAGTTTATAGTGATTACGAAAGCCAGATAAAATTAACTCCGCAATATGTTGTGGCTGCATACAAACTCCTTCGAAACGGCTGAAATGTCGTGTTTAGAGCATTAACTCTATCCGTGTTAAGAATATGTTATTTATTAGTGAAACCCAATAGTAAAGTTAATTAATTATAGCGTGCTAATTTTTTTTCTAAGTCAGCCAGCTTTTTATTAGCCTTTTTTACGTCTCGTTGGTATTGCTTATTGATACTGTTTAGCT
This sequence comes from Pseudoalteromonas sp. PAB 2.2, assembly GCF_001938575.1. Lineage (NCBI taxonomy): Bacteria > Pseudomonadati > Pseudomonadota > Gammaproteobacteria > Alteromonadales > Pseudoalteromonadaceae > Pseudoalteromonas > Pseudoalteromonas sp. PAB 2.2. The sequence continues at coordinate 63,559 of NZ_LYPI01000008.1, forward strand.
GCTTTTGTATGTCTTTGCTGATTTGCTTGCTTTGTGAATCAGACAAAATGCGGTTAAGCCGTTGCTCTTGTTGGTACTGCGCTCTATCACGTTCGCGACTTAAAATGTCTAAGCGATGTTTTTGACTACGAATTTCGGCTTCTAATCGCTTTATTATTTGTTCTCTTTCCAGTTCATTAAGTTGTTTAACATAATTATCAGGTGCTTGTATATCAGGATCAGTTACTGTAATGCGGTGTTTAGTTGCGCGATTCCCACAAGGAAATTGGCTAAATACGGTGCCTTTGTCAGTTACACATTTATAGTATTCCGCCGCTGTAAGTGCGGGAGAAAAGGTAATGAAAAGAGAGGAAAATAACGCGGTGATTGTGGCTTTCATGACATCCGTGTCCTTACTTTAATACGTGTTATTAAATATAATAAAGCCAGCTCGTATAGCAAATAATCAAAAGGGCTAAGGTGTATAGCGTTTTAGTTTTTTAATGCTTTGCACTAAAAAGGGTACATCAAGTCGCTGCTCTATTGCAAAGCCCTGAGCTGCAGAGATGTTTTTAAAATTACCATCCGAGTCAATTAAAGTAATTCTATCTTTCTTAAATGCAATAAACACATTTTGAGAGTAGTTTACGCCGGTATCATCATGGCGTTTATATAAATTACTGCCTAGCATGCTTTGTTTCGCGAGCGTTTGGCAATTTAAATAATGCCCAACACTGGTGGCTATTATGTCACTTGGTTGAATAAGCCCGTCTGTTTGCACAACTTTTTTATCTGAGCTGTACAGGCGAGACGTAGTCACAATGCCGTTGCTATGCTGAGCAAGGCTAAATGCGAAAACAGCGTGTGCATTATTACGCACTGTGGTTGTTTCATCTGCGCTGACAAGTCTTATTGATGAGTCTTCATTGGTTGAATTGATAAATTCAAATTGTTCGAAGCCCTCTACCTGTAATGAGCGAGATTCGCTTAACCAAACAGGCGACTGCTGTTTTTCAAATATAGGTGATTTGTAAAAAGCCGGTAAGCCATAAACAAGGCTAAATAACGTATCTTCAACTTCAATAGGTTGTAAGAATAAATCAGTTTTACGTAAATTTGGTTGAGTATTTACAAAGCTTTCAAGGGCGTCGTTGTTTGAAAATACTAAAATATCGATTTTTGCTGTAGTTTCATCAACACATTGTGCTGGAGGCGTCGGTGCTAAATAATCAATATTGTGCGGATCTAGCCTAACATCATGAGCTTCTTTATAGCTGTCAAGGTCAAGTAAATCGTTTTTAGCCAGCAGGCTTTTTGCAGTTGTTGGGTACGATAATGGCAGTACATTATCTTGCTTAGTAATATCAAATTTTAAATTAGCATCGGCCCAAATATGAATACTGTGACTAAGAGCAAAACACACTAAGATTGTGCTCGTAGCATAACGTGCGAATTTATACTGTTTTAAGCGTGCCAGATGATGCCAAGTGTAATTACTGACTAATAACTGGAAAGCTAAAATGAGTAGTACGATACCGCCCGCAAAAATAGTCGTGAGTGCAGGGGAGTCTGTAAGACGATGCCACAATAACGACACAATCTCAGGTAAAGCTGATGAATTCAAATGATAGCCTAGGTTGAAATAAACGTAGGCATCAAGTGTCAGCAGTGATGCACCAAAGGTCGCAATTACAGCGGCCATCCCCCGAATATGTCGAGGGTAAGGAAACACCAAACTCAGCGGAAATATCGTCAGAACAAAGGCAATAAACGTAATAAAGCTTGTGTGGCTTAACCAAGTTACAAACATGTACAGGTAACCCACAAAAGTAGTGGGGGCACTGTCGGCAAATAAATAACTTAAGCTGATAAACAGCAGTAAACCTATATTTGCGAAGGTGAACCAATGGCCCCAACTAAGAAGCTGACTTACTTTTGATGAAAATTGACTTTGTTGCGATAAATTCATAAATCTTATTTAACCGACTGCGCTAATGCTTTGGCAAAGTTGTCGGCAACCGCTTGTCTTTTCTCTGAAGGTACATGCTCTTTTAAAATATGCGTGATAGAATTTCCTAAACACATAAGGCTTAAATCTACAGGCGCTTTATGCTCTGTAAGTACATCAATCAGCTGATCAACGATTTGTTCTACTTGCTCATTAGAATATTTTGATATGATAGGCATCAGTTGGTTCGATAAAAAGAGTTATATTCCCGTATTTTAACACCAGAGGCGTGAAAAACAAAGATGACAATAGATGTTAAAAAATTAGTCGTTCATTATGTAGACAAAAAAGACGACGATACTGAAATTCATTTACGCAATGATGAAATGGTTGTTAACGACAAAGTCGCTGTATTCATAGAACAGCTTCACCATGCTTACAATGGTAAACCGGGTAAAGGGTATTGTGCATTCAGTGGCGAGAAAAACAGTGTTGTAGCTTCTGCAATGCAGAGCTATCGAAACAATGAGCTGGGCTTTTGGCATATGACTGAGCAGGCCACAAATGTATTAAAAGAAGAGCTAAATAAGTATGCGTTTAACGAAACTGGTTATTTAGTTTTTTGCCATTATCAATATGTTGCAAGTGATTATGTGTTAATTGCGCTGATCAATATTAAAGAACATTATTCAATTACTTCGGAACTTGATTTAGCGTCATCGCGTCACTTAGATATCTCACGCATGCAATTAGCTGCGCGTGTCGATTTGACAGCCTGGGACACGCAAGCGGAAGATAATCGCTATATTTCTTTTATTAAAGGGCGTGCGGGTCGTAAGGTTGCGGATTTCTTTTTAGACTTTTTAGGTTGTGAAGAGGGTATTGACCCTAAACAACAAAGCCAAGTAATGCTTAACGCCGTTGAAGACTACTTATCAGAGCAACAGTTTGATAAATCAGAAAAAGATGAGCTTCGTAAACAAGTTTTCGATTACTGTAATGACTGTGTGACCACAGGTGAAGATGCCAACGTTAAAGAATTATCGGCGACATTATCTAAAAGTGATGACAGCCCATTTGAAAGCTTTTGCCAAGAACAAAACTATGATTTGGAAGACTCGTTCCCTGTTGATAAAAAGACGGTAACGAGCATGGTTAAGTTCTCTGGTATGGGTGGTGGCGTAAGTGTGAGCTTTGAGCGCAAACACCTAGGCGAGCGCGTTACATACAACGAAGCAACAGACACACTTGTCATTAAAGGTATTCCACCTAACCTAAAAGACCAACTGCAACGCTTTATGGAGCAAGAAGAAGGTTAAATAAAGTCATGCGTTAAGGCATTAGACAGTTGGGTAAACCTCGACAAAACTGACAGACTTTTGGCCCAGTTACTGCTGGGCTTTTTATTGTTTAATAATTAAGGCTTGCAGTAAGACAGTTTATCATTGTGTATTAATCGTTTAGGGTATTATCGGTCATTATTGGTAAAGATCTGGCGTATACGTAAGGATGAATAGGGACTTTTCTAAGGCGTTTCACTACAAAAAGTGGGCAAATACTCAATTGCTTGATTTAGGAGAACAGCATTTTTCAAGACTTCCAGAAAGTGATGCTACCTTTTTCGTCAGAATTTTAAATCACACAACTGTCGTCGATAGCCTGTTTATTAGCCGAATTTTGAGAGAACCTGAAAAATACAGTGATGATAATACCGTTGAAACACAAACATTTTTAGAGTTGCGCGAGAGAGTAAATGAAAATGACTCATGGTTAGTTCAGTATTCTAAAACAGTACAGCAAGAAGTACTAGAGCGGGTTGTTTCATTTAAATTTGTTGATGGTGATACAGGGCAGATGTCAGTGACAGAGATTCTAATCCATTTGTTAACTCATGGCAGTAATCACAGAGGTATGGCATCTAGGGTACTTGCGGCAAATAATTTAGAGAGACCTAAGGATACATTCACTCGCTATCTGCATCAATTAGAGCCATAAAGAAGAGTTATAGTATAGCCTCTTCTTTATGGGGCGTTATATGCAAAACCTCAAGACGACATAAAGCGTATATCCAGAGTTTAATTGTCACTGAAAGTGAAGATAACAGAGATAAATGAGATGAGTCTTTAGATTTATTCGACCCTCAAATTAAATTTATAAATAGGGATTTTATGACTTACAAAGCAATTAATTTTAAAGAGAAGTTTTCTAAATTTACTGAACATTGGTCACCGCGAGTAATTGCAGAAATGAACGACTATCAATTTAAACTCGCTAAAGTTGAAGGTGAATTTGTTTGGCACGATCACCCTGATACTGATGAAGTGTTTATTGTTATTGAAGGCGAGCTAGAAATCGAATTTAGAGATGGCATTGTAAATTTAGAGTCGGGTGAAATGTTTGTAATCCCTAAGGGGGTAGAACATAAACCCCATGCGAAGACTGAATGTAAAATTATGCTTGTTGAGCCGAAAGGCGTGGTAAATACCGGTGAAGCTGGTGGTGAACTTACCGCAGCGAATGATGTTTGGGTGTAACAAACAAGTCTGATGGTGTCAGATTTGAATCAGCAGCAATTACAAACCCTGAAAAAGGCAGCACTGCGCAGTGTGTGGGTGTTTTTGCTATTAAATAGCAGTCTGTTGCTGTTGTTTTTCTTAGGTAATACAGAGTTTGTGTTTATCGCTTTAGTGATACAGATTAGCATAGTTGTTATTTGGCAATTACCCGTATTTATATTTCACGTAGTTTATAAAAAACAGCCAATATTAATATCGTTTTATAAAGCATTAGCGTCATATCGTTACGTTATAGAGCAAGTGCAATGGCCTTAGTATTTAATTTATATAAAAGAAGCGTGTAATGATGGTAACTGCATTTGTAGCAAATTTGCAGGTGGCACAGTCGCGAACCTTGCAGGCGTTGTATTAAATGCGGATAAGCTTTCTGATGCTGAAAAATATAATTGCCTAATTATTAATATTTATCTGTAACAGAGACAAAATAACCGCTAATCTACTGAGATGATTACGACGTATTCTAAGAAAAGGTTTTGAGGTGTAAATTTCTTTTAATACAGCTCTTTATTTTGAGCACCTTTAACCCATTTTTAGCAAGTTGTTAAAATGAAAATATTAGTTAGGAGAACTAATGTCACACTTTATAATGGACTGCTCTGAAAGTATCCTGAAATCTCATCATGAAGAATATATTATGGAACAAATCCATCATGTCGCTAATTCTACAGGATTATTCGATGAAGGTGATATTAAGTTAAAAATTAATCCATTTCAAAAGTATTCCGTGGGTAATACGAGAAGGTTTTATCCCCGTTTTTTCTCAAATTGATTATTCCATTATTTAGTTTTAGTTAGAAAAGGATGTCTAGCCTATGTATCAACTTTATTTTTCTCTTGCTGTAATATTTATTATTTTTAGTTTGCCCATTTATATTTACTATATAACATTAAAACTTGAACAGTTCGAAGATAAAGGTTCTAGTTTTTTCTTTTTATTTTTTGCAGAGCCAAGCTTGAGGGTAGTACTAACAGTATTGTGCTTTCCGTTTATAGGCATTATAAGTGTTCTAAGCACTATTAAGACTTTATGTAGACGGAAGCCAGTTAAACCATCTTTGTTATTTTCTGCAATAGTCTCATTACTGTGGTTGGCATTTTTACTTACAGGGCTTGTGCAATATTTAGGCGAATAGAAGTTAAATAAGCACGAAAATATTTAAAATTTTTATTCGCTTTTTAATGCTATTGTTTTTCTGTTATGACTATTGAGTTGTTTACAAGGAGATTTTAAAAGCATGAATATATTTCTTATTATTGCAGGTGTATTAAGTGGAATCGTTGCAATTTTGCATCTTGGATGTATTTATTTTGGCGCACCGTGGTATCGCTTTTTTGGTGCGGGGGAACAAATGGCGCTACTATCTGAGCAAGGTAGTATAAAACCAACCCTTATAACCAGTGGCATTACACTCGTGCTCTCAATGTGGTCAATGTATGCGTTTTCTGCTGCTGGGATTATTTTCAAACTCCCATTAACGCGTTTAGCGCTTATATTAATTACGTTCATTTATATTGCCCGGGGCATCGTCGGTTTTTTGTTTGTAAAGTCACCCCAAGGTCGAACTCCCGAGTTTTGGATTTGGAGTTCAATTATTTGTTTATCTTTAGGTGTTGTTCATCTAATAGGACTGAAACAACAATGGGCTAGTTTGTAGGCAAATTTAAATAAAGTCATTATGATTGCAGCACATATCCAAAGTGCCATCTCGTCAACAGATAAGGTGAGACAAGTTGCACTGCGCAAGATTTGAAAGTGCTGTTTGAGAATAAGGCGCAAAGCTATAAATTAAAACTACGGATATTCAACGTCTATATCAGTACTCTCTATATCGGTAATCTCTATATTGGTACTGACTATAACAATACTATTTATATTGACACTGTCTGTAGCTTTGATTCGTTAAATCTAAAAAGAGAGTTGTGTGAATGAAAGTAGAAGCATTTTTAGTTAACTCGTTTACTGCAGATGGAAGCGGAGGTAACCCTGCCGGTGTTGTATTCAATGCGGATAAACTTTCTGATGCGGAAAAACTGACTATTGCGAAAGCCGTGGGCTTTTCAGAAACGGCCTTTGTATCAGACGATGAAGAGGTCGATTTTTCGGTGTCATTTTTTACCACAACAGAAGAGGTCGATTTTTGTGGTCATGCTACGCTTGCTGTATTTTCGACTCTATTCAAGCAAGGTGTGATAGCTGCGGGTAATTACACGCAGAGAACCAAAGCGGGTCTACTCGGAATAACGATTGCCAATGACGGTCAAGTTACGATGGAGCAAACCTTACCTAAATACCTCGGCAGCTTTGCGTATCATGAGGTCGCTGGATTATTGGGGGTTGATGAAGCGGTTTTAGCATCAACGGCTTTACCGATAGACTTAATCACAACAGGTTTACCCGATATTATCGTTCCTGTACCACGGGGCTATCTCGATAAAATTGAAGTTAATAACGCTGCTCTCAGTGATTTTTGTAAACAACATGAAGTGATTGGTGTGCATGCATTTGAGCTTTACGATGCGCATGAAAAGCTGACTGCAAGTTGTCGAAACTTTGCACCTTTAGTGGGTATTCCAGAAGAATCAGCAACAGGGAGCGCGAGTGGTGCGCTTGCTTGTTACTTAACTAGGCATCTTTATTCTGAACACATTAATCATTTCAAATTTGAACAAGGACGACTTATGGGATGTGCCTCACATATCTCAGCATGCGTTAGATCAGACAAACAAGGTGTGAGTCAGGTGTTAGTGGGTGGATACGCCAGTGGCTTCGGAACCCAAATAATCGAAATATAGTGTATATATCTAAAACAAAAAAGCCGCGTTATTTTCATAACGCGGCTTTTTTCATATAACAGCTAGACTAGTCAGCCGATAATGTTTTAGCCATATCAGCACGGGCTTTACCGGCAGGTTTAATTGAACCTGCGCGTAAACCACTGTCTGGAATAGCTTCACGTTTATCGTGTGCCATAGCACCTGGTGTTGGTACTGGCTCGCTGTCTGCAACTGGTGCAGGTTTTGCCATTGCAGCGCTTGCTGAACCCTTAACTAACACTGTTCTTTCATTGTTAGGTGCTTGTTTAGCGTGCACTGGTTCGTCAGCTTTAACAGGCTCTTCAGCTTGCACTGGTTCATCAGCTTGCACTGGTTCATCAGTTTGCACTGGTTCATCAGCTTTAACTGGTTCATCAGCTTTAACAGGCTCTTCAGCTTTTACTGGTTCGTCAGCTTTTACTGGTTCGTCAGCTTTTACTGGCTCTTCAGCTTGTACTGATTCGTCAGCTTGCACTGGTTCGTCAGCTTGCACTGGTTCGTCAGCTTTTACTGGCTCTTCAGCTTTAACTGGCTCTTCAGCTTTAACTGGCTCTTCAGCTTTAACTGGTTCGTCAGTTTTTACTGGTTCGTCAGCTTTTACTGGTTCGTCAGCTTTTACTGGCTCTTCAGTTTTTACTGGTTCTTCAGCTTTTACTGGCTCTTCAGCTTGTACTGGCTCTTCAGCTTTAACTGGCTCATCAGTGTTAGCTGATTCAGGCGCTTCAACTGGTTGCTCAGTTTGCGCTTGTTTAGCTTTTAATTCAGCTTCATATTCAGCAGCAGCTTGATCCGCAACAGGAATAAAGGCAGGTGTGTCACCTTTATCTTCATTTTGCTTTTCATCTTGCTCAGGACGACGACGGCGTTGTCCAGCTGCACGAAGGTGACGAGGTGAACGACGTGAGCGTGTGCGCGGCTGTGCTTGTTCATCATCAGCAACTGACTCAGCGTTTACATTTTGCTCCTCAACCGGTGTGTTGGTTTCTTCTGTTTTAACCGATTTAACGTCAGCTTTTGCAGGTTTTTCTGCTTTAACCTCAGTCTGTGCAGGCGTTTCAGATTTAACCTCTGGTACTACATCGTCTTTCGCTTCTTTCGCCTGCTTGGCAGGTTTTGCTGCTTTGTCTGTTTTCTCAGCCTGAACAGTATCACTGCTCTGAGTTGATTTTACTTCCTCGGCATTTTCGTCTTGTAAACGCACTTTCTTACGAATATTACGACGTTGACGGCGAACCTTAGGTTTAGTCTCTTTCGGTTGCTCCGTTTGCGTTTCTTGAACTGCCTCTGTTGACGTTGTTTCTACGTCATCAGTACGCTTTTCATTTCGCTTTCGGTTAGTCGAATTGCGACGGCGCTTATTACGGTTTTCGTTACTTTCTTTTTGCTCAGGAGCTGAAGTAGTGGCCGGTTTCTCTTCTTTAGCTTCAACGTCTGAAGGACGCTTATTACGAGAGTTGTTACGACGACGTTGGTTATTGCTTCTGCGACGGTTGTCGTTATTGCGACGGTTGTTGCTGCGCTGTTGTGCCGCTTTTTTCTCTTCTTGCTCTTTTTCAGTCTCTTCTTCAGAGTTGCTGAAGAGTGATTTAAACCATTTACCAATGGCTGCAAATAAACCACCGTCACTTTTCTTAACGTCTTGAGCTGGTTGTTCAGCTTTTGGAGCAGCTTGTGGCGCTGGGTTTGTTGGCATAACAACACCCTTTAACACAGGCTCTTCACGAACCGGTGCTGTGGGTGCTTTAGCCATTTCAAATGCTTCTGGCTCTGGTGCAACGACTTGCTCATAGCTAACAGTTTCAATCGTTTCATCTTTGCGTAAACGAACTACTTCATAGTGCGGTGTTTCCATGTGTTGATTTGGAATAATGACCACATCAACACTATGGCGTTTTTCAATACGGTGCACACTACGGCGTTTTTCATTTAATAAGTAAGCAGCTACCGCAACAGGTACTTGTGCGTTTACTTGCGATGTATTGTCTTTGATTGCTTCTTCTTCGATTAAACGAAGGATAGACAATGCAATTGATTCGTTTGAACGAATAGTGCCTTGACCATTACAACGCGGACACGGACCTTGGCTTGCTTCACCTAGAGATGGACGCAGGCGTTGACGCGACATTTCAAGAAGGCCGAAGCGTGAAATTTTGCCTATTTGTACGCGAGCACGGTCTGGACGTGCAGCATCTTTTAGGCGATTTTCAACTTCACGTTGGTGGCGAGGTGGTGTCATATCGATAAAATCGATAACAATAAGACCACCTAAGTCACGTAGACGTAATTGACGTGCAATTTCATCAGCGGCTTCTAGGTTCGTATTAAGCGCGGTCTCTTCGATATCACCGCCTTTGGTTGCTTTTGACGAGTTAATATCGATAGAGGTAAGCGCTTCTGTTGGATCAATAACGATTGAACCACCAGAAGGTAAGCGAACTTCTCGTTGGAACGCTGACTCAATTTGGCTTTCGATTTGGTAATGTGTGAATAATGGCACATCGCCTTGATAAAGCTTAACACGGCTCATGAAATCAGGGCGGAAGCGTTCAATATGCGCTTTAGCTTCTTCAAAAACACGGGCTTTATCAATTAAAATTTCACCAATATCACGACGTAGATAGTCACGGATAGCACGGAAAATAACGTTACTTTCTTGGTGAATTAAGAATGGAGCAGGGCCGCTATCTGCAGCTTGTTGAATGGCATCCCAGTGAACTAAAAGCGCTTTTAAGTCGTAGTCTAGTTCCTCGAATGATTTGCCAACACCCGCAGTACGGACAATGAGCCCCATACCTTTAGGAAGTTCTAAACGGCTTAGCGCTTCTTTTAGTTCAGTACGCTCATCACCTTCAATACGACGTGAAATACCGCCGGCACGAGGGTTATTTGGCATAAGTACTAAATAGCTGCCTGCTACGCTTATAAAGGTTGTTAGTGCCGCGCCTTTTTGGCCACGTTCTTCTTTATCAACCTGAACAATTACTTCTTGGCCTTCTTTGATTACGTCACGAATATTCGGACGACCTTGGAATGTATAGCCTTGTGGAAAGTATGTGCGTGCAATTTCTTTCAGTGGAAGGAAACCATGTCTCTCCGCGCCATAATCAACAAAGGCTGCTTCTAGTGATGGTTCGATACGGGTAATTTTACCCTTGTAAATATTGGCTTTTTTTTGTTCGTGACCTGGGCTCTCTATGTCTAAATCATACAGGCGCTGGCCATCAACCAGTGCAACGCGCATTTCTTCTTGCTGCGTCGCATTGATTAGCATACGTTTCATATTGTTACTCTACTAATTTCTGTCGCTGACATGACGATATCATTTCGTCTGTTCAGTGGTTTTTGACGGTTATTCTTGTGCAATCTCACGACTGGTTAAAATCAAAAACCGACGTTGTTCGCTTACATTGAGCGTGTCTATGGTGTGGCTGACAATAACATGTTGTCACGTTATTAAATTCTTTTTGGTGCCAAAACTGCCGCGTCTTTCACGGTTTTAATTTACGAGTTCTGTTCCGAAGTCGACCATGTTCAAATTTTAATTCAATGTCTTGCTACAACAGCTTACTCTGAATGACGTTGTTACGTCGTCACTATCAGACAATTTATCTTGTTCAATTGCTTTTTCTATTCATTAATCAGCATTCGTGCTCAAATTATGCAGGCAATATATTACGCGCATCGCCGATAATTGAACGCTCGTGTTGGCTGGGTAATTATAAAAGCTTTGGAAAACTTAGCGCGGATCTGTATGATCGGCAACCCAGAATATGCATCACGAATGTTTTAATGTGGTAAAAAGCACCGTTGTTACTTGCAAACTTTATGTTCGCAGCGGTGATTATCCCACTATTACAACCGCGTTAGCAACTAAATTATTTACTTAAATCAGTGATTAGGCAATGTCAGAAAAAACCGGCTTACAAGTATCATTTGTTACCATAGGTGAAGACCACTTAGGTCAACGCATTGATAACTTTCTTATTACTCACCTGAAGGGTGTGCCTAAAAGTGCAGTTTATAAAATTCTTCGTAAAGGTGAAGTGCGAGTAAATAAAAAGCGCATTAAACCCGTTTATAAATTACAACTTGATGATGTTATTCGTATTCCGCCCATAAAAGTGGCCGAAAAAGATGAATTTGTGCCGAAAAAGCTAGATAAGGTTAAACAGCTTGAAGAGGCCATTTTATTTGAAGATAAATACTTGATGGTGATTAATAAGCCGTCAGGAATGGCGGTGCATGGCGGCAGTGGTTTAAGTTATGGCTTAATCGAGGCACTGCGAGTACTTCGCCCAGAAGAGCGCAGCCTTGAACTGGTTCACCGTCTTGACCGTGATACTTCAGGCTGTTTACTTATTTCAAAGCGCCGTTCTGTGCTTACACACTTGCATCAGCAGTTGCGTGAAAAAACCATGGAAAAAAATTATTGGGCACTGGTTGATGGGCAATGGGATGCGAAAACTAAAAACGTCACTGAAGGCTTACGTAAAAATACTTTAAAGTCTGGTGAGCGCGTGGTGCGTGTAGACAATACCGAAGGTAAACCGTCGCACACACGTTTCCGTGTTCTAGAGCGTTATGCAGAGTGTTCACTGGTACAAGCGTCGCCGGTGACTGGGCGTACTCACCAAATCCGTGTTCATACGCAATGCAAAGGTCACCCAATTGCGTGTGATGATAAATATGGTGTGACTGAATTTGATCAATACGTTAATAAGTTAACGGGGTTAAATCGGTTGTTTTTACATGCGCATGATTTACGCTTTATCCACCCTAAAAACGAAACAACGATGCATGTTGAAGCGCCGTTAGATAAAGCTTTAAGTAATTGTATTAAAAAGTTACGTGCTGATAATGAACAGGTTTAAACTCGCTATTTTTGATTGGGACGGCACAGTCATGGATTCTGTGCCAAAAATTGTGACCTGCCTGCGAAATACTGCGCGAGATTTAGGTATTCCAGTTCCAACAGAGCAACAAGCGAAAGATGTGATAGGTTTGTCGCTAACTAAGGCCACTGAAGTACTTTTTCCTGCCCATTTGCATTTAAACGATGAACTTGTTGCAGGTTATAAAGCACAATATCGTGAATTAGATGTCACACCTACACCTCTATTCGCAGATGTAGAAACTGTGCTGAAGCAGCTAAGCGAGGCTGGCATGCAACTCGCTGTGGCTACAGGTAAAGGACGTGAAGGTATTGATAGATTACTTAATGAGTCGGGCCTCGGTAAGTATTTTATGAACGTAAAATGCTCAGATGATGCTATGTCAAAGCCATCCCCTGATATGCTTAAGCAAATTTTGCGTGAGCAGGGTATAGCGAAAAGTGATGCCGTGATGATTGGCGATAGCCAATTGGATATGGCGATGGCGAATGCCGCTGGTATTGCCTGTATTGGTGTGAGCTTTGGTGCCCACAGCAAGGCGCAGTTGCAACAACATGCGCCGATTACTGTCGTTGATTCGTATTGTCAGTTACTTAGCGTGTTGACATCTCATGCTGAAGAGTCAGTACATCAACACCAAACTCAGCCAGCACTTTAGTTAATGTGATCAGTGGCAGGCCAATAAGTGTATTTGGGTCATCGCCACTGAGCTTGTCAAATAAGCAAATACCTAACCCTTCACTTTTAAAGCTGCCAGCACAATTGTAAGGTTGCTCAGCATCGCAATATGCGCAAATTTGCTCAAGTGTTAGTGTTCTAAAAGTCACGTCGAATGGCACAACCGTCGTGATTGCGTTATTTGATTCTATATCGAAGACACTCAAACCCGTTAAGAATCTCACAGTATGGCCGCTAAATGCGGATAATTGCGCAACGGCATTTTCTTTATTGTGTGGTTTACCTAGTATTTTATTGTTGAAAACGGCCACCTGATCAGAGCCTATCACTAAGCCATTGGTAAAATGTTCAACTGCGACACGCGCTTTTTGCTCACTTAGTCGCTTAACAAGTTGCGAGGGCGTTTCATTTTCTAGCGCTGATTCATCGATATCAGGTGAAAAACTTTCAAAAGGTAGATTTAATTTAGTTAATAATTGCTGTCTAAATGGTGAGCTTGACGCTAATATAAGTGTTGGTTTCATAAAATATTCTGGGTATAAAATGTCTTTTGGCAAGGATAAGCCACAATGAATCCGAAAACAAAGCAGAAGATCGTTAAAAACCGACTAAAATTGGTTTTTTACTTTGACTAACCAACTAACTATCTATATGATGCAGCCCCTATGCAAAAGGTGAAAATTCCCATCACTCTTCATCCCAGCAAAGCAGCACAACATCGTTTAACGTATGACGGTATTGTACCGCTTGAAAAACTTTCTCGTTTAGAGCAAGTTGTGCAGGAAGAAGCAGGTGAAATAGCGGTAAAGATTCATTGCAAAATTGATGACCAGGGTTTAGTAGTGATAAGTGGTAATTTATCAGTACATGTAACCGTAACTTGTCAACGCTGCAATGGTGAATTAGGCTTGGATTTGGATCAAGACTTTGTGTATTCGCCAGTCGGTTTGGATGCAGAGTCAGATCATCTTCCTGAAGGTTACGATGAAGTAGAACTGGACGAAAATGGCGAAATCAACGTGTTTGAGTTAATCGAAGACGAACTGATTTTGGCAATTCCTATAGTGCCTACACACAACGAAGCCTCGTGCAGTTATTCATCAGAGCCTACAAGCTTTGGTAAATTATCAGCAAAAGATGACAAACCAAATCCATTTGATATTTTGAAACAACTTAAGAAAGATTCTTAGGAGAAGACTAATGGCTGTACAAAAAAGCAAAAAGTCTCGTGCAAGACGCGGCATGCGCCGTTCACACGATGCGATCAGTGGTCCAACTTTAACTGTAGACCAAGTTTCTGGTGAGACTCACCGTCGTCACCACGTAACTGCTGACGGTTACTATAAAGGCGTTAAAGTAATTTCTAACTAAGAGATTGCTATATGCTGACCAATCTAACCATAGCGTTAGATATGATGGGGGGCGATTACGGCCCCCGTTCATCTATCCCCGCCGCCGTAAGAGCGGTAAATGCTAATACCAACTTAAGACTGATCTTATGTGGTAATCAGCAAGTTATTCTTAAAGAACTTGAAGCACTTGATTCGCTTTCTCATCCGCGATTAATCATTCGTCATTGTAGTGAAGTTGTTACTAATGCGTGTGAACCCGCTTCAGCTGTTCGTTCAAAAAAAGATTCCTCAATGCGAGTTGCCCTTGATTTAGTTAAATCGGGTGAAGCGCAAGCCTGTGTAAGCTCGGGTAATACTGGCGCGTTATTTTTTATGGCGCATTATGTATTAAAGATGCTACCGGGTGTAAAACGACCAGCCCTTATTTCAGCCGTCCCTACTGAGCGAAAAGATCCCGTTTATCTATTAGATTTAGGGGCCAATGTGCATTGCGATGCGCAAACACTTTATCAGTTTGGCATTATGGGCTCTGTGGTCGCAGGACAAGCGCTTGGCTGTGATAATCCTCGCGTTAGTTTATTAAATATTGGCTCTGAAGACATCAAAGGGCATGAGGGAATAAAGCAAGCTGCACAACTAATGCAGCAATGTAAATATCTCAACTATACAGGTTACAGTGAAGGTAGCGATATTTTCAGTGGTAAAGCCGATGTGATTGTGTGCGAAGGATTCGTAGGTAATGTGGCATTAAAAACCTGTGAAGGGATTGCCAAACTTATCATGCATAAATTAACGAAAGCCTTACACAAACATTTTTTATACAAATGTTTGGCGTTTTTATTGCGTCCAGTGATAAAAAAGCTCTACAAGCGGGTGAACCCCGACCAGTATAATGGCGCAAGTCTGGTAGGATTGCGCGGTATTGTTGTTAAAAGCCATGGTAATGCCTCTGCAAAGGCGTTCCATGCTGCTATAGATGAAGCCGTGCGGGAAGTCGAACGCCAACTCCCTGAAAAAATCGCTGCGATTTTTGAGCAAACACATCCAACAATAAAGTAGTGCAGCATTTAAAAAACTTGTTATGCTGCCTACAAAAGAATTATTTTTTTGTTTAATGATAAGAGCAAAGTATGGCACATAAAATTGCACTCGTATTTCCAGGTCAAGGCTCACAAACTGTGGGCATGGTATCTGAACTTTTAGCCGATTCTGATATTGTTAAAGCAACATTTGCAGAAGCATCAGACGCGCTTGGCTATGATCTAGCTGCACTTGTACTTAATGGTCCAGAAGAAGAATTAAATCAAACCCATCGTACACAACCGGCCTTGTTAACTGCCAGTGTGGCAATTTACCGCCAATGGTTAGCAGCAAACCCTGATGCAGACGTTGTTATGGCTGGCCACAGTTTAGGCGAGTATTCAGCGCTTGTTTGTGCAGGCGTTGTTAGTTTAAGCGAAGCCGTCAAGCTTGTTGAAAACCGTGGTTTATATATGCAAGAAGCAGTACCAGCGGGTACCGGTTCTATGGCAGCTATTATCGGTTTAGGTGATGATGAAATTAAAGCCGCATGTGAAGCATCGGCTAATGGCGAAGTGGTTTCACCAGTTAATTATAATTCACCTGGTCAAGTTGTTATTGCAGGCCACAAGGCCGCGGTAGAGCGCGCATCAGAAGCGTGTAAAGAAGCAGGTGCAAAACGTGCCTTACCGCTTGCTGTAAGCGTGCCTTCACACTGTGAGTTAATGAAACCTGCGGCAGAAAAATTAGCCGCTGATTTAGCCGCTTTAACATTTAATACACCTAAGTGTGATGTAATTAATAATGTTGACGTTAAAGCAGAGCAATCAAGTGAAGCAATTAAAGATGCGCTAGTACGTCAACTATACAGCCCAGTACGCTGGACTGAAACTGTACAGGCCCTTGTAGCGCAAGGCATTACACAAAGCTATGAATTTGGCCCAGGCAAAGTATTAACGGGTCTGGCTAAACGTATTGATAAAGCAATGGTATGCGCAGCGGTAAACACGCAAGCTACGATTGATGAAGCGAAATAAGTAGGAATAGAATGACAAATTTATTTTCTCTTGAGGGCAAAGTTGTCCTTATCACAGGTGCTAGCCGCGGTATAGGTAAAGCGATTGCGAATACCTTAGTGGCACAAGGTGCAAAAGTTGCGGGCACAGCGACAAGCGAATCAGGTGCTGCAAAAATCAGTGAGTACTTAGGCGATAATGGTAAAGGTTATGCGTTAAACGTGACTGATCCAGAGTCGATTGAAGCAACACTTGCTGCGATCAAAGCTGATTTAGGTGATATTGATGTATTAGTAAATAATGCGGGTATTACGCGCGATAATTTACTTATGCGAATGAAAGACGGCGAGTGGGATGACATTATTGACACCAACTTAAGCTCTGTTTTCCGTTTATCTAAGGCTGTTTTACGTCCTATGATGAAAAAGAAAAATGGCCGTATCATCAACATTGGTTCAGTTGTAGGCACGATGGGTAATGCGGGTCAAGCAAACTATGCTGCAGCAAAAGCAGGTGTGATTGGTTTTACTAAATCACTTGCACGCGAAGTGGCGTCTCGTGGTATCACGGTTAACGTTGTAGCGCCTGGATTTATCCAAACAGACATGACTGATGAGCTGACAGATGAGCAAAAAGCAGCCACGCTTGCAAATGTGCCAGCGGGTCGTTTAGGTCAGCCTGAAGAAATTGCAGCCGCAGTGTGTTATTTAGCATCTGACGCAGCTGCGTATGTATCGGGTGAAACATTGCACGTAAATGGCGCGATGTACATGGTTTAATGAATGTTAGCACCAAAGTGCTAACAAAAGATTATCGAAAAATGTTGAATTTTTTGTGATCTTGCTTTAAACATACTTGAATTCGCTATGAAAATAAGCGATAAATGAACAAATACCAATCAAGAGGTTTGACCAGATAAGTAATTATCAGCAAATCCTTGAATCACAGAATTATGCGGCGTAAACTACGCCGCAATCTGAAAATAACGCATTGGCGTATTTAATAAAGGAAAGAAGAATGAGCGACATCCAAGAACGCGTAAAGAAAATTATTATCGAGCAACTAGGTGTTAAAGAAGAAGAAGTAAAACATGAAGCTTCTTTCGTTGACGACTTAGGTGCTGATTCACTTGATACTGTAGAACTAGTAATGGCTCTTGAAGAAGAGTTCGACACTGAGATCCCAGACGAAGAAGCTGAAAAGATCACTACAGTTCAAGCTGCAATCGATTACGTTACAGCTCACGCTGAGTAATCAATCGCATTTTGATTTTAAGGGCAGCTTTAGGCTGCCCTTAGTCTATCTAAAGAATGATACTGAATATTTTGGTATACACCCCACCTAAAATAATTTCCTTATTGGAGGCAACCCGTGGCTAAACGTCGAGTCGTCGTAACTGGCTTAGGAATGTTGACACCGCTAGGTAATGATGTTGAATCTACTTGGCAAGGTTTGTTAAACGGTAAAAGTGGTATTCAAACTATCACGCATTTCGATACCTCAAGTTTCGGCACCAAATTCGCAGGTTTGCTGAATGACTTTGATGCATCAGCTTACATGTCACCGAAAGATGCAAAAAAAATGGATTTGTTTATCCAATATGGCATTGCAGCGGGTGTACAAGCACTACAAGATTCTGGCTTAGAAATCACTGACGAAAACGCGACACGCGTTGGCGTCGCAGTGGGTTCGGGCATCGGTGGTTTAACGTTAATCGAAGAAAACCACGTAAAACTATTAAACAGTGGTCCGCGTAAGCTTTCTCCGTTTTACGTACCGTCGACCATCATTAACATGATTTCGGGTCACTTATCGATCATGCATGGGCTACGTGGTCCTAATATCTCAATTGTTACGGCCTGTACAACAGGTTTGCATAACATTGGTCACGCAGCGCGTATGATTGCATACGGTGATGCTGATGCGATGGTTGCGGGTGGTGCTGAAAAAGCATCTACGCCAATTGGTATGGGCGGATTTAATGCAGCTCGTGCATTATCAACACGTAATGATGATCCACAAGCCGCATCTCGTCCGTGGGATAAAGACCGCGATGGTTTTGTTCTGGCCGATGGTGCAGGTGTTATCGTACTGGAAGAGTATGAGCATGCAAAAGCACGTGGTGCAAACATTTATGCAGAGCTTGTAGGTTTTGGTATGAGTGGTGATGCTTACCACATGACCTCACCGCCAGAAGATGGCGCTGGGGCAGCACTTGCTATGGAAAATGCGTTGAAAGATGCACAAGTAAATGCTGATCAAGTGGGCTACATTAACGCGCATGGTACTTCAACGCATGCAGGTGATAAAGCTGAAACATCGGCTGTTAAATCAATTTTTGGTGATGCAGCAAAAGATGTGATGGTTAGTTCGTCTAAATCAATGATGGGTCATTTGTTAGGTGCAGCGGGCTCTGTTGAGTCTATTATTACTATTTTGTCTTTACAAGACCAAAAAGTAAGCCCAACAATTAACCTTGATAACCCTGATGAAGGGTGTGATTTAGACTATGTACCGCACACGGCACGTGACGCTAAATTGGATTATGCACTGTGTAATTCGTTTGGTTTTGGTGGTACTAATGGCTCGTTGCTATTTAAAAAGGTATAATTGCCGGTAACAACGGACTAAATTAAGAAGAGCCCAGTTTAACTGGGCTTTTTTATATGAGTAAATTTAAACAAACAATAATTATAACCAACGACCACACCATGGTCAGCTTTCAAGATCGTGGTCTAAACTATGGTGATGGCTTCTTCACGACGGCTCGCATTGATGATGCCAGTATAGAGCACTGGCCATTACATAAAGCCCGTTTAATAGAATGTGCAGCGCGCTTAGCATTCCCAACTTTAGATGTCATGGCAATAGAAAATGCCTCGCTTCAGGCCATAGGCGATATGCAATCAGGCATTTTAAAAATTGTTATTACCCGCGGCAGTGGCGGCCGAGGTTACGGCTTACCTGAAGCGCCTTCGATTCAAGTTCTTATCACGGTATTACCTGCTGTTGCACATTATAAAACATGGCAAGAGCAGGGGGTTTCACTCGCTATAAGCAGTATTAAACTTGCACATCAGCCTGTGCTTGCCGGTTTAAAAACCTTAAACCGCCTCGAGCAAGTGCTCATTAAAAATCAAATGAACACACTTAATTGCGACGATGTTGTGGTGCTCGATATTAATGACAATGTAATAGAAAGCTCTGCTGCTAATTTATTTGCGATAAAAAATGAACAGATTTTTTCGCCACAATTAAATAACTGTGGGATTACTGGGGTTTACCTAAAATCGTTATGTGCTAAGTTAGCAATTGAGTTTAAACAAATTAGCGTAGAAGAGTTATTAGCGATGGATGCGGTTTTTATGTGTAATAGCTTAATGGGTGTTGTGCCTGTTGCAGCCATTACGGATACACAGTTTGACATTACTCGAAGTAAAGCATTATTAGCGACCCAGTTTGCCAAGGAGAATGTGTGATAAAAGTCATTGTTAGCGTGCTTTTATTAGCATTGCTATGTTGTGGTATTGGCTATCAACAACTTCAAGCAGCATTGAGTATGCCATTAAATGTTACTAACAGCACACTGTTTAAAGTGGACCGCGGAACAGGATTTAATCAATTATGCCAACAGTGGCAAAGTAAGCAATGGCTTGACAGTTGTTTTAAATTTCAGGTGCTTGCAAAGTTAGACCCGACCTTAACGGATTTAAAAGCAGGCTTGTATGAGCTTGATTCTACCTCTGTAATCGATAATATTCGCCGCATTAATCAAGGTGCTCAAGTCAGCTTTAGTTTTACTATTATTGAAGGGCAACCACTGAGAGAAGTAATTACCAACATTGCTAAGCAAACTCATTTAAAGCAAGACCTTGATGAAGAGAATTTAGCAAAGCAAATTAGCAATAAAGATGAAAATATAGAAGGCTGGTTATTCCCTGATACTTACCACTATCATAGTGAAGACACGGCCAGCAGTGTATTAAAGCGTGCCTACTCTAAAATGCAAACAGAGCTCGATAATGCGTGGCAAAATAGAGCACACGATTTAATCTTGAACTCACCGTATGAGGCACTGATACTTGCCTCAATTATCGAGAAAGAAACAGGGCTTGCAAGTGAAAGGCCCTTAATATCGGCTGTTTTTACGAATCGGTTAAAGAGCAATATGCGCTTACAAACAGACCCAACGGTAATTTACGGCATCGGAGCCGACTTTGATGGTGATATTAAACGTAAAGATTTAACCACTTACACACCGTATAATACGTATAAAATTAAAGGGCTGCCGCCAACGCCGATTGCCATGCCATCGCGAGCGGCATTACTTGCAGCGATGAATCCGCCTGAGTCAGAGTATGTTTATTTTGTAGCGAAAGGCGATGGGAGCCATCAATTTTCAAAAACATTGAAAGAGCATAATCGTGCTGTGCAGCAGTACCAATTAAACAAATAACCAGAATAGAGTCATATGACAGCGAAATTTATAGTGATTGAAGGTCTTGAAGGGGCTGGAAAATCAACGGCAATCGCCGTGTGCCAAGCTTACCTACAGCACAAGCAGGTTGAATTTATTAATGTACGTGAGCCAGGTGGTACCCCTGTGGCGGAAGCACTACGTCACATTGTAAAACAGGCTCATGAAGAGCAAATAACGGGTGAGACAGAATTGCTTATAATGTACGCTGCACGGTCTCAACTTGTTGCGAATGTTATTAAACCTGCAATCGATAAAGGGACCTGGGTACTGGGAGACCGTCATGATCTCTCATCGCAAGCCTACCAAGGGGGGGGGCGTGGTATTGAGCAATCAAAACTCT
Organism: Pseudoalteromonas sp. PAB 2.2; assembly: GCF_001938575.1. NCBI lineage: Bacteria > Pseudomonadati > Pseudomonadota > Gammaproteobacteria > Alteromonadales > Pseudoalteromonadaceae > Pseudoalteromonas > Pseudoalteromonas sp. PAB 2.2. The sequence continues at coordinate 84,654 of NZ_LYPI01000008.1, forward strand.
CTTTTTTGGCTGATATGGTTTTAAAAGGCTTAAAGCCAGACTTAACAATATATTTAGATATTGACCCTGCTGTGGGCCTTGCACGTGCGAAGGGACGCGGAGAACTTGATCGAATTGAACAAGAAGAGCTCGGCTTTTTTGAACGTACACGTGAGCGTTATTTGGCACTTGCTGAACATGATCCCAGTATTCAAACTGTTGACGCAAATAAAGCGATGCCTGAAGTGCATGCTGCCATCACCACGGTACTTGATACCTTTTTTGAGAGTTTAAAATAATATGCCATTGCCTTGGCTTGAACCCTTACAACAACAGTTAGCACAGAGCTATTCTCAGCATCGTTTTCACCATGCGCAATTGTTTAATGGTGATAAAGGGGTTGGCAAGCAGCGCTTAGTAGAGCAGCTAGCTGATGGTTTGTTATGTGCCTCAGCCAATAATTTGGTTGCCTGTGGTCATTGTAAAAGTTGTTTGTTAAATCAAGCAGGCACGCATCCCGATAAACGGGTGGTTAAAGTAGACGGGCAAACGATCGGTGTTGATGAAATTCGTGATATTACCGATTTTATAAACCATTCAGCTGCTCAAAACGGTAATAAGGTGGTTGTACTTGAGCAGTGCCATAAAATGACCACAGCCGCTGCAAATGCGCTATTAAAAACGCTTGAAGAGCCAAGTTTACACCGCTACCTATTATTAACCTGTGAACAAATCGCGCAATTACCTGCGACCATACTCAGTCGTTGTGCGGTGCACGAAGTGAAAGTTAATATAGAAACTACGACACAATGGTTAGCCTCCCTAGATATTCCTAATTATTCTTGGTTAGGTTTGTTTTCGCAACAACCACTCCTTGTAGAACAATGGCAAAATGAACAGCAATTAGAGTCTATTGATACACTCTATAAATTTGCAACTGAGATAAAAGACAGCCATAATTTCAGTGCGTTAGTCGACATACTGAATAAAGATACAAGTTTGGTTAATGTCTTTACTTTGTTTTTAACTGAGCATCTAAAAACGCAATTAGTATTGGGAATGGATTTTTTCAGCTATCAAAAAGCGCAATCTGCAATTTCTGAGTTTATTTATAACAGCTCACATGTGCTTGGTTTGAATATGCCGCTGGCCATTTCGAAACTAGCGTTTTCTTTACGTGAAAGCCATAATTAGGACATATTGTGCAAGAATTATTAGTAGATATCGAAGATTTAGAAGAATTATATCGCTGTTACATGCCTTTCATAAAAAATGGTGGTTTGTTTGTACGTACTAATATGCGGTTTGAAATGGGGCATTCATTGGCTTTAAAAGTGACATTACCAGATGCTTTAGAAGATGACGTAATTACTGGGAAGGTTGCTTGGATAACCCCACAAGGTGCACAAAGCTCGAATCCGCCAGGTATTGGTATAAGCTTTATCGACGATAAAACCAATTTAAATGCCAAGATCGAAAAACTGCTGGGTACTATGTTAAACTCTGACAATCCGACGTATACCATGTAAAAAAGTAGTACCATGATTGTAGATTCTCATTGTCATTTAGACCGTCTTGACTTCGACAAACTCGACCTTAATTTAGACCAAGTACTTGAAAACGCACGTACAAAGCAAGTCGAACACTTTTTATGTGTTAGTGTGACTTTGGAGCAGTTTCCAAGCATGCTTGAAAAAATTAAAGATTATCCAGATGTATCCGCTTCGTGTGGCGTACACCCTCTTGATCAAAAAGATGCACTTGATAAACACCAACTGATCAACCTTGCTACTCACGATAAAGTCGTTGCAATTGGTGAAACAGGTCTTGATTATTATTACTCAAAAGAAACGCATATCGTTCAGCAAGAGAGCTTTGTTGGGCATATAGACGTTGCTAATGAGCTTAACAAACCCCTTATCATTCACACTCGAGATGCGCGTGAGGACACAATTAACCTGATGCGCGCTCATAATGCTGAAAAATGTGGTGGTGTACTGCATTGTTTCACTGAAGATTGGGATATGGCTAAGAAAGCGATTGATATGGGCTTTTATATTTCGATTTCAGGCATTGTCACATTTAAAAATGCCGTTGAACTAAAAGACGTTGTGAAGAAAATCCCATTAGATCGGCTCTTAATCGAAACAGATTCGCCTTATTTAGCCCCTGTACCATACCGTGGAAAAACAAACCAACCCGCGTATGTAGAAGACGTTGCGTATTATATTGCTGAGTTAAAAGGGCTTACTTTTAACGAATTGTCTAACGCAACGACAGATAATTTCTATTCACTGTTTAAGCAAGCAAAAAGGGCTTAACAATGACCGGCGTATCAAATTTACCTCAACTTATTATGGGGCCTATGGTACGCCGTGCAGATCCTCATCAAGTTTGTTTTCAGTTTGTAACAACCCGAAATAGTGATTATAGAATTGAGTTTAAGGGCCTTGAATCTACCTGTCAGCATGAGGTCATTCAATTAGGCGAGGCTCTCTTTCTTCACTATGTCATTGTTTTACCAATCTCACAGCCATTTGGGGTTGATTCACTGATCTATTATTCACTTCATGATCGTGATAAAAGCCTCGATTTATCTGCATTTTGCTACGAACGTGCCGACTTTCCTGCATTTGTAATTCCCAATAGACTCGATAAAATCTTACATGGTTCGTGCCGTAACCCCCATCATCCTGCTAAAGATAGTTTGGTGGCAGCCGACACGTGGCAAAATGAGCAGCGACAATCGCTAAACGCGGGTGCTGATTTACTTTTGTTATCGGGTGATCAAGTATACGCAGATGATGTTGCAGGGCCGATGTTACTGGCGATAGAAAAAATCATAACGCTGTTTGGGATCTTTATAGAGCCGCCGCTTAAGCTCAATTTACCCGTCTGTTTTAGCGAACAGCTTTATAGTCGCCATCTTTATTTGCCTAAAGTGCCTTGGCAAAATCGCAGCAAATGGGGAGTCGGTTATTGGCTTAAAAAAGATGAGCCTCATTTTTCTAGTTTAAAAGCTGAAAATCATTTAGTACATTTTCAAGAGTTCATTGCACTTTATATACTTAACTTTAGTGCTGTTTCGTGGCAGCTAATTGATTTTGCACAGACAGATTGCCCAACACTGCCGCCTAAACACGCCACGCAATTTCAGCTTGAAAAGGATGCACTCCTTGGTTTTGCGGATGGGTTGAATAAAACACAGCGGTTGTTTGCTAATGTATCAACCCTGATGATGTTTGACGACCATGATGTCACAGATGACTGGAATTTAACGGCAGGGTGGGAGCACGCTATCTATCAACACCCAGTCAGCCGACGAATCGTTAATAACGGCTTAATAAGTTATTGGTTAATGCAAGGGATTGGTAATGATGCGGGTGAAAAAACGCTGTCTTTGTTATCTGCGTTCACAAAAAGCTTTGACGGCCAAACATGGCAATTCAAAGAGTTCGATAAGCTGATCCTCAATTTTAATTATTGGCATTACGAGCTCAATACCATTCCTAAAGTGGTGGTGCTTGATACGCGCACCCATCGCTGGCGTAATGAGCAAAACTTTAATGAGCCTTCAGGTTTACTCGACTGGGAACGCTTAACTGAACTTGAAGAAAGCTTACTTTCGCATGATAAGGTTATTATCGTTTCTCCAGCGCCCGTATTTGGGGTGAAATCAATAGAAGCGATTCAGGCTATGTTTAATTTTTGTGGTCAGCCTTTATTAGTTGATGTTGAAAACTGGATGGCTCACGAAGGCTCTGCTAAAAAGTTACTCGATACATTTCGGCGTGAAGATACACCGAAAGAAACATTAATTCTTTCTGGCGATGTCCATTATTCATTTTGTTTTTCTGTTCAAAAGCGCTTTGGGAAACATAAAAACCGTATTTGGCAATTAACGGCCAGTGGTATTAAAAATGAGTTCCCGCGAAAACTTATTAACGTACTCGATAAGCTTGATTCAATTTTATATGCCCCGAAAAGTCCCCTTAACTTTTTTACTAAGCGCTGGCAGATGGAAGTTGATAAACATCAAACCAAAGGCGACGGGCAAAAATACCTTGTAAGTAATGCGGCTATCAGCTTGATTGAACTTAATGACGGGTTGCTTGCAAAGTATGAGCTTATTCACGCTGATAACCAAATTACTGAATTTGATTTAAATGATCATTAATCAATTTCTTGTCGGTTAGCTTTTACATATTTAGCCATGTTACTCACGGTATCAAGCCAAAAACCATTGTCTGGGTTTTGTAAATACACGATAAGCTTCTCAAGTGCTTCGCTGTCTGTGGTGTACTGACTGCTTTTACCCACCTCATGCCCCGCAAGAATAATCCAGCTGTTATTTGTACGGTGCTGCTCAAGCATGGTTTTTATTTGTTCAAAGGTAAGGCCATCAATCGCTAAGCTAGTAAGCTGAGTAAAATCAGTAAAATTGGGGTTGTTGGCGGTTTCATCTAGCCAAGTTCGACCTGTTTCGAAGTGCTTGGCAATAACAGGCACATAACTTTTTGTGTTAGCACCACGCCCTACAAATGTGTTTCCACACGGATATGCGAACGAGGTTGGTTCAATGCCCAGCGCATGCTTGATATAGTCTTGCGCTTTTAGAATATCTTGTTCTATATCTTTGAGCGTAATTTGCTCAAGAGAACCCCCCTGTTTACGCAACCACTCAAAATTGCCGGTGCATAAATGGCTGGTAGTGTGGTTCGCTATCTCATGCCCAGACTGTACTGCCATTTGCCATTTTTCAACGCGTTCTTTGACATTAAAAGGGGAGACATAAAAGGTGGCCTTAACCTGATACTTGTCTAATAGTGCTAACCCTGTGTCTACCTGACTGTGTCTGGCATCATCAAAGGAAATACTAATGGCGTTTTTTGCCTTATTCGGATAGCTAAAGCCTTCGTATTGGCTGTTTTTTGCAATACTTTGGAAGCTAATAAAAACGGGAAGTAATACACACAGCGGTTTTAACATAGAGGATCCTTTTTAGTTATTTTATTAATGAAATCAAAAAGGATTATGTTTGGCTATGCGACTTTTGAATAAAAAACGCCCAGAACGAATCCGCATTGTTCTGGGCTTAGGGGGTGGCTCTTGCGAGCCTGCGCTAACTTTAAAAAAACACCTTCTAAATTCAGTAGGGAGAAGTAGAAAGTACTTTTAAGTGTAGTTAATGAGATGAAAATTGCACTATAAATGTATAAATTTTATACTGGTTTAAAATCAAGTTGTTACCTTTGTTTACCCAAAGTAGAACCGTGTTTATACAGCGTTTGTTCGCATGTTATACCCATGTTATCAACTGGGTATTTTGCACGAGATCGCGTGGTAAAGAGTTTTTAATTTTATTTTTTTGCCATTTACCTAAACCCACGGGACAGCCACACAGCAATAACACAACTTCACCATTGTCTTGAACCGGTTTCTCAAGACGGATATCTTTACCATTGAAGTAATCATTTGCTTGAGAAGCTGTCATTTCATAAGTGTTTTTAGCGCAATCTTGGCCAAATACTGTGGCAAACTCATGCGTTAAGCGCACACCCCCTTTGTGGATCACACCAATTTGGATTCCTAAGCGGGAATATTTGATTTTATCTTGAAGTGCATTAAAGGATTCAGGAAATAACCAAAGTTCTTTGTCACGCTGCATTAAGCTGCCTGGCAGTGATTTTAGACCGAACTGTTTTTTAATTGTTTGCATAAATGCTTGGCTTTGTTTTTTATCAAACGCCGTAAATGGAAAAGCCCCTTTTTTGACTTTTTGATTCGGGTTATCAACTGAAGCTACTTTTTTGAATTTTGCGATAAAGAAGCCTTCGCTATCGTATGTTTGTGGCCATACGTGTAAGTAGCCCTCAGGGGTTGTCGCCTTATTTGCCCCTTCGAATAAACAATCAAGTGGCTGTACTTCAACACAGTTAGGAAATGTGTCTAATAAATACTCACAAACATGCTGGTTTTCAAGTGGGGTTAGGGTACAGGTTGAATAAACGAGTGTACCGCCAGGCTTCAATGCATAAAATGCACTTTTAATGAGTGCTTTTTGAACCGCTGCAATATCGATGTTAGATTCAATGGACCAATTTTTAAGGGCGTCTGCATCTTTACGAACGGTGCCTTCACCAGAACACGGTGCGTCGAGTAAAATGCTATCAAAGCATTCATACATGTAATCACCAAAGATCACACCATCAAAATGTGACAGCGCACAGTTACCCACGCCCATGCGTTTAAGTGTGGCAGCCAGTACTTTTAAGCGTGATGAAGACAATTCATTCGCGACTAAAACCCCTTGATTATTCATCATGGCGGCAATTTGTGATGTTTTAGAACCCGGCGCCGACGCCATATCAAGTACCGCATCGCTGTGCTGTACTTCTGTTCTAAGTGCAACCGGGGGGAGCATTGAGCTTGCTTCTTGTACATACATAGCGCCACTTAAATGCAAGTCAGTATTGCCTATGGCAAGAGCGGATTCCTCTTCGCTTGGTCGTGTTAACCAAAACCCTTCTTCGCACCACGGAATGGCCTTTAACTCCCAGCCTTTGCGTGCGCATTGGCGCTGAAACTCTTCAACAGACATCTTTAAAGTATTAACGCGTACAGAGCGTCTGAGCGGGCGCCTACAGGCAGTAATAAAATCGTCTAGGGATAAATGTGCAGGAAGGTAGCTTTTTACATCATCAATAAATGAATCGGGAATAAATGTATTAGCGTCCACGAAAGGGCTCTCAAGTCACGTGATAATGTGCTGATCATATCATTTTTGATGTGTACGGGGGACTTTTTTATAGTTTTACACGTATGACTAAACTGTCGACACTTCACCCCTATAAACACTGTTTATTGTCAATATTTTCAAAAGATATCACTTTATGTCGACATTTAGCTGTTTTTTTAGCCTGTTTTCATGGTCTGAAGGTTGACAGTTTATACGATAGCGCGCATAGTGACGTTATTAATTGTCGACAATCTAAATTCAGCACGTTTAAAGAAGTGACTATGACAGAGCAAAAAGCCAACGATAACTATAACGATATCACGATAACGACAGCGTCAGACCAAGTGTTTGTCGACATGCGCCGTGAAATAGTTCAAGGCACTATTGAACAGGGTAGTAAAATTTCTGAGCCTGAACTTGCGAAGCGTTATGGCGTTAGTCGCGCTACATTACGTGAAGCACTTAATCGTTTAGAAAGTTGCTACTTAGTTGAACGTAAAGCAAACGTGGGTTGTCGTGTTGTGGCACTGACTGCTGAGCGACTTATTGAAGTGTATCAGGTTCGCAGTGCGCTTGAAGGGCTTGCGTGTCGTTTAGCTGCCGACAATATGGAGCCACAAGAAGTGCAAGGTTTAAAGCAGTTACTTAATCAACACTTGCAAACACAACGTGTCAAAGAAGGTGAATCTTACTACCAAGAAGCGGGTGACCTTGATTTTCATTATCGCATAATCAAAGGCTCTAAAAACGCACACTTAATTCATCTTTTATGTAATGAGTTGTATCAGTTAATCCGTATGTACCGTGTACAAATGGGCATGGCGGGGCCTCGCGTATCAAAGGCTTTTGATGAGCATCTTGCAATTATTAATGCCATTGAAAATCATGATGGGGAGTTAGCTGAAATGCTAATGAAGCGCCATATAAGTGCATCTCAGGCCAATATACAGACTAAGTTTGATTTACACGCGGCAAAAAAATAGCCGAGTTGTCGTCAAACCGTCACAGATTAATTTTAAAAATTAGACACAGCCAAAGAGCTGTGACCGTTCAAAGATAGGAGTTATCCAATGTCAGCAGGATTAAAGTTCAAACAGGCGATAGCCAACAATAAGCCACTGCAAGTGGTCGGCACTGTCAATGCGTATTGTGCCATGATGGCTGAAAAAACAGGCCACCAAGCGTTATACCTCTCAGGCGCTGGTGTGGCTAATGCATCATACGGCATGCCAGATTTAGGCATGACCAGCCTAGACAACGTACTTGAAGATATTCGTCGAATTACCAGCGCTACCGACTTACCGCTTCTTGTTGATGCCGATACAGGCTGGGGCGGGGCATTTAACATTGCGCGTACAGTTAAAGAAATGACGAAAGCGGGCGCGGCGGGTTTTCATATTGAAGACCAAGTAGCACAAAAGCGCTGTGGTCATCGTCCAAATAAAGAAATCGTTTCTAAAGATGAAATGGTTGACCGTATTAAAGCCGCGGTTGATGCAAAAACGGATAGCGATTTTTACATTATGGCGCGTACTGATGCATTCCAAAAAGAAGGCCTAAATGCAGCTATCGACCGTGCAGCAGCCTGTGTTGAAGCGGGCGCTGACGCAATCTTTGCTGAAGCAGTTCATGATTTAGCCGATTATCAAGCGTTTGCGAAAGCGTTAAATGTGCCAATCCTTGCGAATATCACAGAATTTGGTCAAACACCGATTTATACCAAAGAGCAGTTAAGTGAAGTGGGTGTTGAAATGGTGCTTTACCCATTAAGTGCATTCAGAGCCATGAACAAAGCAGCACTTAACGTGTATGCATCTATTCTTAACGAAGGCTCACAACAAAGCCAAATCGATAATATGCAAACACGTGCTGAGTTATATGAGTTTTTAGACTATCACTCATATGAAAATACACTTGATAACCTTTTCTCAGCTAAAAAATCATAACGACAACATTGAAGGAGAACACTCATGGTAGATAAAGCATTAGGCGGCGCAGGTTTACGTGGTCAAGTAGCAGGTGAAACAGCTCTGTGTACGGTAGGTAAGTCAGGCTCTGGTTTAACGTATTGTGGTTATGATATTAGTGAACTGGCTGATAAAGCCCAGTTTGAAGAAGTCTCTTTTTTACTATCGCGCGGTGAATTACCAACAACCGCAGAACTTACTGAATATAAAGCTAAGTTAAAAACACTTCGTGGTTTACCAGACGCACTAAAAACAGTACTAGAAAATATTCCTAAAGATGCACACCCTATGGATGTTATGCGTACGGGTTGCTCTATGCTAGGTAACCTAGAAATGGAGCAAGATTTTAGTGAAGCCAATGATGCAATCGACCGCATGGTGGCTGTATTCCCAAGCATTATTTGTTACTGGTACCGTTTTAGTCATGACGGTGTACGTATTTATACTGAAACAGATGATGATTCGGTTGGCGCACATTTCTTACATTTATTACATGACAAAGCGCCATCGGCATTATTTGAGCAAGTAATGAATGTTTCGCTCATTCTATACGCAGAGCACGAGTTTAATGCATCGACATTCACAGCGCGTGTGTGTGCTTCAACTTTGTCTGATATTCATTCATGTGTGACAGGTGCAATTGGTAGTTTGCGTGGTCCACTACATGGCGGAGCGAACGAAGCTGCGATGGATATGATTGAAAGCTTTACGAGTGCCGATCAAGCTGAAGAAGCATTAATGGGCATGCTTGAGCGCAAAGATAAGATTATGGGTTTTGGTCATGCCATTTACCGCGAGTCTGACCCACGTAACGTGATCATCAAAAAATGGTCTGAAAAACTGGCAGCAGAAGTGGGTGATACTGTGTTATACCCGGTATCTGTTCGTTGTGAAGACGTTATGTGGCGCGAGAAAAAATTGTTCTGTAACGCTGATTTCTTCCATGCATCAGCGTATCACTTCATGGACATTCCAACGAAGTTATTCACGCCTATTTTCGTGATGAGCCGTGTAACAGGTTGGACTGCTCATGTTAAAGAGCAGCGTGCTAATAACCGTATTATCCGCCCAAGCGCTGATTACACGGGCCCAGAAGCACGAAGCTATACGCCAATTACTGAGCGTTAATAACACCAATCAAACCAATGACAGGGGCGGCCAAGCCGCCCTTTTATAAAAGGGCATAAAAACACTAAAAACAAGCCCAACTTCCTTCATCGTCACCAAGTACAAGTAGAGTCATCATGAATACAGAATTTAGAAAACCATTAGCAGGCACCGGCGTTGATTATTTTGATACTCGCGCTGCTGTTGATGCTATTAAGCCAGGCAGCTACGCCACACTTCCTTACACATCACGCGTATTAGCTGAAAACTTAGTTCGTCGCTGTGAACCTGAAATGTTAAACGATGCACTTTCGCAATTAATTGAACGTAAACGTGACCTAGATTTTCCGTGGTTTCCTGCACGTGTCGTGTGTCATGACATTTTAGGCCAAACAGCGCTGGTTGATTTAGCCGGTTTACGCGATGCAATTGCCGCGAAAGGCGGCGATCCTGCGAAAGTAAACCCAGTGGTACCTACTCAATTAATCGTTGACCATTCATTAGCAGTAGAACACGCAGGTTTTGAACCCGATGCGTTTGAAAAAAATCGCGCCATTGAAGATCGTCGTAACGATGATCGCTTTCACTTTATAAACTGGACAAAAACGGCATTTAAGAACATTGATGTTATTCCACCGGGTAACGGCATCATGCACCAAATCAACTTAGAGAAAATGTCGCCTGTTATTCAAAAACGTGATGGCGTTGCATTTCCAGATACCTTAGTCGGCACAGACAGCCATACTCCTATGGTTGATGCATTAGGCGTTATTGCTGTAGGCGTGGGCGGGCTTGAAGCTGAAAGCGTCATGCTTGGCCGTGCTTCGTACATGCGCTTACCTGATATTGTTGGTGTTGAACTTACCGGTAAACCACAACCAGGCATTACTGCAACCGATATCGTACTTGCGATCACGGAGTTTTTACGTAACGAGAAAGTTGTTTCAACTTACCTTGAGTTTTATGGTGAAGGGGCTGATGCACTGACGTTAGGTGACCGTGCAACGATTTCAAACATGACACCTGAATTTGGTGCCACAGCAGCTATGTTCTATATTGACGACAACACACTTGATTACTTGCGTCTAACCGGCCGCGAAGAAGAGCAAGTTAAGCTGGTGGAAACCTATGCAAAAGAAACTGGCTTGTGGAGCGATAGTTTAAAAACGGCTGAATATGAACGTGTTTTAACGTTCGATTTATCATCCGTTGGCCGTAATATTGCGGGCCCATCTAATCCACACCGTCGTGTTGCAACCAGTGACCTTGCTAAAGCAGGGATCACAGGGGTTGTTGAAAATGAAGCAGGCTTAATGCCTGATGGTGCATGTATTATCGCAGCAATTACGAGCTGTACTAATACCAGTAATCCGCGTAACGTGATTGCTGCTGGTTTACTTGCGCGCAATGCGAACGCGAAAGGTTTATCACGTAAACCGTGGGTTAAAACCTCTTTGGCACCAGGTTCTAAAGCGGTTAAATCATACCTTGAAGAAGCCAATTTATTACCAGAGCTTGAAAAGTTAGGCTTTGGCATTGTGGCATTTGCATGCACAACCTGTAATGGGATGAGTGGCGCGCTTGATCCTAAAATTCAACAAGAAATTATTGACCGTGACTTATACGCAACTGCTGTGTTGTCGGGTAACCGTAACTTCGATGGTCGTATTCACCCTTATGCCAAACAAGCATTCCTTGCGTCACCTCCCTTAGTGGTTGCTTATGCCATTGCAGGTACTATTCGTTTTGACATCGAAAAAGACGTATTGGGAATCGATTCACACGGCAACGAAATCCGCTTAATGGACCTATGGCCATCAGATGAAGAAATTGATGCAGTGATTAAACAAAGCGTTAAACCTGAACAATTTAGAAAGGTTTACGAGCCTATGTTTGATTTAAGTGTTGATTATGGTGAAGACAACGACCCACTTTATCAATGGCGTCCGCAAAGCACTTATATTCGTCGCCCGCCATATTGGGAAGGTGCATTGGCTGGTGAGCGTAGTTTAACTGATATGCGTGCATTAGCTGTATTAGGTGACAATATTACGACTGATCACTTATCACCCTCGAATGCAATCTTAGCATCAAGTGCTGCGGGTGAGTACCTTGCTAAAATGGGCTTACCCGAAGAAGACTTTAACTCGTATGCCACTCATCGAGGGGATCACTTAACTGCTCAACGTGCAACGTTTGCAAACCCTAAACTATTGAACGAAATGGTTAAAGAAAATGGTGAAATAAAGCAAGGTTCTTATGCTCGTATTGAGCCTGAAGGTAAAGTGACCCGTATGTGGGAGGCTATCGAAACCTACATGGCGCGTAAACAACCACTCATCATTGTGGCGGGTGCTGATTATGGTCAAGGTTCATCACGTGACTGGGCTGCAAAAGGAGTTCGTCTTGCTGGTGTACAAGTTATTGCTGCAGAAGGCTTTGAGCGAATTCACCGCACAAACCTTATTGGTATGGGTGTGTTACCACTTGAATTTAAAGCGGGCACAACACGAACTACATTAGGCATTGATGGTAGTGAGACCTTTAGCGTTAAAGGCGAGCCAACACCTGGTGCGACATTAACTCTGCTCATTACACGCACAAGTGGTGAGGTGGTTGAAGTACCGATGACCTGTCGCTTAGACACTGCCGAAGAAGTATCAATATACTCAGCTGGTGGTGTACTTCAACGCTTTGCTCAAGACTTTTTAGAGTCTGAGGAGCATTAATTATGGCCTTTAAACCACAAATTAAAGTGCCTGCTACTTATATGCGTGGCGGCACCAGTAAAGGGGTGTTCTTTAATTTAACTGATTTACCTGAACCTGCCCAAGAGGCAGGTGAAGCACGCGATAATTTACTTCTGCGTGTTATTGGTAGCCCAGATCCATACGGTAAACAAACGGATGGTATGGGGGGAGCTACATCAAGCACCAGTAAAACCGTTATTTTATCGAAGAGCCGCAAGGACGATCACGATGTTGATTATCTTTTTGGTCAAGTTGCTATCGATAAGGCATTCGTTGATTGGAGTGGTAACTGCGGTAACTTAACCTCTGCAGTGGGCGCATTTGCGGTGAGTAATGGTTTGGTTGATGCCAGCAAGATTCCAGATAACGGCGTTGTAGAAGTTAAAGTTTGGCAAGTAAATATTAGTAAAACCATCATTGTACATGTCCCCATTACCCATGGTGAAGTTCAAGAAACAGGTGATTTTGAACTAGATGGTGTGACATTCCCTGCAGCCGAAGTAAAGCTTGAGTTTATGGATCCGGCTGATGGTGAAGGCGCGTTATTCCCAACGGGTAATCTCGTTGATGAACTCGACGTTCCGGGCGTTGGGGTGCTATCTGCGACCATGATTAATGCGGGTATTCCTACTGTATTTATTAATGCCAGTGAAATCGGTTATGACGGTACTGAGCTTCAAGATGCTATCAATAGTGATGCTTCAGTCCTTGAAAAGCTAGAAACAATTCGTGCCTATGGTGCGCTAAAAATGGGTTTAATTCAGCACGTAGAGGAAGCTAAATCACGCCAGCATACACCCAAAGTTGCGTGGGTTGCACCCGCTAAAAGCTACCATGCATCCAGTGGAAAAGAAGTAACAGCCGACAGTATTGATTTACTCGTTCGTGCTATGTCGATGGGTAAACTGCATCATGCCATGATGGGCACGGCAGCGGTTGCTATTGGCACTGCAGCTGCGATACCCGGCACCTTAGTAAATCAAGCTGCAGGTGGCGGACAGCGCCATGAAGTAAATTTTGGGCACCCATCGGGTACGTTAAAAGTGGGAGCCGCAGCAGAACGAGTTGGTGAAGATTGGCAAGTAACAAAAGCCAGTATGAGCCGCAGTGCGCGAGTACTCATGGAAGGGTGGGTAAGAGTGCCAGCTTAACAGCTTTCAGTTACAAAAAGTTACATTGTAAATGTGAATAATTGTAAACAGGGATAACGCCTTATGGCACTGTTTTTAGTTATTCACATTTTTTTTTGTAATTTACGGAGGGTTTTTATGTAACCTAATGAAAATCAATGTCTTATTTTTTATTTCTTAGATGAAATACTCTGTGTATTTCTGCATTTTATATTCCATTTTCTTATGAATGTCATAAACATCCGTTATTTTGTCACGCCATAAAAAGGAATTATGCCTGCATAGTTTCTCGGTTACGTTTAATTAATGTTTGATAATAAATTGTAACCTAGTATTTTATTACTGCTAAGCTACAGAAGTAGCCATTAAGGAGAATAACGACAATGCGAATTAATAAATTTACCCCGATAGCAGCTTCTGTTGCTTTATCACTTGGGTTAACGGGTTGTAATTGGTTTGACGACGACAATAAAAAAGAAACAGTCAAGCCGGTTCAAACATTTGAAGGTTCAGCTTCTGCAAGCTTTGGAACAGAAGTAACAGGTCGAGCTGTAAAAGGCTCATTATCAAACGCAGCGGTCGTTGTCAAAACGATGAATGATGCAGGAGAGATGATACCGGTTGCATTTCGTTTAGCAGCTTCTGCAGACGAATCGTTTACAGCAACTGCTAACACACAAGCTGAAGCTGATGCGATGGCAAAAGCAAAAGTTCTTGCTGCAAACCCAGAGTCAGTTTTAACGGCAATGAATGGTGGTTACTCACTATTTGTTGAAGATGATTTTACTGGACCATTATATATCACAGTTACAACCTCATCTGAAGGTGATGACAGTATGGTCAAATGTGACTCTTTCACAGGATGTGGCGACTACGATACAGCACCAGGTGTATCAGAAGAAGCGGGCATGGAAAACAATGGTGATAGCAACATCGATTTCGGCGAGTGGTATAAAGACGATGTAACATTGCAAGTTGTTAAATTTATAAGTGCTCCTGCTGCAGCGGCATCTGTTCGTGGTATGAGTTATGCTGAAGGCGAAAATAAGTCAACTCAGTATTTTGCTAATTTAACGTTGTTTACCAGTATTGCTGCAGAGCTTCTACTTGAAGGTGCGGGTAACGGTGAAGCAATTTCTGAAGACGCAATCTCTCAAGCAAGTCTAAAAACATTAATTCAACTACTTGGTCCTGATACTGCCATTGAGGCTGCAGCCTTGTTAGCTGATATTTCAACAGGTGGTGCGGTAGATTTTACCGAACTTGAAGACGGTGATTCATTAGACGCGGGTACATTAGCGCTAATTCAAACTGCTATATCTCTACAATCAATGGCTGGCACGGGTACAAACGGTTCGCTTAATGAACTGATGTCACAGCTTGCTAAAGGTGTTTCTGATGGCAAAGTCGCCGATAATGATGATGATACTGTCAAAGCGGTTGCTGCGGCATTACAACAATCGGTAATTAATACGAGTTTAATTTTTGCAGCCCTTGTAACAGGTGAAGGTGTTGATGAAGCTTTTGCCGCGGTAGCTCGAAGCTTAGGTATAACGGATTCTGACGCTATCGCAAAACTAAAATCGAAAGCAACGAAAGCTGTTGAAAAAGTAGTAAAAGACGCTAAAAAAGCAGGCGCTGATGATGAGCTTAAAGAAACAGCTAAGAATGTAAAAGATGCGCTAAGTAAGATTGGTTGTTCTGGTGAAGAATGTAATGCTGGGGATGACTTTGATTCGAAAGCTGCACAAAAACTAAATGAAAAAGTGATTGAAGCCCAAGCTGATCTAGATGCTGTGATGGCTCTTATTGATACTGCGCAAGCGTCACTTGCCGATGTTACTGAATTAGGTGATGCAGGACTTGAGACCAATGAGCAAGTAATAGCATATAGTTCAGCGGTATATTTACTAAATGGTAATGTAGATACTTACACGGTATGGCAGAAGCAATTAAAATCAGTTAAATCTAAGATGAATGGTATTGCGAAAGCAGCTGCGGCATTTGCAGCTAAAAATAGTGATTACCAACAACTTGCAGAGCAAGCTGCAAGTGTCCGTGATGCGGTAGCACAGGAATACGACAACGTTGTGTCATTGATTGCAGGTATCGAAGCTGAAGTTGTACGAGCAGATGAAGCGGTATCGGCATTAGGTTTAGAGTTTGAAGTAACGAAAGCGAATGCGGTAGCTGCAGCAGCTGCTGCACTTGAAGCCGCAACGGTTGCAATGACAGCTGATACAACTTTGGCTACTGCGATGATCGCCGTTGAAGCTGCTGATGTATCAAACCTTGAAAGTGCGACTGCGGCTTTAGAGGCAGCAGAACAAGCAATAGCGGCTGCAACAGACTCGCAAATGAAAGCTGCGGCTTCAATTTCTGCGTCTAATTTATCAACAGATGCTGCCACAGCATTCAAGAAAGTCGCCACTGAAGCTGATGATATTGCAATGGCAGATGCGCAACTCGAAACTGCAGCAGCTGAACTTAAGTCAGCCGCTATGTATGCAGAAAACGCAGATGATGCACTATTAGCAGCACAAGCGCTTTATGATACTGCTATGGATGCAATTGCTAAGTTCAAAGTATTAGTCGACGTGAAAGCGGGAACAGAGACTGTTACTCAAGCAACGATTCTTACGAAGTCAGGCGGTAAAGCACTTTTTGATAAAGCTGAAGTAATCTACGACATTCTAACAGAAGCTTGGGACTTAGGTGACGAAGCCGACAATGTACAGTCTACTCGTTTCCCTGAATGGACATACAGCTTTGATAAAGATGCGTTAGAGTTATCGTTGTCTAACGACACAACATCTGAAATGATCAGTGTTAATGGTGTTATTGAAACAGATACACTTGTGTTCGCATTTGGTGGTACAGTTACCACCGAAGATGGAGTCACCGTTATCGTTGAAACGCTTGAGGATACAGCGCAAGCAACGCAAGATTGTGTTGATGTAAAAGACGGTAAGATCGCTGCAGATTTATCTGATTCATGTTTGATTGTTAAATTTAACGATGAGATATCTTCAGATACATTAGTGGATGGTGAAGTTGAAACTATCGAAGCATGGTCTCGAGTTCAAGTAACTGATGGCGATTCTGGCTTTACGGGGATGTTAAGTTTAGAAGGCTCTGATCTAACTAGTCTTGCTAATATTAAAGCATCAGGTATGACCGGTGACACTGAATTTACGGCGATGATTGGCTTAGACAGTGCTGTTGATGAGATGGAAACATACATGGTCAGCGTAGAGCTTCATAACGATATTGCTTATATGATGTCACTCAGTGCTGTTGAAAGTGCTGACTTCTCTGGTTCTGTTGATGCATTATATTCAGGGAAAATGATGAAGTTTGGTACAGTGACTGAAATTACCAATGGTATCTCTATAGAATATATTGATGGTGAAGTTATTGACTACACTGATATTAGTTTTTTAGACATGACTAAGTAATAACGCAGTATAAAAAAGAGGGGAGCTTGCTCCCCTTTATAATAATAAGTGGATAAACTATGAAAAAAACACTACTTGTTATGGCTATAACAAGCTCTTTATTTTCTTCCTTTACAGCTGCCGCAGAGCCAACTACTTTTTTCACCACCCTAGATGCAGAAGTTTACACTGAATCTCAACCTGTAAAGTCTTTTATAGATGACTTTGATGCTCCTTTAAAAAGCGGAGATAGTGCGTTTACTTTTAATATTTTTGAGTTAGGTATTAAAACCCGAAATTATACAGTGGGTGTACAAAGTCGATTTGATTACTTGCTTGAATTTGATCCTGATACCGCACGATACTTACACACAGAAAAAAATGATCTGCCGTTTGAAGAACGTGATTATCGTTATTTTTTAGACGGCAAACAAGCAACTACTAATGGTGTTTTTGTCGCTTATGATTTTAAATTTTTAGATAATAATGCGCTGACAATTACCCCCAAAATCACCATTTTTTCAAGTGCACATTTCCAAGACGCCAAGGTCGATGGCACGGTGTTTAGTGATGAAATTCAAGGAGCTTTGGAGGTTGATTATTATTACTCTAAGGACCTACTTTTTAAGCGATTTACTTCAGATGAAAACCCGACCGGTTTAGGCTATAGCTTCGATCTAAATATTAATTGGCAAATTACACCAGAGCTAGAGTTGAATGTACAAGCTCAAGACCTCGCGTATGAAACAGAATATAAAGAGGCGGGTTTTGTTCAAGGCTATACAACCGAAGTGCCATTCACTGAAAGTGAGAGTGGTAGCATCATTACTGAGCCTACAATAAGGCTTACTACCTCAGCGAATGGTCATGAGGTTGATCATACATTTGAAATGCCAGTACGACTAAAAGCATCATTAAATTATCGTATTAACAACGCATTCTCTGCGCATTTAATGGCTAAACAAATAAAAAGTGACACGTTTACTCAAGTAACTGGACGCTATCATTTTGCAGATACATGGAAACTACTTGGTGGATATGAGAGTAATAGCCAGGCATTTTTAGTCGGAATAGAAAATGAATACATAGGGTTAACTTTGCAAACTGATAGCTTAGATTTAGACGAAGCATATTATGCAAATTTGAATTGGTTTGTTAGAGTGAATTTCTAAGGATAAAGCATGGTAAAAAGAATAGCGCCCTTAGGCATTTTTTTATTTTTGGTAGGATGCGGAGGCTCATCAGAGCAAAACATCGTACCCGAACAAGTCGTGATTAAAACTACCTCGACAGCAAACTTCTACATTGCGCCATGGCAGTCAAATGCTGGCACGCTGATACTTACAAATAACGCAAGTGGTGAACGACAAACGTTTGAAACTTCAGATCTCAATAGTTTAGATATCTCACTAACGAGTCTAGCAAATTATTCAGTTGAGTTTGTATCAAATGATGACTTTGTTTTGTGTCCAAGTTATGAAGGGTGCGGCAGAACGTATCGTGACAATCCTGATGACACAAACGTAAATCGTCAAATTGATTTTGAAGAAGTTTTACCGCTTTCGTTAGATTACAGTGCGTCATTTTTTGCAGCTCCTGGTGAAAATAGGCTATTTTTATCGCCAGTCAGTGCCGTAATTAGCGCTCAAAAGCTAGATGTTACATCACAGAGCGTTAGCGCAACTCCATTTTATCACTTAACACATAGCCAATTGAATGATTCATTAGAAGCTGAACTATTAACTAACGCGTTAAGTTTTGGAGTCATTTTAAAGCGTGCGGCTGAATTAGAAGCAAACTTATCGCAACCTGAGCTTATTGAACTTGAAAGCCAGGCGCAAATTTCACGCTTCCCTGAGTACGCGCAGTATGCAAATCGCTATATTCGTGAAAATTTATTGAATGTAAAAGGAAATCAACTTATTCAAACGGTTGTGGGGAATTTAAAGCAACGTTTAGTTGGATTAGGCAAGGTTTCTGAACTTTCAGCATTAGATGAACACCCCCCCATACTTCAATCGCGCGAATTATTGGATGATATTCGTAATGTTATCGGCGTAGTAAGGTTACAAGAACAACAATACAGCGCTGAGTTGTCGTCACATTTAAATGGCTTCACGAATGCATTGGATGATGATTCACAGTCGGTTGTAGTTGCATTAGCAAATGTACTATTTGATGTTCTCTCAAATGTATCGCCCGCAGATGATACCTTACCGGGACTTTATACTGTAAATGGTCTTACAGTGCAGTATCAACATTCCCCTTATCGATGGTCAATTTCAGGGCAATACGATGGCATCGATGTGAATATGGATATAAACGTTCCTCAATGGCGGATTAGTAGTCTACTAGGAAATCAAATAACAGGCGTTATGAGCGCCCAAATGAGCAGCAATGAGACTCAGTTATTGGTTGATGTTAGTGAGTTACTGTTATCGTTTGATGGAACGGATGATCCCTTTACAATTTTAAGTGAGGACTCTACTGGTGAAGGGACTCTTAATACAGATATTACCTTAGTAAAAAAAGACAGCGAACTTGTAGGAAACCTAAACTTGACACTTAATCGCTTTGTGTCACCGTTTGAAGAATTACTTACTATTGTATCTGACTTTGATCTTGATGGTGAGTTTTCAACCGCATCGAAAACAACATCATTTAATCTTCAGGCTATTGAGGCTACGCCTTTTATAAATGAGGAAACTGAAAATCTTGTTTTCGCATTACATTTAGGCACGCCACTAAATGGTGCTACAGATTTTGAGTTTGGCTTTGTTGGTAAGTTAACTGCTTTAGCGCAGTTGACGAATACAGATATATTTATCAAGCAGAATAGCCGAACACTGGATATTAACCTACGAACTGTTGGTAATAATGTAAACGCGGTTATCAAAGGTGCTGATGGCCGATGGTTAGATTTGAAACAAAAAGGACGTAATTTTAGTGGTGGACTTTATTTTGGAGATACCCAGATTGGTGATGTTACTACTGTGAGGGGGGCACCCGGTATCTTGTTCCCTGATGGTACGTTTGAATCATTATTTTAAGTTAAGAAGCGGCATTTATGCCGCTTTTTCGACTCCGTAGCATTGCTGTTTCATCTTTTTAATGAAGTTTTCAAATTGGCCGCTTTGTCGTTTTTGCTTGATCTCATCATTTAAATCTTTCAGTACTTTTTGCCAGTGCGGTGTTGATTTACTAATAGAAAAATAGAGGGGCTTATATTCAAGTTTTGGTTCAAGCGCAACCAATGATTCAATGATTTGTCTTTTGCCATTAATCGATAACTCTGATTTATAAACACTGGCTTTAAGCACTTCAAGATCTGCAACAATGAGACTAACGCGATTGCTTAGTAGTAGGTGGATAAGTTGGTACTCATTGTTTGCAACGATGGTGTCAATTTGTTTATTATCAATCATTTCATCAAGTTGCTGAGTGTTTTTGTAAGATCTGACAACGCCAATCACCTGGTCTTTAACAGAGTTTAGGTCGCCATTAAAACGAATTTGGTTTCCTTTCAAGGCAACAAATGAGAGATCCCCACCAGGAATCGGTTGGCTGAGAGCTAATAACTCGTTGCGTGTCTTGTCTAAAAAGTTATCTGAAATAACCGTGCTTTCAATAAAGTATTCAGGAAAAAGGATGTCTGCTTTGCCAAGCTCTGCCTCCCTTACTGCCCGTGCCCATGGGTAGAAGCCGATATAGACGCCATAGCCTTTTTTAAGCAAAGATTGAATTGTAAACTGGTAAAGCCAGCCTTTGTTACATAGGTGTTCATCGATATAGGGTGGCCAATCAAGCGTAACAAGTCTTAATACATGTTCGGCATTTACGTTGTAACCATAGCCGTCTTTGTAGCGTACCGCATTTTTGGTAATGACTTCTCCATCTTTTTCATAGGTCACGGGTGTAAGCATTGCAACCACTTGAGTAGAGAAGAAAAAAAAGAGCATTACTAATAATTTCATATTTTTTCTAAGCATTTGTTATGTATATAAAGCTTAGCCTCTTGTTGCAAATATACAACATCGAAAAGTAACCGTGTAAATAGAATATACGCTTAAACGAGTTGGCAGAATTAAAAGCAGGGAATAAAGGGCCGATGCACCCGTTTTTAATCACTGCTATCAGAGGCTGAACTAGGGCGAGCATTCGTATCGAGTAAATTGAGTCCACTTTTAAAATTAGCGTTGTTTTTGGTACAAAACGATCATGTAAAAAATTATAATATTATAACGTCAAGAAGATTAGGAATTATGATGATATTTAAAAGGATATTGGGTGTATTATTTTTTGTTGTTTGCGGTGTCTTTACTCAAAGTAGTTTAGCGAATATATACGCTGAGAATGAAGTCTTTATCACGAAAATAGATGAAGGCGTTTGGTTGCATACCTCTTTTTATGTTTATCCTAACGGGACAACATTCCCTTCGAATGGTTTGATTGTCAGGGAGGGGCAAAGTTTAACCCTGATTGACACGGCGTGGGGAGAGTTACAAACACAACAGTTATTAAGCGTCATTAACACAGAAATAAACTTGCCGATAACCAAGGCACTTGTCACTCATGCACATGCAGACCGAGCTTCAGGGGTTGATGTATTAGAAGCGCGTGGTATCAAAGTGTATTCTCACCCTTTGACGCAGCAATTGACAATAGAGCAAGGGACTGCTGTGCCAAACAATGTGATAACCGAACTTGCAACAGTCGGTGCACAGGTGAAATTTGGCTCATTGAATGTGTTTTTCCCAGGCCCCGGTCATGCGATGGATAATATAATGGTATGGTTACCAGATAAACGTATCTTATACGCAGGCTGTGCGGTTCGTGCATTACAGTCTAACTCTGTAGGGAATATGGCCCATGGAGATATTCATTCATGGCTGAAAATTACTCAGCAGTTGAAGAATGATTACCAAAAATTACGAAGAGTGGTTCCCGGACAGGGTGAAATAGGCGGTTATGACTTATTGAGCCACACCGAAAAACTCATTCTCAATCAACTTAAGTAACGTCAAAACGTTGGGTTTTTAATAAAATTATTAGGAATATTTCGCAATGATTAAAAGCCCAATGGCCCCCGTTTATCCCCCTTTTTTTTACGCGTTAGAAAACCTAAATTCTGTCGCTAATCCTCTTTTATCTGAATCCAGTCTCGCTTTGTATTGTTTGAAACTCGCTTTGCCGAATTTGACTAGTAATGAAAAATGCTCCTTTAGATACTGTTAATTAAACGTAAAGACTTTAACACTAGAACACACATTAAAAAGGTCGAATATGCACACAATAAATAAAAAAGCTGTTGCTATCGCTGTCGCATTAGCATGCTCATTACCGGTATATGCACAGAATAATGATCAGCAAGATTCAAAATCTAAAGACGTTGAACAGCAGAATAGTGGGTTAGAAATTATCTCAGTAACGGCAACAAAACGTAAAACCAAATTGATGGAAACACCGGTGGCCATCACTGCACTTACAGAGGCTGAGCTTAAAAAAAATGGTGTAAATAACATAAAGGATATAGCGAACTTGGTGCCTAGCTTAGATATTTCTACAGCAACGGATCAATCTGCTCCTGTTATTTCAATGCGAGGCGTGCGTTCAACTAACTTAACTGAGTTAGGGGACCCTGCTGTTGGTGTTCATTTAGATGGTATTTATTCACCAAGAATGCAAGGTGCGCTTGCGCTGATGTATGATATTGACCGTGTTGAGGCGCTTCGTGGACCACAAGGTACTTTATTTGGCCGAAACTCGACGGTGGGAAGTATCAATGTGATTTCCGCCAAGCCTGAATTTGAAAACCAATATGGGCAGTTGAATATTGAAGCGGGCAAGTTTAATAGCCGCAGTATTGATGGCCTTATCAATATTCCAGTAACTGAAGAGTTTGCAGTTCGTTTTTCAGCGAAAGGCCTAAAGCGTGACTCTTACCTAGAGGGTTACTATGACCCTAACCAATATGACACGCGCCGACTTTCTGATGAGGTTTTAAATGCCCCTGTAATCTCTGAAGATTCATACCAAGGTGTTGGACAAACAGTGACACAAAGAGAAAACTGGTGGATTGATGGCGCAGGAACCGATCCTGAGGCTCAAAAAGTTCGTCAGTTAACAGCTGCAGATAAAAGTGATTTTTATAATAATGCAGATGAATATTCCTTCCGTATAAGTACACTTTGGGAGCCGTTGGATGGCAATTTTTCAAACCACACCGTTTTCCAAAAATATGTAAACGATAGTAATAATAACCTTGATTTAGTTAACTGCGATAAGTTACGTGGAAGACCCGCTGAAATGGGAGGTGATTGTACGAATTTCCTACCGAGTGATAACACGTATCAAGCCGTAGTTAATGTGCCTGGAAAGTTGAATCTAGACATAACATACCTTCGTAATACCTTTAACTACACCATAAATGATCAATATGATCTGGTGTGGTTAGTGGGATATGAAGATATGGAAAGGTCTTCAGCACAAGATAGCGAAGTTGGTTTAGACCCTTGGGATGGCGCTACTTATTTCCTAGATGGCACCGGAGCAGAATCATTTTCTACAGAATTACAACTGCAATCAGATGAATACGGCGACTTTATTTGGATTGTGGGTGCCAATTATTTTCATGAAAAAACAACCACAGTTGGTTATTACGATAATCCAATGGATGATAAAGCATTTTGGGACCAGCCAGACCGTTCAACAGATGCGTATGCTTTGTTTGGCCAAGGCACTTATAAATTAACTGAAAAGTTGCATGCGACATTTGGTTATCGCTTTAGTGATGAAACGAAGCAGGATAAAGGCGGTCGTACCTATCGTTGTTCAAATGCTGATGGCTGTGCTGTTGGTTGGTTAAATAGAACAGAGCTTAACAATCAACCCGTCGATTATTATGAAGATCCGTCTATTTATGCCTCGTACTTTGAAAACGACAATAAAGGAAGTTGGCAGCATCATGATTTTCGTGTTGGCTTAGATTATGACATCTCCGAAGAAACAATGCTCTATGCCTACCTTGCAAGCGGATTTAAAGCGGGTGGTATTGGTGATGTTTACGAAGTGGTTAATGATAGAACGGGTGAAGTAACTCGGTTTGAAACAAAATTTGATCCCGAAGAAGTGCTGACCTGGGAATTCGGTGCAAAGTCTAGCTTTTTTGATAATTCATTGAACCTAAAAGCTGCATTTTTCTATACAGATTATACAGATATGCAATATGCGTCAGTGGGATCAATTGGTAATGTTGAGCGCTTGTCTGTTGTTGAAGATGAGGATGGGGCACCTGTAATCGGTGAAGATGGTCAGCCAATTCTTGATTATCAGAATCAGCCTGTAATTGCTTATTATACTCAAAACGTTCCGGGCTCTACGATTAAAGGTCTTGAGTTTGAATTTGACTGGAAACCGTATCCAAATGGGCGAATTACTGGTTATGTGACCTGGACTGAGGCAAAAATTACGGAAGATTGGCACACTAAATGGGATTATGATTCTGAGTATTTGTTTAATATTTCTTATGAAGAATCTAAAGACCCTGAAAATACATTGCTAACGACTAACCTTAGAGGTAATAACTTAGCAATGACGCCAAAATACACGGCTAACATTAGTTATACACATACCTTTGATCTGGGCGAATATGGATTTATTCATGGTTGGTTTAATGCCAGCTGGAAAGATAAAGCGTATACCACCGTGTGGAATCTCGATAAGCATTTGGATGATATGGACTTTGCAGTTTCAGACGAAGCGACTAAATACATAGACGATAGCCGCGATGCCTTTGCTGTATACAATGCCTCTTTAAAATATGAGCCAAAAGAGAAAAACTGGTATGCAGAAATGTTCATCAATAATGCATCTGATGAGACGATTCAATACTGGAACAATACCAGCAAAGGTATTCCTAAGGGCAGCTTTGGCATGCCTAGGTATTATGGTGTAAGAGCTGGATTTTCATTCTAACCCCTCTATTTTACGCTCCCATATTTTTAATATGGGAGCCAAATTATTTAAGGCATAACAATGAAAAAACTGTTTCTTAGTGCATTATTGGGCTGCACAACTTTAGTCGCTACCCACGCGAATGCTAATTATTTTAAAGATAATTTTTCATGGGGATATGATAGCTCTGTTTGGACTGCACGTACTGGCAGTAATGGCACACCCTTTGGTTGCGCATTTAAAACTGATTTACTAAATCCTAGTGAGCATGGTTTAACGTTGTCATTAGCACAAGGCTCATGTTCAGAACTACAAAGCAACCATTTTTATGGGTACGGTAAAGTTCAGGGAAGAT
Organism: Pseudoalteromonas sp. PAB 2.2; assembly: GCF_001938575.1. Classification (NCBI taxonomy): domain Bacteria; kingdom Pseudomonadati; phylum Pseudomonadota; class Gammaproteobacteria; order Alteromonadales; family Pseudoalteromonadaceae; genus Pseudoalteromonas; species Pseudoalteromonas sp. PAB 2.2. The sequence goes on from NZ_LYPI01000008.1 coordinate 110,071, forward strand.
TAAAATCTGGCAACGTGGCGGGCACTGTTTCATCAATTTTTACCTATACATCGTGGTGGGATAGCCCTGGGAGAGCGTGGCAAGAAATTGATATTGAATTGCTTCCTTCGTTAGGTAATGTTGTTCATACAAATGTGATTTACCAACCGCAAGGTGGTCAATACCAAAGTTGGGAAAAGGATATTGACTTAAGTCAGTATGGGCTAGATTACCGAGAAAACTTGCTGACTATTGGCTTTGATTGGTCAAGCAATGCCATTCGCTGGTATTTATTCGATGCCAATGGCCATGAGCAAACGATCCGAACGGTGTATAAAGAAAACGGAGATGGTCATTTAGCAGAGAATGAAATTCCAGCTTACGCGTGGCCCATCGATAATAGCAAAATTATGATTAATCATTGGCATGGTGATAATTCTGTCGAAGCAAATTATTTCCCAGGTCAATATTATGGCGCTTCATCTTGGGTATATTACGATTTTATTGAATACATACCGCGTTGATTTTCTCTGTAATTAATTGTTCTTATAGGTTTTTGATGTCTAAATTTAAATTTTTAAAGTTACTGTTTTGCCCACTCTTTTTAACCGGCGTTGTTCATAGCCCATTGTCGTATGGTGTAGAAACGGGCAGTGTAAAATGGCCAAATGTTAATACGAAACTAAAACGCGACCCTGCAGTTGAAAAGCATATAGATAAACTGCTAGCCACGATGACAATTGAGCAAAAAGTAGCACAAATGGTTCAGCCAGAGATTGGCTATTTAACGGTTGAGCAAATGCGTAAATATGGCTTCGGTTCATATTTAAATGGTGGGAACACGGCCCCTTATGGCAATAAACGTGCATCAATGGACATGTGGTTAAAGTACGCTGATGAGATGTATCTCGCTTCAATGGACGCATCTGTCGATGGTATTGCTATTCCGACTATTTGGGGTACCGATGCCATGCATGGCCACAGTAATGTTTATGGCGCAACGTTGTTTCCACATAATATTGGACTTGGCGCAGCTAGAGATACTGATTTGATTAAGCGAATCGGTCAAGCGACAGCTAAAGAAGTTGCAGCAACAGGAATTGAATGGAGCTTTGCACCAACCGTTGCTGTAGTAAGGGATGACCGTTGGGGGAGAACGTATGAAAGTTATTCAGAAAATCCAGATTTAGTAAAAGAATATGCTGCAGAGATGGTGATTGGTATCCAAGGAGAAATCGGCAACGACTTTTTGAAAAAGACCAAGCGAATTGCAACAGCCAAACACTTTGTTGGTGACGGTGGTACAGAGCGCGGTATAGACCGTGGCAACACCATTATCGACGAGCAAGGATTAAAAGTGATTCATAGTCCGGGCTATTTTTCAGCCATTAATGAGGGTGTGCAATCGGTCATGGCCTCTTTTAATAGTTGGAATGGTCAACGCGTCCACGGTGATAAGTATTTATTAACCGAAGTACTGAAAAACCAAATGGGCTTTGATGGATTCGTTGTTAGCGACTGGAATGCGCATAAATTTGTTGAAGGCTGCGATCTTGAGCAATGTGCTGCTGCCATAAATGCGGGTGTTGATGTCATAATGGTGCCTGAACACTTTGAAGCTTTTTATCATAATACGGTTAAGCAAGTGAAAGAAGGTGTGATACCAGAGGCTAGAATAAATGATGCGGTTAGACGTTTTCTGAGAGCTAAAATTAGATGGGGAGTGTTTGCAAAAGGTAAACCTTCATTACGACCTGAGTCGCAACACCCTGAATGGTTAGGTGCTCAACCACATCGAGAGTTAGCTAGAGAGGCAGTGCGAAAATCTCTTGTACTACTTAAAAATAACAATAATGTACTGCCAATTAATGCTAAAAGTCGCGTTCTCGTTGCCGGAAACGGTGCTGACAATATTGCTAAGCAAGCTGGTGGATGGAGTGTCTCATGGCAGGGAACGGACAACACCAATGATGACTTCCCCAATGCAACCTCTATCTTTGCGGGTCTAAAATCACAAATTGAAAAGGCGGGTGGTGACGTTGAGTTTGCTGAATTTGGCGATTATTCTGTTAAGCCTGATGTCGCGATTGTCGTAATCGGTGAAGAACCTTATGCCGAATGGTTTGGTGACATTGAGTACCTAGAGTATCAATATGAAACCAAAAAAGATTTAGCATTATTGAAGACGCTTAAGGCAAAAGGTATTCCAGTTGTTACTGTATTTTTAACGGGTCGTCCACTTTGGGTAAATAAAGAGCTGAATGCATCAGATGCTTTTGTGGCTGCGTGGTTACCGGGGTCAGAAGGTGAAGGTATTGCTGATATTTTATTAACCAATGAAAAAGGCGCTATTCAGTATGATTTCACAGGGAAATTGAGTTTTTCTTGGCCAAAATATGACGACCAATATTCGTTAAATATTGGCGACGAAAATTACCAACCATTATTTGAGTATGGTTATGGTTTAACATACGATGATACGGTTAACTTACCTGTGTTAACCGAAAAAACGACACCGAGGAAAGTGGCAAGTACAGATTCGAAAGCGTTGTTTGTAAGAAGTTTATCTGACAACTTAGTGTGGACTCTTCAAGCTGGCCAAACTGATAAAGTCATTACCAAAAATTCATCGGCTACAAGTACTGATGGTATGAGTTTGTTGATGCAATCGGTGAATTTATCTTATCAAGAAGATGCGCGACAATTTATTTGGCGTTCTGGAACAGATAAAGCGACATTTGCTTTAGCGTATCAAAAACCAGAAAAAATGAGTGAGATGTATCAGTCAGGTTACTTAACACTGAAGATGCGAATTAATAAGTCACCCGGTGAACATACAGATTTACAGGTTATGTGTTCTCAGAAACAGTGTTTAAGGAAGGTTAGTTTTTCTTCATTTGATGCGATACTGAGTGATAAAAAATGGCATACCTTAGCAATACCGTTAAGCTGTAACGTTGAGGGTAATGAGTCGAAAGCGATAACTGAGGTTTTGAAAGTTGAAGCAAACGAAGCGAGTATCGCCTTCGCAGACATTGGTTTAACGATTAAACCTAACAGTGATGCTGTTGTGGTAAAATGCAGTAATTAAATTTGGAGCAAAGCAGTGGGGTTGATAGCCCGACTGCTTTGCTTTTTGGATAAATGATTTGAATACATCGAACCCTCGTAGCCAGTTATTTTGGTTATTTCAAATTTGCGGTTGGCTAGTTTACGCGATTCTGACCGAACTCATGATCAAAGTTCCCAGTAATGAACCATGGGCTATTCACATCCCTCATCTGATAATTGATACGTGCTTTGGCTTTTTAATTACTCTTTTTCTAAGAAAGGTTTTCACCTATCTTAGTTTACTCGAATTTAAGTTAAAAGTTGCATTGCATATCGTGGTCGTTATCTCTGCAACCTTAATTTGGACCCAAATAAAGTGGGTCACTTTACAATGGTTCTATGGTAACTTTTGGCTGCCAATGAGCTGGTTTGATTTTGGTACTTGGACATCCGCCTCATTGACAATGTTGTCGACATGGACTGCCTTTTATTATGGTATTAAGATTTATTTAGATAACTTAGAACAAACACAAAAAGCGGCTGAGGCAACACATTTAGCAAAAGAGTCCCAGCTAAAAATGCTTCGTTACCAGCTTAATCCTCATTTTATGTTTAATAGTATCAATGCGATTTGTACATTAATCCTAAAAAAGGAAAGCTTAGAAGCCGTTAAAATGCTTGAAAAGTTATGTGATTTATTGCGACACAGTTTGTATACCGACCCGCTTGAAAAAGTCACAATTAAAGAAGAAATCGCTATTCTTCGTACATATTTAGACATTGAGAAGTGTCGTTTTGCCGATAAACTATCTGTCAATATCTCAGTTGAAGAAGGGTGTAGTGAGCTACTTATTCCCTCTATGCTAATTCAGCCATTAGTTGAAAATGCACTCAAGCACGGTATGGCAGCTGATAAAACAATGGCTATAACAATCGTAATTGAAAAGAGTAAAAACACCCTAATAATAAAGGTTTCAGATACCGGCAAAGGCTTCACACATAATGAGAGTACTAAACGAGGAATAGGCTTGGCAAACTGCGAGCAACGTTTGAAATTAATTTATGGTAAAGCCCAGCGGATAGAAAAAGGCAATCATTCATCTGGTGGAGCTTGGGTATGTATGACATTGCCAATTAATGGTCTTATTAAATGATTCAGTTAAAAACGTTATTAGTTGACGACGAGTATAGTGCAATTGAAGGCCTACGTATTAGGTTAGAAGAATTTGCTGAGATTAACGTCATAGGCAGTGCAAGCGGTGTGGATGACGCAATTCAGTTTCTGAATGAACATGAAGTAGATTTAATTTTCTTAGATATTGAAATGCCATCAAAGTCTGGCTTTGAATTAATAAAACATTTTCAACCTGAAACCTGTCCTGCTGTTATTTTTGTCACTGCATTTCATCAACATGCAGTGCGGGCTTTTGAAGTCAGGGCAATTGATTACTTATTAAAACCAGTCAAACTCACTAGGCTAGCAGAGGCCATAGACAGAGTGGTTAATAATGTAAAGCTATACCAAAAAAGTGAATTAATAGAAGTACAACAAGAAATAGACAAAGCAGAAGAATCAACATTTGAAAAATCAGCGCAGTCAGATTATAAGTTTGACGATGAAAACTTGGTTATTAGAGATGCAAAAAGCCCAATTCAAATAATACCTTTTGCAGATATTCTATGGATTGATGCGGCGGGTGACTACATGTGTGTCCACACAGAAACGGAAACCTATGTAATGCGAGCCAGACTAAAAGAGCTTGAAAGCAATACCTTGCCAGAGGCATTCTTGAGAATTCATAAATCGACGATCATCAATCTAGAGTATGTAAAACAGCTTGATCCCTTGCGTAACTCTGAGTACATGGCAACACTACACAACGGAAAAACACTAAAAGTAAGCCGTACTTATAGTAAACATCTAAAGGGCTTATTTAAATAATGACGTGATAATAGTTGCTGACACTGCGTATATTGCGAGTGGCAGCAACGATGATTAATACTTATCACATTACTGTTTTGACCATACTGATTTTACAATATTAAAACCAATCACACCGAGAACAGCACCTGTAACTTTATCTATAAAATAAGACGCTTTAACAAATTTTTCCCTGACTCTTTGTTTGGATAGCATGTAAATAATGGCAACATCCCATATAAAAACAATCAGGGTCATCCACACACCTAAAATCACCTTAAAGGTAATGCTAACCTCAGGAGTAAGCGCGACCGTAAACAAGCTCAGATAAAATAAGAGGTTTTTTGGATTAAGAATGCCTGAGAGGAATCCAGTCGCAAACTCTTTACAAAAGCAGGTGAACGAAAACGCAACCGAGCTGTGAGCTGCGATAACAACATTATTGTAAGCGCTCTTAGGTGCTTTCAACGCGTGAAAAGCGATATACATTAAAAACAGCCCACCAATCACTTTAAGTGCGATCATTAAGCCAACAGACGTTGATAAAATTGCCCCAACACCAATCAAACATAACCCTATATAAACTGCATTTGCTATCGCAATTCCGAGGGCGACGCCAATAGCGTTCTTTTGGTTTCCTTTTAGAGCACTTTTCACTACCAGCACGAAATCTGGCCCTGGGCTGAGTAAAGCAAGGAAATGGGCTAGTGCCACAGAAATAAAAATACTCAGTAAACTTATATCCATATATACCTCTGTTAAAAATTATCTAGATTTAATTAGCGCTTACGGGCTTTGATTGAAAAAACCAATGGAACCTGTTGCCCGTTATGTAATAGTTGATAACCAGCGTGGGGAATATATTCTAGGCCATCAAAGCAATCATAAGGGCTGAAAGGGTATTCATCGTATGCTTCTATACTTAATCCCGCTTTTAGTAATGAGCTGATTACTTCACTTATTGAATGACTCCAACTGACTGTTTTGGATTTCGTGCCATCGCAGTTTTCGGTGTATGTTCCTTCCTCTTCAATATCAGGTGTTGATTTAGGAAAGTAACTGTAGCCATCAAAAAGTCCTTGAAAAGGATGAAATTCAATTAAGTAGAATTCACCACCAGCCTTCAAAGCATCGGCAATAACCTGTGCCCAGTTATCTAAATTTGGCAGCCAGCTAAGCACCCCATAAGACGTGAATACAATATCGTATTGTGTATCATTGAACTGACCGAACTGGTAAATATCACTTTCAATGAAATGCGCATTTAAAGCAAGAGAGTCTTTGAGTTTATTTGCCTGTTCGATAGCCGTTGATGATAAGTCAACGCCAGTTACATTAGCCCCCAATCTTGCCCAAGACAAAGTATCTTGGCCAAAGTGACATTGTAAATGCAGAAGTGACTTCCCTTTAACATCACCCAAAAGTGAAAGTTCTATGGGGTTTAGTGACGTTTGGCCTTCTATAAATGCGGGGAGATTGTAAAATTTTGATGCGATGTGCAATGGGGTCTTGTTGTTCCACGCCTCTTTATTAATTTTAATATAATCCATCATTATTCCGTTTAAATATATGCGAATATTTAGCGGGGCTCCCTCATAAGAGCAACGCTAAGCATAGAGTATAATAGCCTGTACTTTTTAATATAAGCCTTTAGTCACAGTGTGAACCCCGTTTTATAATATCAATTAAGCCAGTGTTGTTTTTGGGCATCGTCAGATAATATGACTGAGCGTATTCTGCAGCTAGCTCTGCGGGTGTGTCCATTGTAAGAATGACTCTTGCAGTTTTCCCTTTGAGGAGTTGAGTCGCGAGTAAGTTGCTATTTTAAAATTTAAAAGTTGAGCCAGGTAAAAATGCGCGTTCAAATAAGCCCAATGAAGAGATTTGCTAAATTCCTTTAAACATGGCGCAAGCGGTTGGTCATCATCATAACCACACACTAAATTTGGATCAAAATCCATTTCGGGTAGATTAAAAATACGAATGTTCGCGGACTTGCGTGCTGCCTGTGCATATTTATCAGTAATACTCGATGAAAAGCTGTTCTTTTTAGGATTGCCATTTACTAATATAATATTTTTCACAATTACCTCTCATGGGTAGAAAATAATTGTTATTTTAAAGTCTCCCCTGTGGTGGAGAGTCAATAGGCTTTCATTATAAAGAGTGTTTATTAGCAAATATTTATAATGTGAAATATTAATGTACTTGTATGGGGTCTTGGCAAAATTGCATTACGCGTAGCTGCGGTTATTTATTTTTTACCAACCAGTTAAAAGATTGTCGCAAAAAGTCTGTTGCGTCTTTCTTTATTATTTCACCATGCGCCATAATTAGCATATCTGCCTCCCAGGCAAATATCTTTCTAATATGTTTACTCGCTTGTGTTTTATTAAACATAAAGCTTAAGCGCCAGTCTATCGGCGTTTTTCCCTTTGGCGCTAAAATACCTGCGCCTTTAGCCAGCCATTTTTGCCAAAAGTTAAAATCGTTACCCGAAAAGTTTTCAACCAAATCGGTGACTATTAGGGTGTTAGATTGCTTATGAAAGAAGACACATTCCTCCATTAATGCTGAACCGGTGAATAATATCTGTGCAATGTCGTGTGACCAAGGGTATGACGTTTCATTATTTAATGATGCGTTGAATGAAATGTCATTGCGTTTCTTTATAAGCTCTTGCGTGCCATAAACTTTAGCGTCGCTGTATGCATCTATCCATTGTGGTAAAAACAAATGATGAAGGTGGTTAGGTGCAATTAAAAACGTTACTTTTCCTAAGCTATCTACTTGCTGCTGCAAAGCCTCTGTTAATTCGATAGGACTGTGTACCCACAACTCATTATTTGAAAGCTTGATTATGGTCATACGCGTAGAAAAGGGTAAGCCTAAAAACGTGACACTTTTGCCATTAAAGATCCAAAGGTTTTTTGCTAAATTTTCCATGTCATTCCTTATAGTTAGAAATCACTTATAAACAACGCAGGCAAGGGCCTGAAAGAGTAGGCTACAAAGCGAATTTATCTATTCAAAAACATACCAATTCAAAAACTAACCGATTAGTAAACGGATAAGCAGTTTGTTTAAAATGGTTTGATTTATTTCGTTATCGCGACCTTTTGTCCATCATACACTCTCTCGTTAAGGGGAGAGTCAAGAGGTGTTTGCTGATTGATTATACTGATACATGAATCTATTTTGGCAATTTTTGCTGCGGTTGCGTTTATTTGCTCTGTTAGACGTTCTTTTAGTATCACTAAAAACTCACTAATTTCTGACCAGTTAGCCTTTGAATCTTTAAATTTAATTAATCCCTTAAGTTCAGACAATGTGACGCCTAGGGTTTTAGCTTCAGAAATTAGCTTTAATATTTCAACGTGATCGTCTGTGTAGACACGGTACTTTCCTTGTCTTAGAGGTACTGGTATTAGACCTTTTTCTTCATAAAATCGGATTGTTTTGACAGTTAATTGTGTCTTCTTTGATACTTCACCAATAAACACCAACATCTCCTTTATCATATTTAGATATTAGTTGAATGTAACAAGTAGAAACGAAGACGTTGTCAACGCTCTACTTATTTATATTAGATAATACTCTCAAGGGGTTACCGTTAATTTGACCTTGGCGTTGAGTCTCGCATCATAAGATTGGGCGAAAAGATATGTTCTATATCGGCACGATTTTGTTTATAAATATCTCTTAAAACTAAATTAGCGGCCATTTTCCCCATTTGTTCAACGGGATTGTCAATCGTCGTGAGAGTAGGGTACAAATAACTTGTAAAATGAACATTATCGAAGCCAATAATTGCGAGATCTTTAGGAAGTTCAAAATTATGTTCTCGCGCACATTTCATCACGCCCGACGCCATTTCGTCATTAGCACACACGATGGCAGTAAATTGCTTTTTGTTTTCAAAAAAATGCTTTAAACCATTGTATCCGCCCGTTTCCTTAAAATCGCCAACGTACAGAGATTGCTCATCAAAATGGATATTGTATTCGTTGAGAGCCTTTTTATGCCCTGTCAGACGGTCCGCTGCATCTGGCTTAAACAAGGGCCCTGCTATGTAAGTTATATCGCGGTGCCCTAAGTCTAGTAGGTGCTTGGTTGCTAAATAGCCTCCCATGACATTATCAAGGCTGATGCAGTTTTCTTTCATTTGCTCAACATATCGGCTGATTAAGAAAATAGGGGTTTTTCCTTTATTTAGCTCAACTAAATAATCATCAGTAACAGCCTCAACATGGGCAATAATGGCGTCACAGTTTCGAGAGATCAAAAATTCTAAACCATTTTTTTCTTTGTCTTCTTCACTGTGCCCCGGCGTGATTATGACATGCTTACCTGCCGCTCTTAGTTGGGCTTCAATGGCAGACATCATTTCTCCAAAGAACGGACCGTCGAGCTCTGAGACTAACACGCCAACACTATTTGAACAGTTTGAAGCAAGAGAACGAGCAATAGAGTTAGGCTGATAGCCTAGCTGTTTCATTGCATCAAGCACTTTTTGTTTTGTTTTTTTACTTACATAGTCGTTTTCATTCAACACGCGAGAGACGGTTGAAAGAGAAACACCTGCAAGCTCAGAGACCTGATAAATAGTTGCCATAATGATAATTTAATAAATACCTTTGTAGATTAATTTACAGACTTGCACGTCTAATTGCCAAGTCTTCTGTAATTTTTTCTGTCATCTCAGTGGTTAATGGATATAAGAGCATGAGTGCGGCCGCTAAAAGTGCAAACGCTGCGGGTAACCAGCTCATAAGCAATTTCATACCTTCTAAAGATTGAGCGATTGTTGTTTCATCCATACCGTTATAGCCGTAGCCCGCGAGTACGACTAAAACAAGCGCACCGGCGAATCCACCGCCTGTCTTTTGCACAAATGTACCTGCAGAATAAATAAGGCCAGTAGCACGGCGGTTATTTTTCCACTCAGAATAATCAGCACTATCACCGAGCATCGAGAAAAACAGGGTAGGCATCATGGCTGCAAAGAATTCGGCACTACAACCAAGAGCAAAGATCAGCGGGATGTTGTCACTTGGTAGCCAGAAAAAGGCAATTGTAAACAGGGCGCTTAGAATTAATGAAAGAATAAATAAAGTGCGTTTTCCAAATATTTCAGCCAGCTTCCCCGTTAGTAAAGCCCCAAAGATAGAGACAACTAACAAGGCAATAAAATATTGTCCGGCCATCAGCTCATTACCCACATAATATTTAAAGTAATAGGCAATCACACCGTACTTTATGCCATTAAACATCATGGTTAAAAAGCCCATGCCTAATAATATAAGCCACGGTTTATTGGTTAATAAGTCCACCATATCCTGCTGAGAGCCACTGAGTTTACTGTGATCTTGAGACAGCAATTTACGAATGACAATTGTCATTAAGCCCATTGTTACTGCAAAGAAAAGGCCTGAATAAAGTTCACGATAATAAAAAAACAACGTAGTTGCTAATAATGGAAGCACTATAAAAGGTAAGCTCTTACTTAAATCTAATAACTCATATTTTAATGGGGTCTGTTTTTTTAAAGCGGGTTGAACGCGCTCTTTCGTACTGGCAAAGGTGATCAGCATGAGTATTGTGAGTAAAGCAGCGAATAAATACATAGTGTATTGATAACCTTGCGCACTGTTTCCTTGGCCAAAGTAAGCAACTAAATCCGGCAAAAAACCCATTACTAATAGTCCACCAGTGAATGCTCCAGCAAAACGGAATCCAGAGAGTTTTGCCCGCTCTAGGTCATCCCCTGTCATGACTCCCATTAAAGCTGAATAAGGGACATTACTTACTGTGTAAGCTAATGTGAGTCCGATATAAGTAAAGTAGGCGTATATTAGTTTTGCGACTGGGCTAATGTTGGGGGTGGTAAAGCACAGTACCATAAATAACGCTAAAAAAGGCGTCGACCACAAAATCCAAGGACGAAATTTTCCTAATCGCGTTTGCGTGCGGTCAGCTATCATTCCCATAATGATATCAGTGACACCATCGGATAAACGTACGACTAGAAAAAGGAGGGCAGCGGCAGACGCTGAAATACCAAATGTGTCAGTATAAAAAACGGCTAAGTAGGCTAATGCGCCACGCCACACTAAGTTGGCGCCCGCATCACCCATTGCGTAGCCTATTTTTTCATGTAAGGGCAGAGTGTTTTTTATCATTATTGGTATCTTTATTATTAGCGGTTTTTAATTAAGTGACTGTATGCGTTGCCACTGTCTTTAATAACACGTTGCTGGGTTACATAGTCGACATAAACAATACCGAAACGTTTTGAGTATCCTTCTGCCCATTCAAAATTATCCATTAAGCTCCATGCAAAATACCCCGAGACAGTAACACCTTGCTCCATTGCGTCGTTCACAGCGTTTAGATGGCTATTATAATAATCAATTCTATCTTGATCATGAACCTCTGAATTAATCATCTTGTCATCCATAGCTGCCCCATTTTCAGTAATAAAAACAGGAGGTAGCTGGTATTTTTCATGCAGCGATACTAATAATTCAGTGAGCGCTTTTGGGTATATCTCCCAGCCAATATCGGTCATTGGTGCTTGGTGAGGCATTTCTTCATAATAATCAGTTTCGCTCGCTTGATAGTGTAATCGCGTGTAAAAATTGACACCCAAAAAATCAAGTGGTTGAGCAATTGTTTCCATATCCCCTGGTAATATGTCAGGTTTATGAGCCTCAGGTAACTGCTCTATAATGTCAGGGTACGCTCCGGTCATTACCGGTTTCATGTACCATTGATTTATATAGTCATCAGCAAATGCTGTGGCAGCTAAATCGGCATCACTTTGAGTAACCGGGTAACAAGGGGTGAAGTTAAGTACAATTCCATTGAGCGCGTGTGGGCTATTTTTATTCAGAACCTTCATGGCTAATCCATGGGCAAGTAATAGGTGATGCGCTGCTTTTCGGCCAAATTCACGGCCTTTTATTCCAGGAGCATGAACACCAATTTCATAGCCTAAGTATGAACTACAGAAAGGTTCATTCAATGTCGCATATGAATAAACCTTATTACCAAATGCTTTACTTATTAAATCAACATAGCGTTCAAATTCAAAGGCGGTTTCTCGATTTAACCATCCCCCTTTGTCTTCCAAGTGTTGCGGTAAATCCCAATGGTAAAGCGTCACAAAGGCTTTTATATTACGACGTGCTAACTCATCTAGTATATCGGTATAAAACTTTACACCATCATGATTTAAAGTGCCGTCTAAGGTTATGACTCGTGGCCAAGAAATTGAGAGGCGATAAGCATCCACTCCCAAAGAGTCAATGAGAGCAATATCTTCACGCCATTTTATGACATGTTCACACGCACGTTCACCATTCGAATTATCGGCGATTTTCCCCGGGGTTGCGCAAAAAGTGTCCCAGATGCAGGGGAGGCGCTTATCCGCAGAACCTTCAATTTGAAACGAAGCCGTAGCGACGCCATAGATAAAGTCTTTGCTAAGCATAGGTGAGTTTTTTGGTAACGTGAGCTGAGTCATTTAAAGAAACCTTTGGTGAACAATTGCAAGTTAAATGGTGACTAATTCTTTTCTACTGAAAGCGCTTCCATGTTTTTTCAAAAAAACACGCAAAATATTGGGTGTATATGGTAGCGCTTCCATATTTAGGTTAGAGACTAATTTGGTTATGGTCAATAGTTTATTTTAATAACGGGTTTAATACGGTGTTTTTTGCATTTTAAAAAACAATAAAGCAAGTGTTACTGCTTGCTTTATAAAAGAAAAAACGATTAATAATTACACATCTCTGTTGACACTCGCTGTAATAGTATGACCTTATAAAACGCGTATACTTACCAAACATATTTAACGAGGTATGAGTACTGACACAGCATACAGACTCTATGCGATATGAGCCTAAAAAGTGCATGGCAATCAGTCAATACACTAATTGTTCTGTGAGCAATACTTACTTACAAACTCTTTATGGTTAGGCAATTGCGCAAGGCGATGTGCTATTTGCTGTTTAATACCGTGTAAAAACTGCATTAATTCTTGTTCACTCATTAAGCTGGCTACATGATGATATTGCTGTGGCTTTATTCCTTGACCAAGCATTACCTGCACCCATGAATCAACGCGAAATATGTCACCGTCATCTAAAAAAACGCGCCCTGTTTGTTTAAATAATGCAATTTTATGGCTGAGTGTTTGAGTGATCTCCATTGTTTTGCAATGACGCCAAAATTCACTATCGTCTCGGTCGGTTACACTGTAGTGCAGCACGATAAAATCACGAATGCTCTCGAGTTCAGATTTTAATTGTTTGTTGTATTCATCAATTGCATGTTGGCTGATATGGGTGAACGGGAATAATCGTATAAAGCGGATTATACCGGTCATAATAAGGTGAATACTGGTTGACTCGAGAGGCTCTAAAAAGCCACTTGCGAGACCCAGAGCGAGGCAGTTTTTATTCCAGCCTTTTAGACGACGCCCCGTTTTAAATTTTATGACTTTTGGTTCTGTTAAAATCTCGCCACTAATATTGTTGAGTAATAGGTGTGTGGCATCCGCGTCAGTCAAATAGCGACTGCAATACACTAAGCCATTACCTGTACGGTTTTGTAATGGTATTTGCCACTGCCAGCCCGATTGGTGTGCGATTGAGCGTGTATAAGGGAGAATTTCATCTGAGCCTGTTGTTTGTACAGCGACAGCGCTATCACACGGTAATAAGTGTGACCAGTCTTCAAAGCCTGTATGCAAGGCTTGCTCTATAAGTAAGCCTTTAAAGCCAGTGCAATCAATAAAAAAATCCCCCGAAACGGTGGTGCCATTTTTTAAAGTGACACTTTCAATGAAGCCATTCGTTGCAGATTTGTTGATGTGCTCTATCTTTCCTTCTATGCGTTTTACGCTGTGTTGTTCAGCAAAATCTCGTAAAAATAAAGCATAGCGATTGGCATCCAAATGAAAGGCATAGTTGATTGGGTTTTGCTTGTTGAAGCCAAATTTTCCGTGTTTTGCAGCCTGCAATTCGTAACAATAGTCGCCAAAATCATCTTTAACACCTTGATTTTTAGCATGTAACCAAAAGTGATGGAATTCGCCAGCCCAGCACTCTTTGCCTGTCATGCCAAACGAGTGAATATAGTCACTGTTTGGTTTGTGCCAATTTTCAAAACTGATCCCGAGTTTAAAAGTCGCCTGTGTTTGGGTCATGAAGCGCTGTTCATCTATACCCAGTAACTTATGAAAGGTGCGAATAGGGGGGATTGTTGCCTCGCCGACACCGACAGTCCCAATTTCATCAGATTCAATTAAAGTGATGGTTATTTCATTGCCTAATAATTTAGCTAACGCAGCTGCGGCCATCCAACCGGCGGTACCGCCCCCAGCAATAACGACATGTTTGGTAAAGTGATTTGTCATTCTTAACCCTTACTTAGCTAATAGTTGTTGGAGTAATAAGCGGTTGCTAGGTAAATTTTTTAAGTAATGCCCAATCCGCTCTCGATTTAGCTTACACAGTTGCTGCGCAAATTCTTGCTGTTTTGTGCTCATATGAGCGGGTAAACGGGTGTGAAAACCCATGCCATAAAGCACATATTGATAACTAGCCGAAGGGAATACTTCTTCATTTTCAATTAAGTCAAACCGACTTGGCGGTTGATAACACCATAATTCGAGTAATTTCTGTAACGCGGTTGGAATTGTATTCGTTTGGCGGTTATCGAGCCAGTATGGGCTATCATTGCGTTTGCTAAGCACATAATGGAGTTTTAAGAACTCGATGACTTTTTGCCAGCGGTAGTTAAAGCGCTCATTAAAACGTGCGCTTAATAAAGTCATATGTTGGCGGTTTGACGGCATTTGCTCGCTTAGCATACTAATACTTAGCTCCACCATCGCTAAAGCTGACGCTTCCAAGGGCTCAATAAAGCCTTGTGACATACCAACAGCGACACAGTTTTTATGCCAAAACTCTTTTCTGTATCCTGGTGTAAAGCGCAGCGTTCGAGTATCAAGTTGCTCCGCTAGTTTGGAGCCAATAGATTGCTCTGCATAGTGTTTTAAGGTCTTTATTGCCGTTGCTTCGTCACAATATTTATCACTGAATGTGTACCCTATGCCCCGTCGAGTAGGTAATCCAATATCCCATATCCAGCCTGCTTGTTGCGCAGTGGATAACGTTGCTGACGCGATATTATCGTGTGGATCCTGATAGGGAAGGTGGGTCGTGACGGCGCAATTATTGAATAAAATGTGATTCTGATTTAAGTACTCTATTTGGTAGTGCTTTGCAATTAATAAGCCTGCACTACCTGAGCAATCAATAAATAAATCCCCAGAAATAGCTGCGTTACTGAGCGTATTTACGCTTTGAATATAGCCATGACTATCATTATTTGCATTCAGTACATCATCAACAATGTGTTTTACATTAAGCTTGTTAACACAATGATGCGCTAAAAAGTGAGCAAACTTATGTGCATCAAGGTGGTATCCATAATTTGTAACAGCTGCATAATCAGGTGTTTGGGCTTGCTTTGGGGCGAGAGCGGCCTGACAAACAAAGCTTTGCATGTTTACAGTGTCAGCGTATTTATGCTCTGGGGATAGGTATTGCCATGCCGCATGAATATCACATTCGGTATAGCCTTGAGGCACCATAAAAGGGTGATAGTAATTATCGCCTTCTAATTCTGTTTGCCAGTTAATAAATTTAGAACCTTGTTTAAAAGAGGCGTCGCAATGACGTAAAAAGTCAGTTTCTTTAATACCGATGCGTTGCAGTGTGTTTCGCATCGACGGCCATGTGCCTTCTCCAACCCCAGAGATCCCAATATTAACTGACTCGATTAACGTTATGTTTTTATCAGGGTGTTCGCTTGCCAGTAATCCTGCTGTTAACCAACCTGCGGCGCCACCACCCACGATGACTATGTTATTTATGTGTGTATTCATAGCATTACTTTAAATAATAAAAGCCGCTCCAAACAAGGAACGGCTTGCGGGCATAAAAAGGGTTCAGCTAAATATGCCTCTGACAACAAAGCTAATTCTCATTACCATGAGCAATAATTAACCAGCGGTCCACACTGAAACACGTACGGTGTTTGTGCATCAAGAGACTGGCTAAAAATGCATCACGATAAGAGATAGTATCTAGAAGTTATAGCGCATACCGACATTATAACGCGCGCCATTTTGTTCTAAATTCCATAACTGTGCTTTGTAGCGACCATGCTGGCGGCTATTTTGTTCTGTGATGTTAATCCCTTCTATAAAGAAAGACATTTTTTCACTGTAGTTATATGCCACATTAAAATCGACTTGATAATATTCTTCTGTGAATGCTGGTTCGTTAACATATCGTGCAGCACTGTTTAAGAACTTATCTCGCCAGTTATAGGCAATACGCGCTTGGAATTTATCATTTTCGTACATGGCTATGATATTTGCTGTATCACTTAAACCGACTAATGCAAATTGTGTTGTTGTGGGATCTGCTGCAACGTTAAAATCAATATCGCCATTTACAATGGTGTAGTTGGCTTGAACACCAAACCCAGAGTCACCGAAGAAGTGCTGAATCGCTAATTCATACCCGTCTATTTTGGCGTCTTTATTGTTGGTTGGCACTTGAGCTGTAAATTCCATTAACGGATCGTCACCATTAGGCAATATATCATATGCGGCTTCGAATTCTTCGTAGCTCATTGAGTCAAATTCAACCCCATTTTCCATTGCAGCCACCATTTGGAATAGGTTTGAATCTGTTATTGCAAGTCCTCTGGCTTGTAATTCAGCAATGGCCGCTTGTGCACGAGGGCCAGCTGAGACATCACGTAAGTCATAGTAGTTTTGTGTCATGGGTGTTAAACCAATAAAGTTGTCGACTTTTTTATTGTAATAACCAACAGATACATAACTGACATCACTGTAATACCATTCAACAGACACATCAAAATTGTCAGACTCAAGCGGGACTAACCCCGGGTTACCTGTTGATGCTGGTGCATTCGTTGTTCCCGGAATAAGTTTTGGACCTGTAGGTACGCCGACAGTCGCTGCAGAACTTAAATTATCATAAGTAGGGCGGGCGATTGTGGTGCTGTATGATGCTCTCACTTTTACATCATCAACCACGTTTATATCGAAATCGATACTCGGTAAAAAATGGTTGTAGTCAGAACTGAGAGAGTAATCTTGTTTATCTGTACCATAACGCACATTGAAGTCATTATTGCCTTCCCATGCAACAGCATTAGGTAAATCAATATTAGCAGTTGATGTGACATCTGTGGTTTCGTAACGCGCACCCACTAATAGGTTGAATGGCATATCACCTATTTCACCTTGATGTTTATATTGTACAAAGGCTGCTTTAATTTCTTCTTTTATTGTTCGGTTGGTCGCGAATGCACCGTCAGCAGCAAAGTTAAAACCGTACTGTTGTGCAGCCCAATAACCAATTTCAGATGCACTGCCAGTAAACCCTTGATCAAATGATCCTGAGGTATCGTAGTCATCAAATTCATTTAAAAAATTAGTCGGGTTTAAATAACCATCAGGAAGTTCCCCTGGGTTTTCGATACCCCAGTTACCCATTGTATTTCGAGTAAGAGATTGTAATGAATGACTTTCCATTGAACGAGACTCAATGCCGAAGTCAATCACGCCCGTTTCTATTTCATATTTACCGAGTAATCGGAATTCATCGACTGTTGATTCTTGACGAGCAAAGTTACTATCAAGAATAGAAGTACCTACATCGCTTTGTTCCAAAGCACCACTGCAGTTTAGGTTAGTGCGCGAGCAATCATCAAAATTGATAACCATCGAAGGAAGATCGCGGCTAAAGTCAACTTGCTGGCCTGCAACTATATTGGCACCTAATCCCGCATTTACCCAGCTGCCGTAGGGGGCATCGGGTTCACTTGTTGCTTTTGAGCTATGTGCGTCAAAAACAAAGCTGAGTTGATCATTAAAAAAGTACTCAAGGTTTAGGCCGATAGAGTCATTTTTATTTACTTGATTTAACTCTTGTAGAGCCAAACCTATATCTCGAGTTGATAAATCACGACGCTCTTCTTGGTAATAAATAGGCGTTTTTACGGCATTATCGTCAAATATTAGGTGGGTTTTATAGTTATCCATCCATATTGACTGCTCTGCGCGTGCTTCATATAAGTCTTGTTGCGAATAGGTATAATCAAGTGTTGCTGTTAATGATTCGACGGGACTATATTGTAAAGTTAATTGAGCGTTCGTACGTGTTCTTTCGCGGTCCGCAATTGTATAGCGAAGATCAGATGGCATTGAATAATACTGGCCCATAGCAGGGGCGTTCTCAACAATAATGTCATCAGCTGCTTGTGGAATTGTTCCATCGTATGCTGTTGTGCGCCATTCGTTGACAAATGCACCCGTTGCAGAGCTATCACGTTTTTGCATACTCGCGGTGAGTGATGCGCCAAATTTGGCATCGGCATCAGTCCAACTAAAAATACCTGATATCTCTGGAGTGATATCATCAGCAACACGATTTGTTGTATCGTGCATTGCTTTTACACCCACGTTTGCAATTAAACCAGGGTTATCTAATGGGCGAGTTGTATTAATGTTGATTGCTGCACCAATTCCACCTGAAGCAATGCTTGCTTTACCTGTTTTATAAACTTCGACTGATTTAACACTTTCAGAGGCTAAGTTTGCAAAGTCATAAGCTCTTGAGTTAGGTGTTCCTCCTCCAGCTGGTAAGGAAGCTGCTGGCATAGTACGGCCATTGAGGGTAACCATATTATAATCAGGACCAAAACCACGCACAGTGACCTTCGAGCCTTCACCATTACTTCTATCAATTGATACACCCGTAATGCGTTGTAATGATTCTGCTAGATTCGTGTCTGGGAATTTACCAATATCTTCAGACGATATTGCATCCACAACACCGGAAGAGTAGCGTTTTAGTTGCGTTGATTCTTTTATACTACCTTTAAAACCAGTAACTTGAATAACTTCAATGTCGCTGTTGTGTTCAGTTTGTTCTGCGAAGGCCGGTAAACAGGTACTTGCACCTAAGAGCAAAGATAAGCTAGTTGCTAACTTTGTTCTTTTAAAGTTATGGCTTGACATTAGGTTTCCCTCGTTCTTTATCATTGTTATTCACGCAGCAAGTGCATGCTATTGTTGTCTAAATATGCCTTTTCATAAATATGGAAGCGCTACCATAAATAACGAAAAAGAAAACGCTTCTGAAAGCGCTTCCAGAAAAGGGTAGTGCTAATTTTCGTTTACGTCAACAGTTGATTTAAAAAATTGATTAAAAAATAACACAAGCCATTTACCGTTATTTATTAATTCGTTTTCATTATTACCGTTTACTTCATGTAGTAATTAAATGATAAATAAGTGCGGTAACTAACAGAGTCATTGCGATTTTTAATTATTCTACGACTCGCTTAAAGCTTGCAGTATCTGGCGTGGGCTAGGAGCAGTGAGCGTGATATAACCAACAGTGCTAGGGGAGATATAATTAAGAGTGGGTGTGCTTTAAGCCACTGGGCTAATTATTTTTATGAAAAAATTTTGGAGAGAATTAATTGATACGACCGAGTGGATACGCACCACAGACCACTGGACCGGGTCATTAAGAGTGGGTGTGCTTTAAGTAACTGGGCTAATTATTTTTATGTAAAAATTTTGGAGAATTGGTACGACCGAGTGGATTCGAACCACCGACCCCTACCATGTCAAGGTAGTGCTCTAACCAACTGAGCTACGGTCGTACAATAAAGAAATATCAAATAAATCGTGGTACAACCGAGTGGATTCGAACCACCGACCCCTACCATGTCAAGGTAGTGCTCTAACCAACTGAGCTACGGTTGTATTTTGATTTTAGTGGTTGTTTAATTGGCTAAACAACGGTGGCTAATATATAGCGACTGGTTTCTTGAATCAAGCTGCTTTAGCTATTTTTGTGTTAAGTGCTGTTTTTTTATTCATAATGGACTAATTTCACACTGCTTATAAAAGTTTTGCCACCAAGTAACGTGTTGTTTTGCTGAAAATTTAAGCTGTGTAAGAATGTTGCCTTCATGGCTGCTATCAACATAATGACCTAACGTTGGGTCTTGCCATATTTTTTCGTACAAAGGTAGCAGTGACTCGAGTTTACCCGTTAAGAATGATTGATAGGGTTGTAACTGCTCTAAATAAAACTTTTTAAAAATATTACTGAGCTTTTGTGCTTTCTGTTTATTTTTGTTAACAGGGCAGAGTGCGTCTATTTCATATTGCTGCAATAACGTTGTGAGTTGCTCATTATAATGAATTTGTGTTCTTACGGCAGACACTAATAAGGTGTTGTATTTAAACTTATTTAATACTTCTAACGCGTTTATAAGCGACGCTGTATCAATTTTACTAATGTCACCGGTTTTAATGTGTTCGTTTAACATCGCGAACATGCTCATAGCGTGCTCGGTTTCTGTGAAGCCTGCCGTGTGTTCATCTAAGTTAGATGACGTAAGTTGCCAAATAACTTTGAATTCTCTTTCGTTCGTTATCATTGCTTCAAAATACTGCGGGAGCGTTTGTTGTTTTTGCTCAGAAGCTTGGGCAATTTTTGTATACAGCGGATTGTCAGGCGATAGGGTATCTAAGCACTTTTCAGCGGCTTGAATAAATTCAATTTGATAGCTAAGCACACCCGCAGCAGTGGCTGTTTTACCTAATTGATTATTATGCTCTGCAATTAACGTTGCGAGTTCACATTGACGTAACTGCGCAAGTTCTAACATGCCAATGGTGTGAACGCTGCCTGAAACGATATCAAAATGAACGGGCTCAATGCGCGCGGGTTTAGTGAGTTCAAATTCTTTAAATGCTAGAACATTATTGAGCCTTTCGGCATATGTTTTGTTTATATCACTGGCTGAGGGTGAGCAACCAAATAGCACAAGGCTCACAGTACACACTGTGAGCTTAAATAAAGACTTAGTTTTGCTGAAAAGGTGCATAGTTAAATCGCCTATGAACTGTGTAGATCAACATGATGGCCGCAGCACTGAGGCCAACGATAATACCTATCCAAAACCCATGAGGCCCCATCGCTGGCACAATTAAATCTGTACGAGCAAGTACGAATCCAAGTGCAAAACCGATCAACCAATACGACACGAAGGTAATATAACCAATTGGGGCGGTATACTTTAAACCACGTAAAATTCCATTGGCAGAAACTTGTAATGCATCAGGTAATTGGTAAATACAGGCAAGTACCATGATTGATGAGGCAAGCGCTAAAACCTCAGGATTATCTGAGTACAATTGGCTTATAATATCTCGCGCAAAGAAAGTCACACTCGCCAATAAAAAGGCAATAATAGCGGCTAAAATGTAGCTTGTACTCACCGCACTTCTTAATTGTTTGAAATGCTGTTGTCCAAACAAATTACCAATACGAATACTAATAGCTATAGATAAACTCAACGGCATCATGAAAAGTAAAGTGGTTACACTTGCCGCTATTTGATGGCCTGCGACAGCAACAGCACCTAAATGTGCAATAAACAGTGGAATACAGGCAAACAGTGTCACTTCGAAAAATGTGGCCAGTGAAATAGGAATGCCGACTTTAGTGATTGTCCATATAGTGGCAGGCTGTGGTAACGAGAAATTCGCTAATAACGCCTTTGCATTAATTTTTTTATCAAAATGGCAGTATATCATTTGTGTGATAGCCATCGCCGTAAAGACTAACGCGGTTGCAATACCACAGCCTGCACCGCCATACGCATTAAAACCTAAATGACCGTGTATAAACACGTAGTTAGCAGGAATATTAACGGCTAAGCCAATTAAGCTTATGTAAAAAGCAGGTTTGGTCATGCCCATACCCTCAGTGATATTGCGATAAACACTAAAGAGTAAAAAGCCAAAAATGCCCCATTTTACAAAATGTATATACTGTTCAGCGAGCGTTGTAATCGCCGCTGTTGTATTTAAATGAGAGAGAATACTGTCAGCTAAAGTAGCAAGCCCTAAGCCAATGACACTAAGCACCAGCGCTAAATATAGGCCTTGTTGAAAATAATGGCTTATGCCGTGTTTGTCATTTGAGCCCGAAAACTGCGCAATAATTCCCGTCAGTGCAAGCAGGATACCTTGAAGCGCTAACATTAAGGGGTTCCAAATACCTGTTGCGATTGATAAAGCAGCCAGATCTGTTGCACTCACTTGTCCTGCCATTACGGTATCAACAACCGTCATTAATATCAGGGTCACTTGCGCCAAAAATACAGGGATGGCTAAAGAAATTAACCGTTTGGCTTCCCAACTACAAAAAGACATAAAATACACAACTAAAAAAACAGGTTGTCATTGTAATCTATTCAAAGATCAATAAAAATCGCAGATATGTATTTTGCGAATAAAAGAAGACGCCAAGATGTTTACTGGAATTATACAAACTCAAGCCATTGTCGAACACACAAAGCACGAGGGTGGGGTACTAAGGTTAACCTTAAAAGTCGCTAATGAGTATGCGCAAAAACTGACTATGGGTGCCAGCATTGCAATTAATGGCTGTTGTTTGACTGTTGTCGAATTTAAAGCACTTCAGGACAGTGATTTTACACTTATTTATTTTGATGTGATTGATGAGACATTAAAGTTGACTAACCTTGGTCAATTGCAAAACGGACATTGGGCCAACTTTGAGCGCTCCGTAACGGTAGGCACTGAGCTTGGGGGGCATATTATATCGGGCCATATTCACTGTATGGCAAACATAACGTCTATTATACATGAACAAAATAACTGCAAAATGCATCTTGCAATCGATCCAAAGTGGCAAAAATATGTATTGTACAAAGGGTTTGTCAGCGTAAATGGTGCAAGTTTAACCGTGGGTGAGGTTGATGAGCGTGGTTTTTGGTTACACCTCATACCTGAAACTCTCGCGATTACTAATTTAGATAAACAACGCGAAGGCAATCTACTCAATATTGAGGTTGACCAACAAACTTACACAATTATAAACACGGTTGAAAACTATTTGGCACGACAAGCAAATTAAAAAATTTGCTCGTCGTCACTGTCAACATGTAATTCTAATTTGTTGTGTGCGTAATCAATGTGCATGTTTAAATGAATAGGGTTACAGCAAGCGCTACATTCTTCGTAATAATCTTGGTCGCCTTCGCTGGCATCTAATGCCACGAATATATGATGTCCACAATGAGGGCAGGATATACGTTGAGAAAAGTTGTCTTTCATCAGCTTTTACCTTAATCAGGCATGCCTGAATTCGTTAAATTGCAATCTTATAAAATCGTAATCTAATGGTGATGAACGCAAATTTAATAAGATTGATATAACTTACACACTAACCGCTAAACAAGCGGCTAGCACCTGTATATAAACGTGTTCTATTTACACTATAGTCCTGTTCTTGCGTTTATGACATTCGTTTTACAGCAATTTAAAGTTTATTTAAGCAGCAAATCAATTTGTTGTTTAGCTTCAGTCAGATAGTGTCCGGCAAAAATATTAGCGTGATTTAAAATAGGGTATAGCTGATAGATCAATTTACGCTGTTCATAGCCATTTTGCAGGGGGTATTGTTGATTGTATGCAGTATAAAAAGCATCAGGAAGCGGTGCGAAAAGTTCGCTCATAGCGATATCGCATTCCCGGTCACCATAATAACAAGCAGGGTCATACAGACTAGGAACCGCTTGTATAAAGCCCATATTTCGTCGCCAAAAGTCGCCATGCAGTAATGAAGGTTCGACATTATGGCCGTGCAAGGTGTCTTTAATAAAAGCGATAAACATATCTTGATCAACGAGTTCAATGCCTTTCTCTTGTAAGAGTTGAAGTTGCCAACCAATCCGTTCTTCTGCAAAAAAAACATCCCATTTTTTGTGCCATCGGTTTGGCTGGACTGTGGGGCCTAAAAAGTTGTCGTGATCAAAACCAAACATGGCTTGCGTATGTTTTTGATGAAGTGTGGCTAAATGTTCGCCCATCGTATGCCAATTTGAGTGAGGAAGTTTGTCCAGTTCTAACCACTCTAAAACGATGAATGAAAATTCAATATTGCACCCTGTGGCAATGCAGTCGGGGATCATAAATAAGCTTTCTTGCGTTAAAAGCTTTAAATTAAAGGATTCGCACTCTAATCTTTCTAAATCACTTAAGTGAGCCACCTTGACAAAAAATCGGTGATTTTCATCGCGCAGTTCAAAGTATTTATCGCTGTTGGGCGATTGCAGTTGGCGTTTAAAGGTATGCTTAAAATCAAAGTGCATAGCTTGGCTTATCTGTTCATTCACTGAATTCCACATAATATCGCTCACCTTTTAACCATGTAGTTAAACTATGGCAAAAAGTCGGTGAATTAACAATCTCATAGCGTTAATATTATTAAATATTTTGCTGTGTGCATGAGGATTTAAATGAATAAAAGTCTTGTTACTAATTTAGTGGCTTTGGCCTTCGTGTTAGTTGGATTTTTGTTTGATCAGGCGATTGTATTATCTGTGGGATTATTTGCCTTGTCTGGCGCTGTAACAAATTGGTTAGCGATACATATGCTGTTTGAAAAAGTGCCTTTCTTGTATGGCTCAGGTGTCATTACGCTAAAGTTTGAGTCGTTTAAAGCATCCATCAGGCAGTTAGTCATGACGGAATTTTTCGCGGCAGAGAAAATAGATCAAGTGATGGCTCTTGCGAAACCTCAAATAGAATTAGAGCCTGTTATTGCTGAAGTAAACCTAAGCCCAGCCTATGACTCATTAATCGAAGTTATTGAGCAATCGCAATTTGGCAGTATGTTAGGAATGTTTGGTGGACGTGATGCCTTAGAGCCAATGCGTGAGCCGTTCATAAATAAAATGAAACAGGCCGTCATTGATATTTCTCACAGTGACGAATTTAAAACAATACTCGATGAAAAGCTGTTTGCAAACTCGCACATTGGTGGCTCGTTACATAACACGGTAGAAAGGTTAGTGGATGAGCGTTTAAACGAACTAACTCCCGTCATGGTAAAAGATATCATTCAAACAATGA
This sequence comes from Pseudoalteromonas sp. PAB 2.2, assembly GCF_001938575.1. Lineage (NCBI taxonomy): Bacteria > Pseudomonadati > Pseudomonadota > Gammaproteobacteria > Alteromonadales > Pseudoalteromonadaceae > Pseudoalteromonas > Pseudoalteromonas sp. PAB 2.2. The sequence continues at coordinate 135,105 of NZ_LYPI01000008.1, forward strand.
TTAAAGAACATTTAGGCTGGCTGGTTATTTGGGGTGGCGTGTTTGGTGGTGTATTTGGCTTAATTGCTGCGCTTTTATAAAAAGTGTGTAGCAGACCTATACAAGGTCTGCTACATCAAATCTGTCATTATTTAGAACCCGAAATGACGTAGACGGTGTTATCACTGACTTTAGCGATATCTTGAATACTTGTTTTTGTTTGTTGCTCTAAATTTAAGTAGCTTGCTGATTTATTAAAGCCATAGGTGCTGGCAAACTGTGCCGTAGACATATCATTGCACTGTAACTTGTCTGAGATGACGCGTTTGTTTAAGCGTAAATCACGCATTGTTTGAGCAAGGTTTATGGGTTTATTTGACACAATAGCCATACATGCTTGTGTCCCAGCAGAATTATCTGCAGCTACAAACTGTGCGGCGTTTGCATCTGTTGCTGTCATTGAAGAACCGACAATAAGTGCTGTACCAAATGCTAATGTTAATGTATTCATCTTTCTCTCCAGTTGTTTGTCCATGTGACATGAAAGTCGTGCAACCTCGCGTGGGATACTTCACAATTCCTATTTGCTAGGCACCATTAAAGTATTACCCTAAATTTGATTGATTGCTGTTAATGAAAACGGACAAGATGTAAGCAAGTATGTAGATGTGTACCCCAATATATAACCGTTTGATTAGACATATTTTAAAGTATGAATTTTGACACAAATAACGAGAAAATAATTTCATTTTAGAGCAAACTGAGCAGGTTTAGAGAGCGTATTTTCTATTTGTTTTACGGTATTGCTACATTTACGTTTTAACTCTAATTTAAATGTTCACTATTAGACACTGAATAAAGTGTAAGGAGTTTAAGTGACCACAAAATTATCAGGCTATTATCAACAAGCCTATGCCTCACATTCTAAGCATTTTAATCAATGCTTTTATTGTGGTTGTGAGGCAACTGAGCGCGATTATTGCCCCCCTCTTCATATGATGCAAAGTATTATTGATTTAGGTGAAGACGCTGAATTTATTTCAATACCAGCGTGTTATGAATGTTTTGCGCTACTTCATAATGAGCGAGTGCTAACGATTGATGGCCGATTCACCAAAGTAAAAAAGAAAATAGCCAATAAATATGCCAAAGCGCTGCGAGTATTTCACATGTGGCATGAAAATGAGCTTGATGATATGAGTGATGAATTTGTTCATAGTATTAAAGCGGGAATGAAATTAGGCGAAGAAGCTGCACAGCGGCTTGATTTTCAGGGGTACAGTTATGCGACTGAAGATGCCCGCGTTACTATTCGCGAAAAACGCACTGAATTTGATGTGCAAGGAATAGTCTTTTACGACTTTAAAGAGGCGCTAAATTACTGTATCAACGAGCTTAGCGTCGATAAAAGTGACTTTTATAAATTAGTCGTTGAAGATTATAACGGCGATTTTAATCGTGCCTTGAGTCAATATCGCCACCGTCATGAAAAAGTAACGGCAGCCACTGATACCAATACTTTAATCAAAAGCTTTGCTAAACAACATAAACAAAACTCTGATTTCGTAACCCGTACCGTGACGCATTTTATTAATAAAGATCCCAGCCTCACGACCGAAGGTGCATTAGAGAAGCTCTATACGAATTACATTAAAAAATAAGTAACGGAAGAAATAACGTAATTCGTCTTACTTAAACGTCACTTACCTCGTTTGTTAGCATTGCTATTAACATTTGATTAAAGTTATATAATAAAAAAAAGGAGAAACAACAAAATGCATAAATTTGCACCATCCTTGATGGTTATTTCACTTGGTATCGCGCTTGCGGGTTGCCAAGATAATGGCCCACAAGATCCAAAAGTAACGATTGATAAAAACCCATACCCAAGTACTTATAAGCCACTGGCATCAACAAGTACTCTTATTACCAATGCAACGGTACTAACAGGCACCGGTGAGCGTTTAGACGAGGCTGATGTTTATTTTGTTGATGGTAAAGTACAACAAGTAGGCAAGGACTTATCTGTACAAGCAGATAACACCATTGATGCACAAGGCAAATGGGTCACGCCCGGTATCATCGATGTGCATTCGCATTTAGGCGCATACCCAACACCGTCTGTGGCATCGCATCAAGATGGTAACGAAATGACAAGCCCAGTGACTGCTGAAGTATGGGTTGAACACTCTATTTGGCCGCAAGACCCTGGTTTTAACCGTGCTCGTGAAGGTGGCATTACGTCATTACAAATTTTACCAGGCTCAGCAAATTTAATTGGTGGCCGTGGTGTTACTTTAAAAAATGTTCCTTCACATACAATGCAAGGTATGAAATTCCCTGATGCACCCTATGGCTTAAAAATGGCCTGTGGTGAAAACCCAAAACGTGTTTATGGAAGCAAAGGGGTATTACCTTCAACACGTATGGGTAATATGGCAGGCTACAGAACAGCATGGATTGATGCAACGGAATATAAGCGCCAGTGGGAAAAATATGACAGCGATTATGCGGCAGGTAAAAATCCTGAAATTCCTCACCGTGATATTAAGCTAGACACACTAGCGGGTGTCCTTGATGGCGATATTCTTATTCATAACCACTGTTATAAAGCAGAAGAAATGGCGATGATGATCGACCTAGGCAAAGAATTTGGTTATCACTCAGGCACTTTCCACCACGGTATTGAAGCGTACAAGATTGCCGATTTACTCGCTGAAAACGGCAACTGTGCAGCACTGTGGCCAGATTGGTGGGGCTTTAAAATGGAAGCCTATGACATGGTTCAAGAAAACGTGGCTATTGTCGATGCGGTTAAAAACTCATGCGCGATTGTTCACTCAGATTCCGATACAACTATTCAACGCTTAAACCAAGAAGCAGGTAAAGTGATGTACCGTGCAAACGATGTTGGTTTTAATATTTCAGAACAACACGCTATTAAGTGGATCACAGCAAATGCTGCTAAATCACTGGGTATCGATGATAAAACAGGCTCACTTGAATCGGGTAAACAAGCCGATGTTGTTATCTGGAATCAAAACCCTTTTAGTGTGTACGCAAAAGCTGAGCAAGTATTTATTGATGGTGCCAAGGTATACGATCGTCATGATGAAAAATATCAAGCACAAAGCGATTTCATGCTTGGTCAACAGTAGGAGTAACATTGATGACAAAATTAACTAAAACATTTTCGCTCTCTTTAGTTGCTGCTGGTTTATTTTCGTCGGTAGCGAGCGCACAATCGATTGCAATTATTAATGCAACCATTCACACATCAACAGAACAAGGTGTATTAGAAGGTGCTAGTGTCGTTATTGACGAGGGAAAAATTGTTGCAATTAATCCAGAATCAATAAATGCAGACACCACTGTTGATGCTCAAGGTCAAATCGTGACCGCAGGGTTTATCGGTACGATGAACCAACTTGGCTTAGTTGAAGTAGGGGCTGTTGCGGGTTCTCGTGACGGCGGTGATGATAAAGCGAGTATTGATTTCGATCCTAGTCTTGCTTTTAACCCACGCAGTAGCTTAATTCCTTATGCTCGAAAAGGCGGGATTACTCAAGACGTAATCGTGCCAAATGGTGGTGAAAGTATTTTTGCAGGTCTTGCCTCTGTTGTTGATTTATCGGGTTCTTTCGATAGTGTAAATCAAAAACAAGTTGCCCTTGTGGTTCATTTAGGTGAAAAGCGTAAAGGCTCACGTGCAATGTCGATGAAAACACTGATCGACAAGCTTGAAGGGCACAAGTCAGCTAAAAAAGATGATAAAAAAGACCCCACCACAGAGCAAAAGATCCTTGATAAAGTACTCTCAGGTGAAATGCCACTGATTGCCAGTGTACAACGCGCGTCAGATATCTATGAATTAGTGAAATTAAAAGACACGTTTGGAATTAATTTAGTAATTCATGGTGGTGATGATGCCGTTGTTGTTGCAGATACTTTAGCAAAAGCTAATGTGCCGGTGATTATCAGTTCTATGGCAAATCTACCGGGTAGCTTTGATTCAATGCATGCTAACTTAGCCAATGCAGGCAAACTCGAAAAAGCCGGTGTTAAAGTGATTATTGGTGTTGCAGGGGACTCGAGTCACAATGTTTACCAGTTACGTTTTGATGCGGGCAACGCTGTGTCGTATGGTATGACACAAGAAGGTGCATTGAATGCGGTGACCAGTAATATTGCGGATGTTTTTGGCTTGAACTCAGGAGCAATAGCAACAGGCAAACGTGCGAACTTAGTTATGTGGTCTAATGATCCATTTGAATTGAAATCACACGTAAGTAAAATGTGGATCAATGGTGAAGAGGTTTCAACTGAAGCGCGTCAAGATAAATTGCGCGAACGTTACACAACCGAATCAGCGATGCCAAGAGCGTACACAAAGTAACTTTAATAAGAAAGGCCGCCTATGCGGCCTTTTATACCAATTAGCTTAATTAACTGTTCTTTTTTTCACGTAATAAAACCCCGTTTATACCAAGGCAAAAATGTCGTTAGCTAGTTGTTCTCGGCAATTGCTCCTGCATTGCTCTATCTCCTGCATCCATGCTGTCGTAAATTAGACATTTTTAACGCAGGTAGCGACGGGTTTAATCACTCAAAATAATTAAGTCGTATTGCGGATTGGTATTATCGCATTCATAAAAAAAGCGCTCAATGAGCGCTTTTTTAACAGATTTCAATAACAATTAAACTAATTTAGCTAAAATGTCATTGAATGTTGTGCTTGGACGCATTGCTTTAAATGCCGCATCGTCATTTGGTTGGTAATAACCACCTACATTCATTGCTTGACCTTGTGCATCGTTCAACTCAGTAACGATTTGCTCTTTTTGTGATTCAAGGTCAGAAGCGATTTGCGTGAACTGTGCTTTTAACTCAGCGTCATCGTTTTGAGCAGCAAGTTCTTGTGCCCAGAATAATGCTAAGAAGAAGTGAGAACCACGGTTATCAATCTCTTTCACTTTACGTGAAGGTGATTTGTTTTCAGCAAGGAAAGTACCTGTTGCTTTATCTAGCGTATCAGCAAGTACTTGTGCTTTCTTATTACCAGTATTAACGCTTAAGTGCTCTAAAGAAGCCGCAAGTGCTAAAAACTCACCCAGAGAATCCCAACGTAAGTGGTTTTCTTTTTCGAATTGCTGTACATGCTTAGGAGCAGAACCACCCGCACCCGTTTCGAATAAACCACCACCATTCATAAGTGGTACGATTGACAGCATTTTAGCGCTTGTACCTAGCTCAAGAATAGGGAATAAGTCAGTTAGGTAATCACGCAGTACGTTACCTGTTACAGAAATCGTATCTTTACCTTCTTTAATACGCTCAAGTGAGAACTTAGTCGCTTCAAGGGGTGCTAAAATACGGATATCTAAACCATCAGTATCGTGATGTGGTAAATACGCATTTACTTTTTTGATTAGCTCGGCATCGTGCGCACGATTTTCATCTAACCAGAATACCGCGGGTGTATTTGTTGCGCGAGCACGATTAACAGCAAGTTTAACCCAATCTTGAATTGGTGCATCTTTTACCTGACACATACGCCAGATGTCACCTTGCTCAACAGCGTGCTCAAGTAATGTTGTGCCGTTTGTATCTACCACGCGAACAGTACCTGCTGCTGATACTTCAAACGTTTTATCGTGTGAGCCGTATTCTTCCGCTTTTTGTGCCATAAGGCCTACGTTAGGTACGCTACCCATGGTTGTAGGATCGAATGCACCATTTTCTTTACAGAAATCAATAGTTGCTTGGTAAACACCAGAATAACAACGATCTGGAATAACAAAACTTGTGTCTTGTAATTTACCTTCGCTGTTCCACATTTGACCGCTTGAACGGATTGCAGCAGGCATTGATGCATCAATGATCACATCGCTTGGTACGTGAAGATTAGTAATACCACGGTCTGAGTCAACCATCGCGATAGCAGGGTTGTTGTCATAAACAGCTTGGATATCGGCTTCGATTTCAGCTTTTTTAGCAGCATCTAGTTTTTCGATTTTAGCAAATACGTCACCAAAACCGTTATTCACATCAACATCTAACTCTTTGAAAAGGTCAGCGTGTTTGGTAAATACATCTTTAAAGAATACTTTTACTGCATGACCAAAGATGATTGGGTCAGATACCTTCATCATCGTTGCTTTCATGTGTAGTGAGAACAATACACCTTTTTCTTTAGCAGTCTGAATTTCTTTCGCTAAGAAATCTTGTAATTTTGCAACGCTTAGACGAGATGCGTCAATCACTTCGCCTGCTAGAAGCGGTGTGCTTGCTTTAAGTACTGTAACGTCGCCATTTTCTGCAACGTGCTCAATACGCACATCAGTCGCTTCTGCAACAGTCACTGATTGCTCAGAACCAAAGAAATCACCTTCTTCCATACTTGCAACATACGACTCAGAATCTTTGCTCCAAGCACCCATTGAATGTGGGTTATTACGAGCATACTCTTTTACAGAGCTAGGTGCACGACGGTCAGAGTTACCTTCACGAAGTACAGGGTTTACAGCACTGCCTTTGATTTTGTCGTAAGTCGCTTTAATTTTTTGCTCTTCATCAGTTTTTGGCTCTGATGGGTAGTCAGGTAGTGCGTAACCTTTTTCTTGTAGCTCTTTGATTACAGCGCGTAGCTGTGGAACCGACGCACTGATATTAGGAAGCTTGATAATATTTGCTTCAGGCGTTTTAGCCATTTGGCCTAGTTCAGCAAGTGCATCATCAATACGTTGCTCTTCTGTAAGGTACTCAGGGAAGTTAGCAATTACACGACCTGCTAATGAAATGTCGCGAGTTTCAACTTCAACACCTGCCGCGTTAGTATACGCCTGGATGATTGGTAACAATGAATACGTTGCCAGTGCTGGCGCTTCATCTGTTTTAGTGTAGATAATTTTTGATGTCATCATCATTCCTAGATAGTTGGCGTAATGTTTGGCAGTTACTGCAAGCAGCCACCCTTAATTAGCCATATTCAACAATGCAATTATATTGCTATCAAATAATACCAACTCGCCATAACATTTGCTTTATTCGAGAATAAACCGCACCTAACAGCATTGCAGCGCTTATTTAGAATCACTAAATAACGACTTTTGCTGAGTTATCGGCAAGATTTTCCTCAATATCGCTCATTTAATTAACTGAATTGGTATCATAGCAATCAGTCTGTTAGCTGTTGCAACTTAATACGGGGTATCAAAATAACCACAGCTGACAGACTGTAAAATTCTTATAGCCTAAACAGGCATAAAATGAAATTAGCCATAAGCCTTAGGTCAAAATGACGAAAAAGCTAAATTTAAGCAACAAGAGTGTAACAAGCTTGGCTCTAAAGGGCTAATAACAATTAAACAATTGGGATGAAGAAAAGGAATTTCAAGGATAAATATGAGATATATTAGTGGGAAGAGAGTAAGCGAGGAACTTAACAAGGTCGCTCGCTTGATACTCGAATAGGTAATACCTAAGAAATTTCATCGTTAGGCGCAATATTCGTTGCGTGTAACCCTTTTGGACCTTGTTGCAATTCGAATGTTACATCTTGACCAGCTTTAAGTGTTTTATAACCGTCCATTACAATCGTTGAGTAATGAGCGAATATATCAGTCTCGCTACCGTCTTCTACGATGAAACCAAAACCTTTGGCATTGTTGAACCATTTGACTTTACCACAAGCCATACTTCTACATCCTTCTATAAGTTGACTAATTTAGTTATTCTAAACCGTGTAATTTGCTAGACTGACTAAGGTTTAATCAATCTATAATTGACTGTAGTTTATTTAGGCAGTCAGTCAAGTGTTTTGAACTATTTTTTAACAATTTATTTATTTTTTTATTCAAGTTTGCTTGAGTTCTAAAGACAAGACTATATTTAATTATGAGTGGTATGAAAGATTCTGGTGTTATTGAAACGGTTCGCGATAGTGAAAAGCAAAAACTGCAACCACCGCGAAAATATAAGGTCATTTTAAATAATGATGATTACACGCCAATGGACTTTGTGATAGAAGTACTAATGACGTTTTTTAATATGGATAGCGATAGAGCAACAGATGTGATGCTTCAAGTTCATCATAATGGTAAAGCAATATGCGGCATTTATAGCGCCGATGTTGCTTACACTAAAGTTGAGCAAGTTAATCGTTACGCACGAGACAACGAGCATCCACTGCTATGTAGTTGTGAGCAGGAATAAATACCAAGGTAGGGTGAACATTTAGCCCATCACAACGGTATATAAATATTATCTCAGTAAGGGGTTGCCAATGCTAAACAAAGACTTAGAACTAACCTTGAATGCGGCGTTTCGCGAAGCAAGAACGCGCCGACATGAATTTATGACCGTCGAGCATCTTTTACTCGCGCTGCTCGATAACCCTTCTGCTGGAGAAGCGCTTAACGCCTGTGGTGTAGATATGAGCGCGTTAAAAGTTGAGTTATCAGATTTTATCGACGAAACAACGCCGGTTATTCCTGACTTAGAAGAAGACAGAGAAACACAGCCTACATTGGGTTTTCAACGTGTGCTTCAACGCGCGGTGTTTCATGTGCAATCGTCAGGTAAGAACGAAGTAACAGGCGTAAATGTACTTGTGGCTATTTTCTCTGAACAAGAAAGCCAAGCTGTTTATTTACTTAAAAAAGCGGATGTAAATCGTTTAGACATCGTTAACTTCATTTCGCATGGTATTTCGAAAGCCGATGATGATATCGGTGGCGATGACCATGATGATATTCATGAAGAAGTACAAGAGGTGCAAGGCGAAGAGCCGACTAAACTTGAAAACTTTACAACAAACCTCAATCAGCAAGCGATTGAAGGAAATATCGATCCGCTTGTTGGCCGTGATAATGAAGTCGAGCGTACGGTACAAGTATTATGCCGTCGTAAGAAAAATAATCCATTGTTGGTTGGTGAAGCCGGGGTAGGTAAAACAGCCATTGCTGAAGGCCTTGCTTATCGTATTGTGAAAAACGAAGTGCCTGATGTAATAGCCGATGCGGTTGTTTATTCACTTGATATGGGCGCATTATTAGCCGGTACAAAATACCGCGGCGACTTTGAAAAACGTTTTAAATCGTTACTAAAAGAGCTGCAAGCTAAACCGCATTCAATTTTATTTATCGATGAGATACATACCATTATTGGTGCGGGTGCTGCGTCTGGTGGTGTAATGGATGCGTCTAACTTAATTAAGCCGTTACTTTCAAGTGGTAAATTACGTTGTATGGGCTCGACCACTTACAACGAGTATAAAAATATTTTTGAGAAAGACCGTGCTCTGGTACGTCGTTTCCAAAAAATTGATGTACTTGAACCAAGTGTGGCTGATACAACGAAAATCCTCAATGGCTTAAAAGAGCGTTACGAAGAGCATCATGGTATTCGTTACACGCAAAAAGCCCTTAAGGCAGCTGCTGAGCTGAGCGCAAAATACATTAATGAGCGTCATTTACCTGACAAAGCGATTGATGTGATTGACGAAGCCGGTGCAAATCAGCGCCTACAACCGATATCAAAACGCAAAAAAACCATTGGTGTAGCTGATATCGAGTTAATTGTGTCAAAAATGGCGCGTATACCACAGCAAAGCGTTTCTTCAAGTGATAAAGAAACATTAAAGAACCTTGATCGTAACTTGAAGATGCTTGTATTTGGTCAAGATCAATCAATTGATGCATTAACATCGGCTATTCGTTTATCTCGCTCTGGACTCGCAAATGAAGATAAACCTGTGGGGTCGTTCTTATTTGCAGGCCCAACGGGTGTTGGTAAAACAGAGGTCACTAAGCAGTTAGCTAAGTGCATGGGGGTTGAGTTTATTCGCTTTGATATGTCTGAATACGTTGAACGTCACGCAGTAAGCCGTTTGATTGGTGCGCCTCCAGGCTATGTTGGCTTTGAGCAAGGTGGTTTATTAACCGAAGCCGTTATCAAAAACCCACACGCGGTGGTGTTGCTTGATGAAATTGAAAAAGCGCATCCAGATATCTACAACATTTTATTACAAGTGATGGATCACGGCACCTTAACGGATAATAACGGCCGTAAAGCCGACTTTAGAAATGTGGTAGTGGTAATGACAACCAACGCCGGTGTACAAGAGACTGTGCGTAAATCGATAGGCTTTACAGAGCAAGATCATTCTCACGATGCCATGACTGAGATTAACAAGGTCTTTTCACCTGAATTTAGAAACCGCTTAGATAACATTATTTGGTTTAATCACCTTGAAAAAGACGTTATTTTGCAGGTTGTTGATAAATTCATTGTTGAGCTTCAAGCTCAGCTAGATAAGAAGTCTGTTAATCTTGAACTGACATCTAAAGCACGTGAATGGTTGGCTGATAAAGGTTATGACAAAGCAATGGGCGCACGGCCAATGGCGCGTGTGATTCAAGACGAGCTTAAAAAGCCGTTGGCCAATGAAATTCTATTTGGTGAGCTGGCCGCGGGTGGTTCAGTGAAAGTGTCGGTTAAGGACAAGAAAATTCACTTTGAATATGAAACAAACCTCGAAACAGCGTAAGGTTTAAAAGGCAGAAAACAAAAAGCCCAGCTAATGCTGGGCTTTTTGTTTATTAAATGGAATTGAAACTAGGGTAGTTTGAACACCATTTAATAAACGCTTTTAGCTCTTTGTAATAAACACACCTGCCCATTCAAAGCAGCAAAAAGCTAAATCTCTCGTTATCGCACTAACTTAGCGAGCACGGAATACGATGCGACCTTTCGATAAATCGTAAGGAGTCATTTCTACGGTTACTTTGTCGCCAGTTAAGATGCGGATATAGTTTTTGCGCATTTTTCCAGAGATATGAGCCACAACTACGTGACCATTTTCTAGCTCAACTCGGAACATTGTATTTGGTAAAGTATCAAGGACCGTACCTTGCATTTCGATTACGTCTTCTTTCGCCATGTTTAGCGTAACACCTCTTTAATAGTTAAACGCTGCAGATTTTGCCGAAAATACAGCAATAAGTAAAGCTACAGGGCTCAAATTTGTAAATTAAATCGCCAACCAGTGATCGCCAAGATGCTTTTCTGCGGGCAAAAATTGGGTTTTGTATTTCATTTTGTCACATTCGTCGATTTGATAGCCCAAATAGACAAATTGTTTTGCTTGTTGTTTAGCAAACTTAATTTGCTGCATGATCATGATACTACCAATGCTGTACTTCTCATAATCGGGATCAAAAAATGTGTAAATTGCGGAAACTGCATTGTGCATGCAGTCGGTGACTGCTACAGCAACGAGCTTGTCACCTTCTCGCAGTTCAATAAATGTCACAGGCAACCATTGGCAAAATAAAAAGCTTTCATATTGGTTCTGATCAGGCGGAAACATAGAGCCATCTTGATGTCGTTGCGTAATGTACTTGCAATAAAGAGGGTAATATTCTGCGCGTTCATATTCACTGTAACTAACCGTAAAAAGTTTGTCTGCTTTGTTTAGTTTACGTTTTTGTGATTTAGAAGGCGTAAATTGTTGCGCTAAGACACGCACTGAATTACAGGCGTTACAAACAGGGCAGTGAGGACGATATATTTGGTCACCACTGCGCCTAAACCCCAATGCTAACAATTGTTCAAATTTATCAGGGCAATAGCAACTTGGGTCCAATATAACGAGGAGCTGCTCTTGGCGATCCGGTAAATAACTGCAATCAAATTGCTGGCTCAAACCAAGCCTAGCGGGTAAATGCTCAGTCATAAATATTTATCAACTCTTGTGGTTGCCACATGTCTGCTGTGGGAACATAGTTTTTTGCTAACTTAAGTCTAGTTAAAAATTCACTACGTGGGATAACTTTTGCACCTAAAGTTAGCAAATAAGGGTTCTCTAACTGACAATCAATAAAATGAGCATTGTGTTTCTTTAGCCAGTTAACGAGTGCCCACATCGCTAGTTTTGAGCCGTTTGATACTTGGTGAAACATCGACTCTCCACAAAATACGCCATGTTGCATAATGCCATAGAGACCGGCGACTAACTCATTGTCATGCCAAATCTCGACACTGTGTGCAAGACCTTGTTGATGGGCTTGAATGTAAGCATCCATCATTTGCTCAGTGATCCACGTACCTTCTGCGTCTAAGCGTTGTTCACGGCAAGCTGAAATCACGTGAGAAAAAGCATGATTAATCGTGACGCGAAACGCAGAGCGCTTTAAATATTTTTTTAAGCTACGACTAACATGAAACTCGTCAAGTTCAATGATGCCTCGCAGGCTAGGTGACCACCACATAATCGGCTCATAATCACTAAACCAAGGGAATATACCGGATTGATAGGCGTTCTTTAAGCGCGCAACAGATAACCCACCGCCAATTGCTAAAAGGCCATCAGGCTCGTCAAGGGCATGCTCAGGGTTGGGGAAATCAACACCTGATTCAGGGAGTTGATAAATTTGCTTTGTCATTGCAGCGGATTCATTATTATTTTTGATAATTTTAGCAAAATTTTTGCCTAAAAAAAGGGGCTGTATAGCCCCTTGGTATTTTAAAAAGGTGTTTTAAATCGCTGGTTACAGATTGTCTAGGAAGCGCTCTGCATCAAGTGCTGCCATACAGCCTGTACCGGCTGATGTGATGGCTTGGCGATAAATATGGTCACATACATCACCCGCAGCAAAAACACCCGGTACGCTTGTTTGTGTTGCGTTACCGTTTAAGCCAGATTCAACCACTAAGTAGCCATCTTTCATTTCAAGCTGACCTGCAAACATATCCGTGTTTGGCTTATGACCAATCGCAATGAATACACCGGCAAGATCTAAATTCTCAGTCTCATCAGAATCCGTGGCTTTAATGCGAATACCGGTTACACCCATTTCATCACCTAATACTTCGTCTAGGGTACGGTTATAGTGTAAAACAACATTACCATTTTCAGCTTTTTCTTTAAGGCGGTCTGCTAAGATTTTTTCACTGCGGAAGCTATCACGGCGATGAACCACGTGAACTTCTGCTGCAATATTTGATAAATATAACGCTTCTTCAACAGCCGTATTACCACCGCCTACAACAGCAACCTTTTGGCCACGATAAAAGAAACCATCGCACGTTGCACAGGCTGAAACACCTCGACCTTGGAAGTTTGTTTCAGACTCTAAGCCTAAGTATTTAGCTGATGCGCCTGTTGCAATAATAAGTGCATCACACGTATACGTACCAGAATCACCTGTTAGAGTGAAAGGACGCTTAGATACATCTACTTTGTTAATGTGGTCGAACACAATTTCAGTTTCAAAACGTTCAGCGTGTTCTTTCATACGTTCCATTAATGCTGGGCCTGTTAGGCCGTGAGCATCACCCGGCCAGTTTTCAACTTCAGTTGTCGTTGTTAATTGACCACCTTGTTGAATACCCGTAATAAGAACAGGGTTAAGGTTTGCACGTGCAGCATATACAGCAGCAGTGTAGCCAGCAGGGCCAGAACCTAAAATTAGTAATTTACAGTGTTTTGCGTCACTCATGGTTTTTCCTAAAAACGTTTTGATACGATGTCTATGCGCCCGATTCTAAGAAAAACAAGGCGGAAGTAAACAAAAGGGCGGATTATTTTTTTAAGTAAATCGCGAAGCTGTCAAATAATCCTTACTTAATAAAATTTAAATGCCTCTTTTTGCTTATAAAACGAGCTTATAGTGAAGTATTAGCGTAGCAAAGTGCGTTAATTCATGACCAAGCAATATTTTTTTGGTATGTTTTAGCTAATTTTGATATTAGCTTAGACTTTAGGCTAGATAAACGAACAGGCAATTATGGTATTTTGGCAGGAAAAGCCCGCATTTGGGCTGACTACAGAAGACGTCCAAGTCTTAACCAATGCGAGAGAGTATCGCACTGAACTATTGCGTCTAATTCGTTCGGCGACGAAAAGAATTTATATTACTGCTTTATATTTGCAAGACGATGAAGCAGGTCAAGAGGTTTTAACAGCCTTACATGAGGCGTCTTTAGCGAATCCTGAGTTGGAAGTAAACGTGTTAGTAGACTTTCATCGTGCTCAACGGGGCTTAATTGGTGCTGCCAAGTCTGATGGCAATGCCAGCATGTATTGTGATTTTCAAGAAAAATATCAGTCAAACGTTAAAGTGTATGGTGTACCTGTAAAAGCGAAAGAGCTTTTTGGGGTATTACATTTAAAAGGCTTCGTAATTGACGACACCTTACTTTACAGCGGTGCGAGCTTAAATAATGTTTATTTACAACAGGATGATCGTTATCGTCTTGACCGTTATTTTTTAGTTCACCAAGCAGGCTTGTGTAATTCGGTCATCGAATTTATTAACACACATTTATTGAGCTCTGCAGCTGTTCCACGCATTGATACGCGTCCGTTAACTCAATTCAATGATATCAAAGTTGCTCAAAAGCAATTAATGAGAGATCTAAAATCAGCAAGTTATGACAGTGCGGCTGAGGCAAGTGCAGGTGAGTTAGGGGTGCGTTTGTTTTTGGGTTTAGGTCGGCGTAGCAATAAGCTAAACCGCTTAATCAAATCATTATTTGATACAACAGAGCACGAACTCATTCTTTACACGCCGTATTTTAATTTCCCTGCACCGTTGATGCGCTCGTTACGTCGCCTTTTAAAACAAGGTAAAAACGTGACCATTGTGGTGGGAGATAAAACAGCAAACGACTTTTACTTACCGCCATCTGAGCCGTTTAGTAAAATTGGTGCGCTGCCATATTTATACGAAACCATTTTGTATAAATTTTTAAAATCGCAAAAGCGTCATATCGCCAATGGTAACCTTAACGTTTATCTGTGGAAACACGAGAGCAACTCATTCCATTTAAAAGGAATTTGCTCTGACAAGCGTTTGCATCTGTTAAGCGGGCATAATTTAAATCCGCGTGCATGGGGGCTTGATATTGAAAATGGTATTTTAATTGACGATCCGCAGCAGCATATACTAAAGCAAATAGAGCAAGAAAAGCAGGCGATATTAACTCATTGCCGACGCTTATCAGGCCCGCAAGATTTAGAAACGATGGATGACTACCCAGCGCCTGTAAAAAAATTACTGGGTCAGGCCAAACGTGTGAAAGTTGATTTTATAATCAAACGATTTATCTAACTATCAACCAGATAAACAGAGTCTTGTGTTTTTGAGACGAAAAAAAAGCAGCGATATCGCTGCTTTTTTGTTTCACAATGCTAATTAAGCATTTTCAACTGCTGTACGTGGGTCAACATATTCCATGTTGAATGCTTCAGCTACTTCTTTGTAAGTAACTTGGCCTTTAATCACGTTTAAGCCTTTTAAGAAGTGTGCATCGTCAAGAAGCGCTTTCTTATAGCCTTTGTTAGCAAGGTTGATGATAAACGGTAATGTTGCGTTATTAAGTGCGAACGTAGAAGTACGTGGAACAGCACCTGGCATGTTTGCAACACAGTAGTGAACAACGTCATCAACAATGTAAGTAGGATCAGCGTGTGTCGTCGCTTTTGAAGTCGCGATACAACCACCTTGGTCGATTGCAACGTCAACGATTGCAGAACCAGGCTTCATTGCTTTAATGTGTTCAGCTGTCACTAATTTAGGCGCTGCAGCACCTGGGATTAGTACGCCACCGATCACAAGGTCAGCTTCTAGTACGTGTTTCTCTAGCGCATCAGCGGTTGAGTAAATCGCTTTCACTTTGTTACCAAACTGAGCGTCTAGTGCACGTAATACATCGATGTTACGGTCTAAAACAACCACATCTGCACCTAGGCCAACTGCCATTTGTGCTGCACTACGACCAACCATGCCGCCGCCGATAACAACAACTTTAGCTGGCTCAACACCTGGTACACCACCAAGTAACATACCACGGCCGTGGTTCGACTTTTCTAGCGCTTGTGCACCAGCTTGGATTGACATACGACCAGCAACTTCACTCATCGGTGCTAGAAGTGGTAAACCGCCACGAGCGTCTGTTACTGTTTCGTAAGCGATACAGATTGCGCCACTTTTAACAAGGTCTTCAGTTTGTGGAAGATCGGGTGCTAGGTGAAGGTAAGTAAATAGAATTTGGTCTTCGCGTAACATTGCACGCTCAACCGCTTGTGGCTCTTTTACTTTTACGATCATTTCAGCTTTAGCAAAAACGTCAGCTGGGGTAGGTAAAATTTCAGCGCCTGCTGCAATATAATCTTCGTTAGTGAAGCCAATGCCCATACCTGCATCAGTTTCAACGAACACTTGGTGGCCATGGTTTACTAGTTCACGAACACTCGCAGGAACCATACCTACACGGTATTCATGGTTTTTAATTTCTTTTGGTACACCAATAATCATAGTTTTTCGCCTTAATAGAACGGGATAAAATTTTCGACTATTATATTCATGACATGGCAGTGTGTCTCACCTTTTTTAAGTTCATTTGTAGTGATATAATCTAAAAAATATATTTTAACAGTGTAAAGCTCTGGTTTGGCGTATGCATCAATTACTTGACAGAATAGACCGAAAAATTTTAATGGAATTACAGCTTGATGGAAGGCTCTCTAACGTAGAGTTAGCAAGGCGTGTAGGCTTAAGTGCGACCCCGTGTTTAGAGCGTGTAAAGAAGCTTGAAAGAGAAGGCTACATACTCGGGTACAAAGCAGTTGTTGATCCTGCAAAATTGGGTCAGGGGTTGTCGGTGTACGTTGAGGTCACGATTACGAAAACCTCACCTGATGTATTTGAAGAATTTAATGCGGCGGTAAAAAAGCACGATGAAATAATTGAGTGTCACCTTGTTTCGGGTAATTTCGACTTTTTATTGAAGACCCGCGTTAATGACATGTCAGAATACCGTAACGTACTGGGTGATATCTTACTTAAGTTACCTAATGTAAGTGAGAGCCGTACCTACGTCGTGATGGAAGAAGTAAAAGGTGAGCAAGGGGTGATTATTCGTCCTTATATTGCATAAACTGTTAAAATAAACAAAGAGTAACAAAAACTTGTTCATTATCAGTCCATCATGGTTAAGATAAAGTGCAACAAACGGCATTTCCTGCTAAGGTATTTCACTGCTAATCGATGAGTAAAGAATAATAAGGAATAGGGAGCTATGCGCCTAAATGGTGTTCAAAGACTGTTAGAGACTGGGCTAATTATCAGCACCTTTGCTGCAGTATTTATTTTATGTGCATTAATCAGTTTTGATCCTGCCGACCCATCATGGTCGCAAACCGGTGAATTTGTTAATGTAAAGAATATTACCGGCACAGCAGGTGCGTGGATAGCAGATATCTTATTGCTTACATTTGGCTGGCTTGCCTATTTGGTGCCAGCGGCTATTCAGTTATTTGGTTACTTATTATTTAAGCAGCCCCATCGCATATTCCAACTTGATTACACCACGCTGGCTTTAAGAATCATTGGTTTTGCTTTATTTATTACCTCTGCAACCGCGATTAGCAGCATCAATTTTGACGATATTTATAATTTTTCATCGGGCGGGGTAGTAGGGGACGTTATTGCCTCGGCGATGATGCCGACCTTTAATTTTACTGGCACATCTATTTTATTACTGTGTTTCTTTTTCGCAGGCTTAACGCTTTTAACGGGTGTGTCATGGGTGCAATTTGTTGACTTCTTAGGTGATTGGGTAATGCGTGCCTTTTATTTTACACGCAAGCACTTGTCGGCCTGGCTTCAACGCGAAAAAGACGCAAATAAAGCTGTTCTTTCATCAGAACCCGATGCGAATTTTGTCGAGCCTGATAGTGAGCCTTCAATTGGTTTTACCGAACCCGATGTAAACCAACCTGCTCAAGAAAAAGCGGCTGCAAAACCAGCTAAAAAAACAGAGTCTGAATTTAATGGTTTTGATGAACTTGACGATATTTTAGATCAAGAAATCGGTTTTAGTGCGCTTGATGATGAATCGTTTGACACTGTATCAGCTCTCAATGCGCTTGATCAAAGCCCCGTTGTTGAACCTGAAAAGCCAACGACAACGGTTGTCTCTCCTGCACGCCCAATGCCAAAGGCAAAGCCTGCGTATCAGCCACCTCCTACTGCAAAAGAAAAATTTGAGGCCTTATTAGAAGAGCAACCGCCAGCAACCCCGTTACCGTCGCTTGAGCTGTTAGACCGCCCAGATAAAGCGAAGAACCCATTATCGCAAGAAGAGCTTGATGGCATTTCACGTTTAGTTGAAACTAAATTGCTTGATTTTAATATTCAAGCCACGGTTGTCGGCGTATACCCAGGCCCTGTTGTTACGCGTTTTGAACTCGATTTAGCACCGGGTATTAAAGTGGCGAAAATCACCGGTCTTGCAAAAGATTTAGCGCGCTCGCTGTCTGCTGTCAGTGTGCGTGTTGTTGAGGTTATTCCGGGTAAAACCTATGTAGGTATTGAGTTGCCGAATAAACACCGCGAAATCGTGCGTTTAAGCGAAGTAATCAATGCCCCTAAGTTTGAGTCAAACCCATCACCATTAACCATGGTATTAGGAAAAGATATTGCCGGTGAGCCTGTGTGTGCTGACTTGGGTAAAATGCCTCATTTACTTGTCGCTGGTACCACTGGTTCAGGTAAGTCAGTGGGCGTTAATGTAATGATATTAAGCTTACTGTACAAATCAGGGCCTGATGACGTACGTATGATTATGATAGACCCTAAAATGCTTGAACTTTCTGTGTACGAAGGTATTCCGCATTTATTGTGTGAAGTGGTCACAGACATGAAAGAAGCGGCTAATGCACTGCGTTGGTGTGTGGGGGAAATGGAGCGTCGTTATAAGCTTATGTCGGCACTGGGTGTGCGTAACTTAAAAGGTTACAACCAAAAAGTATTGGATGCGAAAGAGGCCGGTCAACCGATCCTTGATCCACTTTTTAAAGACACTGACGGCATGGCTGATGGCCCTGAAGAGCTGGGTAAACTGCCTAGTATTGTCGTGGTGATTGATGAATTTGCTGACATGATGATGATTGTCGGTAAAAAAGTAGAAGAGCTAATTGCACGTATTGCACAAAAAGCCCGTGCAGCAGGTATTCACTTAGTGCTTGCAACACAGCGCCCGTCGGTTGATGTTATAACGGGTTTAATTAAAGCGAATATTCCAACGCGTATGGCGTTCCAAGTATCAAGTAAGATTGACTCGCGCACCATTTTAGACCAACAAGGTGCTGAAAACTTACTGGGTATGGGTGATATGCTTTACTTACCGCCTGGCACCAGCGTGCCTGTGCGTGTTCACGGTGCATTTGTTGATGATCATGAAGTTCATGCCGTGGTCGACGATTGGAAGAAACGGGGCAAACCAAATTACATTGATGAAATTTTAAATGGTGATGCCACAGAAGAAATTTTACTACCAGGAGAAACCAGTGAAGACGGTGATGAAGAGTCAGATCCGCTTTACGATGAAGCAGTATCATTTGTGATAGAAACCGGCAAAGTGTCGGTATCGAGTGTACAACGTAAGCTTCGCGTTGGTTATAACCGCGCAGCACGTTTAGTGGAACAAATGGAAACGTCAGGCATTGTCAGTGCGCCAGGTCATAATGGTGCCCGAGAAGTATTAGTGCCCAATGGTGGAGCAAATTAATGAAAAAAATTACAGTGTTAACCCTAATAGTAGGGTGTTTATTAAGCGGTCAGAGTCGTGCTGACGACAGCCAAGCATTGCAACAGAAACTTGACGCAATTAACAGTTTTAAAGCGCAATTTATACAAAAAGTAACCGATGCACAGGGCGAAGCCATTATGCAAGGTGAGGGCAATATTGCGCTTCAGCAACCTATGATGATTCGCTGGCAACAGCAAAGCCCAGATGAAACGTTATTTGTTTCTAACGGTGAAAAAACCTATTATTTTGATAGCTTCGCTGAGCAAGTTACCATTATGAATACCCATAGTCTGATAGATTCAACCCCGTTTGTGCTACTTACATCAAAAGACCCTGAGCAGTGGGCTAAATACCAAGTATTGGCCACCGATACAGGCTTTAGTGTTACACCAAATAAAGGCATAGAAAGCCAAGTTGAGCAACTTGATATTGCATTCAGTGATGATAAACAGGCTTTATCTTCATTGACCGTGATGGATACCTCTGGTCAGCAATCGTTATTTACCTTTAAAGATGCTCAGGTTAATCAACCATTGGCTACGACGACCTTTGAATTTATCATTCCTGAAGGTGTTGAAGTTGATGATCAAAGCCAAGGTGAATAGGGCTTGAGTAATCTAGGATTTAATTTTGGTCCTGATGTGCGCCCACTTGCGGCGCGCATGCGACCTGAAACATTGAATGACTACATTGGTCAGCAACATCTTTTAAGCCCTGATAAACCGCTATACCAAGCAATTTTAGCTGGGCGCTGCCACAGCCTGATTTTGTGGGGCCCGCCGGGGGTTGGCAAAACCACTCTTGCGCAAATTATTGCTAATCATGCAGATGCAAGTCTTATTCAAATGTCTGCTGTCACTGCTGGCGTAAAAGACATCCGTGAAGCAGTCAATGAAGCCAAAGCTAACCTTGCTGGGCGAGGTCAGCGTACGTTATTATTTGTCGACGAAGTACACCGTTTTAATAAATCACAACAAGATGCCTTCTTGCCTCACATAGAAGACGGCACGTTTATTTTTGTTGGCGCCACCACAGAGAATCCTTCGTTTGCACTCAATAACGCCATACTTTCACGGGCACGTGTTTATGTACTTAAAGCGTTAGAGCAAACCGATTTACACAATGTGATTGAGCGCGCATTACGTGATGATGTAGAGCTAAGTGAAAAAAACATCGTCATTGCTGATAACGCGAAGCAGGCACTTTGCCAAGCCAGCGACGGTGATGCCCGTAAAGTACTCAATTTACTTGAACAAGCCGTTGATTTAACCACTGAAAAACAAGGTAATTACCTAATTGATCAGCATGTTTTAAGTCAAGTGCTGCCAACGCATTTAGCGAAATATGACAAAGGGGGCGATGAGTTTTACGATCTAATCTCTGCGTTTCATAAGTCTGTACGAGGCAGCTCACCCGATGGTGCTTTATATTGGTATTGCCGTATTTTAGCGGGGGGTGGCGACCCGTTATATGTTGCAAGACGTTTATTAGCCATCGCGACAGAAGATATCGGCAATGCAGACCCTCGCGCTATGGAAGTTGCACTCAATGCATGGGATATTTATCAGCGAGTGGGGCCAAGTGAAGGTGAACGTGCCATAGCGCAAGCCACGCTCTATTTAGCCAGTGCGCCTAAGAGCAATGCTGTGTATATGGCTTTTAATCAGGCCAAGCACGATGCGCAAAATGAACCTAGTTACCCTGTACCAGAGCACCTGCGTAATGCACCTACCAGCCTAATGAAAGATTTGGGCTATGGTGCTGAGTATCGTTATGCGCATAACGAAGAAGGCGCATTTGCCGCAGGCGAAAAATATTTTCCTGAAGCTATTAGCGATAGGCAGTATTACTTTCCTACGGATCGCGGGCTTGAGCAAAAAATAAAACAAAAGCTGGATTATTTAACGCAGCGAAATGAGCAAAGTGATATTAAACGTTATGAATAGTTTAAAACTTTACATGATGATTGCATTGGGTGGCGCATCAGGCGCTTGCTTACGCTATTTTCTTAGCGAAACAATGCTAAAACTGCTGGGTAGGGGATTCCCTTTTGGCACGTTGACAGTTAATATTCTTGGTTCATTGTTAATGGGCATTTTATACGGCTTGATTGAAAAAGAAATAATCGCTGTTAGCCCTGCTAAGACCTTAATTGGTATTGGCTTTTTAGGTGCATTGACCACCTTTTCAACATTCTCAATGGATTCGTTGTTGCTGTTGCAACAAGGTCACTTTTTTAAAATGGCCCTCAATATCACCTTAAACGTGGTGGTGTGTATATTTATGGCTTGGCTGGGCCTTCAGCTGGTAATGCAAAAAGGTTAAAAACTAACATGTTAGATTCTAAATATTTACGTCAAGATATTGAACAAGCGGCTGCGCGTTTAGCAACACGCGGCTTTGAACTTGATATCGATGCAGTGACTGCACTTGAAGAAAAACGCAAAACATTACAAGTAAAAACGCAAGAACTTCAAAGCGAACGTAACGCAAGTTCCAAAGCTATCGGCCAAGCTAAAGCCAAAGGCGAGCACGATAAAGCACAAGCTTTGCTTGATTCGGTCAGTACCCTTGGGGATGAACTAGACAGCGTAAAAGCAGAACAAGACGCAGTGCTTGAAGAGCTTAAGCAAATTGCCCTTGCCATTCCAAACTTACCAGATGAGTCAGTTCCTGTTGGTGAAGATGAAGAGCAAAACGTTGAAATATCAACGTGGGGTACACCAAAATCATTTGACTTTGAAGTAAAAGATCACGTTGATGTGGGTCAAGACGTAAAGGGTCTTGATTTTGAAATGGGCGTGAAGATCAGTGGTGCACGTTTTACTGTGATGCGTGGCCAAGTTGCGCGTATGCACCGTGCATTAACTCAATTCATGCTTGATACGCACACCGATAAAAACGGTTACACAGAAATGTACGTACCTTACCTTGTTAATAGCGCAAGTTTGTACGGTACAAGCCAACTGCCTAAGTTCGCCGGTGATTTATTCCACACGTTAGGTTTAGTGGATGACGAAGGTCAACAACAACCTGGTTTTAGCTTAATTCCAACAGCTGAAGTACCCCTTACGAACTGTGCCCGCGATGAAATTTATGACGAAAGTGACTTGCCAATTCGTTTAACCGCGCATACGCCATGTTTCCGCAGTGAGGCCGGCAGCTATGGTCGTGATACACGTGGTCTTATCCGTCAGCACCAATTCGACAAAGTTGAATTAGTACAGCTAGTAAAACCAGAAGACTCAATGCAAGCGCTAGAAGAGCTAACAGGTCACGCAGAGCAAATCTTACAAGCATTAGAGCTTCCTTACCGTAAAGTGATTCTTTGTACCGGCGATATGGGCTTTGGTGCCGCGAAAACTTACGATTTAGAAGTATGGTTACCTGCACAAAATACCTATCGTGAAATTTCATCGTGTTCAAACATGGTTGATTTCCAAGCACGTCGCATGCAAGCGCGTTTCCGTCGTCAAGGTGAGAAAAAACCAGAACTACTGCATACACTTAATGGTTCAGGTTTGGCTGTAGGTCGTACATTGGTTGCCATTTTAGAAAACTATCAACAAGCTGACGGCTCAATTGTTGTGCCAGAGGTATTGCGCCCATACATGGGAGGCTTAGAGGTTATTAAATAAGTTTTATTAGCCTAATAAGTTAAAAATGCCGCATAGGGAAACCATGCGGCTTTTGATTAAGTAATATTGCGCTGGTATAGACGACTAATCTGTATAAATGGCTTTGATTTTACCATTTCGCACAATCACTTTAGAAAATCAAACTGAATAATTTATAAATACTTAAACTAAAAATGAGTAACAAGACAGGGAAAACAACAACATTAACAAAAACAGAGTTAGTGTATTCTCCCATAATTGATTTTTGATTCACCAACCAAACAAGGTAGCAAGTCACAATCGGCAGGAGTAAGCCATTGGCTGCTTGCGCAAAGATGATCACAGCAACAGGGTCAAGTCCGAGAGACGCCACAACCGCACCAAACGCTAGGATAATAATTGCCACACCTTTAAAGCGTGTATGACTCATTTTTGTTGACCAACCCAACATACCACACACGGCATATGCACCCGCTAGAGGAGCCGTTATTGCACTGGTGAGGCCCGCAGCACATAAGCCAATAGCAAAAAAGTAGTGGGCCATTCCACCCAACAAAGGCTCTAATTGTACGGCCATATTGGCTGCAGAAATTTTACCCGCGTCGGTGCCATAAAACGCCACGGAAGCTGTTGATAAAATTGCTAAGGTAATAATACCGCCTAGGGTTATTGATATACTGGTATCTACATTCGTTTCTTTAATTACCTTTTCAATATCTTTATTTTTGTCATGTTTTTGGGCAAGAACGCCTGAATGTAAAAACAGATTATAAGGAACAATGGTGGTGCCGATTAAGGCTAATACCGTGGTAATGGAGTTATCAGGTAAACTTGGTATAAAGCCCTTTAAAACGAGAGTTAAGGGCGGCGCAGCCATTATTAATGTCGAAATAAAGACCAAGCTCATCAGCACAACTAAAACGATCAATGCACCTTCAATTACTTTATGCTTTGCGGTATACAACAGCACGGCACTTAAAATTGCAATCAAAGGTGTCCAAATCAAAGGGTTAAACGAGGGCAATATTTCTTGTAAACCCAGGCTTGCTCCAGAGAGGTTGCCTGCTTCATAGGCTGCACTGCCAATCCCTATTGCGCTGATCACCAAAAACGCGGCTAATAACTTAAACACAGGCGTTTTGATGGT
The DNA here is from genome assembly GCF_001938575.1 of Pseudoalteromonas sp. PAB 2.2. NCBI lineage: Bacteria > Pseudomonadati > Pseudomonadota > Gammaproteobacteria > Alteromonadales > Pseudoalteromonadaceae > Pseudoalteromonas > Pseudoalteromonas sp. PAB 2.2. The sequence goes on from NZ_LYPI01000008.1 coordinate 159,447, forward strand.
TGTTCTCAGTGCAGTTGCTAAGTCTTGTCCCGTTGTAACACCGAGTCTAGCAGCCATAGATTGCAGCAAAATAGTGGCAATAACCGAAAATAAGAGTGTCCAAATTAAAGCAAAACCAAAGTTTGCCCCTGCAACGCTTGCGGTGGTAATGGTGCCTGGGCCTATAAAGGCAGCAGTGACAAGAAGTCCGGGTCCTAAACGCATGTAAAACCTTTTTATTATTAGAATAGTGAATTTTAGCTAATCAACTCATCGCTAGGCAGCAAAGCCACCGTGTGAGAAGTGCTGTCTGTAAATGCTCACGATATAATGTGTGGTTCTGAGGGTAAAGTAAAAACGGTGAGATTTGAGGGGGCAAAACGAAAACTACTTCAAAAGTGCAAGTAAATTGATAGTTAGCATACTTAATTATGATTATTTGAATGAATTTATTTACTCTTTTATAGTGTTTTAACGTTCTTAAATCAATATAGTAAAAATGAGCACAATAAAAAATATTCTTGTTTATTTTGCGACGCTGTTTGCGGTATTACGTCATACACATTTATTTAGCGCAGTGAGATAAATGGCAGTGAACGTTGAGTGAGTTAACTTTATCAAAGCGTGTTCAGCGCATTCCCTGGTCATGTTAATTACGCACAGTCATTTGGTTTTGCAACTAAAGAACAGAACTTTAATGTCACCAACAACACATTGTAAACTGGGTTCAATCTCTAAAGACGGCAAAGCAACAGTGATTGCCCGAGTTGCAGCACAAGCAAAGCTTACGGTGCACTACTAATATCGGACTTTTCAATTCAGTGACCGCTGACAAGCGTATAATAGTATACAGCGCATCCGCTTGGTGACATAGGCAGCAAGTAGCCAGCCTGTTGGTCATTCATAACAGCAGCAAAGCGCGCTCGGCCCGCGGTGGTACATCGCAGGAGCTGGGGCATTTTATCGACAACAAATGATATGTCTGATTTTACTTTATTTAGCTCTTCGAGAAAGCAAAATACTCTTTAAACAGTCTTGATAAGAAATGTTCGCGCCTTGAATAAATGAAACAGCGGGTTATCAGTGTTTTTATGGCAATGCTAGGGCACTTTATGTTTTAGGCCACTTAATAAGGTAGGGCACTTAATGAAGTGGTCGCGGGAAATAAGCGTATATTGCATGTGGCACACACATTGTAAAATTTATACACAGTCCGTACTAATTATGCAGCTTTAAGATTTAAAAAATTAATCTCATTAAAAATCAGTGGGTTAAATTGGTTGGCTTTTTGCAAGGTTAAAAGAATTCGTCTTATTTTAACAAAAGGAATTAACAATGCCTGAATTAACCTTGTCTGCTTATTTTGCTGTCTATGTTTACTTAATCATGCTTATTGTTCAATGGGGTGTGGCTGCGGTTGTTAAGGCAAAACAACCCGGTGCCGTACCTGGTAAGTTTAACGCATCTTTGGGTCATGAAAGCTTTGTATTTCGTGCGCATCGCACGTTTATGAATAGTTTAGAAAATAGCCCGTTGTTTTTAGGTGCGGTATTTTTAGGTTTTTTTCTAAATGTGAATAGTAATGTATTCGCTCTGTGTATCTGGGTGTATGTGATAGCAAGGATTATTCACATGCTGCTGTATTACGCTATTGCAACAGAAAAGAACCCAAGCCCGCGCAGCTATTTCTTTTTGATTGCAGCGATTGCCAATATAGCCCTCGTGGTATTAATAGGGTTACGTTTAGTGTAGTGGTCATCATTTTTTAAGCCTAATGTGCTTTGTTTTTAAACCACATTAGCGAAAAAAAAGAGGCATTGAATGAATTATCAATGCCTCTGCGATTAAGCGTTTAAATACGCGATTTACTACTCAACACCTATAAAACCACCGGTTTGATGAGACCATAAGGCAGCATAAATACCGCCTTGCGCTATTAATTGTTCATGGCTGCCTTGTTCAACAACACCGCCTTCATCCAGCACGATGAGTCTGTCCATTTGCGCAATGGTTGATAAGCGATGGGCAATTGCGATGACCGTTTTACCCGTCATTAAATCATCAAGGCTGGTCTGTATAGCGGCTTCGACCTCGGAGTCAAGCGCACTGGTTGCTTCGTCTAAAATGAGAATAGGTGCATCTTTGAGTAGTACGCGTGCAATGGCGATTCGCTGGCGCTGTCCCCCAGATAGTTTGACACCTCGTTCACCCACTTGAGCAGCAAACCCTTTATTGCCTTTGCTGTCTTCTAAATCTTCGATAAACTCAAGCGCTTTTGCTTGTTTTGCTGCGGCTAACATTTCATCTTCTGTTGCATCAGGTCTACCATATAAGATGTTATCTTTTACAGAGCGATGCAGTAGTGATGTGTCTTGCGTCACCATTGCGATGTGTTTACGTAAGCTCTCTTGGCTTACCGTAGCAATATTTTGGTTATCAATGGTGATATTTCCGGAATCAACATCGTAAAAGCGAAGAAGCAAATTAACCAACGTTGATTTACCGGCACCTGAGCGGCCAACTAGGCCAATTTTCTCACCTGCTTTAATGTTTAAATTTAAACCATTAATAACGGGGCCACGGTGCGTTTCATTTGCTGCTTTACCATAATTAAACTGCACGTTTTCAAAGCTGATTGCACCTTTCGATACTGCAAGCGTTGACGCGTTGGGTTGATCGTCAACCTCGATAGGCGCCGATAAAGTCTTCATACCATCGGCAACCGTGCCAATGTTTTCAAATAGGCTGCTAATTTCCCACATGATCCACTGTGCCATCCCGTTTAATCGCAATGAAAGACTGACAGCAATAGCGATTGCACCAACAGAAATAGCGCTAATCGACCACAGGTATAAAGATAAGGCAGCAATACTAAAGACCAGTAAATAATTTAAGGTATTGATCGAAAAGTTAAGGCTCGTCACTAAACGCATTTGCTTATAAACAGGTTGTAAAAACACATCCATGCTGTCTTTGGCGTATTGCTCTTCTCGCTGAGTATAAGAGAACAATTTGATTGTTGAAATGTTGGTGTAACTATCGACTACACGGCCTGTCATTTCTGAGCGTGCATCAGCTTGAGAGCTGGCAACACGCTTTAGCTTAGGAACAAAGTACAGTTGAATGGCGGCATATAATAGTAACCAAACTAATAGTGGGATCATTAAACGCCAGTCAGATTCTGCGACTAAAAATACCATCGCGCCAAAATACACCACAATGTACATCAAAACATCGAGCAGCTTCATCACGGCCTCGCGAACTGCAAGAGAGGTTTGCATTACTTTAGTCGCAATGCGGCCCGCAAACTCATTTTGATAAAAACTGATACTTTGCCGAAGTAAGTAGCGGTGAGCTAACCAACGTATAGACATTGGGTAGTTACCTAGGAGTGCTTGGTGTAAAACCGCAGAGTGAAAAAACACCACAATAGGCAACACAACAAGCAGTATCACAGCCATTCTGATCAACTCAGATTTTTGCTCAACAAATAAAGTCTCTGGTGTGTATTGGCCTAGCCAGTCAACTAACTGACCCATGTAACTAAAAAGAGAAACCTCTAAAATAGCTAATGCAGCTGCACTTAATGACATAAAGAATAATGACAGCTCCATGCCTCGCGTATAATGGCGGCAAAAAGCAAACAAACTATTGGGCGGCTGAGAAGGCTTTTCTTTAGGAAATGGATTGGTCATCCGTTCAAATATACGATACATAAGCGACGCTTTTATAAAATTAAGTAGTGGTACTATATCATTGAGCTGGCTTTTTAGCAGAGCATTTACGATAAAAATAACGTTTAAAATACAACATTTATTCATGTATTTACATGTATTTAAATTAATGAAAACATAGCAGGAAAAAGGACGCCATCATGAAAAAATTACTCTGTGCATTGTCGCTATTAGTGTGTTTGCCTGTCAGTGCGTATCAGCTCGAAACCGTTACGTTTAAAGGTCAAAAAACAGCGATTGAAAAGCCGCTGACTGTCATTCTACCGCAGGGTTACAATTCGTCTGTACGTTATAACGTGGTGTACGTATTGCACGGCTTTAGCGGAAACCATACCGATTGGTCAAACCTGACAGAGATAGAAAGATTAGCAGATCACTATAACGTCATTATCGTCAATCCGGATGGTAACTATGGTTCGTGGTATGTTGATTCTGAAGTTGATAACGCATCTCAATACGAAACATACATTGCAGATGATGTCGTTAATTTTATTGATAATACATATGCAACGAATGCCAGTAAATCAGGCAGAGCAATAACAGGCTTGTCGATGGGAGGCTTTGGTGCATTACATATTGCAATTAATAACCCTGAACGGTTTGCTGCGGTATCGGGTATCTCAGCTGGGGTTGATGTAAGGCCGTTTTCGGCAGAATTTGACTTAGCAAATGTGCTGGGCAGTTATGCACAAAATAAAGCCCGCTGGGATGATATTGCCATTATAAACAACCTTCATAAAATAGCTGGGGGCAATACGGCTTGGAAAAAAGGCGATGACAGTTTAGCGATTATGCTCGATATAGGGGTTGATGACTTTTTTATTGAACAGAATCGTGCATTACACCACGCTATGCTCACAATGCGAATCCGCCATGACTATATTGAGCGTGCTGGGAAACATGACTGGCATTATTGGCGTCGAGTGATCCCTTATCAGTTTTTATTCTTAACATCTCATATGGAGTAATAACATGTTACAACGCGCACTGGTCGTTTTAGCTGCTGCTTTTTTTATTTTTATCGGCTGGGTAATTTACCTCGCTAATACGGGTCAAAAAGCGGTGTTTTTTGATCTCGTTGCTGCCATTCCTTACGGTGATAAAGTAGGCCATTTTTGTCTGTTCGGGTTACTTACTTTGTTTATTAATCTTGCCTTTAAATTTAAAACGTTTGTTGTGGCCGGGTATACTATCTATTATGCCGCAGCAATCGTGGCAACGTTCGTGGTGTTAGAGGAGTTGAGTCAATACTTTGTTGAAACTCGGACGTTAGATTTTATTGATTTAGTCGCTGATTTCATGGGCATTGCTTTTTTTAGTGGTATTTCTGTTTGGTTATCTAAGCGCTTATACCCGATCAAAAATTAATTTTTAGTGGTTTAGTGACTCGCTTTGTTTCGGCTATACTCAGAATATGGGTTGCTTAGAAGTCGCTTATGAATACAAAAACATCTGAATATTTACCTGATATTGTTGAGCTTTTACTAGACGCTGTGTGTGTTGTAGATGTTAAAGGTTGCTTACTTTTTACAAATCCTGCCTTCGAAACTATTTTTGGTTATTCACCTGGCGAAGCAATTAATAGACAAATGCTCGATTTTGTTTACCCCGAAGACAGAGCAAAAACCATACATGCAATTAACCAAATAATGAACAACAATCAGCACCCACGGTTTGAAAATCGCTGGGTAAGAAAAGATGGCCGGATCGTGCATGTTTTGTGGTCTGTGTATTGGTCACAAGAGAAGCAAGTAAGAGTCGCCATTGCGTTTGACATAACAGAGCAAAAAAAACTCGAACAAAAGCTTATCTATTTAGCAGGGCATGACCCGCTCACTGACTTACCAAATCGAAGCTTTTTAATAAACCAACTTGAAGAATCACTGTCAATCGCTAATACGCTTTCGTCGGTGCTTGGGGTGTTGTTTATTGATATAGATGGATTTAAGCAAGTTAATGATATTCATGGTCATGCAGCAGGTGATAAATTATTAAAAACCATCGCGATGCGAATTCGTCATGTGCTTAAAAAAAATGACAGTGTAGGTCGCTTAGGGGGTGATGAGTTCGTTGTCATTTTAAACAGTATAAAGAACAAGCAAGACATTCTCATGTTGGTCGACACGTTAAAGAAAGAGATAGTAAAGCCACTTGAATTTAACGATGCCGAGCTTGCTTACTCCCCTAGTATGGGGGCCGTAATGTTTCCTGAATATTATGGTGATGCAGAGTATTTGATTCAATGTGCTGATAAAGCCATGTACCGTGCCAAGCATTCGGGGGGGAATCAAGTTGTGTTTTATAACGATGATATAAAGTTACCCGGCGCTCAAAACACAGGGTAACTTTAGAGTGAACACTACGTTATTTACAGTAAGTATTTAGCGCGCAAAATTTGAATATCTTCATCGCTTACGTCTAATTCAGTTTTAATATAATTAAGTACGCTACCATGCTGCTTTTCCATGCTTTGAATTGCAGACTCAAGTAAAGGTTGAGTTACTCCTTTAAGTGGCATCGCCACATCTTTTGGTAGACGGGCAAAAAACTGCATCATTGCTGCATATTTGGGATCCATTTTACCGGTGTCTTTTGCAAGCATATTTTCAAAGTCGAGATAGTCGTTTGATGCTAGGTAGTCGTTCATAATTGTCTGTTGATCGACTCCTAACACGGTCAAAATCAGTGCTGCACTGATCCCAGTTCGGTCTTTTCCTGCAGTACAATGAAACAATAAACCACCGTCTTTATTGACTAAACGGTCGAACATTTGCGTGTAGTTCTGTTTTTGATCTTCAACAATACGTGGGTACATTTGTACCATGATATTTTCAAGCTTTTCACGACTTAAGTTAGGGTCGCGAAGTACTTTGCCTATTTGCCCCATATCAAAGTCCATTTCGTAGTCACGGTCAATGATTTCTACTTTATCAGCAGCCCACACTGTTACTTCTGAATCACGTTCTGAATTAGCACGAAAATCAACTAGAGTATCGATATTTAAGCTATTGATAAGCGCATAATCATTGTTTGTTAGACCTGCTAAAACCCCAGAACGATAAATTTTACCCCATTTTACAGTGCGACCATCTTGTGTTTTATAGCCGCCTAAGTCGCGGAAGTTACGGCCGCCTTCAAGTGGAATTAGTCGAGTTGTGGTCATAATTGCTTCACCATTTTCTGGTTTTACAAAAAAGTAGTAACGCTGATGCTCATCGCTCGGTAGCCAATCAAATACATTGGTAGAAATATCATCAGCAATTATTGTTGCTTTACTTAAATCTGGCGTCGTTGATACCAGCACATCAACAGGTGCAGGGATATCTTGCTGCCAACTAATTTGATAGTTCTCATTATTAAAATTAGTCTGCGCAGATTCAATAGCGACTTTGGGCTCAGTTGTCGTACACGCAGCAAGCGTTGATGATACTAAAGCAGCAATGGCAATTTTTTTAAACACTGTTTTCATAGTTATTCCTAGGCTATTACTCAGCTCAGAGCTATTAAACTCTGAGCTGTAAAGTTAAAAAGTAGGTTAGAAGTTGATGCGTACACCCGCCATATAACGGCGACCATAGCGTTCAATTTGGTTAGGGGTTGCTTCTGTGCCGATGTAACGTACGTCAATTTCATCGGTAAGGTTGTTGATGTTGGCGTAAAAGCTCACATCTGCGTCATGCACAGGCTCTGCTAATGTATAACTGAGTGATAAGTCTAAACGGGTTTGTGCAGCCCAGTATTCACCCATGCTGTCGTTTTCTGTGGTAGATAACCAGTCATCACGATACTGATAATTTAAACGCGCAGAGAATAGGTCGTTTTCGTAGTAAACGGAGCTGTTGAAAATCATGTCTGATGTGCCCGGTAAACTAAAGCTATTACCTGAAAGCGTGGTAAATTCACTCTCTAATAATGTTAGATTGGCAGAAAAGCCAAAACCATCCCAACTAGGCGAGATAAAGTCACTTGCTTGGCCGATAAAGTTAAGCTCGATACCTTGAAAATGACCTTCGTCACCATTTACAAAACCAGTGTATTTCCATTGTTCACCGGCAAACTCACTGATGTAGTTACCTGCATCTATATAGGTAGTATCCGCATAAATCACATCATCAATGTGTCGGTGAAAAGCACCCACTGCAACAAGACTTGCATCGCCTGCATACCACTCTAATGATATATGAGCGCCATATGAAGACTCAGCGTCTAAGAATGGGTTGCCACCCGATATGGTTTGCTCTGTGGTATCAATCGACGCTGATGCACGCCATTCATTGTAAGTAGGGCGGCTCATACCCGTTGAAAGTGCAGCTCTGAATTTAACGTCATCATGTAAGTCAACGTTTAAATTCACGCTCGGCAATACTTCTGTAAAGGTATCTGAATGTTCACCCTCTGGTCCACTGCTCGTGTAGTCTGTACTTTCAATACGCACACCACTGACCACTGAGCCCCATTTGAATTGGTTGGTAACCATAGCATACGCTGTGGTGATTTTTTCATCGATATTTATTTTGCTGGCGTTATCAGGTGTGACCGTAAGCCCACCTGATGCGCTTTCTAAATCTGCTCGAAGCTGTTTATTGTTGTAGTAAGTGCCGTTAATACTGTTTGTGAAATCAGTATGCCACGCTTTATCAGTAACATAGTCGCTTGGATTAATGCCATTAAGTGATGCCATGCCACCATTTGTGCCATAACCTTGTGCTTCACGCTGGTCATGACCGACCCCCATTTTAAAGGTGTTATTAAGCCCTGCGAAAGCAAAGTCAGTTTCTGCATCTAGTTTAAATTGCAAGCTATCAATCGATAATGAACTGCCGTAAACCAACAACATTTCATAGCCATAGTCTATATCATTAAGTGAAGTGCCTGGTGCAAGCGTGACAAGTGGGTCGTTTATATCTGATACATCATAACTTACAGTTGCAGCGCCATATAAGCTGTATGGCAGGGGTAAAAACACATCGTTTTCTGTTTTAGTGAAGTTTGTACGTGCCTCTAAAAACCAATCACCTAACTGTAAATCAGCGCCTAGGGTATTGGACCATGTCGAGTTTTCATACAAACCATACTCTAATGAGCGACTTACCAATGCAAGGCCGGTACCTGTCTCACCCGAAACTAAGTTGCTGCCTGAAGTTTCTGCACCGCCTGCAAAGTCAAAAACATACTGGTTGCGCTCTTCGTGATCTTGGAACTTGCTGTAAAGAGTACTGAAGAAAAAACGGTTCATTGAATCACTTGGACGATATTCTAATCGGCCACCATAGGCTTCATCTTCACGTTTTACTTTATAACTTCGCATATCAAGTTCGTTAACAAGTAGCTCTCCATCCATGTATTCTAAGTCGAACTCGCGGTTATCCGTGATTTGTTCACGGCTGTTTTGTGATGCGAACAAGCTAATGCCTACATTTTCGTTAGACCATGAAGTACGAACTGAGAACTTACTAATATCACCATCCCCTAATGCTTGATTACCTAAACCTACATCAGTGGCGAGTGAGAAACCTTCGACATCAAAGGGGTTAAAGGTTTCGATATTAATAAAACCAGCAATCGATTCACCAGGCATATCAGGCATAATCGCTTTATTTGCTGATAAACGACTGGTAATAACAGAAGGGAAACTGTCAAAACGGGGAATACGGCCATTCTCAGCGCCAGGAATGGTTATGCCATCAATAGCAATTGTGGTGTAACGAAATGGTGCACCGCGGAAGTTAATATATCGTGCTTGGCCTTGATCCCGTTCAATAGCGAGACCAGGAACGCGCCCTAATGAATCTGCTAAGTTTTGATCAGGAAAACGTCCAATGGTATCAGCTGCTACAATATCAACAAAATTTGAGGCTGATTGCTTTGCCATGATTGCAGCTTTTTGGCTATCTTTGATGTGAGATGCCACAGCGACGACTTCTTCTATTTGGTTATAATCGCTTGTTTGTTCTGCATAGCTATATGACGATGAACAGGCAAGTACAACACACGCTGCTAATCGATTTCGAGTAAATGGTGTCACTTGAATACTCCGGGTTATTTTTTGCTGTTTAAAAAGTTGCCGAAAGAATGGAATAGAAATATTGCAGTTTGGTTAAAAAATAAATGATTCAAAATACAGGGATATCTTTTAAATTTTTGTTTATATAAAACATAGGTTTATTGTTTTTTAGAGATGTCTTTATGATTAATTTACTTAACCGAATAAGGGGACAGGCAAGGTGTGAATTTATGTTTCTTTGATAATAAAAAGTAATCAAATCGCTTTTCATAACTTTGTAATATTAATGCTATAAATTAGTCATTTAAAAGACCCCTTTAAAAATAATAAATGCCCCATAATTCTGTTTTCTACATTTTGAAGCTGCTTATTGTCATTGCGTTTTTTTTGTCTTGCATGGCTTTTTTTACCCATCAGACAATTGAGCCATTGACTTTAAAACAGCAATACACTTATCGCTGTAATGTTAAACAGCCTAGTGGTAAAAAGCGCTTTCATATTTATTTGCCCACTAATTGGCAAGTAGAGGTGTTTGCTGAAAAGTTATGTGGCTCATTGTTAGTTGGCCAACCCTTTGAGACAGTCACAGTATCTTGGCAGCCCAGAGAGATGCTCAATACAGAACAATTACTCAATGACAATTATGCACTTATTTTAAATCGTGATTATGCCTTAAGCGGGTTACTGCCAAATTGGGATGATTTTTATACGGCAATATTAAGTTTACCTAGTTATCAGATTTCATGGTTTTCACATCAACACAACATGCTACTTTCAGCAAATTCATTAAAGAATAAACGAATCGGTTTACTTGAAGACAAACGAAGCGAGTCTGGTTATCTAGCTCCAATGAGTGAGTTAAAACAGCTTGGTCACGGCCTTGATATTGCACAACTTGTTTTTTATCCAAATAGAGAAAGTTTGGTCAATGATTTCATGGCGGAAAAGCTCGATATAATTCCAAGTGTAGGTCATCATGAGCAGCTTCGGCATTGGCCTATATCAAAAACGCTGCCCTTACAACATGTTTCATCGACATTGTCTTGGTATCTCAATAATCAATATACTTATTTAGCTGCGCCGCTGACATCTTATTTACAACAATATCAAACAAGACTTTTAAAAGTTCATACTACGCATCCTTATAGTTTAGATGGGGGGTTAAGATGAGCTACTTAAAAATGCTCGTCTTATTTTTAGTCATTGTTGTTGGGCTTGTTTTCATGTCAGGGCAAAGTGCGAAACAGCAACTATTGATGACACTTGCAGATCAACTCCCTAAGGTAGTTAACCCATCACTCAATAATGCTATTGATGAAAGCCATGAACTTTTGTGAATGAGCCATTCGTTAGCACAAGACATGAATGAAATTACCTTTGTATCTCAATTACCGATAAATTTAGTCGAGTCATTGACTGTGACTAAATTAAACCTCAGTAAAATAGAGCTTTTAGGCAGTAATACGCTCAACTGGCAATTTGGTAATCATAGGCTTTATGCAAGCATTGCTAGCTCAATTAAATTTCGTTACTGGCTGGTGGTCATTTGCGCTAGTATATTAACTGCGCTTGGGGTATTAATTGATTATCTGTTGAGTCTTTTTGTAAAGCATAAAATTAATGCCAACAACATAGCGGCGTATGATGAAACAAGGTCTGCCGCGATTGAAGAAATAAAGGCGATTACAGAACCAAGTTGGCTTGACGATTTAAAACATCAAGGTTTAATTAATGAATTAACTGCCCAGCAAGCGTTACAATTAGAATCATTACCAGCACAGCAACGGTGCTGGCTAAGTATTGCGTTAAAGCAGGGGTTAACGATGTCTAACGCATTGCAAGCGGCAGAGGCTGACGATGAGTTGTGCTTTGACTTAGTTAATCAACAAGTGATTATCCATGGTGTACCTATCAGAATTTCCAAAACCCCTTTACTTTATTATTTTTGGTATGCGAAAAGAAAGTTTGAGGGTGAGCCTGCTTATTTGAATCCACCACAAGCTAAACCCGATCAAAAAAGTGGTCAGGTATTAGCCAAGTTAATGTTGCAATATAGTGGTCATCAAAAAGCAATTCGTGATCTTGATGGTGGCTTAAAGAGCAAAACTTTGGATCAGAACCGTAATAAGATTAAAACAGAGCTACAACGTGTACTTGATGATTTAGCATGTGACTACTTGTTTGACTGCGAACGGGATGAACGAACAGCTCGATACCGTTATAGCTTGAAGCTGTCAGCCTCTCAATTAAAGTTCGTCTCATAGTTTTAACCTAATAATCTGTCTTCTAACTCATTACTATTGCTTGAAGCGAAATATTAGTTAGCCTTGAATGATTCATTGAAGGAGTGACACTATGTTAAAGCGAAAAACAATAACAACGAGCAGTGTTTTGTTTGGCTCATCATTACTATTAGCAACGGCTGCACACGCCACAACGCCTGAAGTTAATAACCAACGAGCGTTGCATGAAATAGCCAGTGCAGTTTCAAAGACCCGTATAGAGCAAGATATTCAAACCTTGGTTGATTTTGGTACGCGACATACTTTATCAGAGACTAAATCAAATACTCGTGGTATTGGGGCTGCAAGACGCTGGATAAAAGCGGAGTTTGAAGCAATTTCAAAAGCGTGTGGCCAGTGCCTTGAAATCATTGAGGTCAAAGACACTATTTCTGGAGAAAAACGTATTCCAACCCCTGTTGAAGTGGTAAATATAATTGCCATTCAGCGAGGACAGGTTGACCCTAATCGGATGGTTATGATGTCGGGTGATATCGATTCTCGTGTCAGTGATGTGATGGACTACACCTCAGATGCACCGGGTGCGAACGATAATGCCTCAGGTGTAGCGGGTGTGATTGAGTCTGCGCGAGTGTTGTCACAATACACATTTAATGGCTCGATTGTTTATGCCGCACTATCAGGTGAAGAGCAAGGATTGTTTGGTGGTAAAATATTAGCGAAATACGCGCAAGATAATAACTGGCGAGTACATGCTGTCTTAAATAACGATATGATCGGTAATTCTACCGGTATTAATGGTGTAACAGATAACACCACCGCACGTATTTTCTCTGAAGGCACACGGGTTATTGAAACCAAAGAACAAGCCCATAAGCGTCGGTTTACCGGGGGAGAAGTCGATTCCGCGAGCCGCAACCTCGCACGCTACATCGATACAATCGCAGACAAATACATAGAAAATCTTGATACCATGTTGGTGTATCGATTAGACAGGTTTGGGCGTGGAGGGCATCACCGCCCATTCAACGATGTTGGCTTTGCTGCTGTTCGTATAATGGAAACCAACGAAAATTATAATCAACAACATCAAGACTTGCGCACCGAAGATGGCATTACATATGGTGATACAATTGATCATGTTGATTTTGCATATGCTGCAAAGTTAACGTCATTAAATGCAGTGAGTCTTGCGTCAATGGCATGGGCGCCAGCACCACCAACGGGAGTCAGTATTTCAGGGGCCGTTAAACCAAGCACCACCTTATCGTGGCACCACAGTGATGATCCTACAATTACAGGCTATAAAATTTACTGGCGTTATACCAGTGAACCTCAGTGGCAATTTAGTCGTGATGTTGGCAAAGTGACAACAGCGACGTTAAAAAATGTGGTGATTGATAACTACTATTTTGGTGTTGCAGCAGTAAATAAAGACGGTATTGAATCACCCGTTGTTTTTCCGGGAGATGTGGGTGCATTCGAATGGGCGAATAATGAGCCCTAAAACCTAATAACACGTCTTTATTATAAAGTGATCGATTTGTCTCATCAGTGAGTTTAAAACTAGTGAGACATTTCAATAGCTTGAAAAAGGAGCTGACATGCAATATCTAGAAAATATGCTGCAAACTGTAAAGGATTCTAACCCACACGAACAGGAATTCCATCAAGCCGTTGAAGAAGTGCTTACCTCATTAACCCCAATTCTTAAAGAAAATGACGTGTATCAACATAATGCGATTGTTGAGCGTTTAGTTGAGCCTGAAAGACAGATAATGTTTCGCGTGCCTTGGTTAGACGATAAAGGAAACGTGCAAGTTAATCGGGGATTTAGAATCGAATTTAGCTCTTCTCTTGGTCCTTACAAAGGGGGATTACGGTTTCATCCGAGTGTTAATTTAAGCGTGGTCAAATTTTTAGGCTTTGAGCAAGTTTTAAAAAATGCGTTAACAGGGCTTCCTTTAGGCGGTGCAAAAGGAGGGGCTGACTTTGATCCAAAAGGAAAGAGTGATCATGAAATTATGCGTTTTTGTCACTCTTTTATGACAGAGTTGTACCGACATATTGGTGCACAAACCGATGTGCCTGCAGGTGATATTGGTGTTGGGGAGCGAGAAATTGGCTATCTATTTGGTCAGTACAAGCGGATTTCAAACCAATATAATGGGGTACTTACAGGTAAGCCCACTCTGTTAGGGGGCTCTTCATTAAGAGTCGAAGCAACGGGTTATGGTATCGCCTATTTTCTTAGTGCCATGCTTGATGCTAAAAATGATTCACTAAAAGGTAAACGTTGCTTGGTGTCAGGGGCTGGAAATGTTGCGCTGTATTTAATGGAAAAACTGTCACAATTCGATGCGATTATTTTGACCTGCAGTGACTCAAAAGGCACCTTATATTGTGAAGATGGCCTTGATGTTGAATTAATAAAACACTTAAAAAAAGAGCAGGGCGCTGCGCTGCGTTATTACTTGAACGAGCACCCACAAGCAGAGTATATCCCTGTGAGTCAGTATCCAAAAGATGGTCACCAAGTTTGGCACTTTAACGGCGATATCGCATTACCGTGCGCCACACAAAATGAAATAACTAAAAAAGACGCCCAAGCGCTTGTCGATAATGGCTGTAAAATTGTCTGTGAAGGTGCAAACATGCCAACGACCGCTGAGGCACACGCTATATTTCAAGAACACGATGTATATTTAGGTCCAAGCAAGGCTGCTAATGCTGGTGGGGTTGCAACGAGTCAATTTGAAATGGCGCAAAATGCAAGCTTGCAAACATGGCGGCCACAGCAGGTTGACGAAAAACTGCAACAAGTAATGAAAAACATTTTTGATAGGGTATCAGCAACGGCAAAGCGTTATTCAAGTGAAGACAACCTGTCGCTCGGTGCAAACATTGCGGGGTTTGAGCGGGTTGCTCAGGCGATGCTTAAGCAAGGCGTTGTTTAACTCGCAGAACACTTATTAATGTTAAGAATGCGCTGCTAATGAAAATAGCTAGCCACTTTTTTGCTACTAGACTATGTTTAACATGCTTATTAAAGGAGTTAACTTATGTCTTATGCCGACGGTTTTGTAGCTGCTGTACCCACAGTAAACAAAGAAAAATACCTTGCACATGCTGAATTTGCAGCCGAAATATTCAAAGAATACGGTGCGTTAAAGGTGGTCGAAACCTGGGGGAGTGATGTACCCGAGGGTGAAGTCACTTCATTTCCCATGGCTGTAAAAGCGGATGAGAATGAAACGGTGGTGTTTTCATGGGTCATCTGGCCTTCAAAAGCTGTTCGCGATAGCGGCTGGCAGAAACTAATGGAGGATTCACGTATGAGCCCTGAAAACAACCCCATGCCATTTGATGGTAAACGTATGATTTATGGTGGTTTCGATATTATATTAGACAAATAAGAAGCGTGTATGTGGGCGTGTTTAAGCCCATTGAGTTTTTCTGTCTGATTGCCTATTTATGTAAAGCTCAGCCTTGCTGAGCTTTACTGCATCTAAACTACGAAAATGCCTTTTCGTTGAGTAGTTCTTGCATCTGTTCACGCATTTTGAATTTTTGCAATTTGCCTGTAACTGTCATCGGGTATTCGTCGACAAAGCGAATGTGCTTTGGCACTTTAAAATAAGCCAGCTTGTCTTTTAAAAAATCACGAATGGCATCTTCATCAAGTACGGCATCCTCTTTTGGTTGGATCCACGCACACACTTCTTCACCATATTTTTCATCACTGATGCCAAAAATCGCTGCATCCTGAATACCTGGGTAGGTGTATAGTACTTCCTCTATTTCACGAGGGTAAATGTTTTCGCCGCCGCGAATGATCATATCTTTAATACGACCAACAATCGCTACAAAACCGTGTTCGTCCATCACACCTAAATCGCCAGAATGTAACCAGCCGTGTTCATCGATAGTGGCATTGGTTTTTTCTTCATCGTTCCAGTAACAACGCATAATACCCGCACCTCGGCTACATACTTCACCGGGCACACCAATTTTTTGGATATCGCCAAGTTCATCAATAATTTTCACCTCGGTATGGGCAAGTGCTCGTCCTACTGTTGTCACTTGTTTTTCCAGTGGTGAATCGGTTTCGGTTACATTGTTAATCGGGCTGCATTCAGTTTGTCCATAACCAATAACCACCTCTTTCATGTGCATTAATGTTTGTACTTTGCGCATGACTTCCTCTGGGCATGTGGAGCCAGCCATAACACCTGTACGCAGGCTTGATAAGTCATAATCAGCAAAGTTTTTTAGTTCAAGTTCGGCAATAAACATAGTGGGTACGCCATGAAGTGCTGTACAGCGTTCTTTTTCAACAACATCTAACGTTGTTTTAGGATCAAAGGAATCACCCGGAAAAACGGCAGTAGCCCCTTTACTAATACACACTAAATTGCCCAGTACCATGCCAAAACAATGATATAACGGAACTGGAATGCATAATTTATCAAGATGGGTTAGTTTCATGGCTTGTGCCATTAAGAAACCATTATTGAGAATGTTTTTATGCGATAACGTTGCGCCTTTAGGGTTTCCTGTCGTACCCGAGGTAAATTGAATATTGATATCTTGATCAGCTTTTAATGTTGCACTAATCGCATCAAGCTCAAGTTTATGTGCATCGGTCGCACGTTGCATTATGTCGCTAAAACAATACATTCCCGCTGTAGGACGTTCGCCAATGCGAATGATATTTTTCAAATGGGGAAGTGCTTTAAGATCTAAATTGCCTGCATTTGCATTTTTTAGTTCAGGTGCAAGTTCATTTAGCATGTCGATATAATTACTCGATTTAAACTCATCAGCGGTGATGAGTGTTGAGCATTCGACACTGTTTAATGCGTATTTTAGCTCGCTTGGGCGGTAGGCAGGGTTAATACACACCATAATGGCACCTATTTTCGCCGTGGCAAATTGTGTTAAACACCATTCAATGTTATTGGGTGACCAAATACCCACACGATCACCGGGTTTAACGCCAATTGACAGCAAGCCCATCGCAAGTTGGTTAATCTGTTGCTGGTATTCTTTATACGTAAGGCGGATATTTTGATGATTAACAACAATCGCGGGGTGCTCTGGGTAATTGTCGACAATACCGTCTAGGTACTGACCAATGGTTTGCTCTATGAGAGGAATGTCAGTGCGACCTTTAAAATAGCTTTGTGTTAATGGGAGACTGTTATTATGTATGTTCTTTGCTTGCATTGTTTTCTCCGTGTCCTATTAAAATGTTGTCATGGACTTGATGCGAAAATAACAAAAATGAATACACTGCGTGTTCATTTAGTGTCAGCTTACAGTTTTAACTAAGCATAGATTGTCGACAAATAAAAGTCTTATAAGACTAATGTACAGTGATTGCAGCTAAATTAAGAGAAAAGAATGGTTTTTGGCAGGCATAAAAAAACGTGCCGTAGCACGTTCTTTTTAAACAAGATAAATTACGCTTGATCTTGTTTATAGGTTTTTCGCATTAAGTACACATAGGCACTGATAAACGCGTTTTCTTGAAACTTTTTCAGTCCAGTGTCTTCAAATTCGATAGGCAGTGGATTGCGTTTAAGCTGCTCTTTAATTGTTGTTGCGCTGAAAATCTGCACATCTAACTCTTCAATAAGTTGAATGGCTGTTTCCATTTTAAAACCTTTAGCACTGCCTGCAAATTTACCTTTAGGTTGACGCTCTTTAATTGCAACAGAATCAATTTGGTAATCTTGCATCAGTTTTCTAAAATCAAACTGAAATTTGCGCATAACTTCTGTGTCATTACCATCGCCTAACGTGAAGCGAGTTTGTCTTACATCACGGATATCAAACACGTCGTTATCTTTCGTTAAAATACACAGTAGTACATCACTACCTGTAATTTCTACACCGCATGTTCTCATAGTTAATCTCTAAATAACTTAATTTGCGCAATTATAGCAAGTAACGTCCTGAAAAACAGTTGCTTTAAAAATGAATTTTAATTGCAATCGAACTATGGTCACTTACTGTAATATCTTCTACTGCTTGGTGGGGGTTTAAATGCTCATCATAGCTTTCGTATTCCAGCTTTGAGACCTTTGATAGTGCGCATTGTGGATTAAAATGCGCAGAGACCAAAATATAATCGAGCACATTCCCCTTGCCGTGGTAATAGTGACTAAACGGCTTTGTGTTGTTCTCACTAGCAGCGCAAAATAGGTAGGCGTCTGTTAAGCCGACGACGGGTTCATTATTTGCTATACAGGGCTCGCAACGAGTCGGGTGAAAGCCTTGTGTCATAAATGATAATGTGGGGCTTGTCAGCACGTCGTTAAAATCGCCCATCACCAAGGTGGCACATTGTTTTTCACGCTGTGTTTTTAACGCATCGTAATAAACAATAGACGCTTCTAATGAGCGTGATATTTGCGATTGCATTGCGCCAACTGTTTGGTGCAGCAACTGCAATAAGGGATCTTCAAGGTTATGTATGTTGAGTATGTGCGCCATAGATTGCACACGTTGTGATTTAAAATGCACAACATAACAGCACACCTCACCAAATTCAGGAAAGTCCAAGAAACACTTTATAGGCGTGCGATTAAACTTAAAATCACTTTGGTTGTTGAGGTATTCAAGCAATTCTGGGCAGGGAGTCAAAGGTTCGACAAAAGTGAAAGGGTATTTACTGGCGATAGCAACAATAGGATTAAACAGCACTTGAGGGTACAGCGCATCGTGCGAAGGGGAGTCGACGGTTTCAAAATAATCATAACCGGCTTCTTTACACTGTATTTCTAATGCGTGAGCACTAAAAACCTCTTGAAACGCGACCACATCGGCTTTCGAATCAAACAGAAAATCACGCACAAACTGCTGCTTTTGCTGCCACTGCGTGTTGTTATAGCGTTCATGCTGTTGGTAAAACGAATAAGGGGGAGCGGTGTAGTTAAGTAAATTCAAACTAGCAAACTTGAGCGTATGCGTGTGTGGCATCGTGATCACCGTTAAAGTACTGACCTGTTAAGTATGAAATGACTTAAGTAATTGTCAATTTACTGACCTAAATACTTGTATTTGAGGACTCTAGCGGCGACAATGGGCGCTTGTATTTGCGAAGACTCAGTAAATACACGTCTTTTAGGCACCAAATGGCAATGCTTATTCGTAAAAGCGTTGCAGAGTTACTCAAAATTTATTTAAAAAATTACATGTGATGCATTGTAGGCATCACCACTGTATAAGGATTTATAATGCCAGTTATTACCCTTCCTGACGGCAGTCAGCGTAGTTTTGAAAACCCAGTAAGTACATATGATGTTGCCAGCGATATTGGCCCAGGTTTAGCGAAAGCAACCATAGCCGGTCGTGTAAATGGTAATCGTGTTGATGCATGTGACTTAATTACCGACGATGCGCGCTTAGAAATTATTACTGCCAAGGATGACGACGGTTTAGAAATCATCCGTCACTCTTGTGCGCACCTTATTGGTCACGCAGTTAAGCAACTTTTCCCTGACGCGAAAATGGCAATTGGTCCAACGATCGACAATGGTTTTTACTACGATATCGATATGGATCACTCATTAAGTCAAGACGATTTAGACGCCATCGAAAAGCGCATGCTTGAACTTGCAAAAACAAACTACGATGTGGTTAAAAAGACCGTAAGCTGGCAAGAAGCGCGTGATACATTCGAAGCACGTGGTGAAACATACAAAATGGAAATCTTAGACGAGAATATCGCAAAAGATGACCGCCCTGGTTTATACCACCACGAAGAATACATTGACATGTGTCGTGGCCCACACGTACCAAATATGAAATTCTGCCAACATTTTAAAATAATGAAAGTGGCGGGTGCTTATTGGCGCGGTGATTCTGAAAACAAAATGCTGCAACGTATTTACGGCACAGCATGGGCAGATAAAAAGCAACTTAAAGCGTATCTAAAACGTTTAGAAGAAGCTGAAAAACGTGACCACCGTCGCATTGGTAAAGCACTTGATTTATGGCATTGGCAAGAAGAAGCGCCGGGTATGGTGTTTTGGCATAATGACGGCTGGAGCATTTACCGTGAGCTTGAAGACTTCGTTCGTGAAAAACTACGTGAGTACGATTACGAAGAAGTGAAAGGCCCATTAATGATGGACCGAGTTTTGTGGGAAAAATCAGGGCACTGGGATAAATACGCAGATGCCATGTTCACCACAGAATCTGAAAAGCGTGAATATGCTATTAAACCAATGAACTGTCCTGGTCATGTGCAAATTTTCAACCAAGGTCTAAAATCATACCGTGACTTACCATTGCGTATGGCTGAGTTTGGTTGTTGTCATCGTAATGAGCCATCAGGTGCATTACATGGCTTAATGCGTGTTCGTGGTTTTACACAAGATGATGCACATATATTCTGTACTGAAGACCAAATTATGGATGAAGTATCAGCGTGTATCAAAATGGTTTACGACACGTATGAAACGTTCGGTTTTGAAAAGATCGTTGTAAAACTGTCTACTCGCCCAGAAAAACGTATCGGTGAAGACGAAATGTGGGACAAAGCAGAGCTTGCGTTAGCAGAAGCTCTGAAAGTAAACGACATTGAGTTTGATTACTTACCGGGTGAAGGGGCGTTTTACGGTCCGAAAATTGAATTTACATTATATGATTGTTTAGACCGTGCATGGCAATGTGGTACAGTGCAATTAGATTTTGCATTACCAGGTCGTTTAGGTGCGACATACGTTGCAGAAAATAACGAACGTCGTACACCAGTTATGATACACCGTGCTATATTAGGTTCGATTGAGCGTTTCATTGGTATTTTAACCGAAGAATACGCCGGATTGTTCCCGACATGGCTTGCACCTAAGCAAGTGGTGATCATGAATATCACGGATAAACAAGCTGACTATGTGCAAGAAATTGTACAAAAATTAAATAAACTTGGAATTAGAGCCGCTGCTGACTTGAGAAATGAGAAGATTGGCTTTAAAATCCGTGAACATACGTTAAAACGTATTCCTTACTTACTTGTTGTAGGCGACAAAGAAGTTGAACAACAAGAAGTGGCAGTACGCACTCGCACAGGTGAAGACCTAGGCAAATTTAATGTTGATGATTTCATTGCAAAAATTAGCGACGAAATAAAAAATCGACAATAAATCATGAGCGTGTAGGGCATAACAAACAGCCAACTACACGCTTTTTATTTTATATTCTTGGAGGATCGTACCATTAGAGGCGGCAAGAAAGGGCAACAAACAGCTCAAAAAAATCGTATCAACGAAGATATTACAGCTAAAGAAGTTCGTTTAATTGACATTGACGGCGAGCAAGCTGGCATCGTGTCATTAAAAGAGGCGCAAGCTATGGCTGATGATGCGGGTGTAGATCTTGTAGAAATCAGTCCTAATGCTGAGCCACCTGTTTGTAAGGTTATGGACTACGGTAAGTTCATCTTTGAGAAAAGCAAAGAACTAAAAGAACAAAAGAAAAAGCAAAAGCAAATCCAGGTGAAAGAAATCAAATTCCGTCCAGGCACGGATGAAGGTGATTACCAGGTTAAGCTTCGCAATTTGCGTAAGTTCTTAGAAGCGGGTGATAAAGCTAAAATTACTATTCGTTTCCGTGGTCGTGAAATGGCTCACCAAGAAATTGGTATTGAATTATTAAATCGTGTTAAAGCTGATTTGGAAGATGTTTCACAAGTTGAATCTTTCCCAAATCGTGTTGAAGGTCGCCAAATGGTTATGATGATGGCACCTATTGCTAAAAAGCAATAAACAAGCGATAATACGCACCGAATTTATCTCAGGTCATCAAGTAACAGCTTGCTGTTCACCTGAAATAACCGGTTTAAGTAAAGTTGCAGTGCATTAGTACTGGGCTTTCACCGGATAATGGCGGTAAGTTAGGCCTTGAAAGAAGAGCTATTTATATCTCTCGCCTGCTTGCCATATTGTTGAGCAATACATTTGGAGTTATTGCAATGGCTTACAAGCTAAAATCACACAGAGGCGCAGCTAAGCGTTTCAAGAAAACTGCTTCTGGCGGTTTCAAGCGTAAACAAGCGCATCTTCGTCACATTCTGACTAAGAAAACTTCTAAGCGTAAATTACACTTACGTCCTAAGATGATGGTTCATAAGAATGACCATGGTCTAGTTTCACGTATGTTACCATTCGCTTAATAGGAGTCTTCAGAAATGGCAAGAGTTAAACGCGGTGTTATCGCACGTGCACGTCACAAAAAAGTTTTAAAACAAGCTAAAGGCTACTACGGAGCACGTTCACGTGTTTACCGCGTAGCTTTCCAGGCAGTTACTAAAGCGGGTCAATACGCTTACCGTGACCGTCGTGCTAAGAAACGTACTTTCCGTCAACTTTGGATTGCACGTATCAATGCAGCAGCTCGTCAAAACGGTCTTTCATACAGCCGTTTTATCAATGGTCTTAAAAAGACATCTGTAGAAATCGATCGTAAGATCCTTGCAGATATCGCTGTTTACGACCAAGTTGCATTCGCAGCGCTTGTTGCAAAAGCTAAAGAAGGCCTAGCGGCTTAATTTTCGCTTTTGATACAGTTTAAAAAGGAGCCTAGTGCTCCTTTTTTTGATCTTAGAACTCCTGAACCGTGAATCTTTAAATAATCACGTCCTGTCATTTGCTCCATTTTTTTGTTGAATCACCGCAGTTTACGCAATCTATTCTAATTAGTTGTTATAATTCCCGTTAATAGAATAAGTACCGCACTTGAGAGTGATATGTTTGCCAGTTTAGTGTTTTTATCTACTGTAGTGACTTTAGACAGCCACCTACCTCCTTTGTTACCGTGGCAAGGTAACAGTGTGTCTTTAATGCAAGAAAAAGGGCCATTAACGACTGATTTTGAATTAAGTGATGGCACCTTATCGCCAAATTATGCAGACACAATGGCTTTTGTAGATCGACTCGTTGCGGCTAATCCTACTCAATTTAAAGTAAAAACGATTGCCACAAGTAGCAGTGGCCGCGCAATAAAAATGCTTGTTGCTAATGAGCAAGGGTTGTTTGAGCCAACACAACTTGTTGCAGATACCAAACCAACTATCTTTGTTCAAGCGGGTATTCACAGCGGGGAAATTGACGGTAAAGATGCCATGTTTATGCTATTACGTGATATTGCGACCGGAAAGCGTCGTGATATTTTAAGTAAAGTAAACATACTGTTCATTCCAATTCTGAATGTAGATGGTCACGAACGTAGTAGCCAATTTAACCGTATAAATCAACGCGGCCCAGCAGAAATGGGATTTAGAACTAACGGTCTAAATTTAAACTTAAATCGTGATTATACAAAGCTTGATACCCCCGAAGTACAAGGGGTTATGCAGGTTATAAATCAATTCAAACCCGATCTTTATATTGATGTACATGTAACAGATGGCGCTGATTACCAATACGATGTCACGTATGGGTACAATCCTGTGTTCTCAAGTGAGTCACCAAGTGTGTCAGAAGCGCTAGACACCCTGTTTAAACCTGTCATTGATGCCAAATTAGAAAAAGCAGGGCACATACCTGGGCCATTAGTGTTTGTTATGGACAAGCGCGATTTTAAAAAAGGCTTAGCAGGATGGGTTGCGACACCTCGTTATTCGAATGGGTGGGGTGACTTACGTTCATTGCCTAGTATTTTAGTTGAAAATCACTCTTTAAAACCTTACAAGCAGCGTGTGTTAGGCACTTATGTGTTTATCGACGGCGCTATTGATGCGCTTGCAGCTAACGATAAAGCATTAAATGCCGCTGTAAAAAAAGAGCTCGATTTTAAACCGAGACAACTTGTTGTTGAGCGTAGTTACGCAAAGCAACCCGACACACTCGTATTTAAAGGCATTGCCTATTCACGCAGTGAAAGCGCGCTTACAGGGCAAGCTGAAGCTAAATACCTCGGTGAAGCTAAAAACTATGAGTCATTGCCGATTTTTTGGCAAAAAGACGTTAAGAAAACGGTTCATGTTCCTCGTGCGTTTTACATTCCACCTGCGTATAGCAATATAATCAAAAAACTTAAGTTACACGGTATCGACGTTACTCCGGTTGATAACACGCCAACAGCAGTGATGACACAGGCAAGCGTAGTCGACTATACATTTGCTAAAGCTCCCTTTGAAGGGCGTTTTCGTGTAGATGCCAAATTTGACTATGCCCCTGTGCAGGTAGATGTACAAGGCTGGTATAAAGTCTCAACGGCGCAACCCTACTCAGAATTGGCAACACATTTGCTGCACCCTGAAGCGCCTGATTCATTTTTTTCATGGGGTGAGTTTAACACCATTTTTCAACGTACTGAGTACATGGAAAATTACGCGCTCATGCCGTATGCTCGACAGATGTTAAAAGAAAAACCGGCCCTTGCGTTAGAGTTTGATCAGAAAATTCGTGAAGATAAACAATTTGCGAATGATCCAGAAGCGCGTTTGAATTGGCTTTATGAGCGTACCCCATTTTATGATCAAGCGTATTTAAAATACCCAATTTTAATGACGTTTGAGACACCTGAACAAGGATAAAAACGATGAAAGTCATTACAGTCCCTGTGACGGGGTTTGCACAAAACTGCCGCATAATTATTTGCCAGCAGACGAATAAAGCAGCATTAGTTGACCCTGGCGGTGATGCTGAAAAATTATGCGCTCAGCTTGCCTCACTTGGTTGTGAATTAATTGCAATTTATCTAACCCATGGTCATTTAGATCATGTTGGTGCGGCTAAACAGCTTGCCGATAAGTTTAATGTTGACATCATTGGTCCACACATTGACGACAAGTTTTGGTTTGATTCACTGCCAATGCAAGCTCAAATGTTCGGATTTGCACCCATTTCACCTTTTTATCCAACACAGTGGTTAAACCATGGCGATGTGATTAGCGTGGGTAATAGTCAGTTATCGGTGCGCCATTGTCCAGGCCATACGCCAGGGCACGTGGTCTTTTATGATGACGAGACACAGCAGGTCATCGTCGGAGATGTTATTTTTCAAGGTTCAGTAGGGCGCACAGACTTTCCAAAAGGCGATAGTGCGCAGCTGCTTGCATCAATTAAATCAGAAATTTTATCGTTTGCAGATGAAGTTGCCATTTTACCTGGTCATGGTCCAAACACTACCGTAGGGCATGAGCGAAAAACGAATCCATTTATTAGTGGACGCTTTGGCTAAAATTGCATTTTTTTCGCATAAATAATAGAAAATAGGCAGACTGACATTCAAATCAGTTATATAATTTACTCAGTATTTTTAAAGAAAAAGAAATAAAATGTCTCTAAACCAAGTAGATCGCCAAATTTTGGCATTATTACAGCAGGATGCTAGCTTATCAACGGCAGAAATTGCCGATAAAGTTGGTTTATCTCAATCTCCTTGTTGGCGTCGTATCGCTAAACTTGAACAAGATGGTTATATCAAAGGTAAAGTTGCTTTACTTGATGAGAAAAAGCTTGGCTTTGATATGTTGGTTTATGCACATGTTCGCTTATCAAATCATGGCAGAACAAACTTAGCTGAATTTGAACGTTTAATCATGAGCTACGACGAAGTGACCGAGTGCTATAGCATGGCGGGTACTATGGACTTTATGCTGCGCATTATTTCTAAAGGAATTGAAGGGTATGAGCAGTTTGTTCGCGATAACCTTCTAAATCTTGAGTTTGTGCAAGAAGTACACTCAAATGTGACGATGACTTGTGTGAAGCGAAGTACATCTTTACCTCTTTAATTATACCTTCTTCATTTAGCTTTTTATTGACAAACGGTTAGTGCTTTTGCGTGCTAACCGTTTTGTTGTCTGTGTGTTTACGGTTGTTGCTGATTGTTAACGTAGGCAGTTTTTGCTAGAATTCTGCGCCTTGCCAAAATGCATACACTTGAAAGAGGATCTTAATGTTTAACTTACTCAGCAAAGCGCCAAGCTCTGCTAAAAACGATATATTATCAGGCCTGACAGTCGCACTGGCATTGGTGCCAGAAGCCGTTGCTTTTGCTTTCGTTGCTAATGTAGAGCCTTTAGTAGGCCTATATGCCGCATTTATTGTTGGTTTGATTACGGCTATTTTTGGTGGTCGCCCTGGAATGATATCAGGTGCAACCGGCGCATTAGCCGTCGTAATGGTAAGTTTAGTATTAGACCATGGCGTTGAATATCTATTTGCGACGGTATTATTGATGGGGATATTACAGATCCTCGCAGGTATATTTAAGCTTGGTAAGTTTATTCGCATGGTACCTCACCCCGTCATGTTAGGCTTTGTGAATGGTCTTGCTATCGTTATTTTCTTAGCCCAACTAGGTCAATTTAAAGTGCCAGATGGTATGGGCGGCCAACAGTGGATGGAAGGTCAAGCGCTCTACATAATGCTTGGTTTAGTCGCGTTAACAATGGCGATTATTCACTTTTTACCTAAGCTAACTACCGCGGTACCTTCATCATTAGTTGCTATTGTGACAGTCACGGGTATTGTGATTGGTTTTGACCTTGAAGCACGCACTGTGCTTGATTTCTTAAAAGGGATGACGGGTAACGAGCAAGCAACTATTGCAGGCGGTCTGCCGCAATTCCATATTCCAATGGTGCCATTTACCCTTGAAACGTTAAAAATAATTTTTCCGTATGCATTAATTCTAGCGGCAATTGGCTTAATTGAATCATTGTTAACACTCACGCTTATAGATGAAATTACAGAAACGCGTGGCCACAGTAATAAAGAGTGTATTGGTCAAGGTGCTGCTAATGTAACCTGTGGTTTCTTTGGTGCAATGGGCGGGTGTGCAATGATTGGCCAATCAATGATTAACATTAACTCGGGTGGTCGCTCACGTTTATCAGGTATTAGCGCGGCCTTACTCCTATTGGCATTCATTATTTTTGCAGCAGGCTTAATCGAAATGATCCCGCTGGCGGCACTGGTTGGTGTAATGTTCATGGTGGTACTGGGCACATTTGAATGGGCAAGCTTTAAAATGATGAAGCGCGTGCCTAAGTCTGATGCATTTGTGATTGTATTAGTGTCTGGTGTGACTGTTGCCACTGACCTTGCTATTGCTGTGTGCGTAGGTGTGATTGTGTCTGCACTGGTATTTGCTTGGCAGCATGCTAAACACATTTATACAAGTAACTATATCGACCAAGAAGGCTCAAAAGTGTATGAATTGCATGGCCCACTGTTTTTTGGCTCGGTGAAAAACTTTGCCGAATTATTCGATGTAAAAAGTGATCCCCAAGACGTCATTATTGAGTTTAAACATAGCCGAGTGGCAGATCACAGTGCGATTGAAGCCATTGATAGTTTAGCCGATAAGTATGCTAAAGCGGGTAAAAAATTACATTTACGTCATTTAAGCCCAGATTGTATTCAGTTGCTTCATAAAGCACGCGATCTTGTCGAGGTTAACGTGATTGAGGATCCTAAATACAAAGTAGCCTCTGATAAATTGGCGTAATAAATTGCCGATTAAAAAGCGAAGGCCGTCAAAGTCTTCGCTTTTTTAATGCCTGTAGAATGCGGTAAGGCTATTAAAAATTAAGATAGGTGGCAGTGCTTTGCATGAGTGACTATCGGTATAATAAAAATAACGACGAAAGGTAACTTGATATTTTGAATTGGCAATCATTAGTTGATAATCGACAACGCTTCTTCTGGGTTTTGCAAATAGCAGGCTGGATAGGCTACGCGTTGGTGAATTATATCGGCTCAAAAGTATTTGAAATGCGTGATATTTACGTATTTGTTATTGTATTAAACGCCTATGCAGGGTGTTTAATGACAGTACCACTGCGTTATATGTATCGCAAAGTTTGGAATGCATCGCCATGGGTTCTTATGCTGGTTGTGTTTGGGGCATCCTATATCACGGGTACGTTATGGGCGGTCGTTCAAAAATTCAACTTATGGGAAATTTATCGACACGGTTACCGGCCGAATGAATGGTTTTATTATTTTCAGCAAGGATTAGACTCTGTCTATATTATTCTGTGCTGGAGTGGTTTGTATTTTGGTATAAAGTATTACCAACTACTGCAAAGTGAGCGTCAAAAAGCCTTAAAAGCAACAACAATGGCGCACGAAGCACAGTTAAAAATGCTGCGCTACCAACTTAATCCGCACTTTTTATTTAATACACTGAATGCAATATCAACCTTAATTTTGGTGAAAGAGAATAAAGATGCGAATTTAATGGTCTCTAAATTAAGTGACTTCTTACGCTACACACTCAATACTGATCCCATTAAAAAGGTGCCTCTAGAGCAAGAAATACACGCACTCATGCTATATTTAGAGATTGAAAAAGTACGTTTTGATGAGCGTCTACAGGTCAATGTTGATGTTAGCGAGCAAGCGAAAGAGGCATTAGTACCGAGTTTGATCCTCCAGCCCATTATTGAAAACTCAATCAAGTATGCGATAGCGCAGCTTAATGAGGGGGGAGTGATTGATATTAAAGCACAAGTTTTTGCAAATGAACTATTATTGGAAGTAGGCGATAATGGTCCTGGTACTGAGTTAATAGATGGTCAACTGGTTAATTCTCAAGGCGTTGGCATAGCAAATACAAAGGACCGATTAAAAACACTTTATGAGAACAACTATTCGTTTGTACTCTCTGACAATTCGCCAAGTGGATTAAAAGTTAATCTGCGTGTTCCGTTTGAAAAGGCTGTTAAGAAATGAGCAAAATTAGAACTTTGATCGTTGATGATGAACCATTAGCTAGGAAAGGCTTAGCGGTTCGACTCTCTGAGTTTGACGACATAGAAGTCATTCGTTTATGTAGCAATGGTCAAGAGGCAATAGATGAATGCCTTAGTGGTAACATCCAATTAGTTTTTTTAGATATTCAAATGCCAAATATGAATGGTTTTGAAGTAGCACGTGCGTTAAGCGAAAGTGTGAACCCTTTACCTGCAATTGTATTTGTAACGGCGTTTGATCAGTTTGCTGTAAAAGCATTCGAGATTCATGCATTGGATTATATTCTTAAACCAGTCGATGACAACAGACTAAAACAGGCGGTAGAGAAAGTGCATACCTATTTAAAGACGCAACAAGATAACGCCCATAAGAAAAAACTAGCGAGTTTTGTCGCGGGTATAACAGGCAATAATTGCGAAGAGATTTTAAAAAAGCTGGCCACAGGTGATAGCTTAGCCGACCGTCGTTATCCGGAGTCACTGGCTGTAAAAGAGCAGGGTGAAATAGTCCGTGTGCCTGTTGTTACTATTCAATGGGTTGACGCTGCTGGTGATTACATGTGTTTACATTGCCAAGATGGGCAAACACATATCTTACGCAAAACAATGAAAGAGCTTGAGCAAGAGCTTGATCCCCAGTTATTTGTGCGAGTACATCGCAGTGCGATTGTTAATACAAAACAAATCAGCAAACTTGTTACTCAAGTCAGCGGTGAGTACTTATTAGTGCTCGATAATGGCCAAGAGTTAAAAGTAAGCCGCAGTTATCGTGATAAAGTAAAAGCAGCACTGGCAAGCTGATACGCTATTTTAAACAAAAAAGGCGCAAAATTAATTTTGCGCCTTTTTTCGTTATATTGGTTTTTAAACCGTCACAATTTTCATCGTGTTAGTTGCACCAATGGTTTCCATAGCGTCACCGTGAGTTAATATTACAGTGTCACCTGTGGCTAAAGAGCCTTGCTCAACAAGCGTGTTTAACGCATCACGAACCATGTTGTCTTTTTCACATTTAGTTGAGTCAAAGTATACAGGGTAAACGCCACGATAAAGTGCTGTTTGACCTAATGTACTTGCATGACGAGACAGCGAATAAATAGGTAAACCAGAGCTGATACGCGACATAAGTTTAGCCGTGCTACCAGATTCAGTCAGTGTGATAATCGCTTTCACTGAGTCAAGGTGGTTAGCAGCATACATGGCTGAAAGTGCAATAGATTCAGCGTTAGAAGAAAAACGGCTATCTAAACGGTGTTTAGAGACGTGCGTTTCTTTTTGTGACTCGGCACCTAAACATACACGCGCCATGGTTGCGACAGTCTCTTCTGGGTAGTCACCTGCCGCTGTTTCTGCTGATAACATAACAGCGTCAGTCCCATCAAGCACTGCGTTGGCAACGTCCATAACTTCTGCACGTGTTGGCATTGGGTTATCGATCATTGATTCCATCATTTGCGTTGCCGTTACTACTGTACGGTTTAATGAGCGAGCGCGTCTAATAATAAGCTTTTGCTTACCCACAAGGGCAGCATCACCAATTTCAACACCTAAATCACCACGCGCCACCATTACAGCATCAGAAGCTAGGACGATATCATCAATTGCTTCAACGGTTTCAACCGCTTCTGCACGTTCAATTTTAGCTAACAATTGCGCGTTTGAACCTGCTGCTTCGGCTAGTGAACGTACATAGCGCATGTCATCACCACTGCGTGGGAAAGAAACCGCAATATAGTCAACACCAATTTCGGTTGCTGTGATTAAATCTTCTTTGTCTTTCTCGGTGAAAGCAGGGGCCGTTAGACCACCGCCTAAACGGTTGATGCCTTTATTGTTCGAAAGCACGCCACCCACAGTGACTGTGGTATGCACTAATTCACCTTCAACAGAGTCGACAGTAAGTTGAATTAAGCCATCATTTAACAGTAGCAAATCACCTGATTTTACATCGTTTGGTAATTCTTTGTAGTCAATACCCACAGCGTTTACGTCGCCTTGGTCTTTTTCCATTTTTGCGTCTAGCGTAAATTTAGCACCTACTTCTAAGTTTACTTTGCCATCTTTAAATGTAGAAACGCGAATCTTAGGACCTTGTAAATCAGCAAGTATTGCAACGTGCTTGCCTAAACGCTTTGCTATATCGCGTACAGCTTGAGCACGGTCTTTGTGATCTTGAGCAACGCCATGTGAGAAGTTCAAACGAACAACATTTGCACCTGCACGAATAATTTTTTCTAGGTTGTTATCGCGATCGGTTGCCGGTCCAAGTGTCGCAACAATTTTTGTGCGTCTTAGCATCAAATTCTCCTGTGCGCTTAATCGATGTTAAGCGAATTGATGGTTTACTATTAAAAAGTCGTGCTAAAAGCCTTGCTAATGGGCTTATACAACGGCACGGTGTAGAACTCATAGGTAAAAATGTGTTTTTTAACTATGAGTATCTGAATCCATGTATTATTGAATCATAATACAAAAATTGAATGACGATATTATGACACCGGTGTCAGGTAGCGTCAATACACTTAACTTTTAAATGGGTATTATAAAAATCTGGTCCGATGCCTGCGTTATTTTGATATAATTTGAACAACGTCGCTTTTAAACACACTGATTTTTACCAAGTTGGCTTGGATGCTCGCATTTTTGGGCTGCTTGGGTATAATGCGCGCGTATTTATTTTGATTAACTAACCAATAGTTGTTACCGAGGAGGACACTAAATGCAAGTTGCATTAGTAGGGTTAGGCGTTATGGGTAAAAATCTTGCCCTCAACCTGATTGAAAAAGGGCTGACATTAGTAGCGTACGATAAGAACCCTGATGCGGGTGCTGAGTTACTAAGCTGTGCGAAAGCACTCGGATTGGCAGACCGTTTACATATTGTGTCTGATTTAAATGATATGGTTAGACGTTTAGAGCCGCCTCGTTCAATTTTACTTTTAGTTCCTGCTGGTGAATTGGTTGATAAAGTATGTACTGAGCTTGCGGAAGCAGGCGTCGAGTGTGATGACATCATCGTCGATTGCGGCAATAGTAACTATAAAGATGGTATTAGCCGTAAACTTAAGTTCCAAAATAAATTTGAATTCGCCACAATGGGGATCTCAGGGGGTGCCGAAGGCGCACGCCATGGTCCTGCAATGATGGCCAGTGGCTCAGAAGGCGGCTGGGAGCGTGTTGAGCCGTGGTTTGAAAAAGTTGCAGCAAGTTATAAGGGTGAGTCGTGTTTTGCGCGTGTAGGGCAATCTGCAAGCGGTCACTTTGTAAAAATGGTGCACAACGGTATCGAATATGCGTTGATGCAGCTTATTGCAGAAATGTATCAACTGCTTCGTTTGGGCACTAATCGCACGCCAAAAGAAGTTGCCGACATTTTTAATGATTGGTCTGAAGGAACATTAAATAGCTACCTACTATCAATCTCTAGTCATATTCTTAGCCTTGAAACAACTGAAGGTGAGCCTTTAGTTGACTTAATTGACAATAAAGTTGGGGCCAAAGGCACTGGATTATGGACAGCACAAAATGCGCTTGAGTTAGGCATTGCAGTGCCTTCACTGGTTGCTGCGGTACAAGCTCGCCATTTAACAAATACATGTGATACGCATGCTGCAAAAGAAATGACCTATGCAGCCAAAGCAACTAACACTGTTGAGTTAGACCTAGAAGAATTAAAAGACGCGTTTACGTTGGCAAGTTTACTGGCTTACCGTCAAGGTCTTGCGCTTATCAAAGGTGCATCACGTGCGCACCAATGGAAAGTTGATCTTGCTAAAACGTTACAAACGTGGCGAGCGGGTTGTATTATTCGTGCCGATTACTTAGATAATGTTGCTGAAGGCGTAGAGTTTATTGATTCTATGCAGCGTGAATCAGCTGCACTTCGTAAAGTGACAGGGGCGGCAGTTGCTTCTGGTCTTGCATTCCCTGTGTTAACTGCAACACAAACGTATATTGCAACACTTACAACACCAAGCAATGGACATTTGGTTCAGGCACAGCGTGATTACTTCGGTGAGCACGGTATCAAAACACACAGTGGTGAAGTTTGCCATTTAACTGATTTAGTCGATATTGACGAAAAAGTCCGTTAATGAGTTGAATTACTCACCATCATGAAAAAAGGCACCGTACGGTGCCTTTTTAATATCTAAAACGTTAATTTTATCGACTCAACTCGCCACGTAGGTTGTCTTGCATAAGATGGCGCACTGTTTCAACTTCAAGCTTTTGGCTAAATAAGTAATGTAACTTTGTTAAACAGGCTTCTAAAGTCATGTCATAGCCACTGATAACACCACAGTTGAGTAATGCATTACCGGTGGCATACCCGCCCATGTTGACATGTCCTTTTAAACACTGGGTAAGATTAACAATCACCATGCCACGCTTACTAGCCTCATTGAGGATGTCTAGAAAGGCAGGGTCTTGTGGTGCATTGCCAACGCCAAAGCTTAATAATACAAGCGCTTTAATGTTATCGTTAACCAAGCTTTTTACAACCTCAGGACTGATCCCCGGATATAAATACAGCACGCCAATTGGTTGTGGAGTAATGTTAGATACTTGCAGTTCGTTATCGACATACGGGCTCAATTGCCCCTTGATTAATTGTATATTGATACCTGATAACGCTAACGGTTCAAGGTTAGGTGAAGCAAATGCGTCAAAACCATCTGCGTGAGCTTTTGTTGCTCTATTACCACGGAACAGTTGGTTATTGAAAAACAGACTGACTTCAGCAATAGGGTAATTCGCTGCTAAATACATGGCGTTTAGTAAATTGACTTGACCATCAGAGCGAAGCTGTGACAAAGGAATTTGTGAGCCTGTGACAATCACGGGTTTGGTCAAATTTTCAAACATAAACGATAAAGCCGATGCCGTGTAGGCCATTGTGTCAGTGCCATGTAATACGACAAAGCCATCATAGTCTTGGTATTTACTTTTGATATCGTCAGCAATAAGTTGCCAATGTGCCGGTGACATATCGGATGAATCAATCAAAGGGCAGTATTCGTGAATATCAAATAAAGGCATTTCATCACGATTAAACTCAGCATTGTTGACCACTGTTTCGGTTAAAAAGCCTTCAGCAGGAACATAGCCCCGGCTCGATTTTTTCATCCCGATTGTGCCGCCTGTATAGGCGATATATATACGTTTACGTTTCATAAAAAAGCCCAGTAAATTAACTGGGCTTAGTATACCTAAAATCGCGTTAGTTAGTAACTTATTGAATTACATTACACACTAAACAGCGTGCATAGACACCTTGTGGGTCGTTGTAATCTTTTAAATTATCAATTTCACTACTCAACTGCTTAACAAGGCTTTGTAAGTTAGCTTGTGTTGCAAGCACAGAGTCAGAAGACTGCGACTTAGCTAAGAATGCTTGTACAGCAGCGGTGCCAAAAATATCCTGTAGCATTTGCTCTTGGGGTGTTAAAGATTGCTTGATGGTTTTAACATCGTAATGCTTTAATTTTGCAAGTTCTGCTGCCGCTTCAATCGCATCTTGTTTGTCACCTAGTTTATCAACTAAGCCAAGCTCTTTCGCCTGAGTTGCAATCCACACACGCCCTTGGGCAATTTTATCAACTTGCTCAGGAGTCATATTTCGTGCTTCGGCTACAACGTTTAAGAAGCGTTTGTAGGCATTTTCTACACTGAGTTGAATGATGTCGGCCATTTTTTCATCCAGTGAGCGAGCAATAGAGAAGCCTGCTAAATCAGTGGTTGCAACACCATCTGAATAGATACCTAACTCAGCCATGGTGTTTTCAAATGTCATAAAAGTACCAAAAACACCGATTGAACCTGTAATCGTACTTGGCGCTGCCCAAATCTCATTTGCAGCAGAGGCAATCCAATACCCCCCCGAGGCCGCAACAGAACTCATTGACGCAATAACCGGTTTTCCTGCGGCTTTAAGTGCCAGAACTTCAGCACGAATAACCTCAGAGGCAAACATGCTACCACCGCCAGAGTCAATACGCAGAACCACAGCTTTTACTTTATCATCTAAGCGCGCTTTGCGAAGTAGGGCTGCGGTAGAATCACCGCCAATTTCACCGGCTTTACGTTCACCATCAACAATCGTGCCTTTTGCAACAACTACCGCTACTTTTTCGGTAATAGGGTTATCAAATTCGATAGGAGGTTTAACCAGCGATAAATATTCACGGAAGCTCACTTGCTTAAATGTTTTACCTGTTTCTTCTGTACCGACTAGGTCAATAAGTTGCTGGCGAATTTGTTGAGATGTTTTTAGTGAATCAACCCATTGATTGTTTAAGGCATAGTCACCTGAATTTCCATCCACTGCTTGCATTTTTGCAAGGTAAACATCCATATCTTCGTCAAAGTTACTTTCATCAAATGGACGAGAAGCGGCAACATCTGACTTATATTCGTTCCAAAGTGCAGTTAACCATACTTGGTTAGCTTCTTTTGCTGCATCTGACATATCATTACGAATAAATGGTTCAACTGCTGACTTGTACGTACCTACACGGAAAATGTGCTGTGTTACTTTTAGCTTTTCAAGGGCTTCTTTAAAATAAAGCGGGAACATGCCGTAACCTTCAATGCTTACACCACCATAAGGGTGCATAGACACTTCATTGGCATGTGCTGCAATATAGTACTGTGCTTGAGTGTAGTAATAGCCTGTAGCAATAACTTGTTTACCAGCGTCTTTGAACTCATCAATCGCTTTTGTTATTTGTTTAAGCTTATTGATATGCGCGCTTGGCATTTTTTGAAGATCAAGCAACATAACAGAGATACGGTCATCTTTTGCAGCTTGGTTGATAACTTCAATAATATCATCAAGCAAAATCTCTGAAGGTGCTTCTTTGCCCATAGTCGCATCATTAATGGCTGCTTCTACAGGGTCAACATAGGTTTTCTCTTCAACGATAGGGCCATTTAAGTTTAGGCGCAGTACGGTTCTATCCGCGACTTTAACTTTGTCTTCTTCGCTAGTAATAGCGACAATAAAGAGTATTACTAGTATTAAAAATAATAGGTTTAGAACCAAACGGCGGGAAAAGTTTATCCCAGTCCATATGCCTTTAAATATCTTTGCTAGCAAAATAATTCCTTAATTCAGTACAGCTTAGTAGTAATCCCATCTTAGCTTAGAATAATCTGAAATTTAACTGTTAAATAGTAACAGAGTGTTTAAAACGAGAAATTGCGACATTTAATTACTCGCTAAAAGTTGATTATTCTGGGTTATTACCGCAGAATCTAAACATTACAGAGGTTCGACCAGTTAACGGGGCAGACAATGTTAGAACAAAAATTACAATTACCGCATACCGAACTTCGTAATCGTTTGGTTATGGGCTCAATGCACACTGGTCTTGAAGAAGGCTGGCATAATCGTAAACGGTTACGCGCATTTTATGAAGCACGTGCTAAAGGAGGCACAGGCTTAATTATTACCGGCGGGTATAGTCCGAATTTACGCGGTAAACTTACTCCATTTGCATCAACGTTTAGCTCATATTATGACGTTGTTAAACACCGTGCTTACACTGAAGCAGTACACCAGCATGGTGGGAAAATTTGTTTACAGATTTTGCATGCAGGGCGTTATGCCTACCATCCATTTAATCATGCTCCTAGTGCGATTAAAGCGCCAATAAACCCATACAAACCAAAGGCGATGTCGCTTGGTGCCATTAAAAAAACCATAAAAGATTTTGCAAGCTCAGCGCGCTTAGCCGAAAAGGCGGGCTACGATGGTGTTGAGATCATGGGCTCAGAAGGCTACTTAATTAATGAGTTTATGGCGAATCATACTAATAAGCGAAATGATGCTTATGGTGGTAGCTTAGAAAACCGAATGCGCCTAGCTGTTGAAATAGTGAAAGCAGTACGCGCAAAAGTCAGTGAAAAATTTATTATTATTTTTCGTTTATCAGTGATGGACTTAGTTCCTGACGGTTCTACTCCTGATGAAGTAAAGCAACAAGCTTTGGCGCTTGAAGAAGCCGGCGTTGATATCTTTAATACAGGTATAGGTTGGCATGAGGCTCGCGTTCCAACGATTGCCAGTATGGTTCCACCTGGCGCATTTAAAGAGGCGTCAAAACGTTTAAAAGACACGGTCTCAGTTCCTGTGGTTGCGGTAAACCGTATTAACACCCCACAGATTGCTAATAGTATTTTAGCGGCAGGAGAGTCAGACCTTATTTCGATGGCAAGACCACTTTTAGCTGATCCTGAGTTTTTTAATAAATACGTAAATAATAAAACTGAGCAGATAAATATTTGTATTGGTTGTAATCAGGGTTGTTTAGACCACGTATTTAAAAATAAACGTGCGACCTGTTTAGTGAACCCTCAAGCTGCATTTGAGCTTGAATATAGCCTAGAAAAAGCCGCGTCATCACGTTTAGTGTTAGTGGTAGGTGCAGGACCAGCTGGCCTTGCTGCGAGTTGCTATTTGGCGCAAAAAGGGCACAAAGTAACGCTCATTGAGCGTAAAGAGCAAATGGGCGGCCAGTTTAATTTAGCCATGCAAATACCCGGAAAAGAAGATTTTAATCACACGCTAAATTATTTCACTAATGAACTTAAGCGTTTAAATGTTGAATTAAAATTGGGCACTGAGTTTTCAGATAACATGCTAAATCAATACGATGATGTTGTTTTTGCGACCGGTGTTAGACCTCGTGAAGCTAAAATTGAATGTGCTGATGGTAAGCGTGTTTTTGCCTACGATGAAGTGATTAGAGGTGAGGTTGAACTGGGTGAAAAAATTGCGATATTAGGCGCTGGAGGTATCGGTTTCGATATGGTGGCCTTTTTAAGTGAGCATAAAGATCAAACCATTGAAGAGTTTAAAACTCAATGGGGAATAGAGTGTGAGCCACAACCTCACAAAGATAATCGCCAAATTTATATGCTAAAACGAAGCTCAGGTCGCTTTGGCAGTGAGCTGGGTAAAACGACGGGTTGGATCCACCGCCAAGTAGCAAAACAGCATGGTGTTAAACAAATTGCTGACTGCCAGTACATCAGTTTTGATAACCAAGGGTTAAAGATTACCGTAAAGGGTGAGGAACAGATACTTGATGTTGATACAGTGATTGCCTGTATTGGTCAGGTGTCTAACAGTGAACCATTTGCAGCTGAGGCTGAAAACGCAAAAGTGCATGTGATAGGTGGTGCAAAACTGGCCGCGGCCATTGATGCAAAACGCGCTATTTTTGAAGCATTGCAAGTCGCACGCAAAATCTAACTGAAAGATAACCACATTGTTAGCGGTCTTATTGATTAATCTATTTTAGTCATGAGACCGCTATGCACATTACACATACCTATCAAACAATCTTCAAACGTCTGCAGTGTTTACAGGGGATACCCGCTTTACTTTTTCGCTTAATCTTAGCGCCGGTGATGATAATCGCTGGATTTAACAAGTTAGCGTTGAGCGGAGATGTTTCGCATTTTTACCAATATTTTCTCGCATCTGATGACATCGTTACATGGTTTGGTAACAAAGAATGGGGCTTAGGTTTACCGATGCCTGCACTACTGGCATTTTTGGCCGCATGGGCAGAGTTTCTTGGCGGTATACTGCTATTTTTGGGGCTGTTTACACGTCTTACAGCTATTCCATTAATGATTACGATGTGTGTGGCTGCGACTAGCGTACACGGTGATAATGGCTGGTTTGCTGTCACGCCTACAGATGCCAGTACCAGTCCTGCAAGAGTATTAAGCTGGCTACAAATACCAGGTGCACAAGCAAGCCTAGACAACTCCTCAACGGCAGCTGAGCGCTTAACAAAAATGCGCGACTTATTAGAAACCCACGGTTTTACTGATTATTTATATGAAACAGGGCGCCCTGTGATTTTAAATAACGGAATGGAGTTTTCTGTTATTTATTTTGCGATGCTGTTAAGCCTATTCTTTACAGGCGGGGGACGCTATGTCAGTCTCGATTACTGGTTTAGCAGAAAGTACCGTAATCGCTTTATTGATAATGAAGTTAAATGATAAGCTTACATTTTATTGCCTGTATTAACGGGCATCGTATTTAAGAATTTACGGAATAATAATGGACGCTTTAACGCTTTTACAAACACGACAGTCAGATCCACGTTTAATTTCACCGGGTCCAACAGAAGAACAGCTTTCAATTATTCAGCGCGCTGCGATTAAAGTTCCCGATCATGGTTGCATTGCGCCGTGGCGTTTTATCGTGGTGGAAGGCGAAGCACGCCATAAATTAGGTAAGATCTATCACCAAGCCGCTATCGAAGAGCAGCAAGATGACCGCGTAATTGAGCGGGCAAAAGAGCTCCCCCTCAGAGCACCTATGGTGATAATCGCAATTGCCGATGTAAAAGAAAACCCAAAAGTACCGCGCATAGAGCAGGTGCAAAGTGCTGGGTGCGCTGTGTTAGCAATGCAACAAGCTGCATTTGCTCAGGGATTAGGTGGCATTTGGCGCACAGGCTACTTTGCGCAAAGTCCGACTGTTAAACACGCGCTTGGTTGCAAATCAGAGGATGAAATTGTCGGCTACTTGTATATAGGCACACCTGAGGTAGATATTAAAAAGCCCATTCGTCATAAACCAGACACTTTTTTTGAGAAACTGTAAGTTAAGGGAACTTTTTAGCATCACAAGAGTCATACCTGATTAAGCTTGCTTATGTTACTTTTTTTCAAGTTGTGGCTTTGCTGTAAGAAGCGCTTGGATGCAAAAACTTAATTATTCTTCTTCAGTATGTTTTTTAATCGGTTGTTTTTTGTTAACGTATGGATAGTCTTAGAAAAATAACGATAAAGAAGACGAGAAAAATGGGAAACTTATTTTTACGTGAAAAAGAAAATTGGTTCGCTTGGTCTCTTTGGGGCATTGTTGGTGCAGTGATCACTTTGTTTGTTGCACTCTCGACAAAAGCACCTCAGTTTTTAGGTTTATCAGCGGTCGGTGTTTTGTTTCTACTTACCTGGTGGATGCACAGTACAAAACGTTTTGATTTTGGGCGTGCGTTTAAAGTCTGTTGTTATGTTTTAACGTTTAGCAGTCTACCGGCCTTTTTACTGGTGATTGTGCCAAATCACAACAT
Organism: Pseudoalteromonas sp. PAB 2.2; assembly: GCF_001938575.1. Classification (NCBI taxonomy): domain Bacteria; kingdom Pseudomonadati; phylum Pseudomonadota; class Gammaproteobacteria; order Alteromonadales; family Pseudoalteromonadaceae; genus Pseudoalteromonas; species Pseudoalteromonas sp. PAB 2.2. The sequence goes on from NZ_LYPI01000008.1 coordinate 199,231, forward strand.
GAATAAAATAGACATTATTGTTCAGACGCTCGGCTTTGCACTAATCAGTTTATTCGTCTGTTTAATTTGTTCATGGATTGCCCGCAGACCAAAGCAATATTATTGATTTAAATTTTTTAGGCTTTTTTACAGTTAAGTCTTTACAATGAAAGCTGTAAGCACTATTATGCGCGCCGTACGGAGAGATGGCAGAGTGGTCGAATGCACCGGTCTTGAAAACCGGCAGGGGTTTGTAGCCCCTCTAGGGTTCAAATCCCTATCTCTCCACCATTATTTTTAAAAAACCGCCTACAGGGCGGTTTTTTGCTATCTGGAGATAAGTCATGTCAACAAGCGAGTCTTCGTCTACTTTTAAACACCTTATAAAACATATTCTGCTTTGGAGTGTTTTTTCTTATTTTTATCATAGCGGCGTGAATGTTCTAGTTGCTATGGCACATGATGCAAAGCCAGAGCATGGTTTACTCACATCGATTGCTTATGGCATCGGTTTTAATGTGCTGGTTGGTCACTTAATTGGAAAATATGATAAGCATTGGCCTGTTATAGCTGCACTGTATATCGCATCAGTTGGCTTGTTAATTGTGCCACTTGTTATACTCGGTAAAGCAGGATTGATGGATGTGTATTTTATTGTCGCAATGATCTTAAGTTTACCAACGTCAACCTTTGTCATTGAAAAAATAAAGCAGCGAATTAGTTTAAACACTGAGCAAACGCAGTAAACTAAGCATTATTCGTTGTTTTTTTATGTTAGTATAAATGCATCTTTTAACTAATAAACGTGAATTTAAACATGTCAGATATTTTTACAACAGACGCTGAAAAAGCAAGCTACGGTATTGGTTTACAAATGGGTGAGCAACTTAAAGCTAACCCTTTTGAAGGTTTAAACCTAAACTCAGTTTTTGAAGGTATGAAAGACGCATACGCAGGAAGTGATTTCCAAGTTGAGATCCCTGCAATTCAAGCTGCTTTCGAAAAAATCAATGCAGAAATCCAAGCTCGTCGTGAAGAAGAAGCTAAAGTACTTGCTGCTGAAGGTGTTGCGTTCTTAGAAGAAAATGCAAAACGTCCAGAAATTACGGTAACTGAATCAGGCTTACAGTACGAAGTATTAACAGCGGGTGAGGGTGAAAAGCCAACTGCTGAGTCTACAATTCGTGCTCATTACCACGGTACATTAATTAACGGTACTGTTTTTGACAGCTCTTATGAGCGTGGTCAACCTGCTGAATTCCCAGTAAGCGGTGTTATCAAAGGCTGGACTGAAGCGGTACAAATGATGGGTACTGGTTCAAAATGGCGTTTATACGTACCACACGAACTTGCCTATGGTGAGCGTGGCGCAGGTGCTGCAATCGCACCTTTCTCAACATTAATCTTTGATGTTGAGTTACTAGAAATTATCTAATTAATTTCTACAGACATAAAAAAACCTGCTTAATGCAGGTTTTTTTATGTCTAAATCAAATTTTAACTATTTGATTCAGCGAACTCTTTGCACTTAGCAGTGTCTTCGCATTCACCATAAAGGTAAAGAGAGTGGTTTGTTAGTTTAATACCGTTCTCTTTTGCGATTTCTTCTTGGCGACGTTCAATCGTATCATCTTCGAACTCAACAACTTTACCACATTTTAAACACACTAAGTGGTCGTGGTGAGTACTACCCGATAATTCAAAAACTGACTTGCCACCTTCAAAATGATGACGAGATACAATACCTGCATCGTCGAATTGGTTTAAAACACGATAGACAGTTGCAAGACCAATCTCTTCGCCAATGTCTAACAGAATTTTATAGACATCTTCAGCGCTGATGTGTTGGTTGTCTGGAGATTGTAGAATCTCTAAAATTTTAATACGCGGCAGTGTTACTTTTAACCCTGCTTTTTTTAATTCCAAGTTGTGATCAGTCATTAAATCTGTCTCAATTTTATTTATTTATACTAGGCATCATAAAGATGCACACGACACATTAGCAAATATTAGAATAACGTGCCTAGTTACTAAGTGCAAAGAACAATTCGTTTAATTGCCGATTTTTTAGACAAAAATGAACTGGTTGTGCATCTTTACATCAGCTAGTAAATGCGAGTAGTACTTGTTATTAATCAGCAAGTTCTGCTAAACACATTTCTTCATAAACTTGAGCACACCACTCTTTAACACGCTTTTCAGTAAGTTCTGGCTGACGGTCTTCATCAATGCCTAGGCCTACAAAGTGATTATCATCAATGACCGCTTTTGAGGCTTCGAAGTCGTAACCTTCAGTAGGCCAGTGACCCACAACTATAGCACCACGTTCAGTAACGATATCGTTGATCATGCCCATCGCATCTAAGAAATACTCAGCATAGTCTTCTTGGTCACCGCAACCAAAAATAGCAACAAGTTTACCATCGAAGTCTACTTCTTCTAACTCAGGGAAAAAATCATCCCAGTCACATTGCGCTTCGCCATAGTACCAAGTGGGGATACCGAATAACAATAAATCGAATTCAGCAATCTCTTCTTTAGAACTTTTTGCAATATCGTGAACAGCAACGAGCTTTTTACCTAATTCTTTCTGAATCATTTTTGCTACGTGTTCAGTATTGCCTGTATCGCTTCCGAAAAAAATACCTACGCTTGACATGGATTTAAAACCTTCTATCTATCAATAGCCAATCTTTCTTGTAAAATTGTTTCAATCAACGCGCTACGGCTAATATTCTGCGCATCGGCCATATCGCTTAGTGCTTGATATAACTGTGATGAAACCTTAAATTCTACACGCTTTAAACCACGTGCTTTGTCTCGTTTTATTTGATTACGTTTGTTGACTTTCAACTGCATGTCACGTGGTAGGGGATTTGTTTTTGGTCTACCAGGACGCTTTTCGTATTCAAATAAATCGGGTGTTGTTCTATCTGTTTCTGACTTTGCCATGCCTAGCCTACACCTGCGCCTTGCCAGAAGACTTGAATAAGTCCTTTTGCTATAAAACCAGAGCAGCCTAAAAATAGCACTAACCAAACGATGTATCGGCCAAATCGGGGCACGTCACCTTTCTTTAGTACGTCTTGAATTGCCATACCAATAAAAAAGAAAATGCCGGCTAAGCCAAAATACAACCCTAAGGTATCAAATTCGTTAATTAACTGACTGACCATCAACGTATAAACCTTCAAATTAAACGGCGCGTACTATACCACACAAAATCGTATTAATTTAGTGCGTACGATCAAAAACAGTGAATTTTATCGACGTTAATTCGAGGCTAAAAAATCACTGATTGCTTTATTTACAGCAAGCGGTTTTTGAGCATGAAGCCAATGACCCGCACCATGAATTATTTTTGCCTTTGAATTTGGAAATAACGCCATAATAACAGGGCGATGTTCAGCTAAAATATAGTCTGAATCATTCCCTTTAATGAATAAAGTATCACATAAACAAGAATCATTTTCATCAAGTTGTGCTAAAATATTTTCATATTGTTGGTCTAAAACAGCTAAGTTAAACCGCCACTGATACTGGCCTTGTTCATTTTTGGCAAAACTTTTTAATAAGAATTGGCGTACGCCAAGCTCGGGAATCTGTTTGGCAAGTATTTCGTCGGCTGCTTTTCTATCTGTAACGGCAGAATTAGCAACGTCGTTCAAACCTTTGAAAATAGCGCCATGGCGAGGTTTGTTAGCCACTGGCGAAATATCCATAACCACTAGTTTTTCAACGCGTTCTGGGTAGCTAAGTGCTAATTGCATAGCCACTTTACCGCCCATTGAATGGCCAACAATATGTGCTTTATTGATATTTAAATGGTTCAGTAACTCTAAAACATCGGCAGCCATTACCGTGTAGTTCATGCTATCATTGTGGAATGATTTACCATGATTACGTAAATCGATATTGGTCACTGTGTAATTTTCTGACAGTGCTTTCGCGATGACATTTAAGTTTTCTAGCGAACCAAATAATCCGTGGATCAAAACAACATGCGAACCTTGGCCGCTTTGCTGGTAATTTAATAGCATTTTTAGCTCCTATTTTAAGTGGCGCTATTTTGCCTAGTGAAATAACAAATTGCAAAACATAGAGAATTGCTGCGAGCTTAGGTATAATCATTGCGAACTTTTAAAATGTGACCCGTAAAGACAGGAATAACATGAAAAAAATCGACATAGACGACGAGTTATATCAATACATCGCGAGTAATACGCAAAGTATTGGTGAAAGTGCATCAACCATTTTGCGTCGTTTATTAAACCTTTCTGATGGCACTTTAACGACCAGTCATTCAACGACGACAAACACTGAACAAGAAATCAGCGTTGTTGAATCAGAAGAAGACACGGAACAACACACAGAATCAGCAGCGCCTGAATCAAAAAGCCAACCAGCTGTCACAGCAACGACATACGCTAAAGGTAATGTATTCAATGTGCTTAATAAAGAAGAGCTAGCGATGCAAAAAGGCGTTGTCGGCCGTTTCTTATTTATTTTGGCTGCTTTGTACAGAACACATAAAGACGATTTTGTTAACGTGCTTGAAATTAAAGGACGTGACCGCGTTTATTTTGCCACAAGTAAAGAAGCGTTACTTGAAAGTGGCAGCAGTATGAACCCGAAAAACATCACTGATACAGAATACTGGGTGATGACAAACTCTAATACTACGCGTAAAAAAATGATGCTTCATGAAGTCGCCTTGTGCCTTGGTTACACGGCTGATGAAGCAGAAAAGATTCGTGATTACTTATAATCAATAAGGAAATATTATGGCGATTCATCCAGATGCAGGTAAAACTGCACCTCAAGAAAGCTTAGTCAATGTACCAAAGCTGGTTTCAGCCTACTATTTAAATGAACCAGATCTAGAACAAAATCCAGAGCATTGCGTTGCCTTTGGTACGTCTGGCCATCGTGGTTGCTCGTACGATGTAAAGTTTAATGAGTCGCATATTTTAGCGATCACCCAGGCTATTTGTGATTTTCGTAAAGAAAACGATATTTTTGGACCACTTTTCTTAGGTAAAGATACTCACGCATTAAGTGAAGCGGCATTTAACTCTGCAATCGAAGTCCTTGTTGCTAATGAAGTACAAGTGATTACGCAAGAGAATGATGAATACACACCAACGCCGGTAATTAGCCACGCGGTAGTGTCACATAATAAAGTGAACCAAAATGAGTTAGCAGATGGGATTGTTGTTACACCTTCTCATAATCCACCCGAAGATGGTGGTTTTAAGTATAACCCGCCAAATGGTGGCCCAGCAGACACAGACGTTACCAAATGGATTGAAGACAGAGCAAATCAACTCTTATTAGAAGACCTTGTTGAGGTGGAGTTATTTCCTTTTGCAAAAGCGTCTCGCTCAGGCTTTATTAAATATCAAGACTTGATCACGCCGTACGTTAATGATTTAGAGAATATCATTAACTTGAAAGCCATCAGTGACGCTAAAATTAAAATTGGTATCGACCCACTTGGGGGGTCAGGTATTAACTTTTGGCCAGTGATTGCCGAAAAATACAATTTAGACCTAACGGTCGTAAATAAGTCAATCGATCCACGTTTTGCATTTATGCCGCTTGATAAAGACGGTAAAATTCGTATGGATTGCTCGTCACCTTACGCCATGGCGAATTTAATTGCCCTGAAAGACGATTACGATATCAGTATTGGTAATGACCCAGATTACGACCGTCACGGTATTGTGACACCGGATGGTTTAATGAATCCAAACCATTTCCTTGCTGTTGCGATTGATTATTTATTAAATCACCGCGATTGGTCTGCAGATGTGGCAATTGGCAAAACGCTTGTTTCAAGCGGCATGATTGATAAGGTCGTTGCGCGCAACAACCGTAAAGTAAAAGAAGTGCCGGTTGGCTTTAAATGGTTTGTTGAAGGGTTAAGTAGTGGCGCTTTAGCCTTTGGTGGCGAAGAAAGTGCAGGTGCCTCATTCTTGCGCTTTGATGGTACCGTGTGGAATACAGACAAAGACGGTTTCATTCTTGGCTTACTAGCTGCTGAGATCTTAGCGGTAACAGGCAAAACACCTTCAGCGCTTTACAAAGAGCTTGAACAAGAGTTTGGTGCGCCGATTTATAAGCGTATCGATGCGCCTGCGAATGCTGAACAAAAATCGCGCCTAAAAGCGTTATCAGCTGACGATGTGAAAGCCAATACACTTGCAGGTGATGAAATCATTCAAAAGCTGACCCATGCACCGGGTAACAACGCGGCGATAGGTGGTTTAAAAGTCGTAACTGAAAATGGTTGGTTTGCTGCGCGACCTTCAGGTACGGAAGATATTTATAAAATTTACCTTGAATCATTCAAAGGTGAAGAACACCTCGCATTACTAGAAAAAGAAGCCAAAAAATTAGTTGATTCTGTTATCCGCTAATTTATCTTTCTTTTTTATTATAACGGCTGATTTAATCAGCCGTTTTTGTATTCTACTCTCACGTAATATTAGGATCAGACCATGAGCTACTCATCAGCTACTTACCTGGATGCGCTTAAAGCGTCGGGTGATTTTCTAAGCTTAACTCGTGAAAACGAATTTTCATTACCTTATTCATCATTCACGTTAACGAATGGGACAAATGTGACTGTCCATGACACGGGGATTATCGAGTTTCAGCCTGCAACAGTAAGCAATAAAGATATTGTGTTATCAAGTGCGATACACGGTAATGAAACAGCGCCAATTGAAATTTGCGATCAGTTAATTAGTGCGATAATTAAAGAAGAGATGACCTTAAAACAACGCGTGCTGTTTATTTTTGGTAACCCAAAATCAATAAATATCGGTAAGCGATTTGTTGAAGAAAACTTAAATCGTTTATTCAATGGTCATCATACCCAAGAGGGCATTGCTTCAAACCCTGAGCGTGTGCGCGCAAAACAATTAGAAGATGTTGTCAGTGACTTTTTTAGTCGTGGCAGCGAAGGTAGCGCACGTTGTCATTATGATCTGCATACTGCTATTCGTGGTTCAAAAAATGAAAAATTTGCTGTGTATCCGTACTTACATGGCAAACCGTGGAAAAAATCACAATTGCAGTTTTTATTAAGCTGTGGCGTAAACACCGTATTAATGATGAAGTCGGCAGCGACAACCTTTAGCTACTACTCGTCATTTGTCCATGGCGCTGACTCATTTACCGTTGAGCTCGGTCAAGTTAAAGCGTTTGGTGAGAATGATATGTCACGCTTTGCGAAAACCAAAGAAACTTTAATTGCATTAATTAGTCAAGAAAGTGTTGAATATGGTGAGTTTAATGCATCTGATTTTGAGCTTTTTTCAGTTTATAGAACAATAAACCGAACGTGCGAAGACTTTAGTTTTCCATTCGCAGATGACGTAGAAAATTTTACGGGCTTCGCGAAAGGTGAATTATTAGCAACTGATGGTCAGACCAGGTATGTGGCTGAGGTTGAGGGTGAAGCTATAATCTTCCCAAATGCTGATGTAGCCTTAGGTCAGCGTGCATTATTGACGGTTATTCCAATGCAAGTTGATAGCAACTTTATTTAAAATAGTTGCATTTACACCCACCAAAATACAGTTAACTATATGATATTAAATAAAATTTATTGTTGTATAGTTAACTTTCCATGCATGTTTAGCGATTTATCGACTATTCGTCTATGATTAGTTGAATAACAACTTACGTTAACGTAAAGTGTCGGCAGTTTAATTTAAATAGATTGAAAATTACGCAAACTTTATCCTTACAGCTTTTGCTGATAAAAATTCAAATAAGGGCAGTTGCGTATGTATCTGACAACGAAAGAAGGTAGGTTATGAGTAATCCAAATAACGTATCGCTGAATATTAATCATGAACTGTCATTTATTGATGGTCACGCATTAAAAATCCCTACATTAAGCATTCTTAATGAGGAAGGCGACATCTATGAAGGTGCAACAGCACCTGATATCGACAAAGACACCGCAATTCGTCTTTATGAGACAATGCGATTCATTCGTGCGCTTGATGAGCGTATGCAAGCGGCACAGCGTCAAGGTCGTGTTAGTTTTTATATGCAATGTTTAGGCGAAGAAGCGGCGGTGACTGCCTCGGCTGCAGCGCTTGATCAAAATGACATGATTATGGCGCAGTACCGCGAACAAGCAGCATTACGTTATCGTGGTTTTAGCCTAGATCAATTTATGAATCAGATGTTCTCGAATGAGAAAGACTTAGGTAAAGGTCGCCAAATGCCAATCCATTATGGCTCTCGCGAACTTAACTATATGACTATATCGTCGCCGCTAGGGACACAAATCCCGCAGGCTACGGGTTACGCATACGGTCAAAAAGTACGTCACATTGATGCAGAAACGGGTGATTTAAACAGCACGATTGATAACATCACTATTTGTTATTTTGGTGAAGGTGCTGCCTCAGAAGGTGATTTCCATGCCGGTTTGAATATGGCTGCGGTTCATAAAGCGCCTGTTATCTTTTTTGCACGTAATAATGGCTATGCGATTTCAACGCCTGCAGATGAGCAATTTAAAGGTGACGGTATTGCATCACGCGGTGTTGGTTATGGCATTAAAACTATTCGAGTTGACGGTGCAGATGCACTTGCTGTCTATGCTGCGACTAAGAAAGCACGTGAAATCGTTACAACTCATGGTGAGCCGGTACTGATTGAGTCGATTGCTTATCGACTAGGTGCACACTCTACGAGTGATGATCCAAGTGGTTACCGCAGTAAAGACGAAGAAGCCAAACATCAAGGTTGCCCAATTGAGCGTTTTCGCAAGTGGTTACTTAAGCAGGGGTGGTTAGATGAAGCCCAAGATGCGAAAGATAAAGAAACCATTCGTGAAGAAATTTTAGCGGCACTTAAACGTGCAGAAAAAGTAGCGAAACCAGCGTTAGAAGAACTTATCTCTGATGTATACGATACGCCAATTCCATCACTGCAAAAACAATACGAAGAATTAAAACAACACATTTTGCAGCATCCTGATGCTTATCCAACGACTGCAGGGAGATTAAAGTAATGGCTAAAATGAACATGCTTCATGCAATTAATTCTGCCCTTGATATCACCATGGCAGAGCACCCAAATGCCTGTATTTTTGGTGAAGATGTTGGCTATTTTGGTGGTGTATTCCGTGCAACCTCAGGCTTACAAGAGAAATACGGTAAGCATCGTGTATTTAATACACCTTTGACTGAGCAAGGTATTTTAGGTTTTGCCAATGGCCTTGCTGCATTCGGTGCGCCTGCATTAGCAGAAATTCAATTTGCTGATTATATTTTCCCTGCATTTGACCAAATTGTGAATGAATCAGCTAAATTCCGTTACCGCAGTGGTAATGAATTTAACGTGGGTAATTTAACAATTCGCACGCCGTATGGTGGCGGGATTGCAGGTGGTTTATATCATTCACAATCGCCTGAAGCTTATTTTGCACATACCCCAGGTTTAAAATTGGTTGTGCCACGTAACCCTTATCAAGCTAAAGGTTTATTACGTGCATCAATCAAGGACAACAACCCGGTTCTTTTCTTTGAGCCTAAGCGTTTATACCGTGCATCAACCGGTGAAGTGCCTGAAGAAGATTACAGCATTGAGCTTGGTAAAGCCGAAGTTGTTCAAGAAGGTACTGACGTTACCTTACTTGCTTGGGGTGCGCAGATGGAAATCATTGAAGACGCAGGGAAAAAAGCAGCTGAACAGGGTATTAGTTGTGAAGTTATTGACTTACGTACAATTTTACCATGGGACGTTGAAACAATTGCTAAATCTGTTACTAAAACAGGGCGTCTAATTGTTAGCCACGAAGCGCCAATTACCAATGGTTTTGGGGCCGAGATTGTTGCGACTATTCAACAAGAGTGTTTCTTACACTTAGAGTCGCCAATTGCGCGTGTGTGTGGTTTAGATACGCCGTACCCACTCGCCCTTGAAAAAGAATATGTGCCAGATGCGCACAAAGTGCTTGCTGCGATTAAGCAATCAGTTGAGTTTTAGGAGTCAGTATGTCTAAAGATTTTATCTTACCAGATATCGGCGAAGGCATCGTAGAGTGTGAAATCGTTGAGTGGTTAGTTGCAGAGGGTGATACGGTAAAAGAAGATCAGCCTATTTGTGACGTAATGACCGACAAAGCACTTGTACAAATTCCTGCAGTGCACGATGGTGTGATCAGCAATTTATATTACGCAAAAGGTGATATTGCAAAAGTGCATGCTCCTTTATTTGCAATGGATGTTGATGGTGAAACGCCAAGCCAAACAGTTGAAGCTGCAGACGATACCGCTGCCCAGCCAACACCGCAAACTGCAACCTCAGGCTCGTATTTAGAAGACTTTATCTTGCCAGACATTGGTGAAGGTATTGTTGAATGCGAAATCGTTGAGTGGTTAGTCAGCGAAGGCGATGAAATAGTAGAAGATCAAGCCGTTTGTGATGTGATGACAGACAAAGCTTTGGTTCAAATTCCGGCTAAATACACGGGTAAAGTCGAAAAGCTATACTATCAAAAAGGCGATATTGCTGCGGTTCACAGCCCGTTATTCCAAATGAGTATCGAAGGTCATACTGCCGAGCCTGATGTCAGCTCAGCGGTTGTTAAAGCGCAAACTAACGCGGCCAATAAACCTTCAGAAAAACCAGCAACGCCTGCTGCAAATAAACAGCTTAACAAAAAAGCAGTTGCATCACCGGCAGTGCGTCGTAAAGCCCGTGAGCTAGATGTTGATTTAACGCAAGTGCCAGGTTCGGGTAAAAATGGCCGTATTTATAAGCAGGATATTGAAGACTTCTTAAATGAGGGTCAAAGCCAAGCACGCACTGAAACTGTTTCGTCAGCAACATCACAATCAACACCTGTGGTAGCGACAGGCGGAAGCCGTGTTGAGCCAATTAAAGGCATTAAAGCAGCGATGGCTAAGCAAATGGTTGCGTCAGTATCGACAATTCCTCATTTTACATTCTGTGACGAAATCGATTTAACAAAACTTATTGCACTGCGTACTGATTTAAAAGAGCAGTATAAGCAGCAGGGCGTTAAGCTCACTATGATGCCATTTTTTATCAAAGCGTTGTCGCTTGCAATTAAGCAGTTCCCAGTGCTTAACTCGCAAGTAAACGATGAGTGTACGGAGTTGACGTACTTTGATGATCATAATATTGGTATGGCAGTAGATTCGAAGATTGGTTTATTAGTGCCTAATATTAAATCATGCCAGTCGAAGAGCATTGTAGATGTTGCAAACGAAGTTACTCGTTTAACAGAAGCCGCTCGTGATGGTCGTGTATCACCTGATGACTTAAAGGGTGGAACAATCAGTATTTCTAATATTGGTGCGATTGGTGGCACAATTGCAACCCCGATCATCAATAAGCCTGAGGTGGCAATTGTCGCATTAGGTAAATTACAGCATTTACCGCGCTTTGATGAAAATGGTCATGTGGTATCGGCAGCTATTATGCAAGTGAGCTGGTCTGGTGACCACCGTGTTATCGATGGTGGTACTATTGCTCGATTCAATAATTTGTGGAAATCTTACTTAGAAGATCCCGCAAAAATGATGATGGCAATGAGCTAATTTATTCGTTATTAAAAAACCAGCTTCGGCTGGTTTTTTTATGTATGATGTTTAAGTGAATGTGTATAAATAACGATATTTTACAAGGAATTAAATGGAGCACTTTAAAGAAGCGTTGAATAGATATGCCGACTTTACCGGGCGCATACGTCGTCAGTCTTATTGGATGTTTATCCTCTTTTACCTGCTATTTGCGATGCTTTGCGGCTTAATTGATAGCTTACTGGGCGAAGAGATTATTAGCAGTATTTATGCATTAGCGCTTTTTATACCATCATTAAGTGCAACCACCAGACGTCTTCATGATACTGGCCGGTCAGGTTGGTGGCAGCTTTTGTATTTATTACCTGTTGTTGGTGTGCTTATCGTTATTGTGTTCTGTGTTTTAGACTCAGAAAAAGAACACAATCAGTACGGCCCATGTCCTAAATAGCACGCGTCACACAATGCCCTGTTTTCATAGGGCATTGTGCGTTTAATCTCTACACTAAAGACCGTAAAAATATAAACCGTAACCAACAATCAAGGCTGGGATAGACGAATAAACAGTGGCGACCACTGCGGCTCGTGGAGCCAGCGCTATTGCAGGGAACAGGGCATCACCATCATTAGAGATTGCGTTTGCAGCCATCGCGCTAAACGGAATAATGCCTTGAATATAAAGAGTCATAACCACAATTTGTGGTCCGCAACCCGGAAGCAGTCCTATGGCAACAGCTATCAAGGGGGCTAAATAGGCATAGTCAGAAAACCAACCAGTCAGGTCAACACCCACCACATTAACAAAAATCTCAAATACCATAAACGAAGCGACAACCCAGGCAGTAACGAAGTGTGTATCCATCAAGACTTTCGTTAACTTTGAAGGTGGGGTGCAGGGCGCTTCTTCGCTGGTAATTTGTTTGTAATTTTGACCTTTTGACGACAACGCCCAGATAACAACCACAAACAAGGCCATTATCGATCCAAACACACTGATGATATCGATAATAGGTTGGCTAAAAAGTGTTTGCTCAACATTCATAGCAATTAAAAAAGCGATGATCACACTTGGGAGCAGTGAAAACTTCCAAATAGGTCGGCTAAATTGGATTGCTTTTGGCTGACATTGTGGCTCTTCAATATAGTCGCTTGGCTGTGAAGGCTGAAAGCGGTGCCGACTATGAAAAAGGTTAACGATTTGTCCGCTGATGATGCCCACACACACGCCTAAAAGCATCATAATAAGGCCATCAAGTGGGCGGGTTGCGAGTAGTAAAAATGCAGCATCACCCATTGTGGCTGTTAATACCGCAACCACAGAACCAAAGCTTGCTTGTCGTTTAGTAAATTGAGTGACAACAATGATTGCTCCGCCACAACCGGGTAATGCGCCCAATATAGAGGCAAAGCTCACCTCTAAAAAACCAGATCTTGCGCGTAAATAGCTTAATTGCAGTTGGGGAAGGCGATCAATTAAATAGTAATAGATTAATAGGGTTGCGGCTACGAAAACAGAAACCTGAAAAAAAGCATCGCTTAATGCTTGTAAGGTAAACCCGCGAGTTGCTGGTACAACAAGGGCAATAAGAATTAAAAGGGGCAAGAATAAGCGCTTATTGTCCGTAATATAACACCTCGCTTTTTGAGAAAAGAATCTCGATTGTGTTAATAAAATCATACAGTGCAACCTAAAAATTAATCAGATTACACTGTATTATTACTTTAAATGAAAATCAATATCATTTGCATCTATTTGCGTTGGAATTCTGAGCTTTCATTCCATTTAGGCCATTCTTCACGCTCAGAGATATCAAAACCAACTTGATAGAATAACTGAAGGTCTTGAACTGCGCCTGAAAGATCCCATTCATCACGGTAACGATCGCAAGGTTGATGATAACAACCACGAAGCACTAAACTCATGCGCTTGCGGTAAGTGGCCGTTTCTTCATCAAAAGCAACACTTCCACCGCCTGCATACATTGCAGGCACGCCCATGTTTGCAAATGCAAAATGATCTGAGCGGTAGTAGCCACCTGATGAAGGTTTAGGATCGCCCGAAACAGTTCTATCTTGTGCCTTAGCTGCCGTTTCTAATAACGTGTCCATTTCTGACTTACCAATACCAACAACACTGATATCTTTTACTTTACCGAGCAAGTTCAAGCTATCCATATTAATGTTGGCAACAGTATTTTTAGCAGGAATAACGGGGTTAGCAGCGTAATACTTAGAGCCAAGTAAGCCTTGCTCTTCAGCGGTAACAGCTAAAAAGGTCATTGAGCGGCTAGGGTGCTTCGGTAAACTTGTAAATGCTTCAGCAACCTCAATTAAACCCGCAGTGCCTGTCGCATTATCGTGCGCACCGTTATAAATCTGATCACCTTTACGGGTTTTATCAGTGCCTAAGTGATCCCAGTGAGCTGAATATATAACATGCTCGTCTGGTTTTTCGCTGCCAGGCAGAGTCGCAATAAAGTTATATGAAATCGACTTTTTAATTGTATTATTTACAGTTACGCTTGCGGTTAAATCGCCCATATCAACATGGTATGCACCTTTTGCTGCGTTGGCTTTCATGGTATCGAAGTCTAAGCCTGCTTTTGTGAAAAGCTCTTTAGCGACATCTGTCGTTACCCAACCTTCAACAGCAACACGGTCCATATTGTTGTTTTCTTTTTGAAAACCAAACTGTTCGCCACTCCATGAGTTTTCAACCACAGACCAAGGATAAGAGGCCGGTGCGGTTTCGTGAATAATAATTGCACCTGCGGCACCTTGGCGGCTCGCTTCTTCATATTTATACGTCCAACGACCATAATAGGTCATCGCATCGCCGGTAAATAGCGCCGGATCTTTTGTAGCAAAACCAGGGTCGTTGACCAGCATAACCACTGTTTTACCTTCAACGTCTAAGCCTTCGTAGTCGTTCCAGTTATATTCAGGGGCGTTAACACCGTAACCAACAAACACGAGTTCAGAATCTTTGATGCTTTGTTGTGCGCTGATACGGCTACTGCCCATGACCATGTCTTTTTTATACTCATAATCTTTACCACCGATAGTAAGGACCATGTTAGGGTCGGCTTCAAGAGATACCAGAGGCACTTCTTGTAAGAAGCTATCACCATTACCTGGTTGGTAACCAAGCGCTTTGAATTGTTCTGTTAGGTAAGCAAGGGTTAATTCTTCACCTTTTGATGAAGGTGCACGACCACCAAACTCATCTGAAGCAAGCACTTTAATATGCTCAGCTAATTGTGCTGAATTAATGCTTTGATAGGCTTTTTCTACATCATCAGAAGTAATACTTGTTGAAGCACAGCCTGCAAGAATAGCGCTTGCGAGTACTGTCATTGGAAAATAGCGTTTCATAATAGCTCTTTTTTTGTTTTAAGATGGCAATAGTATATGAGGTTCTATTAATGAGAACCAGTTTTTACGGTAAACTAGCGTAAAGCTTCAAGAAGTTAAATGTAATAGCCCATGAAACGATTTACACCGCCAGAGCAGTGGTCAACACAGTATTTAACCACCGGCGCATTTGCCGACTTAGCCGATTTATTCAAAATTCATGAATTGACTGATTGGCCGAGTTGCCAATGGTTTTCACAATTTTTAAATGCCACAACGTCACAAGGCCAAGCTATTCGCTTTGTTGAAGACGAGCAGTTTGCTGATGAAAGCCGTTACTATGAACAAATTATATTCGAAACGGGCCACGTGCCGACGCGTCAACAGAATTGGCACGATCTCTTTGGTGGGTTTATTTGGTGTTTGTTTCCAAAAACAAAGTCACTGATAAACCATCAACATATTGAAGAAATTAAACTACATGGTCTAAAAGAGCGAAGTAAACACCGAAACGCCCTAACATTGTTTGATGAATGTGGTGTTGTGCTTGCAATTACACACACGCAATGGCAGCAACAATTGCGTGATCATCAATGGGAACATGCATTTGTTGATAAGCGCGAAGAATGGGGGCGCACTATTCGTCCTTATATGTTTGGTCATGCAAATTATGAAATGCTCACTCAACCTTATATAGGTTTGACAGGCAAGGCGTTGTTTATCGTTGTTCCTGATGACATATTTTGTAAAGATTTAAGCAGTCAATATGCATATCTAGATCAACGCCTTTATGAGATGATTAAGTTTGATGATTGTTTGCGCGATAATAAAAACTTATCGCCACTCCCTTTGTTAGGTGTGCCAGGGTGGTGGACCGACAATGAAAATCCAGAATTTTACAGTAATACAGATTACTTTAGACCAAAACGAAGGAAACGAACATGATTGAAGTAGCAGGGCTTAAAAAGAAATTTAAGCTGACGAAAGATCATAAAAAAAACAACACGGATAAAATCGATCCCCGTGAAGATAAGCAATTTTTTCACTCTGTAAGAGATGTCAGTTTTCACTGCGATAAAGGTGAAGTATTGGGTTTGCTTGGTCCAAATGGTGCGGGTAAAACAACGACACTTAGAATGATTTCTACCGCATTGAAACCAGATGAGGGCAGTATTACTATCTCTGGTCACGATATTGTTAAAAAGCCATTGATTGGACGAAAATCAATTGGCTTTTTATCAGGCAGCACTGGCTTGTATGGGCGATTAACCGTCAAAGAAAATGTAGAATACTTTGCACGCCTGCATGGTATGAATAAAAAACTGATTGCATCACGTTGTGACGAATTGTTTACTTTACTCGATATGCACAGTTTTATTGATAAACGCGCCGAAAACCTTTCTACAGGTATGAAACAAAAAGCCAATATAGCGCGTGCAGTGATCCACCAGCCAGACGTCGTCATACTTGACGAGCCAACCACTGGCCTTGATATTATGACCACACAAACCGTTATTAACTTTATTAAAGGCCTGAAAGAGCAGGGCACACCGGTTATTTTTTCAACGCATCATTTAGATGAAGTCGCCTTGTTATGTGACCGTGTCGCAGTAATTAATCAAGGGCTTAGCTGCTTTGATGGCACGTTAGATGAATTTAAACAAACAGGACAAAGTGACGTACTGAACCAAGCGTTTATGAATATTTTAACGGAGAGTCGTGATGTTTGAAGTATTTAAAAAGGAATTAAAAGAGCTATTACGCGACCGTAAAACACTCATATTTGTGGTTGCGCTACCTGTTGCTATTTTTCCATTGTTATTTGCAATTATGGCCTTTATTAGCTCGCAGGCTGCGTTAGAGGCTGAGCAAGAAGTGCATACCTACGCCATTATTAATGGTCAATACGCACAAGAGTTTACAGACAAAGTTTTTTATCATAAAAGCTTTTCACAGTATAAAGGCAAAGAAACGTTCAATTCAGTTGAAGATTTAACAAATGCAGTTAAAGCTGGCACGATTGACATGGGGATATACTTACCCTCAGATGCCAAACAAACGTTAGATAATGCCAAACAGAGTGAATGGCAAGTCGTGTATAACGATGCAAAAGCGATTAACTTTTTGTTTGACCGTGTAAAAGAACTTGCCAAAGAGTATGGCGATAAACTGCGTACTACCAAGCTGTTAAGTTTTGGTGTATCAGAGCAGCAACAGGCTGCGATTATCGAGCCTATAAAAGTCGTGAAAGTGGATACGGCTGATAAACGTGAAAATCTGGGTGAAAAAATTGGCGGGTTTATTCCTTATTTATTGATCCCACTGGTTTTAATGGGCGCAACCTACCCAGCGATTGATTTAGGTGCGGGAGAAAAAGAGCGCGGTACGCTGGAAACTCTTTTACTTACGCCAATCACGCGTACGCAGCTGGTTCTTGGTAAATTTATTACATTACTCGCTTCATCTATCGCAACAACGACGATTACGGTACTCAGTATGGGAATTTGGGTGTCTGTTGCTATCGCATTTGTTGATTTAGCCGTTGTTAAAACAGCATTTAGCTCATTAACTGTGTTTGATTTGGGATTGATTTTTATATTACTCGTTCCAATTGCGGCCATTTTTTCATCGCTTGCGCTCGCGATTTCTATTTACGCACGTACCTTTAAAGAAGCACAAAACTACATGGCACCGCTGAGTATTGGGGTTATTTTCCCGATTATGATTGCGCTAATGCCTAACGTAGAGCTCACCAGCAAAACGGCGTTTATTCCGGTAACGAATGTTGCTTTAGCGATTAAAGAGATTATTAAAGGCACTGTTGATTACACCCTCGTTGGGCTCATTTTCTTAGCCACCGTTATTGTAGCGGGGGCGTTATTGGCTTTCTGCGTTAAGTGGTTTAATAAAGAAGACGTGCTATTTAGATAGTCAATAAGTCAGTTATTTATACGATTAAAAGCACCGTTTTGGTGCTTTTTTCGTTTCTAGCGAACGCTGCTGTAGGTAGTCATAATTAATTATAATTTTTTATCTTTCCCCCATCTTTATCATGAAATTCTCCTATACTATTTACAAGGTGGTAAATAAGGCTTTTTGTTCAATGGATTCTGAAAAATTATCGCGTTTAATAGTGCTACACAAGTTACCTATATTTGCATTTATTGTCCTTGTCATAATGGCGTGCTTAGCAACCGTAAAATATGAAATTGATACGCGTGAAGATGTCTACAAACGAACTTATGAGCAAATGCAGCGAGAGCTTTCAGCAAAAAAGTCGACCTTTACTACGACGTTAAGAGAGAATATTTCAGCTTTAAACTTCCTTGATGCAACCCCGCCGATCATGGCGATTATGCGGGCCACAAATGAAAATAATATCGACCCTGTGTTAGGCACGCCCATTTCAGCCTGGAAAGACCGCTTAGCTAAAATATTTAGCGGGTTTATGGCAACCGACAAAGATTTAGCGCAAGCACGCTACATATATGTCGCTGATAACGGCAAAGAGGTTGTACGTGTAGACAACATAAACGGCAAAGTCAGCCGTATTGCTGAGCAAAATTTACAGCACAAAGGTCAGCGTGATTACATGCAAATCACCCGTCAATTAACTAATGGCCATATTTATGTGTCACCTATTAATTACAATCGTGAAAACGGCGCACTTCAAGTGCCTTATGTAAGCACGTACCGAGTCTCTAAGCTGATTAAAGATGCCAATGGTGACCCTTTCGCGGTGTTAATCATTAACTATTATGCAGACGATTTAATTCAAGGTTTAATAGAAGGAACCCCGCGAAAATTTAATGTTTTTCTTTTAAATGCAAAACAACAATTTATCTATCATCCAAATGAAGCATACCGTTTTAGTTTTGAAAAAGGCGATGCGCATTTTTGGTACGAAGAATTTAATAGTAATCATGATATGGCGCACGTTGATCTCTTTGACGTGGTGAACTTACCTGACAGGCTTTTTTTGAAAGAGGAGATAGCGTTTCAAAATGGTATTCAAATGGAGCCGTTAACGATAGCAGTGGCAATTGATACTGAAAACTTACTGTATGAAATAAAGCAAAAGCGCTACAGATTTATAGCCATGCTCTGTTTGATCATTGTAGTAGTCGTTATCTTGTTCATTATTTACCAGCGAGATATTAATCGTAAACTCGAGCTAAGCTTTCTTAAGGAGAAGAATAGCAAAATAATCGAAAGCTCATCCGATGCCATTATTATGATAAAAGCAAACGGTGTTATCGATAATGCGAATAAAACAGCGAAAGAGTTTTTTGGTATTGAAGAGCAACACACCCAATTTGATGAATTATTTAACTACAATGACGAAGATTTTCAGGGCATTGCTCAGGCACTTAAAGAAGGAAAACGGTGCTCATTCGAAGCGATACATATTGCCGATGAAAATACCCACTACTTTTCGATTACCATGGCTCCTATTTTTGATGCGGCTAATCAAGAATTTCAAATTGCGGCAATATTACGCAATATTGATTCGCTGAAATGTGCTCAACATCAGCTTGAAAAGCTCAATGGTTCACTGGAAGAAAAAGTAAAGATGCGCACAGCCGAGCTTGAAGAAGCAACCGAAAAAGCATTAGCGGCAAGTAAAGCTAAAAGTCAGTTTGTTGCCAATATTTCCCATGAAATTCGGACCCCGATGAATGGTGTACTCGGTATGCTAGAAATGCTTGAAGAAGAACTGCTTTCCCCACAGCAAAAAAAATATTTACATTACGCGAATAGTAGCGCTAATTCTTTAATGACGCTGATAAACGATATTCTTGATTTTTCGAAAATCGAGGCAGGCAAACTCGATTTAGACTGTCACGAATTTGATGTGGTATCTGTGTGCAGTGATTTAGTGACATCGATGGCAGTGCAAGGACAGAAAAAAGGCATTGAAGTACTTTTTGATTGCAGTGGCATTACACGAAGAACGGTTATGGGTGACAGTCATCGACTAAAACAAATCTTAAATAACCTGTTAAGTAACGCTTTTAAATTTACTCACCAAGGGCATGTTAGCCTGACAGTTACACAGCTGTCTGTTGAGAAAAATGAGTTAATGTTGAATTTTTCGGTGTGTGATACTGGGATTGGAATTTCAAAAGAGAATCAAGATAAGCTATTTGAGGTGTTTACCCAAGAAGACTCGAGTACAACGCGTCATTACGGTGGAAGCGGCCTTGGTTTGTCAATCAGTCGCAAGTTATCCCAACTTATGGGCGGTGATATCATAGTAGAAAGCGAAAAAGGTAAGGGCAGCTGTTTTATCGCGAGTGTTTGTGTCGCACCTTCAGACATATCCATACAACACAGTGTTATTGCTGCATTAGCTGAAAAACGGATGGGTATCGCGGTGCAGTACGATAAATTGGCAACCAACCTTGAAAAACAACTTACTGTGCTATCAGAGCCCGCACCCAAACAGCTACTTAGGTTAAATAACGTGACAGAGGCTGAACTTAAGTTACTTGATTTAGTGATTGTTGAGCACAAACATCCCTTATTCGAGCGAGTGTTGAATTGGGCGAGAAATCATCTGCAAAAACATGCACTCATCTTAGGGGTTATGTCGTCACTTGCCAAAAAATATGACTTACCAGCTAATGTAATGGTGATTGCAAAGCCCATTACGCCTGATGAATTAAGCTATCGATTAGCGCTATTATTGAATAATAGTCAGCAGTTTGTTGAGCATGTTAAAAGCACAGATAAAGAGCAAGTTAGAATTGATTTGAGCGATAAACATATTCTTATCGTTGATGATAATTTAATTAATATTGAAGTGAGTAAAGCCATCCTTCGCGACAGCAATGTGACTATTGAATCAGCCAATGATGGCTTTGAAGCATTAGAACTTTTGAAAAATAGTAAGACAATATTCGATTTAATTTTAATGGACTGTCAAATGCCCAACTTAAATGGTTATGACTGCACAAAGGAAATCAGACAAGGTAAAGCAGGCGATGCTTATCAAGATGTGATCATCATTGCGATGACAGCCAGTGCCATGGCTGGCGACAGAGAAAAGTGTTTAAGTGTTGGCATGAACGATTACATTACAAAACCCATCAAACAAGCCACATTACGCAATAAATTGTCGATGTGGCTCAAAGGTTAAATAGCTTATGCCGCATCTTGGCTTTTGTCGAAGGCGGGGGTTAGCTTTAATTTGCTGATATCTGCAGAGTGAATGACTTTTTGTGTTTCGCTCCAATGTAGCAACTCAATTTTTCCGCAACTGTTTTCAACAAGCGCTGTGCAGTTTTCTATCCAATCTCCGTCATTGCAATACACAATATGATCGACAATTTTCACCGCAGGGTGATGAATATGGCCACATATAATGCCATCAACGCCTTGTTTTTTTGCTTCATGAATTGCTGCATTTTCAAAGGCTTCAATTGCTGCACGTGCTTTGTGTACGCGTGCTTTGATCCACGAAGCAAGCGACCAGTAATTCCCTCCAAACAAACGTCTAATTCGGTTTGTCCAGCGGTTTAAAAAGAGTAAAAAATCGTATCCAGCATCACCCGCTATACTAATTAGCTTGTTGTAACGGGTTGCTGAATCAAAGTCATCACCGTGCAAAAGCAAAAAACGTTTATTCGCCTTCGTGGTGTGTATATATTTTTTATGAACTTCTATACCAAATAATGACTCGTTGGCGTAATGACGAAAAGTTTCATCATGGTTTCCTGGTATGTAAATAACACGCGTGCCGTCTTTGGCTTTTTTTTGAATAAGCGCAAGTACATCATAGTGACTTGGGTGCCAGAAAAACTGCCGTTTCATTGACCATAAATCAACTATATCGCCAACAAGGTAAAGTACATCACATTCGATGGAATTTAAAAAGTTTAATAGATACTGAGCTTGGCAGTCTTTGTAACCTAAGTGAACGTCGGAAATCCAAACGGCAGGATAGTGAGTTTTATTACTGCTAGTTGTGTTATTCATGGCATTTACTCATGGTGTAATAAACTAAATGCTAGGGATAGAAGGTGACATTAAAAAGACGGTTTAGCGAAACATCTATGACAAAGTGCTCATGATCAAAAAAACCGCCGAAGCGGTTTTTTTAACTGAGATAGCGTAAAAGGTTTAGCCTTTTACTAATGCCGCAATTTCAGCGATTGCAGTGTCTAAATCAAGCATGAGCTTTTCACCCGTACGACGGTTTTTAAGCTCAACTTTATTTTCATCTAGGTTTCGTTCACCAATAACCAGTGTGTAAGGCACACCGAGTAATTCCATGTCGTTGAACATAACACCTGGACGCTCTTTACGGTCATCAAATAACACATCGATACCTTGCGCTTTTAGACCGTCATATAAGTTATTTGCAATATCAGGAATACGATGAGATTTATGCATGTTCATAGGAACGATGGCTAAATCAAACGGTGCAATAGGTTGTGGCCATTTAATACCGTATTCATCATTATTTTGTTCAATGGCTGCGGCAACGATACGCGATACACCAATACCATAACAACCCATTGTCATGATCTGGTTTTTACCTGACTCGCTTAATACACCTGCTTTCATTGCTTCAGAGTATTTAGTACCCAGTTGGAAGATATGACCAACCTCAATACCGCGTTTAATTTGTAACGTACCTTGGCCACATGGGCTAGGATCGCCTTCAACAATATTACGAATATCGGCAACTTCATAGTTTTCAACATCGCGGTCCCAATTAATGCCGCTAAAGTGCTCGCCATCTTTGTTTGCACCGGCAACAAAGTCAGCCATTACATTGGCAGTGCGGTCTACAATAATAGGCATGTTTAGACCAACAGGGCCTAGTGAGCCTGGTTTCGCGCCAATCGCCGCAACGATGTCTTCTTCTTTAGCCATTTCAAGAGGTGAATCAACAAGCGGGTGTTTCTCTGCTTTTAGTTCATTTAATTCATGATCACCACGCACAATAAGAGCCACTAAACCACGTTGTTCGTTTTCATCAGGTGCGCCATACACAATCAGTGTTTTAACGCCACGATGAGGTTTAACCCCGTAATGCTCTTTTAGCTCAGCAATTGTTTTTGCATCTGGCGTAGGGAATGCCTTAAGCTCTTTTGTCGCTGCTGGACGTGCATCTGTTGGTGCAAGCGCTTCAGCTTTTTCGATATTTGCTGCGTAATCACTTGCATCACTGAATGCAATGGCATCTTCACCAGATTCAGCCAGTACATGAAACTCATGCGATACGCTGCCACCAATAGAGCCGGTATCAGCAATAACTGGACGGTAATCAAGACCCAGTCGCTCAAAGATATTGCAGTATGCTGTGTGCATTACTTGGTATGTTTTTTCTAAACACTCGTCACTTAAATGGAAAGAATACGCATCTTTCATGGTGAATTCGCGTGCACGCATCACACCAAAACGAGGACGCACTTCATCACGTACTTTTGTTTGTACTTGATAAAGAGTCAGTGGAAG
Source organism: Pseudoalteromonas sp. PAB 2.2 (assembly GCF_001938575.1). Classification (NCBI taxonomy): domain Bacteria; kingdom Pseudomonadati; phylum Pseudomonadota; class Gammaproteobacteria; order Alteromonadales; family Pseudoalteromonadaceae; genus Pseudoalteromonas; species Pseudoalteromonas sp. PAB 2.2. The sequence goes on from NZ_LYPI01000008.1 coordinate 222,615, forward strand.
TTGTTTATATGAGCTTACTTCTTTACGAACGAAATCAGTGATAACTTCTTCGTGCGTCGGACCAAGTGCGAATGGGCGGTTGTGGCGGTCATTAATACGCAGTAATTCAGGACCAAATTGCTCCCAACGGCCCGATTCTTCCCATAAGTCAGCTGGCTGGATAATCGGCATTAGCATTTCGATTGCGCCGGCTTTATCCATTTCTTCACGTACAATGTTTTCTACTTTTTTCAGTACGCGTAAACCAGAGGGCAACCACGTGTATAAACCCGACGCAACGCGGCGGATCATGCCAGCTCGTAGCATTAATTGATGAGAAACAATCTCAGCATCAGACGGAGTTTCTTTAAGTGTTGCGAGTATATATTGACTGGTACGCATCTCTATTCCAAGTAGTGTTAAAATTATTATCGTTTACTCAAATCATTTGAGTAGTAACAAGGCGCTCAGTTTACCAGCGGAAGCGGTGACACTAAAGCGCTAAGTGTTAAAAACTAGCATTTTTCGATACTGGTTACAGTATTATGGTCGCCAGTAACAAACCAACGAATATTAAAATCATATAATGTCATGCCGTAGCTTTGTGTTGATTCACGTTGCTTTTTGTAAGCAGGGCGTGGGTCTTGCTTTAACACATTGCTGATAAAGGCTTTTAATTCGGGATAATCGGTTTGTTTAGCGATAAAAGCAAGCGATTCTTCGCTAAATTCTACACTCATATCTGTTTCTGGGCGGGTGTCGGCAAAGCCAGCACTGGCCTCATGCATTGCATCTGAATAAGGTAAATAGGGTTTAATGTCTAAAATAGGCGTGCCATCAAGTAAATCAATACCCGATAACAATAAGCTCAACTGGCCATTTTTGTATTCAATGCCTTCAAGTTTTACGGCACTCATACCGATTGCGTTGGGTCTAAACGTGGCACGCGTTGCAAATACACCTTTACGCTCGTTACCCCCTAAGCGAGGAGGGCGTACCATAGCTGAATAGCCTTTGTCTGCTGTTTCATGAAATCTAAATAGCAGCCAAATATGACTAAACTCATCGAGGCCACGCACAAATTCTTCACGATTGAAATCAGCTGTAAAAACGAGTTTTGCTTTTGCTTCGGGTACTAAACGTGGTTGCCGTGGTATGGCAAACTTTTGTTTATAAGGAGAATGGATATGCCCGACAGCCGTTAATTGATATTCGCTCATAATGCGTTGTAATTAGGAAAAACTGCCATCATTTTACATGCAAACACAAAAAAAGGCAGTCTGGGCTGCCTTTAAACATTTAAACTAAGTGGTCTAAATTAAAACATGTACTGAAAAGAGACCGATGCGACATCCATATCAGGGTCAATATCATCTTCAAGTTCATAACGCTCATACTCAAAACGTACTTGCATATTGGTAGTAAAAGCATACTCAATACCTGCGCCATAAAATACATCGCCGCCATCTGTATCTGCACTAATGCTGCCAAGATCACCTAAATCTTGTTCCACTTCGGCATCCCATTCAAGCCACCCGCCTTTCGCATACACTGAAAAGCTCTCAGTAATGGGGGCAGCAAGCCTCGCTGCGAGTGAAATACCATCAAGCTCTACTTTTGAATCAATGTCACTTGCTTCATCAAAGTTTTGATAGGCAAGCTCTAGGCTTAAGTATTTATTGAACTGTGTCCCTATGTAGCCTTTAAGCATTTGTGAATCATCATCGAAATCGGTGTCGTTTTCACTGTCTTCAAATTGGAAAGAGTATTGACCATAACCAATACCAGTATAAATACGAGGAGAATCCATTTCGGAAGTATCTGCATGGGCAGCGTTATTAAAACCAAGTAGTGCTAAAGAAAGTGCAGAAATTGAAATTACTTTAATCATTTAATAGCTCCTTTAAAAAATAAATAAACGATGTATTCATATCGCTCGTAGAAACTATTGCACTGAATATGCCAATATATTTTATACGCTTAAAGTATTGGTTTTAACACTGTTTTAGGCTTTTTTTGCGCAGTATGATTAATCAGTGATCAGCTGTTCAGTTTCATACGCGCAACAATTTCAATCAGCTATGTAGAAGTTACTTAACTACGCTTTTTGCAGTAATGTTTCTGTTTCAATGGCAATCTCTTTCATTTTAATTGCGTAGTTTTCGATTTTCTTTTCTTCATCAGTTTCAGCTGTGTAGGTCGGTACCGCGATAGGGTAACCCGCTTCATCCATTGCTATGAAACTAATAACACAGTGATTTGTTTCGACTAAGTTTTGTGTTTTAGGGTCGCCGCAACGCACTTGAATAAAAATTTGCATACTTGTTTTACCGGTATGCGCAATACTGGCTTTAACTTCAACAATTTGTCCGACAAGAATAGGGCGCTGGAATTTAACGCCAGCAACAGACACGGTGACACAGTAGTGACCGCTCCAACCCGCTGCACAGGCATAGCCTGCTTGGTCTATCCATTTCATTACAACACCTCCGTGTACTTTACCTCCAAAGTTCACATCAGTAGGCTCAGCTAAAAAACGAAAAGTTACACTTGATGACGGCATATATCACTCACTATAAATTTAAACACGACTAAGGGTTTGCTTACCTTTCAAGGTTAAATTTGCAGCAGTCTGTGTGCGATTCAGTCAAGGCAGCGGCTATGGCGTGTGGTTATCCCCATGAATAGCCTATAACGCAGCATCAAAACCAAACAGGCGCTCCCCTTTGAGTAATGCTTAGGGGCGCTTTACTCTTTGTTGCTCGGTTTTTACTTAGCTCACTAGCTTACAAACCACGCGCCGTGATTTAAGCGTCCCAAGTTTGAACAAATCTTAATCTGCAAAGGTAAACAGATCTTAAGCATAGACTAAAAAAGGGGCCGAAGCCCCTGCAATTTAGGATAAATAGTAATTAAATGAGTAACGTGCGTTACATATTAGGGTAGTTTGGTCCACCCGCACCTTCAGGCGTGACCCAGCAAATGTTTTGACTTGGATCCTTAATATCGCAGGTTTTACAATGCACGCAGTTTTGTGAATTGATCACAAACTCTTTTTGGCCTTCGATTTCTTGAACTTCATAAACCCCTGCAGGACAATAACGTTGTGCTGGTTCGTCAAACTTCACTAAATTTACGTTAATTGGGATGCTGTTGTCTTTGAGCTTTAAGTGACAAGGCTGAGATTCTTCATGGTTCGTATTTGATAAAAACACCGACGATAATTTATCAAAGCTCAGTTTGCCATCGGGTTTGGGATAACTAATCTTTTCGGCTCTACTTGCATCAACAAGTGTTGCATAGTCAGGTGTATTGTCTTCAAACTTGAAGGGAAGTTTCCCTGCAAAGATATTTTGGTCAAGTGTGTTGTATGCGCCACCCAAAAATTTACCTAACTTGTGCATAACAGGGCCAAAGTTGCGTGATTGATACAGCTCTTTATAGGCCCAGCTTTGCTCAAATGCGGTTGCATATTCAGCTAAATCGCTATTTTCTTTGCCTTGAGCAAGCGCCTCAACAATCACATCGGCAGCGACCATGCCTGATTTCATTGCCGTGTGATTACCTTTAATTTTAGCAAAATTCAGTGTGCCGGCATCACACCCGACAATTAAGCCACCAGGAAAATGCATTTTAGGTAAAGAGTGCAGGCCGCCTTTTGCTATCGCACGAGCGCCATACGCAATACGTTCACCGCCTTCTAATACGTCTTTAAAGATTGGGTGATGTTTCATGCGTTGAAATTCATCAAACGGACTCAGGTGCGGGTTTGAGTAATTAAGGTCGACAATTAAACCAACCACAACTTGGTTGTTCTCGCTGTGATACATAAACGCACCACCGCTTGTATCACCCGTTAGTGGCCAACCAGTACCATGAACCACAGTACCTTGTTTATGTTTGCTTTCGTCAACGTGCCAAATTTCTTTAAAGCCTAAGCCGTAGTGCTGGGGTGATGCATCTTTATCAAGCGCAAAATGATTAATAAGCTCTTTGCCTAAATGACCACGGCAACCTTCAGCAAATACTGTGTATTTTGCTCTTAATTCCATGCCCGGCATATAGCCGTCTTTTTCATTACCGTCTTTATCAAGACCCATATCGCCGGTAATAATCCCTTTCACGGTGTCATCTTCGATAATTAACGAGTGCGCACTAAATCCGGGGAAAATTTCTACCCCTAGATTTTCTGCTTGTTCAGCTAAAAATCGACATACATTGCCCATCGAAACAATATAGTTGCCATCATTGTGGAACGTTTTCGGGCTCGCAAAGTGGGGGATGCTGGTGGCTTTCTCACTGTTATTAAACCAGTAAATGTCATCCTGAGTCACTTTTGTTGAAACAGGCGCTCCTAATGATTGCCAATCTGGGAGTAGCTCATCAAGTGCGCGTGTCTCGAATACTGCACCCGATAAAATATGCGCGCCCACCTCAGAGCCTTTCTCTACCACACAGATCATTAATTCTTGTTGTTTTTCTTGTGCTTGTTGTGCCAATCGAATAGCTGTTGATAAACCCGCTGGGCCTGCGCCTACGATAACAACATCAAATTCCATGGTTTCGCGTTCGACCATATAAACCTCTTATCAGTGACGGACCTGCATTAAAAGAACCGTATTTCATACTTGCAAATGAAACGTTACAGGCTGTGAATACTTTAAGGTTATTTTAGGTTGACGTTTACGTCAACAGGAAGTAGTCTGAAATCATAAAATAAATAAGTTGACGTAGACGTCAGCTTTAAGAACACACAATTGATGGAGTCACGATGAAAATCCTCGTTCCAATTAAAAGAGTAATTGACTATAACGTCAAAGCACGCGTTAAAGCAGATAAATCGGATGTTGATTTAGCTAATGTAAAAATGGCGATGAACCCGTTTTGTGAAATTGCAATTGAAGAAGCTATTCGTTTGAAAGAAGCAGGCACGGCAACAGAAGTTGTGGCTGTAACTATTGGTAATAAATCATCTCAAGAGCAATTACGTACAGCATTAGCACTGGGTGCAGATAAAGCGATTCATATCGAAACTGAAGAAAAACTAGAGTCGCTACACGTAGCGAAGCTATTAAGTAAGATTGTTGAGCAAGAGTCACCCGAGCTGGTTATTTTAGGCAAACAATCGATTGATTCAGACAATAATCAAACAGGTCAAATGCTCGCTGCTTTAACAGGACGTGGCCAAGGTACTTTTGCCTCTAAAGTTGATGTGCAATCAGGTACTGTGAATGTTACGCGTGAAGTAGATGGTGGTTTACAAACTGTCGCGCTTAAATTACCTGCCATTGTAACGACAGATTTACGCCTAAACGAGCCGCGTTATGCATCGTTGCCAAATATTATGAAAGCAAAGCGCAAACCGTTAGAGGTCATTGCTGCAGATAGCTTAGGTGTTGACCTTGCTCCGCGCATTCAGCTTGTTGAAGTTAATGAACCTGAAAAACGTTCAGCCGGTATTATCGTTGAAGATGTGGCGACGTTGGTTGAAAAGTTAAAAACAGAAGCGAAGGTGATCTAAATGAAAACATTAGTGATAGCTGAACACGACAACGGTGTTCTAAAGCCTGAAACACATAAAACAATGACCGCTGCTGTTAAATTAGGTTTTGACGTTGATTTATTATTAGCTGGTGAAAATCTAGCGGCTATGAGCGAAAAGGCAGCGTCGATCGCCGGTGTTAGCAATGTACTCGTTGCTGACGATACCGCTTACGCTCACCAATTAGCTGAGAATGTGGCTGATCTTGTTTTATCTCTTAGTGACAATTATTCACACATTGTGGCAAGTGCTACGACAACGGGCAAAAACTTTATGCCACGTGTTGCGGCCTTATTAGATGTTGCGCAAATCTCAGAAATTATCGATGTGATTGATGCTGACACGTTCAAGCGTCCAATTTATGCGGGTAATGCAATTGCAACCGTTAAATCACTCGATACTAAAAAAGTAATCACTGTACGTGCAAGCAGCTTTGATGTGGCCGCTGAACAAGCCCCTGTTTCTGTCTCAGCGATTGATAGTAAAGGTTCTGTAGGCTTAAGCGAGTTTGTATCACAAGAACAAACTGAATCAGAGCGTCCTGAGCTCACGGCAGCACCGGTGGTTATTTCGGGTGGCCGAGGTATGCAAAATGGTGAAAATTTCGCGTTATTAAACGGTATCGCTGACAAACTAGGTGCGGCAATTGGCGCGTCTCGTGCTGCAGTTGACGCGGGCTTTGTGCCAAATGATATGCAAGTAGGTCAAACGGGTAAAATTGTTGCCCCTGATTTATACATTGCAGTAGGTATCAGTGGGGCCATTCAGCATTTGGCGGGTATGAAAGACTCAAAAGTCATTGTTGCAATAAATAAAGACCCTGACGCACCTATTTTCCAAGTGGCTGATTATGGTTTAGTTGCTGACTTATTTGATGTATTACCCGCGCTTGAAAACGCACTGTAATACATAACGATTCTGGTTGTTAAAAGCTGTTCACCTTCTAGGTGCGCAGCTTTTTTTATACTCGTTTCTATCTGAATACGAGTAAGGCGTTATTCATGAAACTAACGCGCGACTTTTCTTTATCGAAAATCGGCATGTTACATAAACTTGCTTTGGGACTTTATTTGCTCTGATTTCTTTACCGGCTTTAACTGTTCCTTAGTACGGTTTAGACGAACTTTTACTGAGCTCAATAGACTGTTTTATGCGCCTACAAGTTTATGCACCTTCAAGTTGTTTTTTAGACATAAGAGGTCTTCTATTGGTTACACCTCTATTAATTCACTGCTAAATACCCTTGGTTGCTCATTTTGGCTTGCACTTGTGGAGACTTTAATAGCATTACTAGTTTTTCGCCAATCAGCTTAGAGCGGGGCGATTGGGTATTAACTATCAGAATTAACGGTCTTACAAATTCATAATCGCCATTTTCTATCGTTTCTTTGGAAGGTTTAACGTTATTAATTGATAACAGTGTTACTTTATTAATGCGTCTATCGTCTTCGAGTTTACTTATTGCACCGTAAGAGTCGTAGGCAATCGCGTTTGGAATCCGTTGAACAATGCCCAGCGCTTGGTTGAAATGGTCATATAGGCTCACTCGCTGGTTAGAAAACAAGCCTCTGTTGCCTGCATTTTTTAATCTTATGTAGTTTGTATCGGGGTCTTTAATGTAATCAAGTTCGAGAAACTCTAAAAACACATCAAAACTGCCGTGATGAGTCCCTTTACTAAAAAGTAGGATCTCATCATTTTTGTTACTTAATTTTGGTGTTTTTGATGACAGGCTAGACCACGTGTTTATTTTACCTTGGTAGATGTTTCTAAGCTCATTACTGGTCAGGTTGTCGATATTCAATGAACTATTGATGAAAAAAGCAAGCGCATCTTGTGCAATCACAATTTGCTTTAAATAAGGCCACTTCTCTTGTTCAATCTTTGTCAGGTATCGTGAACTGCTGCCAACATCAATCACATTGTCGGCAATGGCTTTTATGCCTTTATCACTGCCCATGGGTCTAATTTGTATTGAGTTGCCAAAGCCATTGCGTAACTCGTCCTTAATTTCTACAAGTAGCTCTGTAACGGTCGTTGATCCTGCGATTAAAATCGGTTTCGCATTAACGGGTTCTTCAAGGGCAACCAAGCGGGGCGATAAGGTAAAAATAGCGGTGAGGGTTAATATCTTAAGAGAGTGTATGAGCATGTCTGATAATAGCCCCTTTATAAATCACTAACGTTGACTATAGAGTATAGATTGGCTTTTGTAATTATTATGCTGGTGATTTAATTGAGAAGGCTGCGTATTTACAGGTATAAAAAAACCAGCCAATTGGCTGGTTTTTAACACTAACATTTAAGCTTGCTTAGTAAGTCGCGCTGCCTTTAGTACGTGGGAATGCAATAACGTCACGTACGTTACCCATACCCGTTACATAAGCGACTAAACGCTCAAAGCCCAGGCCAAAACCAGAATGTGGTACTGTGCCGTATTTACGTAGGTCACGATACCAGCTGTAGTCTTCTTTATCTAAGCCCATTTCTTCTAAGCGTTGGTCAAGTACGTCTAAACGTTCTTCACGCTGTGAACCACCAATGATTTCGCCGATACCAGGCGCAACAACATCCATTGCTGCTACTGTTTTGCCATCTTCGTTTTGACGCATGTAGAAGGCTTTAATATCGCGTGGGTAGTTTTTAATAACAACAGGCGCATTAAAATGTTCTTCTGCTAAGTAACGCTCATGCTCTGATTGTAAATCTACACCCCATTCAACAGGGAATTCAAACTGTTTACCACAGGCTTTTAAAATTTCGATAGCGTCAGTGTAGTCAACTTGTGCAAAGTCTTTGGTTACAAACTCTTCTAAACGTGAAATGGCCGTTTTCTCAACACGTTGTGCGAAAAACTCCATGTCGTCACGGCGCTCAGTTAATACGGCATTAAAGACATACTTAAGCATATTTTCAGCAAGCTTTGCGATGTCTTCTAAATCAGCAAACGCAACTTCAGGTTCTACCATCCAAAATTCGGCTAAGTGACGCGATGTGTTTGAGTTCTCAGCACGGAAAGTCGGGCCAAAGGTATAGATTTTAGACATAGCAGACGCATACGTCTCACCGTTCAACTGACCAGATACAGTTAAGAATGCTTCTTTACCAAAGAAGTCTTCACTGTAATCGATATCGCCTTTATCTGTGCGTGGTAGATTTTGCATATCAAGTGTTGATACACGGAACATTTCACCGGCACCTTCACAGTCACTTGCTGTAATGATAGGCGTACTGATCCAGTAAAAACCTTGCTCATGATAAAAACGGTGAATAGCTTGTGCTAAACAGTTACGAACACGTGTTACTGCACCCATAATGTTAGTGCGTGGGCGTAGGTGCGCATGCTCGCGAAGGTATTCAATACTATGACGTTTAGCTGACATAGGGTAGGTGTCTGGGTTTTCTACCCAGCCTAATACTTCAACCGTGTTTGCTTGAATTTCAAACGACTGACCTTGGCCAGCAGATTGCACAAGCACACCTGTTACAGAAACAGAACAACCCGCCGTTAAACGTGTAACTTCATCATAATTATTAAGTGAATTAGGTACTACCGCTTGAATAGGATCAAAACACGAACCGTCATGAACGGCTAAAAATGAAATTCCTGCTTTTGAATCGCGGCGTGTACGGATCCAGCCTTTTACTGTTACTTGGCTGTCTACCGCAACCTTGCCTTTTAATAGCTCTGAAATCGCTAAATGGCTCATCTTCACTCCAATGATATAAGTTGCCTAATATTATAATGCTGTGCATTGCACTTGAATCGACTATCTTACCTTCGTAAATCAAATAAAAAAACTATTCCGGCACACTCTTTAGAAGTTTTTCTTCAATTGGATAAAATAGCATCAATATTTTGCGTTAAAATGACGATTATTTAAATTCTCGCTGCGCTAATTGGTTATTTTGTGGCATTATTATCAATCCTAAACAAGAAATCGTTTCTTATTGTTTTTAACTTATTTGTATTACAGGTGCTATGAAACAAGTTTTTATTCTTCGCGGCTTACCCGGCTCAGGTAAATCATATTATGCGCAAAGCCTTGCCGATGAATTGGTGGCTGGTAATGAAAGTGATTATGTTGTGTGCGCAACCGATGATTATTTTTATAACAGCGAAGGTGTCTATCAATTCGATAAATTTAAGCTCCCTGAATATCATAATTTAAACTTAGCTCGATTTATTAATGCCTTAGCTGAAGAAATCCCCTTGGTGATTGTAGATAACACCAATATAAAAAAATGGGAGTTTATTGCCTATGCACAAGCTGCTACGGCGTTAGGTTATCAGGTTAAAGAAGTGATTGTAGGTGAAATCAAAGACAAGTCACTTCAGCATTTATATGCTAAACGCTGTGAGCACAAAGTGCCGCTAAGAATGATAAGCAAAATGGCTTATATGTTTGAATGGTAAAAGGAAGCATACGCTTCCTTTTTTGTGTCTAGAACATATTTTGGCTAATGGCGTCATCAATTGCGCCACACAATTTTTCTAAGCAAGTTTCGCTGCTAATGTACGGCGGCATTAAGTAAATAAGTTTTCCAAATGGGCGGATCCAAACCCCTTTTTCTACAAAAAACTGTTGTATTTTAGCCACATCAACACGGCGGTTTAGCTCTACCACACCAATTGCACCAAGTGTCCGTACATCCACCACATTGGCATGTTGCTTACACTTGCTTAGCTGCTCAGTAAGCACCTTATTAATATGCACAATTTGCTCTTGCCAAGGCTGCTCTAGTAATAAATCAATACTTGCACAGGCAGTTTCACAGGCCAGTGGATTCCCCATAAATGTGGGGCCATGCATAAGTACACCGGCTTCGCCTTCACTTATGCCAACGGCCACCTTTGATGTCGTTAATGTGGCTGATAACGTCATCATCCCTCCGGTGAGTGCTTTACCAATACACATGATATCGGGCTCAATGTCGGCATGTTCAACGGCAAAAAGTTTGCCAGTACGGCCAAACCCAGTGGCAATTTCATCACATATAAGCAGTACATTGTACTTATCGCAAAGTGCTCTTATATGGCGAAGATACTCAGGGTGGTAAAAGTTCATCCCCCCTGCGTTTTGTACTATAGGTTCAATTATAAAAGCGGCGACGTCTTGATGATGCTCTTTAAAGAAAACCTCGAGTGTTTCTGCTTCATGTATATCAAAGGTTTCATTAAAGCGGGAGACGGGGGCGGGTACAAACACATGCTCAGGGAGAAACCCAGAGTACATACTGTGCATAGAGTTAATGGGATCGCATACGCTCATTGCTGCAAAGGTATCACCATGATATCCCTTAAGCGGGGTCATTAATTTTTGTTTGGTTTTAATACCTTGGCTTAACCAATACTGCAATGCCATTTTGATAGCCACTTCGACACTTACAGAGCCGCTGTCTGCTAAAAACACTTTATCTAATGTTGATGGTGTGATCTCAACGAGCTTTTTGGCAAGTTCAACCGCAGGTTTATGGGTTAAACCACCAAACATAACATGGCTCATTTTACCTAACTGTTTGGTAATGGCTTCGTTTAGTACAGGATGACAATAACCGTGAATCGCACTCCACCACGATGCCATACCGTCTATGAGTGCTTCGCCTGTTTCTAAAAAAATGCGGTTCGCTTTTGCATGGCTTACAGGGTAAACGGGAAGCGGGGTGGTCATGGACGTATAAGGGTGCCAAATATGTTCACGATCAAAATCTAAATCAATTGTTTGTTTATTGTGCATATGTAAACTTTGCTCCGCTTGGATTCGTTGACAATGTTACGTCAAGACGTAGACTAAGCCAATCAGACCGTCTTAATAAATTTAAAAAGAGAAGATTATGGAGCACGCAATTGTCCGTCACGATTGGACCCACCAACAAGTAAAAGCATTATTTGATATGCCATTTAACGATTTACTGTTTAAAGCGGCCAGTGTTCACCGCGAAAATTTCAATCCTAATGAAGTTCAAATTTCAACGCTACTTTCTATTAAAACGGGTGCATGCCCAGAAGACTGTAAATACTGCCCACAATCAGGACATTATAAAACAGATCTTGAGCGTGAGCGCCTTATGGAAGTAGAAAAAGTTGTTGAGCAAGCGCGTGCCGCAAAAGAAAAAGGGGCTACGCGTTTTTGTATGGGCGCTGCGTGGTCAGATCCTAAAGATCGTGACATGCCTTACATCGAAAAAATGGTGCAAGAAGTAAAAGAATTAGGCCTTGAAACATGTATGACTTTAGGCATGCTCGATAATCAAAAAGCGCACGCCCTAAAAGAAGCAGGACTTGATTATTACAATCATAACCTAGACACCTCACCAGAATATTACCAACAGATTATTACCACCCGTACTTATCAAGACCGCTTAAATACAATAGACAACGTGCGCGATGCAGGCATGAAAGTATGTTCTGGCGGTATTGTTGGCATGGGTGAACAAGCCGCAGACCGTTATGGTTTATTGATGCAACTTGCAAACTTAGATCAGCAACCAGAGAGTGTGCCTATCAATATGCTGGTAAAAGTAAAGGGCACGCCACTGGAAGATGTCGATGACCTTGATCATTTTGAATTTATTCGCACCATCGCTGTGGCACGTATTATGATGCCAAAAAGTTATGTACGTTTATCGGCAGGGCGTACTGCGATGAACGAGCAAATGCAATCGATGTGTTTCTTTGCGGGCGCTAATTCTATTTTTTATGGTGATAAGCTACTCACAACAGAAAACCCAGAAGCGGATGCCGATATGATGCTGATTAAAAAGCTGGGTATGAACCCTGAAAAACGTGAAGATTATTCAGATGAAGCCGTCGCGGCGTCACTTTCTTCAAAAGTGGCCGACAAAGCAACATCAGAACTATTTTACGAAGCTTAAACACGTTATGCCTTTTGAATTTATTGCACAGCATCTTCAAGCGCGTAAAGAAGATGCTTTACTTAGGCAGCGCCAACTGGTCGAAGAGTCAAACGGACGCTTTATTCGTATTGCAGGAAAACAGTACTTAAATTTTGCCAGCAATGATTATTTAGGCTTCGCTGATGAACTCGTTACAGTGAGTGAGCTGCCACTAGGCAGTCACAGTTCAGCATTAGTAAATGGCTATAATAAACCGCAACAGGCTCTTGAGCAGCGCCTATGTGAGTTACTCGGTTATGAAAGTGCCATGCTTTTCAACAGTGGCTTTAGTGCAAATAGCAGTGTGTTAAAAGCCTTGTTTCACGATAAAGCTGTGGCGCAATCTGCCGCAATTTTTCAAGATAAACTCAATCATGCTAGTTTGATTGATGGCGGTCTCCATTCTCAAGCGGCGATGGTGCGGTTTAATCATAATGATTTAAAGCACTTAGAGTCACGCTTACAAAAATCGAAAGCTAAACATAAACTCATTGTGAGTGAAGGCGTGTTTTCGATGGATGGTGATAAAGCACCTGTTGCACAGCTGTGCGAACTTGCGCATAACTATAATGCCTGGCTAATGATTGATGACGCCCACGGGTTTGGTGTGTTAGGTAAACACGGGCTTGGTAGCTGTGAAGTGCACAAACCCGATTTATTGATCATTACATTTGGTAAAGCCCTCGCTAGCAGTGGTGCATGCTTGCTGGCGAGTAAATCGGTTATTGATTACATGCTTCAATTTAACCGTGATTATATCTATTCAACAGCCATGTCGCCTGTGATGGCAAGTAGTACGCGTGTACAACTAGAAAAAATACTGGCCGCTGATAATAAACGTATGCAGCTTTTTAAAAATATTGCGTATTTTAAAACATTAGCAAAAGCGAAAAACTTAGCGCTTATGGATTCAGATACAGCAATACAACCATTGGTACTCGGCGATGCCGCACAAACGATTGATGTGGCGAATAAGCTAAAACAGCGTGGAATTTGGTTAACAGCCATTCGTCCACCAACCGTACCTTTTAATACATCGCGATTAAGAGTCACACTTAGCAGTGCCCATCAGCTCGATGATATAAACACGTTGGTAGATACGTTAGTGGAGTGCTTATGAGCCAATTAGCACACAGTACTGCTAACGGCGTTAAAGATCACAAGCTGTCCACAGCGAGTCAGTTTTCGAAAGCGGCTGCGCATTACAACAGCCATGCTAACGTTCAAAAGCAAGCAGCAGCGCATTTAATCAAACTGCTTGCGAATAAAAACCAACAGGGCGTTTGCCTCGATTTAGGTGCAGGACCGCTGGTTAATACAGCCCTATTGCAACAATATTTTGCAACGGTAGTGGCGATGGACTTAAGCCACGCCATGTTAAACACCGATAAAAGCCGTGAATATTTAAAGCTGTGTGCCGATATGGATAATTTGCCACTGCAAAAAAACAGTGTTGATTGCGTATTCAGTAATTTTGCTGTGCAATGGTCGGCAGATTTACCCTTGCTTTTTAAACAGCTGTTTGCCGTGCTTAAAGACAATGGTCGGGTGTATTTAAGTTGTGTTATTGCAGGCTCATTACACGAAATTAAACAGGCTTTTGCCTGTTTAGATGACCAATCTCGTATTAATCAATTTCACTCATCCGACAATGTCACACAGTATGCGAAGGCTGCTGGATTTAAGGTGAATTTTGCAGTAGATACCTGTTATACCGACGCTTATAAAAGCCCACTTGAGGCAATACGTTCAATTAAGGCCATTGGCGCTACGTCATTACACAGTAATAAAAAGCGTCAGGGTCTTTTAACAAAGCAAGCATTGAATAACGTGTGCAAGGCATATCCTCTGGTTGATGGGCATGCTAGAGTGAGTTATCACGTCGTACTTTTAGAATTAGAAAAACAATGAAAGAATTTTTTATCACTGGCACGGACACCGATGCCGGTAAAACCCATGTCACCAGTTTATTATTAAAGCTGCTAGCACAACATAAACAACGAGCGGTTGGTTACAAACCCATTGCAGCAGGGGCTGAGATGGCTTTTGGTGAATTGGTAAATGAAGATGCGCTAACCTTAATGGAAAGCTCGTCTGTTGGTGCTAAGTACACAATTGTGAATCCGTTTACTTATGAGCCACCAATTGCTCCGCACATTGCCGCAGCGAAAGTTGGCGATAGACTCACCTTTGAGAAACTAGATAGCGCGTATGAGAATGTGAAAGCACTCAATACTGATTATATTCTGACAGAAGGGGCCGGTGGTTGGTGCTTACCCATTAACGAAACTGACTTGTTATCTGATTGGGTTAAACAGCAAAACCTCAATGTTATTTTGGTTGTAGGCATGAAACTGGGTTGTTTAAATCATGCTTTATTGACTGCCGCTCATTTTAAAGCGTCGGGCGTAAACTGTGTAGGATGGATAGCAAATCATGTTGACCCCACCATGCAAGAACAAGAGGCTAATTTACAGACCCTTAAAAATACTTTACCGTTTCCGCTATTAGGTATTACCCCCTACACAGAAAAAACTCCTAAATTAAATATTTATAAAACCTTACTTGAAATTTTATCCATTCACCCATAATAATTGAGTTGTTACTTTTGACATACTCTGTCACAATTGGTTGCAATTAGTTCCTTGTAACCAATTGCTTTAAAACTAAACTAAAGGTAGTAACAAGCTCAGTTAATTTTATTAACTAACGGTTTTTAATCATGCCGTTAGTTAATACAATTGGTATGTTTATTCTGAGGTTTTTATGAAGCGTGTATTCTTGTTTCTACTGACTAACTTAGCGGTCATGCTAGTGTTAGGCATTGTGTTGTCTATTGTGATGAGTGTACTGGGTATTAGTCATCGCAGTTTAGGCGGCATTCTAGTCATTTCGACCGTATTTGGTTTTGGCGGCTCATTTATTTCGTTATTTATGTCGAAATGGATGGCTAAAAAGTCAACGGGCGCTCATGTTATTGAACAGCCTCGTTCAGAAACTGAACAATGGCTTGTTTCAACTGTGGCTGCACAGGCTAAAAAAGCAGGCATTGCAATGCCTGAAGTGGCCATTTACGACAGCCCTGAAATGAACGCATTTGCAACTGGGCCTAGTAAAAACAACTCGTTAGTTGCTGTGAGTACAGGTTTATTACACAACATGAATCAAGACCAAGCGGAAGCTGTTTTGGCGCATGAAGTATCGCATATTGCTAATGGTGACATGGTCACGCTTACGCTTATTCAAGGCGTGGTGAATACCTTTGTTATCTTTATGGCAAAAGTATTGGCAGGTATTGTTGATAACTTTATCAATAGCGATGAAGAAGAAGGTGGCAGTAGCTGGACTTACTTCTTGTTTGATATGATTTTCCAAATGTTATTTGGTGTATTAGCGAGTGTAATTGTGGCCTACTATAGCCGTAAACGTGAGTTTTCGGCGGATGCAGGCGCTGCAAAACTTGTTGGCGCAGATAAAATGCGCAGCGCACTTGAGCGTTTAAAGCAAAACCACCCATCGCAACTAGAAGGTTCAATGATGGCATTTGGTATTGCAAGCGGTAAAGGTGTCGCTGAGTTATTCTCATCTCACCCGCCACTTGATGAGCGTATTAACGCCTTACGTTAAATAAACTGATAACGTGAGTTGCTAATTAACACATTAAAAAGCCAGCTTGTTGCTGGCTTTTTGTTTTTATTCACTTTGACTTTTTTCTCTTTCGAGTTGCTGTGGTAGTAATACTTCAACGATTTCTCTGGCTGGCAGTGTGTATCTCACACCGTCAAACATGACCGATGTGTGCTCATCAATACTCGTGATCCCTGTTAAGGTCCAGCCTTCGCCTCGTTCTTTGCAATAAACAGTGGTGGTTGGTTGAATTACTTTAAATTCTTCACTCATCGTACTAAACCTAATTGCTTGTAATTGCGCTTATAGTAAGACAATAATGCCTGCTCATAAAGTAAAAAGAAGAAATAGACGTGTCTTGTGATGACAACTATGCCTACGATTTAAGGCCCATACGCCATAAAGATTGCCAAGCAATATGGGAGATTTTAAAAGATCCTCAAGTGCAGTCATTTAATGACTATAAAAGTGATTTAACAAAAGGTGACGTATACGATTTTATTCAAGGGGATATCGAAGGTTTTTATAACCAGCAAGGTATACGTTTAGTGATTGTTTTACGAAGCAATGGCTTAGTAATTGGCAGTATTGGGCTATTTAACATAATAGATGGGCAGGGTGTGTTAGGCTTTGAACTCGCATCTCACTACTTTGGTAAGGGGATAATGCAAAAAGTGCTGTTAGAGTTTTTTCAAAAACTAAATGCGTTTATAACAACCCCTGTCGATAAAGTGCATGCAATTGTTCAACCCGAGAATACAGCTTGCATAAAGCTGCTTGCAAAATGTGGTTTTGAACTTAACAATCAGCTGTGGACAAAACACATCACATAAAGATGTTATTATAGTACAAGCTTGTTATGGCAAAATGGCTACTATAAAATGAGCGCCTGTTTAATGAGAGGACCTTAAGTCGGTATGGCCAAAGCTAAACCTGTTTCGACTATTGAAAGTTATGGCATCTACAGTCATTGGGATGCAAAAGAAAAAGACCTACCACAAATCACTGAATTTACCACGGATGTGCCAGCCGAGTTAGATATCGAATTTGGCTTTATTGTTAATATCAAAAAAGCAAAAGGCCAAAAAATTAAGTTCTGTGTGTATCATCCAAATATTCCCGATGATGACGGTGAAATAATGCCGCCATTTGAAGGTGAAGAGTATGTAAAAACAAACGACTGGCAGTTTTACTTAGGCGATACTATCTGGGCGCCTGTTGATAATAAAGTGGGTATTTGGCGCATGACTATTGAGCTAAATGGCCATATAATTGCTGATAAATCGTTTAACTTACTGAAACCAAGCGAAGGCTCAGCCAACGATTTTTGGAAGCATCGCGGCTATTAAAAACCACAAGAGGGAATATGTACCAAGGAAGCTGTTTGTGTCGCAAAGTAACGGTAACAATTGCTGGTGGAATTGATTCAATTATTCATTGCCATTGCTCACTATGCCGTAAAAATTCGGGTACCGCTTTTGCGACGAATGGGTTTATTCGCCGTGATGGGTTTGCAATTACACAAGGTAAGCAGTATCTGAGTGTGTTTGAATTTAAAGCCGGTAGAATACGTTATTTTTGTCGCTGTTGTGGCTCGCCTATTTACAGTGAAAATAAAGAGGATATGAGTCGTTTGCGTATACGCTTAGGTCTATTGGACAGCGATATTACAGAGCGTCCGATTAGTCATAACTTTGTCAGTTCGAAAGCCAATTGGGATACCTTCGACAGTGATATTCCATGCTATGATGGTTTTGAACCAAGCAGACGTAAGTAACCATTATGATAGCCACGACGCCCAAACCCCCGTATTACGCAGTTATATTTACGAACACCTTATCTGAGAACACCGCAGGCTATGAAGAAATGGCTAACCGTATGGTTGAGCTTGCCGAGCAACAACCTGGTTTTTTAGGCATGGAATCAGTGCGTGATGGTGTAGGGATTACCGTTTCTTACTGGCAAAGCCTAGATGCTATTAAGTCGTGGAAACAACATGTTGAGCACCTCAACGCTCAACAACTTGGTCGCGATAAATGGTATAACGCATTTACAACACGTATCGCAAAAGTAGAACGTGAATACTCGCTGTAGAATAGCAGTAACAATAAGAACACATCATACTCTATATTTATTAATTACACTCTCAGCAATTGAGTGTGGAAGTATAATAGTTAATCGCAAGAACGATGGTTCAAGCCCTAAGTAACATCTAATTTAGTCGAATTAACTTTGCAGAGCTGAGTTTATCTTTTGCATTTTTGTCGCTTCTTTATTTCCAATAACATGTCTTAATTTCGTCATAAACCCCAGTTGCATTTTGCACCCAGTTACCAGCAAACTGCATACGTAATATCAGAACAGTGACTTAATTTCTCCCCATAACATCGAAAAAACGTTAGGTATGTAAAAGCTCGCAAAATAGAGGAGTAGGGAAAAATAAGAGTTTTCACAATGGTGTTATCGATAACATCTTTTATGTGTATTTATATTCAATTAGCTTTTAATGATTTGAATGTAATTATCGTTATTGCAGTGTCGTACAGGGTACGTTGGCAGAGAGTTATTTATCTAAAAAATAAAGCCCACGATTGTGGGCTCTAAATTAAAACTTAATTACAATGTGTAATTGAAGCCGATGGCAATACCATCATCTTCGGTTTGCGACATTTGAGCTTCTTGCTCTGCATCATTGCTTGAAAAGTCACTAAAGTCTTTACGCGCTTCGATATACAAAATCGTGTCTTTGCCCATGAAATAGTGTGCGCCTAAAACTGCAAACTGACGCTTGAACACATCCTCAGGATCTGCATTAAAGTTTGGCTGGATCACGTAATCGTCACCGGCATCAAACACGTTATAGGCAACAAAAGTACGTAAATTATTGTCGAATCGATAACTTAAAATTGATTCTAACCCGACAGCGTCTTTTATTAAGCGGCCAATGTTATCGGTGTCGTGGTTTTCGTTTTTGTTTATGTTGGCCGACGCATACCAGCCCGGTTTATAAAAGTCACCATAGGTAATGCCCGCACCATAAATTAGATCAGTGACCGATTGATTGCGTCCACCCGCGTATAAAACATCAAATTGTCCACGGTTTACACCCGCTGTTAATTTTAAATTATCAGTAGCAAAATAGGTGAGGGCAGCACCATAGGTTGAATTAAACTCTACTTTTTGCGCAGCGTTATTGCCTTGGTTCCAAAGCACTTCACATGAACTTCGTGATATATCGGCAATATCACATGTATAAAAATCATCAGATTTTAACTGGGCTTGCAGTGCAACATGAAACTTACCCCATGTATTACGGTATTGCAGTACTTTATCACCTCGACCGGTGCCGTTTACTGCACCATCGTCTTTATTATACGTATACACGCCGGCTGCGTTACCATCCCACACTAAACTAAAATTAGTGTTATAAACAACGTCATACCAAGCACCCCATTGTTTACCCAGCGTAATTTGACCATAGTCATCGTGCTTAATACCGACATAACCTAATCGGTTATATAAAAACTCATCCTGAATTGATTCAAAGCGATTATTATAAATAATGTCACTACTGCCTACCGGGTTTACGCCCCATTCTAGTAATGCAAATGCATGCCATCCATTTTGTAATTGGCGCTTAAAATCAAAATTAATGCGTGACGCACCATTAACAACTTCTGTCTGACCTTGCGTGTTTATAATACGCGCATCGATAAAGCCGCCTACTGTGACACTGTTCGTTTCATCTTTGTATATTTCGATTGCATCTACAGTGTAACTTGTGAATAAACCAGCAATCAGTGTGGCAGCGAGTGTTCTTTTCATAGAGTACCTTGTTTTATTATTGTCCCTAAGAGGTATAAATTAACTAAAAGATGAAGACTATCAAAGCTAAAATAAGGTAAAAAGTGAAAAAATATCATGAAAGGTACAGCCTTTGTGGAATATTTATTCATTTTTAGTTCACATCATTGAATAATCAACGTATTAGTCAGACTAAAAAATAGACACTTTTTGACTAAGTGTTCTTAGCATTAATTTAGTATTGGGTGTGTCTGCACCTAATCCATACAATAAAGTCATAAAATAACAATCAAGCAAGATTGCGGCTTTTACTTTGTTAAATTGTGGTTGGTCAGCAAAAACTAATGAATGCATTAGATCCATATGCTGCTGTTGAAATGTTTGCGAAAACAATCGTTGGCTAAAAAGCACTTTATAAAAACAATGGTGCAAACAATAAAATTGATAAAAATATTGTGCATAGTGATTAAGTTTAAGTCGGGGAGGGCGATGTATATCGGTCTCTTTTGCACGCTCTAACACATCTTTAAAACGCATGTCTAAACACGCCTCTAAAATTGCCACCTTATCAGAAAAATGATTAAACAAAGTGCCTACAGCAATACCGCTTGCTGTAGATATTTGCCTGGTTGACGTGTCGTTAAAGCCACTTTCAGTAAAGAGACTCCATGCTTCGTTCAGTATCCGTGAGTGCGTTTGATCGTGCTTTGTCATGTTTAGCCCATTGATTTATATTGCTAAATTTTTAAATGAGCGCGCTCATAAGTAAAAGTGAGCATGCTCATTAAAGGTAGACTGCCCATTTGAAATTGTAAAATCACTGCGCGTATTTAAAGAAACTTTCATGGCGTGCAAAGCGGCTTTAGTTTAAAATTGCACGCAGTTTTATTTTTACTTTTACCCGCTGGAGGGTACCGCTATCATTAGTACAGCTAATATCACCATGCAATTTGGTGCTAAACCTTTATTCGAAAATATCTCAGCTAAATTTGGCGATGGCAACCGCTATGGTCTAATCGGTGCAAATGGCTGTGGTAAATCAACGTTCATGAAAATCCTCAGTGGTGAGCTTGAGCCATCAGCAGGAAATGTCAGCACAGATCCAAACGAACGTATCGCAAAACTAAACCAAGACCAGTTTGCTTACGAAGAGTTTTCTGTTATCGACACGGTTATCATGGGTCATAAAGAGCTGTGGGAAGTAAAAAAAGAGCGTGATCGTATTTATAGCTTACCCGAAATGAGCGAAGAAGACGGTATGAAAGTAGCCGATCTTGAGACCGAATTTGCTGAAATGGACGGTTACTCTGCTGAAGCTAAAGCAGGTGAGTTACTTATTGGCGTAGGTATTGGCACTGAACAGCATTACGGTCCAATGTCTGAAATTGCCCCTGGCTTTAAACTGCGTGTGTTACTTGCTCAAGTACTGTTCTCTGACCCAGATATCATGTTACTGGATGAGCCTACCAATAACTTGGATATTTACACCATTAAATGGTTAGAAGACGTGTTAAACCAGCGCGACTGCACCATGATTATCATTTCGCATGACCGTCATTTCTTAAACTCAGTGTGTACACACATGGCTGATATCGATTACGGTGAATTACGTATTTACCCAGGTAATTACGATGAATATATGTTTGCTGCAACACAGGCTCGCGAACGTTTACTAAGCGAAAACGCCAAGAAGAAAAGCCAAATTGCTGAACTTCAACAATTTGTATCGCGTTTCTCTGCAAATGCTTCTAAAGCAAAGCAAGCTACATCACGCGCTAAACAAATTGATAAAATTCAGCTTGAAGAAGTAAAAGCGTCATCACGTCAGAGCCCGTTTATTCGCTTTGAACAAGAAAAGCAATTATTCCGTAATGCACTTGAGTTAACTAACCTTGCACAAGGCTTTGACGAGATACTTTTCAGCGGCCTTGAGGGCTTAGTGGAAGTGGGCGAGCGCATTGCGATTATCGGTGAAAACGGTGTTGGTAAAACAACACTTTTAAATACTCTTGCTGGGCGTTTAGCACCAAAGCAAGGTGAGTATAAATGGTCTGATAACGCGAACATTGGTTATTATGCACAAGACCATGCAGATGAGTTCGAAAAAGACATGAACTTGTTTGAATGGATGGAACAATGGCAACAAGCAGGAGATGATGAGCAAGTTGTTCGTAGTTTCCTTGGTCGTATGCTGTTTTCACAAAACGACATCAAAAAATCGGTAAAAGTCATTTCAGGTGGTGAGCAAGGCCGTATGTTGTTTGGTAAAATTATGATGCATAAGCCAAACATTTTGTTAATGGATGAGCCAACCAACCACATGGATATGGAATCTATCGAAGCGCTAAACTTAGCCCTTGAAGCGTACGAAGGTACATTATTGTTCGTTTCACACGATAGACAGTTTGTATCATCACTTGCAAATCGTATTTGGGAGATTAAAGACGGTAAAATTATCGACTTTAAGGGAACATATACTGAGTACCTAGCAAGTAAAGAAGCATAATCGTTAAGTTACTGCTTAAAAGCCATGCAAGTCATGGCTTTTTTGTGCTTCTAGAGTCGCATCTTTATGTGACTTAGGTATATAATACACGCCACAAAATAAGGACAAAAGTCCGCTTTTATACCAATTTGCATGATTAAATTATCAGTTGGTATTAATCGCTTTTTTATAAAATAAATTGATTGAGGTGTAAATATGACTGTTGGCATTATTATGGGTTCCAAATCAGATTGGCCAACGATGGAACATGCGGCGTTAATGCTTGAAAAATTCGGCATTGAATACGAAACCAAAGTTGTTTCTGCACACCGTACTCCTCAATTACTTGCCGATTATGCAAGCTCAGCTGCTGAGCGTGGTATAAAAATTATTATAGCGGGTGCCGGTGGTGCTGCGCACTTACCTGGTATGGCTGCAGCGTTTACCTCGCTACCTGTATTAGGTGTGCCTGTTAAATCTAAAACCCTAAACGGTGTTGATTCATTATTATCTATTTGCCAAATGCCTAAAGGTGTTGCTGTCGGTACGCTTGCTATTGGTGAAGCCGGTGCGGCAAACGCAGGTCTACTCGCTGCACAAATTTTAGGTTGCCAACAGCCTGAAATCTTCGCAAAAGTAGAAGCATTCCGCAAAGAACAAACAGAGACTATTTTAGCTAACCCAAATCCTGCAGAGTAATATGAATATTTTGATTTTAGGTGCAGGTCAGCTAGCTCGTATGATGAGTTTAGCGGGCGCACCGCTTGATTTAAACGTGGTTGCTTACGATGTAGGCAGTGAAAAAATTATTCACCCTTTAACGGGTGAAGTTCACAGCAGCACATTACAACAAGCAATCGATAATGCAGATGCTATTACCGCAGAGTTTGAACACATTCCCGATGATGTCTTAACACTGTGTTGTCAAAGCAATAAGTTTTACCCGGGCAAAGCAGCCATAAAAACTGGCGGCGACCGTGCATTAGAAAAAGCGTTACTCGATAAAACACACGTAGAGTGTGCGCCTTATCAATTAATCACCGAAAAAGCACATTTAATTGCCGCAGTTGAACGTTTAGGTAAACCGCTGGTAATTAAAACTTGCCAAGCTGGTTACGACGGTAAAGGCCAGTGGCGTTTAAAATCAGATGACGAAATTGAACAAATCTGGTCTGAAATGGCAGACTTCATTGCTTCAGGTACTGACTCTGCGCCACATTCAATCATTGCTGAAAAGATGATCCCATTTGACCGTGAAGTATCAATCATTGGTGCACGCGACAAAGCAGGGAACACGGTTATTTACCCATTAACCGAAAATCAGCATACCAACGGTGTATTAACGCTATCTGTTGCTGGCAAAGAAAAAGCGGCCATTCAAGAGCAAGCTGAGCGCGCGTTTAATAAATTAGCGCAAGAGCTTGATTATGTAGGTGTGTTAGCGATTGAATTCTTTGATGTGCAAGGTACATTGCTCGTTAATGAAATTGCGCCACGTGTGCATAACTCGGGTCACTGGACGCAGCAGGGCACTCACTGTTCGCAGTTTGAAAACCATATGCGCGCAGTGGCGGGTTTACCTCTTGGTAGCACGGAGTTACTTCGCCCAACAGCGATGATTAACGTATTAGGCCAACCGTCTATTCCTCAATCAGTGCTGGCTACACAAGACGTTACGAGTCATTGGTATGGCAAAACAGCAAAGCCGGGGCGCAAAATGGGGCACATTAATGTCTCTGCCGATAATCTTCATCAACTGGGTGAGCGTTTAGCGGCCCTTGCCGAAATTCTACCAGAAGAAGATTACCCAGGTGTCGCAAACACCAGTACACAGTTGATTTTAAACTAATCAGTTTAAATTGCTAAAAGCCGAGGTCTTCTCGGCTTTTTAATGCCATTACATGTATTTACGTCTCTTGTCTCAAAGAGCTTGCGTCTATAAATTCTTCCGATAGACTCCTATTTTTATACTAATATTAGCGTGCTATGTTCCATCCACGATTACAAACAGTCGTATTTGCGTTTTTTATGGCGTTATTTATGTCTGGTTTTATGTCATTGGTGATCAGCATTTTTAACGTTGGTTTTGTCGATAATATTGTGATTCTTTGGTTAAAAGCATGGGCTTTTGCTTTTTGTGTTGCATTTCCTACTGTGATTTTAATCGCGCCTTTGGTGCATAAATTAACAAACAGACTGATAAGAGCCCCGTTGTGATTGCTGAACGTCCCAAACAACTTCTTTTTATTGCGTTATTCTTAATCTCGGCTATTCCTTTTGTAGGTTCTGCTACATCGCTCATTGTAGGGGCTTTATTTGCTATTATTTTGGGTAACCCCTTTGCAGCTCTCTCTCAAAAATTGAGTAAGATAATGCTCAAAATTGCTGTCATAGGTTTAGGATTTGCTGTTGATTTTAATCAAGTTATTGAAGTAGGGCGCAGCTCTATCGTACTCACCATTGTTAGCATTACAGCCATAATTGGCCTTGGTGAAATTTTATCTCAGTTATTTAAACTGAATAAAAATACTGGGGTATTGATATCGTTTGGTACGGCAATTTGTGGTGGGAGTGCAATAGCAGCTATGGCCCCCGTGATAAAAGCAAAAGATCATGAAGTCGCCATTTCACTCGCGGTTGTTTTTTTATTAAACGCGCTAGGTCTGGTGCTATTTCCAATGATTGGTCACTATCTTGGCCTAACAGAACAGCAATTTGGTTTATGGGCCGCACTTGCAATACACGATACCAGTAGCGTTGTTGGTGCATCAGCTGCTTATGGCGCATCAGCATTAGCGATTGCAACCACCATAAAGTTAACCCGAGCAATGTGGATTATTCCTTATACAAGTATTGCGGGAGTTTTTTGGAAATCCGATGAAAAAGCAAGTATCCCTTTGTTTATAATTGGATTTTTGGCAGCTGCACTGATAAATTCAAGCTTACCAGAGTATCAACCTCTTTGGCATGCATTGAATATTGGCGCGAAACAAATATTAGTTATGACGCTATTTTTAATTGGCAGTGGCTTATCTGTTACAGTGCTTAAGCAAGCTGGTATTAAACCTTTTATCATGGCAATGATCTTATGGATCATCGTCAGTAGTATTATTTTACTTTTAATAGTAGATGGATTTATTTCATGAAAAACGCCTTATTAACGTCTTCAATTGCACTTGCAACTGGTTTATTTGCAACTAACCTTGTTGCTGCCGACTTACGCGTTGCGACTTTTAACGTCAGTATGGACGCAACAAACTATGCAAGCAAAGGCGAAGCAATCGATAAAGACGCGCTCAGTAAAGCGCTTGCAAGTAACCACCAGCAAATTCGTAATATCGCAGAAATTATTCAACGCGTCAGACCAGATGTTATTTTACTCAATGAATTTGATTACATCGATGCAGATAAAGGCATTAATGTTTTTCGTAAAAATTATCTGCAAGTCTCACAAAATAAGCAGGTTGCAATAGATTACCCATATGCTTTTATTGCGCCTGTTAATACAGGTTTACCCACTAATTTTGACCTAGATAAAGATGGTGTAAAGGGGCATTACAAAGGCGATGCGCACGGTTTTGGCTTCTTTGAGGGGCATTATGCGATGGCTGTGCTCTCGCGTTATCCTATTGATTTAGAAAAAGCCCGTACACTGCAAACATTCAAATACAAAGATATGCCAAACGCGCAAATGCCTATCGACCCCAAAACAGGTAAAGATTGGTATTCAAAAGAAGCGTGGCAAGCTATTCATTTAAGCTCAAAATCGTTTTGGGATTTACCCATAAATGTAAAAGGAAAGACATTCCATTTATTAGCTTCGCATCCTACGCCACCTGTATTTGATGGTGATGAAGACCGTAACGGCAAGCGCAACCATGATGAAGTTAGACTGATTGCTGATTACATTAACAACGAAAACTACCTCTATGATGATAAAGGCCAACAAGGTGGCTTAAAACCGAATAGTCGGTTTGTAATTGTTGGTGATTTAAATGCTGCACCAGAAGGGGATAAAGCACGCCCAACGACAACGGATCAAATATTAAAAAATCCACATGTTAATGCGTCGTTTACACCATCGAGTAAAGGTGCAAAAGAGTCTTATAAAGACAGTTACGCTAAAAATTACACCGCATATTGGCAAGCACGTGCTGATTATGTACTGCCATCAAATTACGGTATTGAAATTAAAAATGGGGGGGTATTTTGGCCAACCAAAGACAGCGAATTGTACCGTTTAATTAAAGATCGTAATGCGTCTTCTGATCATCGCATGGTGTGGCTCGATATTTCGTTAAAATAAGCTGTTATTAAACGGAAAAGTTTGGCTGTTTATCCTATTAAAATTGCTATTTCATCAGTGCTTCTGCTTAAATAAGGCGAATTATAATTACCTGTAAGAAGCACTATGAAATTCAAAACCACTGCTAACAAAACGTTAGTGGCTCTCGCAGTCGCATCTAGCTTCATGCTAGCTGGTTGTCAAACAACCGCCTCAACTGCAACAGAAGTAAGTCCTACTCAAGTTGCTCCAATGGTTGCTACACCCGTAGACACTGGTTCATCTGAAATTACATTAGAGCAAGCTGTGGCTCACCCTGATTGGCTTGGTCGTCAGCCTGAGCGCGCTTTTTGGAATGGTGACTCTAAAAGCATCGTTTATGCGCAAAAGCAACAAGGTAACGAATTACGTGACTTATATGTTCAAGCGGTTAATAGCCAGTCTGCATCTCAAGTTGCGTTAAATAAACTACACACTGTTGGTGCAAAAAATGCTGTTTATTCAACAGATAAAAAGCAACAGGCCTATGCATTTGAAGGCAATATTTTTGTTAAAAACTTGAGCTCAGGTCAAATAATGCAGATCACACACGACAGTGCACAGCAATCAAAACCGCAGTTTTTAACCGACGGCAATCTTGCTTACCGCCAAGGTAATGCATTTTATAAAGTTGATTTAGCGACAGGTCGTCAAGTAGAGCTTGTAAATCTGCACTTAGACGATGCACCAAAAGGTGTTCAAGAGCCTGACACGTATATTGCAAAAGAACAGCATAAATTAATTGATTACATTGCACTTACGCACAAAAATAAAAAAGATCGTGAAGCGCGTGAAGAACAAATCAAAGAGCAAAACGACAGCATTGCAAATTCACAGTTTTACTTAGGTAAAGGTAAGCGTTTAGCCGATGTACAGCTTTCACCAAATGGCCAAGCATTAGTTGCAGTAACCACCGAAAGCCGTCCATGGCGCGATGAAGGCGATATTATGCCTAATTACATCGCTGATGATGCGCGAGTTAAAGCAGAAAAAGTACGTCGCCGTGTTGCAGATGAAAAACCAATCAGCTCAGATGTTATTTACATTGACCTTAAATCGGGTGAGCAAACAACACTAGCGTACGACACATTACCAGGCTTTGATGAAGATGTGCTTGCCGCGGTTAAAAAAGAAAACTACGCCCGTGATGGCAAAACTTACAAGTCTGAAAAAGCACCACGTGCAATTAATCTAATGATGGACTGGGGTTGGGATCAAAGTGCAATCCAATGGAACACCGATGGCTCAAAGGTTGCACTTATGCTTGAAGCATGGGACAACAAAGACCGTTGGTTAGCAACTGTTGATACAAAGAACAACACACTTGTTTCTCAACACCGCTTACACGATGATGCGTGGGTTAACTATGCATACAATGACTTTGGTTGGTTAAATAACTCAGATACGCTTTACTACTTATCAGAAGAGTCTGGTTACAGCCATATCTATAAAAAGCCGCTAAATGGTAAAGCAACACAACTTACTAAAGGTCAGTTTGTTGTTTCAAACCTAACATTAACAGCGGATAACTCAGCGATTTACTACAAAGCAAATGTTGAGCACCCAGGTCTATACGAAATTTACCGTGTAAATCCTGCTAACGGTGAGTCTGAGCAAGTGACTAACCTAGACGGTATGACTGATTACCAGTTAAGTCCAGATGAAAGCAAATTACTGCTAACTCACTCAAAAATTATGTCGCCACCAGAGCTATATGTTGCTGATGCAAAAGCAAATACACAAGTAACTCAGTTAACGCATACGGTGTCTGACGAGTTTTTGGCTAAGAAGTTAATTGCGCCTAAAATTGTTGCTGTGCCTTCGAGCCACACTGATCAACCTATTTACGCAAAAGTGTATTACCCCGCTGACTATAAAGAAGGCGAAACAGGTAAAAATCGTAAAGCAGTTATCTTCAACCATGGTGCAGGTTACTTACAAAACTCGCACATGGGTTGGTCTGGCTACTTCCGCGAGTTTATGTTCCATTCACTATTAGCATCTGAAGGCTATGTAGTCATGGATATGGATTATCGTGCGTCGAAAGGGTATGGGCGTGATTGGCGAACTGCAATTTATCGTCAAATGGGCACACCAGAGATTCAAGATTTAGCCGATGGCGTAAGCTGGATGGCTGAAAACGCGAATGTTGATACACAAGCTGTTGGCACGTATGGCGGTTCTTACGGTGGCTTCATGACGTTTATGGCACTATTTACCCAACCTGATTTATTTAAAGCGGGTGCTGCACTTCGTCCAGTGACCGATTGGGCTCATTACAACGGACCTTATACGTCTAACATCTTAAATCATCCAGATGTTGACCCGATCGCCTACGAAAAGAGTTCACCAATTTACTTTGCTGAAGGCCTGAAAAGTCATTTATTAATTAATGCGCCTATGGTTGATGATAACGTATTCTTCCAAGATTCAGTGCGTTTAGTACAACGTTTAATTGAGCTTGAAAAAGAAAACTTTGAAACAGCCATCTTCCCAGTTGAACCCCATGGTTTTGTACAGCCATCAAGCTGGTTAGATGAATACCGTCGTATTTATAAGCTATTTAAAGAAACGCTTTAATACTATTAAGTAATTTAAAAACAGCCACTTTAAGTGGCTGTTTTTATTTACATTATGATTATTTCAATGGGTCTATTTGCAGTGAAATGTGCTTACATTGAGCACTTTTGTATACTGTTCTGATTCGCCTTTAAAAATTAAATCATCGCTCACTAAGCTCATCTTAAAGTTCTTTATCCACGATAGCTTGGCTATAAACTCTAATTCATAGCGATTAAAGGATGCAGGGCACTTTAAATACACATAATGATGCGCTTTGCCAAAAGCACCGGGGTCCGCTGTATAAACATAGAAAGTACGGTCATTAAGTGTGTGTTCTTGATAAATGTAGTCTTTATGTGAGCCGAAGGTCGCATCCAGAAACATAACTAAGCCTGCCCCAGTAATCATCAAGCAAGCATACAAAAAACTCAATATAAGTGTGATGTTTGCGATTATTCTATTTTTAAAAAGCGCACTTACTTCCTGGTATTTCATGAGTAATAAGGTGAAGCCCAAAATAGCTGAAGCAAATACAATAATATTTTTTACCTGAGAGACATCACTCATATACCTTGGCGATATAAACTGTAAATTAATAAATGAGCTTAAAAAGCTAAGCAGTAAAGGGCCGTAAAGGCAAAGTGCGATGAGACCAAGATAAAAATAGCCATTATTCTTTATCATTTAAAATTCCTTTTTCGTATTAACAATTTTTCGTGTTAAAAAAGAACACAGCTAAAAAAAGCGAGCAAAGTTATGAAGTTACTCGCGATGTTTAATAGCTTTAATCAGCACAGGCAAAGCCAGCACAGTGCCGCCAACTGCACCGATAAAGTGAGCATCAATGGCAACATTTGACGCAATCAATTGGCTAACCGATTCACTCGGGCCTGCTATTTGCTCCCAAATCACTTTAGCCCAAGTACCAGCAAACAATAACCAGCCTGAAAACATACCTGCTTGCACATCTTTGACAGCGCCCCAAATAATAACACCGTGCAAGAGTGCACTCAGTCCAGTGTATATTTTTATATCAGGGCAAAATAACCATACGCCTAAACCACACCATAAAGCCAAAACAGCGGTATTAAAAGCATACCGAGCAGGGGAGGTATGTTCTGCATGCAATGCCCATATTAATAAAATTCCGGCGCAATTTAAGGCTAAATGAGGCCAATTTGCATGTACAAATTGACTCGTGAAAATACGCCAAAATTCACCATCTGCAACTAAATTACGGTTAAATTCTAAATAATCATTTAAGTTAAACGCAGCAAAAAGGGTACTAATCAGCATTAAACACAGTGGCGGCAGTACATATTGTGGTTTCAGAGGAAGGTTGATCATGTTATTTTTGTTGTATCTTAAATTTTGCATATTGTGCACGTTTAATTTTAAGATGCCAATTAAACACCGGGATTAAGTTTATTTATGTTATTCAAAACAAAAGCACTTATTGTGCTCTCTTCGTCATTAATTTATACAACGTCAATTTTTGCAGCCCCAACTAAGGTTGAAACGCGTGAGCCTGAAGCCGCAACAGGCTTTGCGCATAAACAGGTCGTTGAAGGCACTAAATACATGGTTGCTGCTGCAAATCCGTATGCAGTAAAAGCCGGTCAAAAAATGTTAGAAATGGGCGGCTCAGCGGTAGACGCAGCCATTGCAACTCAACTGATACTTACACTGGTTGAGCCGCAATCATCGGGCATAGGTGGTGGGTCGTTTTTGATGTATTTCGACAACAAAAACAAAAGCCTAACCACTTTCGATGGTCGAGAAACAGCGCCAAGCCATGCTGATGAAACTCTTTTTTTAGACAAACATGGTAAAGCAGTAAAATGGATTGAAGCAGTTGTGGGTGGTCGCTCAGTAGGTGTACCAGGGATTTTACATGCCTTTGCAAGCGCGCATAAACGTTATGGTAAATTGCCATGGCATACGCTGTTTCAACCGGCAATTGAGCTGGCAGAGCAGGGGTTTGTTGTATCCCCTCGTTTGCATAAGTTGCTGGCAAAAGAGCTAAACCCTGGCGTTACAACGTTACCCGTCATTCGTGATTACTTTTTCCCTGATGGTAAGCCACTGGCTGTCGGGTCTGTAAAAAAGAACCCTGAATTAGCGGCTCTTTATAAAGACATAGCAACACAGGGCATTGATGCCTTTTATAAAGGTGATAATGCCAAACAATTAGTGCATGCAGTACAAAACTCAGTGGTTGCACCAGGCACGTTAACAGAAGCAGACCTTGCTAACTACCAGAGTAAAGAGCGTGCCCCTGTGTGTGTTGATTATCGTCAATACGAAGTATGCTCAATGGCCCCTCCGAGTAGTGGGGGTGTTGCGGTATTACAAATTTTAGCGTTGCTAGAACACAAAGACATGGCCAAGCTTGCACCTAACTCAGTACAAGCATTGCATTACTTTACCCAGGCATCACGTTTAGCGTTTGCAGACCGTAATGTATACATGGGCGATCCTGATTTTATGGCTATTCCAACGGACGGTTTATTAGATAAAAATTACCTAGCAAGCCGTGCTAAGTTGATTACCGAAAAAGATGCCCACGCAGAGGCTGGAACGCCTCCTAACTCATTGGCCTATGCGCAGGATGACGCTTATGAATTACCGTCAACGTCGCATGTATCAATTGTAGACAGCGAAGGCAATGCTGTATCAATGACCAGTTCAATTGAAATGGCTTTTGGTTCAACAGTTATGGTGAACGGGTATATTTTAAACAACCAGCTTACTGACTTTGCTTTATCGCCAACGAAAGATGGTAAACCACTCGCTAACCGTGTTGAGGCAGGTAAACGTCCGCGTAGTTCTATGTCGCCAGTAATGGTATTTAACAAAGACGGTAGCTTACGATTAGTCGTGGGTTCACCGGGTGGAAGCCGAATTATTGATTATGTAGCGCAGGTTGTTGTGGCTGTTCTTGATTGGGATTTAGATGCACAAGAAGCAATTAATTTGCCACGTATCACAAATCGTAATAATTACACCAGTCTTGAAAAAGACACCGAACTTGCCAACCACGAAGCCGATTTTGTTAACCGAGGCCACCAAGTTCGCATCTTAGATTTAAACTCTGGTTTACATGCTGTTGAACTAAAAGACGGTAAACTTTATGGTGCTGCAGATCCACGCCGTGAAGGCATCGCTTTAAGTGATAAAAGCCACTAAAAATAGGCTCAGCAGCCTTAAAGCTGCTGAGTTTTCATGTATACTTAGCCTTATGCTTTTTAGAGCATAAAATTCATTTTCTTCAATGGTCTGACAAGGTGGATTGTCATTGCAATTTAACCTTCAACAGTAATAATGTCAGATCATAATTATGACGCCATCAAAGCTTGGAAATATGACTACAAATACCGATCCGAATTATCTTTATATTCCTTATTCAGGCCCAGGTCTGATCGAAACGCCACTATTAAATAAAGGCAGTGCATTTTCACAAAAAGAGAGGGAAAGTTTCAACCTAGCCGGTTTACTGCCACCGCGTTATGAAACAATTGAAGAGCAAGTTGAGCGTTGTTACCAACAATATTCAAGTTTTAGCGACAACTTAAACAAACATATTTACTTACGTGCTATTCAAGATAACAACGAAACACTTTACTACCGTTTAGTGCGTGACCATCTTGAAGAAATGATGCCGATTATTTATACCCCGACAGTGGGAGACGCTTGCGAAAAGTTCTCTGATATTTATCGCAGTGCACGTGGCTTATTCATTTCGTACGAAGATCGTTTCCAAATCGACGATATCTTGCGCAATGCGACGAAAGGCAAAGTAAAGGTTATCGTTGTAACTGATGGTGAGCGTATTCTAGGCCTTGGTGACCAAGGTATTGGGGGCATGGGTATTCCAATTGGTAAGCTGTCGCTTTACACCGCATGTGGTGGTATAAGCCCAGCATACACATTACCTGTTATGCTTGATGTGGGTACCAACAACGAAAAACTACTTAACGATCCTATGTACATGGGTGCTCGCCATAAACGTATTTCGCAAGAAGAATACGACGAGTTCCTTGAGTTATTCATTAAAGCAGTAAAACGTCGCTGGCCAAGCGTGCTACTTCAATTTGAAGATTTCGCACAACCGAATGCAATGCCATTGCTTAAACGTTACCGTGACGAAATTTGTAGTTTTAACGACGACATCCAAGGTACTGCAGCTGTTACAGTTGGTTCATTACTTGCAGCGTGTCGTGTTAAAGGTGCTAAGTTATCAGAACAAAAAGTTGTGTTTGTTGGCGCAGGTTCAGCAGGGTGCGGTATTGCAGAGCAAATCATCAGTACGATGGTTGCTGAAGGCATTTCTGACGAGCAAGCGCGTTCACAAATATACATGGTCGATCGCTTTGGTCTACTAACAGAAGGAATGGAAGGTCTTCGTGATTTCCAAGATGCTTTATCGCAATCAAAAGAAAACTTAAAAGACTGGACTTACAGTGGCGAATACGCCTCGCTTCTTGATGTAATGCACTGCGCTCAACCAGATATCCTTATTGGTGTATCGGGTCAACCTGGCTTATTCACTGAGCAAGTTATTCGTGCAATGCATGCCTCGTGTGCGCAGCCAATTATTTTCCCACTTAGCAACCCGTCTAAGCAGGTAGAAGCACTGCCAGCAGATGTTATAGAATGGACCGACGGACAAGCCATTGTCGCCTCAGGAAGCCCATTTGAACCGGTTGAATACAACGGCCAGTTATTCCCAATCCCACAATGTAATAACAGTTACATTTTCCCTGGTATTGGTTTAGGTGTAATTGCTGCAAAAGCAACCCGTATCACAGATGCAATGCTTATTGTATCAAGTGAAACGTTAGCAGAGTCTTCACCACGTGCAAACACAGGTCAAGGTAGCTTATTGCCAGCACTAACTGAAATACAAGCATTGAGTAAACGTATTGCGTTTGCTGTTGCTAAAAAAGCGATGGAAGAAGGTGTGGCACTAGAACTAACAGACGACGCGCTGTGGGCTGCTATCGAAAAGAATTATTGGTTACCTGAATACCGCAACTACAAGCGACGTAGTATTTAAACTAAAGCATTTAAACTTAAGTATTTAAACTTAAAATATTAATAGAAACCAAAGCCTTCGCGCTTTGGCTAAATGACAAAGGGGACCTAAAATAGTAGGTCCCCTTTTTTTGTATAAAAATACATGCACTCAACACCAGTAACACCAATACCAGTAACACAATTGTCGAGCTAAGATGAGTCGATACTGGACTAATTGCTATTAAGTAACGCAATTTCATCGGCTTTTATTTTCTGCTAAACAGCTTCGTTAAGAGAGTCATCAAGGATTCAAAGGGATAAAATGCGTGCTTGTAGAACAATTCCCCCATTGTGAAATGTATAAGTTAGTAAGCCATACCAACTAAACAATCGTCCTCACAAAACCTAATATTTTTATTAGAATGACCCATATTCTATTTACTATATTATTAGTTTTTTAAATTTATCGAGTAAAGATCTGACCTGTTTTGTTTATTACAAAAAGATTGATTGGAATTAATGTCTTTTCGTCAGGTATCGCTGTAAGGTGGTTAATTATTACTCGTTCTTATTAAAGTAACGTCGTTTGGGTAACCCCATGTTTAATTCGAACTTTCATCTTACTTATCTACAACATGCATCCCTAGCCAAATAACAACGTGTGCATGGTTTCTAGTTTGCTACATCACGATTAGGTGACATACATAGTTATTTTACGGATAACAGTAATACATAGAGTATTTTTAAGTCTTTAATTTTATAGTCAATTTACTGAATTATAAATTAGCCAGACTGTAATTTATTTTTAAATGATACCTAGCAAGAATCCTATTAAGTGGCTGCTGCCAGCCCAAAACACAGGGCGCTTTTTTTTGCCGCAGAGCCATGCATTAAGCAACTAGCCGATTTTTTAACTCAGGAGAGTAAAATGAAGAAGGAAATGATCCAAACTGCAGTCATTGGACTGATAGCGATATTAGCATTCAGTGCAGGTGCAGTAGATAAACCAATTTCGGCTTCGCCGAAAGACAAAGATCTTAAGTGGGGACCTTGTCCGGCATTTTTTCCAACAAAGTGCGACGTGAATATAAACTCTAAAGCTTGCACGAATTTAAAGCGCTACGGCAAACAGGGTGCTCTGTTTCTCTCAGCTTCATTTTAGCCACATTTTTTGCCCATATTAAGGGCAAGAAATACATGAACATTCTGACAACAGCGTGTATAGGAGAAATATATGAGTACAGGGAAAATAGCGATTAGAGTTGTCTTGTTTGCAATTTCCATACTCCTTGTAGGGTGTGAATTAAATGCAAAAGGTAGCGCAGAAACTGCTTTAGAGGAATTTAACTTAAAGAAGGCGCTGTATTGCATGGAAATCCTCGAAAATAGACCAGATCTTGAGCCTAAGCATCGAATAGATATTTTGCGTAATGAATGTTACAGCGAACATTTTATTGAGCATTCACCAAACATACCTGATGGCCGTGATGCGCTGTTGAGTTTGTTTGAGAGCCGTTATAAAAAGTACCCGAAACTGTCAATGTCCATTAAGCGCACCGCTTCTGACGGTGATCTTGTTTGGCTTCACCTTCATGTAAAACATACACCTGAATCACTTGGCGGTGCAGCAATCCAAATATTTCGGATGGAAGAAGGTAAAATTGTTGAGCATTGGGGGGTTGGGCAGTCTGTTCCAAAGGAATCTAAAAACAGTAATACAATGTTTTAATCCTGATGTGTAAATAAAAAGCGCATAAAATAATGTTGTTCAAAGCCGTGTTGTTTCGAGCGTTAAGCTTCTAGTTTAAGCTTGTTCATTGCTAATTAACCTTATAAGGTATTTAATAGTTCACGTTTATACAAAAGGAACAAGGTTATGAATAAATTTGTTTTTTCATCTATTGCCGCATTTATGAGTTTTAATGTTTTTGCCTTGGCAACGCCAGACGCTCCGCATATTTATATTCAAGGTAATGCGTCTATCACCACAATCCCCGACAACGTAAAACTAACGGTCGCAATTGTAGAAATTGATAAAGACTTAATCGCCGCTAAAAATAAAGCCGACAATACAATGGCAAAAGCTATAAAGCTTGCAAAGTCAAAAGGGGTAGAAGAAAAGGGCATTTATGCGTCTAATATTTCTATTCAACGCGAAACGGAATATAACCGTGAAACAGGCAAACAAAACTTCGTTGGATACCGTGTAACTCGTAATTTATCACTCACGCTCACTGATACAAAACAGTACCCTGTTTTACTTCAACAACTCGTAAACTCAGGTATTAATGAAATAAATCAAACACAGTTTGTATCGAGCCGATATGAAGAGCTACAAAAGCAGGCACAAAAACTGGCAATTAAAGATGCCCGTGCCGCAGCAAAAGAGTTTGCCAATGATTATGGTGTTGAGTTAAAAGGCCTTTATACGGCTTCAAATAGCCCACTCGACACGGGAGTGCAACCCTACATGAGAGCTGAAAAAATGGTTATGGCTGATGCAGCACCGAGTAACTATGTACCCGATGCATACAATGGGGGTGAAATAACCATCACCGCAAGTAGCTATGCGGTTTATTATATCGAAAATTAAACAGTTAGTTGGTGGTAAACTTTGCCACCAACGCCTTTCCTTTGTGTTCTGAAATACGCGCAATAGCCTTGAGCATATTGGTTACTTGCTGACGGTCGTATTCATTCGTTATATGCTTATTAATGTCTTCAACAATAGCCTCTAAATAAACAAATAAGCTTTCTGTCGCTTTACTGCTATCAGCCGATCTAAACAAAATATTTTTAAATGCTTCAAGTACATTGACCATCACATAAGCATCGCCTTTTGCATAATTTCTAATCGGTGTGAAGTTATCATGCAGTAATTCATCAAACGATGTCTCGTGCAAGTATAAATAAGGTTGATTATTCGTTGAATGCTTTAGCGAATAATTCACATCGCTTATTTTAAGGCGTTCTATCAGTAAAATGCTTAACATATCAATGGCCTTAACCGCAGTGCCCGGATCATTAATACCTGGGCTCATTGCTTTTACGGCAATTTCAGAAATTTGCGTCATACCATAGCGATAATGGTCACTTATGTATTCTTCAATATAAAAAATAAAACAGTTGAGCAGGGCATCAACAAGTTCAGGCATGTCTGATAAATCTTTATCACACTTTAAGAATGGGTAGCCTTTAACAGTGAAAAAACCTTGTTTAACCGCAATATAAATTTTTATATCGTGCTCTTTACACAGCGCACATAATTTATCACTGTGAGCCCCTTTAAAATAACCTTCTGTTTCACTCTTAATGTTGTGCCATTCATCAAAGTTAGGAAACTCATTAACATCGGTATCTTTTTGCATTGCGACAATGCAGGTGAGTTCATTTTTGGTATTTTTAAATAAATCGTTAAGTACATTATCAACTTGGATAGCCTTTGAGATTGAATGAATAAAGTAAACAAAAAACCCCAACGACACTAAGCCAAACAGCAAAGAAAAGAAAATACCCAAAGAGGGGATCCCCATTTCACCGTTTTCCATCGCGCGTATGTTTATCAACATAATGATGGTGTAAATGATACTGCCTAAGTAAAAACCTAAAACAAGCTGATGCGATTTACGAGTGATCAAACCAGGTAAAACTCGCGGTGACAGGCTCGCACTGGCACTATTAAGTACCACCATTACCATTGAAAAGCTAAACACGGTTAGCGAAATGATACTGCCGGCAAGGGTACTCAATATGGTTCGTGCGTTTTCTTCACTATCGACTAATAGCACAGCAAAAAATTGCTTAACTTCCATTGTGATAGCTGCGTATTCAATTGCAGTTGTGATTAAAGCAAACAAAAGAAATAAAACGGATAGCATCGATGGGTAAAACCCAATACTGCTGATCATCTCGCGGTAATTGTCTGCAATTTTTCTTGGCGTAAACATGCATATCCTTTAAGAACAGTTAGACATTAATCATTATCGAGTCATAATATGTGCTAACTTAAATACCTATTTTATAGCCTAGCAACAAATAGTGCTAAGCGTCTAACTTTAAATAAGAATTGGAAATACAGTGATCGTTTCAAGCTTTGCCGCCATATTGGCGATTTTATACATTCAGTTAAGTTTTCGTGTTATTAAAATTCGTAAAGCCAAGCAAATTTCACTTGGCGATGGCGGTGATGCATCTTTGCAAGCAGCAATTCGTGCGCATGGAAACTTTATAGAGTATGTGCCATTTACTTTGATCTTATTGTTCTTGGTTGAGTACCAAGGTCTATCAAGTCATTATTGTTATATTTTAGGAAGCATGTTGCTACTAGGTCGATTTTGTCACAGCTACGGGCTTGCTGATAACGTAATGAAATTACGTGCTTTTGGTATGATACTTACCTTTTTAACACTTGTTATCAGTGCTTTCATGTTATTAGTTACACAAGTTATGTAGGTAAAAGCGGGTGTCATTGCTAACGTTAGCAATGACACTAAAATGACTGGTTTAAAACGCCACTCATTAAGCAACCCCAGTTCTCATGCCAACATAATTAATACGAATTAAGATGAAGAATAAAATTTTTATAATAGGTCTGCCGCGCACAGGCACTACCAGTATTTGCTATAGCTTTTTACAATTAGGCTATAAAACGGCCCACACAGCGTATACACAAGCGGCAATTGAAAGTGCAGAGGTTATAGCTGACACTCCCGTCTTTAGTGAGTTTCCGTTACTTGATAAGCATTACCCAAACAGTATTTTTATTAATTTGCAGCGTGATTTATCAAAATGGATCCCCTCAATAAGACAACTGCTTGCGCGCATGCATACTAATTTAATGCGCGAAGATGGCGGCTTTAATAGCCATTTAAAACGCTGTTATTTAGAGGTGTTTGGCCACTACACACTGGCAGATATCGAATCAGATGAGTACCTTATTGCATGTTACAAGCGGCATCAACAGCAAGTGCAAAACTATTTTAGTGATAAAAAACAGCAACTATTAACACTTGATGTTGCAGACGAGCATAGCCCTGACGCACTCAAAGCATTTTTACAAACCGAGCAACCAATTGTTTTTAAACAACTGAATATGGCCGGTAAAGTAACGGCTTGGAATGACATAAAACACCCCGACAAAATAGCCTCAACCCGCAATGGAAAAATAGATAAATCCCTTGGTTACAATCACAAGATTTTATAACCAAAATGCGTTAAAATCGCCGCCATTATAAGTTAAGTTGTTCCTTATCATGTTTGAATTAAAATATCACACTCCCTTTGAATGGACAGAAGGTGTCTTAGCGGACTTCAACACCTTTTTACAAGACCATGCTGCCGCTGAAAAAAAAGCATCGGGTATGGCTATGTCAATGCTGTCGCATTACCCAGATCGTCGTAAACTTGTTAAAGCTATGACCGACTTAGCGCTTGAAGAAATGATTCATTTTAAGCAAGTTCTCAAGCTATTAATGGAACGCGATATTTCATTGGGTAACGATCAAAAAGACCCTTACATTAAGCAAATTCGTGGCTTATTCAGAAATGGCCGCGACGAGTTTTTAATGGACCGTCTACTCGTTGCGGGTGTTATTGAAGCAAGAGGGCATGAACGCTTTTCATTAGTTGCCGAAGCGCTACCTGCTGGCAAAGAAAAAGAGTTTTATGTGGCCATCGCGAAATCTGAAGAAAAGCATAAAAACTTATTTGTCGAACTTGCCTACGAGTATTTCGACAAGCATGAAGTAGATACACGACTAGAAGAAATTCTTATTGCTGAAGCCAAAATCTGTGAAAGCATTCCGTTTACAGCCGCACTTCACTAAATGGTATCACGCGCATAGGGCTCAGTGAGCTCTATGCGCAAAATAGGTACTTAGAAAACAGTAATTAAGTATTTTGAAAATACTTTTTCGAACTGTGATTGATTAAATAAACATCAAACATCTCGCTTTCCTCCTATAGTTAAAGTAATCAATAGTGAGGATAAAAGCATGAAATGGATGATGACTCTCACAACGCTATCGTTAATTGGTATCGTAATTACGGGTAACTCAATTTACTCTGAAGTGAAAATCTTTCAAAGCAACGATAAGCCAACCGAAATAACCGCCAGTATGTATCGTTCTCTTATTTGGCACAGTGAAGTGTACAAAGACGATGAGTTTCTAACAATTTCAAATAGTTACTTTAGCGATGGCAAAATTGATACCCGTGAATATTCTAAACTAACCAGTTTAGCAAAGAAAAATACCGGTCCACTTATTTACCTGCAAGAATCTGATGAACAGCTTTGGCACGCAAGGTATAAGTACAAGCAGTATCTCGAAGAAAACATTCCCTCTGAACTTGCTTCAATCCATTGAATGGGCTTGTTTAAAGTCGCTTATTAAAGAACTCAGCTCGACAAGTGTTGGCTCACCGCCTAAATAATTTGTATCGATGTGATAAGTGTTCCCAATCCAATAGGGCCGAGGGGTCGAGTTATGGCCATGAATAGAAAAGTCGACGCCTTGGTTGTGCAAAACCTTACCTTGTTTTGTAATAGATCTATCCCAAAGTAAGCCGGTAACGGCTTGAGAATGATTGCGAGGAATATTTTGCCAATGCCAATTTTGTGGCACCGTGTGCGACAAACCAATTGTCATGCCTGCATATTCAATAAGGTAAGAAAGAGGGCAATTTAGGAGTTGCAGGCAAACATCCATACGTTCAGCCTCGCTTAATTCGT
Source organism: Pseudoalteromonas sp. PAB 2.2 (assembly GCF_001938575.1). Classification (NCBI taxonomy): domain Bacteria; kingdom Pseudomonadati; phylum Pseudomonadota; class Gammaproteobacteria; order Alteromonadales; family Pseudoalteromonadaceae; genus Pseudoalteromonas; species Pseudoalteromonas sp. PAB 2.2. The sequence goes on from NZ_LYPI01000008.1 coordinate 263,584, forward strand.
AATGCCAACGCCCGCCATTTTCAACCCATAACGCGTGATAACCACTATCTTGGGCAAGAACTGATTCGAGCATCATATGTTCATGATTACCCAGAGTCATATAAACACTCAGCTCTTTAAACCTCTGTAATAGAGCAACACTGTGTGCACCTCTATCAATAACATCGCCAAGTGCAAATAATACATCGTTTGCTGCATTAAAATTTACCGATGCTAACGCACGTTCAAACTTGGGTAGGTCGGCATCTAAATCACCAATAACAAAAACACGTTTTTTAGCATCAAGTGTCAGTTTTACTTGCACAGTATTATTGAGAATGGCTTGGCAATTAACTAAATTCAAAATGCACTCCTTTCACGTTCTATGAATATTAGCCTAACATAACTCGTTGCCTTTTTGGCAAGGGCTGGATATTATCTAGTCTCATTATTTAGGAGCACGCGCCAACATGAACAACTAAACCTGTTATCCAATTTCATTTTTTCTTTGGACCAACAGGGTTAGTAGGCGTTGCTCACTATCACTTTACACGCGTAAAATATCTTTGCGTTACCAACGCTTTCTGCCCCTGTATTACAGGAGGCACTATGCCACAACTTCACGCTTTTAACCTTTGCTTTCAGCATGCCAATGGCAAACGTCTGTTTAACAATATAACACTGTCATTAACAGCAAAAACAACCGCACTTGTTGGTCGCAATGGCAGTGGTAAATCAATTTTAGCATCGTTACTTTGTAAAGAGCGCTCGCCAACGTCAGGAACAGTAAACAGCAGCGGCGTAATGGGTATATATAAACAAGTCGACGACATTAAACGGTTAAATACCCTCACAGTTGCTGAATCTATAGGGCTTGATCATTACTTCAACGCCTTGCAGGCCATTAATGAAGGCCAATTCACAGAACACGATTTAGCACTAGTGGATGGTTATTGGGATTTAGAACAACGCTTTACTTCAGTATTAAATAAATTAGGCCTTAAAAGCATCACTGCCACTGCGCATGCGAATTCCTTAAGTGGCGGGCAACTCAGTCAATTAAAATTATGGGCTTTGTTTACCTTAAACCACGATATTTTGATTCTCGATGAGCCTTCAAATCATTTAGATAATCAGGGTAAAGCATGGTTAAAAAATCAAATTGAATCATATCCAGGGCAAATACTACTGATCAGCCATGACCGAGAGTTACTAGAAATTGTTGATGAAATATGGGAACTATCGTCACTGGGGTTAGCTGTTTATGGTGGCAACTTTACAGATTACATCCGCCAAAAACAGCTACATGTTACAGCATTAGAAAACAAGCTTAATGCAGCGACAAAACAACAAAGTAAGCTTGAAGCTCAACAGCACGTTAATAAGCAAAAAGCAGAAAAACGCGCGAATAAAGGCACAAAGCTACAAAAATCAGGCAGCCAGCCCAAAGTACTTCAAGATGCTAAAAAAGACAGAGCCTCAGCAAATCAATCATCGCAAAGTAAAAACGTAGCAAAAAGAGAGGCGCAAATCACTAAAAATAAACAAGTGCTTATATCTCAACTTGAGCAAGTAAAACCCCAACAGTTCTATTTAAATCAAACAGAATTCAAACGCCAAAAAGCAGTAAAACTCGAGAACGTTGTATTGCAGTATGGTTCGCACACCCCCTTAAAATTATCGCTTTATAATGATGAAAAAATACATTTATCGGGCGCCAATGGCACCGGCAAATCAACACTTTTAAAAACGATGATGGCTAAATTGCCAGTTAGAGCAGGGCAGATACATGTTAATCAACCACTCTATTATTTAGATCAACATTTTTCATTAATAAATAATGACTTAACCCTGCTTGATAACCTAATGTTCTATTGCCGCGAATTAACCCACAATACAGCCCGAACACTGCTTGCTAGTTTAAACTTCAGAAAAGACGACGTTTATAAACAAGCCGCACAGTTAAGTGGTGGCGAAAAAATGAAACTCGCAATGTGTATCGTAAGCCATATTGAAAAGCATGTTTTTTTGTTACTCGACGAGCCCGATAATCACCTAGACCTTGAATCAAAACAGCTTTTAGCCGATGCATTACACGCATTTAATGGCGGGTTTATCATAGTCAGCCATGACCAGTACTTTATAGAGGGAATTGGTTGTCATAAGAAAATTGCATTATAAAACAGATGGATAACCTTGCATTATAAACGCTGAAACCATAACGATAGCGGCCAAGGGGTAGGGTATGGCCATCGGTGCAAACTCAATAAACTTGCTTTTCATTGTCATTGTGCAAATTGGTGGCGCGTTCGCCACCGTTGCCGCAGTGAAAACAGATATTACTTGGATAAAACAGGTAATTAAAAAACACGGTGAAGATATTACGAAACTACAGGATAAATTATGATAGCCACATTAGGTAAATATTTAGCAGCTAAATTGCTAACCGAAGCATTTATAAAACGAGTGTGTTTAGCTACGGCAAGACACTTCGCCAGTAAATCAGAAAGCAAGCTTGATGATGAATTAGTTAGTGCTTTGACAGATGCCTTAAAATAAACCAGTATAAAACTTTGCTGCATCTTGCTGCTAAGTTATATCTAATTAAAGGATTTTTAAATGCCTAGAGGGGTTTGTAAGCTTTGCAATAAAGAGAAAAATCTTAGTCTGTCTCATATAATACCACGCTCTTATTATAAGTTCATAAAAGGGAAATCTAGTCAACTCGTTGAAATTATTGAAGGAAATGACGAACCTTTATGCACAAACGGTGATAAGAAAGAGTACCTTCTATGTGCTAAATGTGAAGATAAACTTAATAGGAAGTACGAAGGGTACGGAACTGTAATTTTAAAAAACAGAAAAAAAATAGTAAAAATCACGGATGATAGACTTCATTTTGAATATGATTATAAAAAACTTTACCTATTTTTTTCTAGTATCATGTGGCGTGTATCGGTTTCTAGTAAATATCCAGATATAAGCCTTGGGGGCTTTGATAGCATCTTAGCGGATTGTATTTATAACAATACTTTGAATATCAAACACCCAGAAGTTCGAGTTGATAATTTTTTAAAGATTTATTTAATTAAACTTACTGATAAATCTAAAACTTATTCAGACGATACACTTCGGAAAATATTATTTGATTTCAGATTAGAAAGAACAAGTGATCAAGGTAACTTTGCATTCTATTGGGTTGTTGGAGGGTTTCTAATTTGTTATCACTTTAATACTAAGCATCAATTTGGCAACTCAACAGGCATTCTATCTACAGAAGGTAAAATGTTAATACCGATAGCAGATATTTCTAATTTTAAATCAATAATTGATTCATTTAATTTAGCTTTCGACATGAAAAGTCGGCCACCTAAATAGTGGCCTTTCTTTATGCTGTTTTCTTATCTCCATACTTCAAAACAATATCTTTTAGAGCAAGCTGATCACTCATTTTGATTAAGTCATTACCAACGATTTTCAACGTTTCACTGGCTTTAACTAGGTCATACAAGTTTTCAATTTGAGCTTGTAGGGCATCCACGTGGCTTTCGTTATAACGAACAGAGCGTTGTAAAAACTCAATCTTGTTGATGAAATTAGAAGTTACCTGAAATTCACCGCGTGGTACCTATAAACAACCATCTCTAAAAATTAATAAATAACCAGACTGTGCAAGTCGTAATGCTAGTAAAGCAATGTGTATTTAAACAGACGAACAGTGTAATTACAGATTGCCACTTAAATGAGAGTGAGTGTAAATCAGATCGTTTAAATTAAACCGTGATAGAAATGACAAACACAAATTGCTTTATAACTCACAATGTAAAAGAGTATCTTTGTACAAAAGCAGGTGAAAATACGTTAAATCTACAAGGCAACGAACTTAATTATATAAATATTTATGCTATTTAACATAATATAAATTATAGGAAGTAATGGTTTATATCTATCTGAGTGCTTTCTTTAGTGGCGCTAAGTCCAATACTAGACGGTATCGGACATTAGGTGGTTGTTTTGCTATATAATCCATTTAATTATCGACTGTTTCTTGAGCTTAGGTATTGCATGGCATATATTAAAACTATCAAACTAAGATGTAACGATAAGATGTAAACAATATGGAATTTGTGAAACCGTTAGAACCCATTTTGATAATTGATGATATGCAAGATATCAGAGACTATCTCAACCAGATATTAACAGGCCTTGGCTTTGAAGATATTTTAGAAAGCCGAGATTTTGAATCAGCTAAAACAGTTATTGAAGAAAAATCGCCTAACGTCATCTTTCTCGATATAGAGCTCCCCAACACAGACGGCACAGAGATTTTAGAATTCTTAAACGACAACTACCCACACACACATGTTGTTATGTGCTCTGGCCACAACAGTCTCGAAAATGTACAAAACACGTGGGAACTTGGCGCTAAAGGTTTTATTGCTAAACCATTTAACGCAAAAAAAGTCGATACTGTTATGAAACGTCTAGAATTGATGTAAACCATAACAAATTAAGAAGTTTATGAATTCGACTATTGAACGCGTTATAGATGACCTATCGACAGTAATATTTGGTAAACAACAACAAATTAAGTTGGCATTAGCCTGTTTATTCAGCCAAGGTCATTTGTTAATTGAAGACTTACCAGGTATGGGTAAAACCACTTTATCGCATGCACTTGCGGCGGTTTTAGGTTTATCGTATCAACGCATTCAATTTACCAGTGACTTACTTCCGTCAGATATATTAGGAACAAATATATTTGATGCCAAAGAGCACACTTTTTCATTTCATCAAGGGCCTGTTTTTAGCCAAGTTGTTCTTGCAGATGAAATAAATCGCGCGGGTCCTAAAACACAAAGCGCTCTGTTAGAAGCAATGGAAGAAAAGCAAGTCACGGTCGACTCTGTTAAACACGCCCTGCCATCGCCTTTTTTTGTGATTGCTACACAAAACCCAGTAAATCAGTCTGGTACATATCCTTTACCTGAGTCACAGTTAGACCGCTTTTTTATGCGAATTAGTTTAGGGTTTCCTGATAAACAGGCTGAGAAAAATTTAATTTTGGGTTTAAATAATCGTAACTACGACGATTTACCCGTGCGTATAACAACTAAGCAACTCTCTATTATTCAAACAGAAATTACTCAGGTCACACTCAGCAATGCCGTTGTTGATTATATTTTAGAGTTAGTTGCATTTACTCGCCAAGACAAGCACTTTGTTAATCCTTTATCGCCAAGAGCATCTATTGCGCTTTCTCGTGCAGCTAAAGCATGGGCCTACATTGAAGGACGTAATTTTGTTTTACCTGAAGACGTTCAAGCGGTGTTTGCAAGTGTGACCGATCATCGTCTTGGGTTGAATAAAGATGACAGTGCTTATGCACTAAAACATGTTCCTGTTAGCTTGTAAAAGATGCTTAAGCGCCCTACTTTTGCAACTCGTTTTACGCACTTTTTTATAAATAAGCTATTAAAAAATAAGCATAAAACAAACGAGATTACACTGCGTCATAATACAATTTACGTTTTGCCATCGCGCTTAGGAGCTAAATTTTTATTTGTGGCACTGTTAAATTTTGTGATGGGTATTAATTATCAAAACAACCTTATTTTAGCGATGGCGTACCTTATGGTTGTTTTATTAGTGTTCGCCATTTTAACGGGTTATAAAAATCTACGTGGTCTCAGTGTAAAGTTTAATCACGTAACGCCATGCTATGCACCCAATCAACCAAGCGCTCATTTTTCTATAAAAGCTAAGAGCGCGTGTCAAGGTGTTGCGCTTGGATATAAAAATACAAAATCACAGCTCATTGATGTCGGTAATAACGAAGTAGTAAATACGCATATTTCGTTAAACGTAGACAAACGTGGGCGTTATTGCTTCGAAAAAGTCCAAATTTATAGCTCTTTTCCTTTTGGGCTTGTGTCGGTATGGAGTTATATTCAGCCCAGTGATGCAATTTATATATACCCAGAGCCAATCGATGACCCTAGTTTAGTTTTTGACACACTGGAATTAGGCGATAGCGAAGAGCATGAAAGCCAACAAAAGCCGGGATCGGATGATTTTCACCAACTGTCTCCTTTTATCCCCGGTACAGCACTTAATAAAGTATCTTGGAAACACTACGCAAAAACTCAGCAGTTACTCAGCAAGGAGTTTACGAGTCATTCGTCTGCCAAAATGGCACTTAACTTTAATAAGTTAAACGGCAATACTGAAACTAGGCTCAGTCAACTATGTTATTTAGTCAATAAGCTCACTGAACAGCACGTTACATTTTCTTTAACGTTGCCAAATAGTGAGGTTGCTTCGGGTTACGGTTTAAAACATCAAAAATCGTGCCTTCAAGCGCTGGCGGAGTTTTAAATATGCTGAAGATGCATAATGCAGGCTTAATAAATTCGGCACTTTCATTCATATTCATCATTATGAGTGGATTTTTGTTTACTGAAGTCCCTGCTCTTTTTCTCGCCATTTTAATTTCTTTAAGCTGCCTTAATTTATTAATTGGAAAGTTCTATAAAAAACTCAATGGTAAGGTGGCTAATATTTTAGCTGCGGCCTGTCTAATCGCTTTATTTGTTGTTGTCGGTGTGTCTGACACAGTTAAGTTATTTGTTTCAATGATGCTACTTGCAAGTACATTTAAACTATTGCAAGCGCGAACAACCAAGCAATATCAAACCGTGTGTTTACTCGTGTTTTTTAACTTATCGACCCTGTATCTCTTTCATCAAGGTTTACTCGAAACATTGCTGGTAAGCAGCTTATATATCGTTAATTTTGCAGTCCTTGGCTATTTAGACAGCCCTAATAGCTTTAAAACGGCTAATAAACAGAGTGTTAAGACCATTTTGTTCGCTTTACCTATTGCTGCATTTCTAATTTTATTTTTACCAAGACTTCCTGCTTTTTGGCAATTACCGGGACCAAAGCTTGCTAAAACTGGTTTGTCTGAACAGGTAAACCCGTTTTCTATTGCCAAATTGGCAGAATCAGACGAGCTAGTTTTTAGAGTTGAAGAGCCTAATAATACAGCTCTGCAGCCCCCCTATTATTGGCGAAGCCTTATTCATGATGAGTTTAATGGTAACGAATGGTTAATATCGGATATTTTAAGATCTCAACAGTTTAACCTTACTCGCAAGCCAGTTGCCCCTCAAAACTACGTTCAATATCAAGTTATTGCAGAGCCTTCATCGGCTAATTGGTTATATGGTTTGGGGTATGCAACAAGTGATAATACGGCTGTAGTCTCCACCTATAATGGTTTGCTAAAACGCAAAGGCAATTTAAATAAGAATATAAAATACACCGTTAAAAGCGGCTCATTAAATAATGTTGTTCTGTCTGACTTTGAAAAAAGACTCTATACGCGACTTCCTGGCAACGTGAACCCTAAAACGCGCACACTGTCATTATCTCTCGCTGAAAAAAATACCAACGAAGAAGCCTATTTTAATGCTTTATTGCGCTATTTTAATGAACAAGCATTTAGCTACACACTCACACCAACAGCAATGACTGGCGAGAATACAATTGACCAGTTTGTATTTGATAATAAACGTGGCTTTTGTGGACATTACGCAAGTACAGCAGCCTTTATGTTCAGGGTTGCCAAAATTCCTGCGCGTGTAGTTTCTGGTTACTTAGGCGGCGAACAAAAGCAAGGTTCAACACTCAACGTCTATCAATACGATGCCCATGCCTGGGTAGAAGTACATTTTAATAATGCGTGGCATGTGTTTGATGCAACCGCGGTTGTTGCTCCAGAGCGGTTAAATGGCTCGTTATCACAATTAAGCGAATTAAATGAAAGCTTTAATGAAAATTTAGGGTTTGGCCTAAAACGCTGGAGTCACTTTAAAGCAATAAATTGGCTTAGAAATCACCTTGAAGAATTAGATTATAAATGGACAAATTGGGTGCTGACTTTTGATCAGCAATCACAACAAAACTTTTTAAAATCATTATTTGGAAATAAAGCGAACTGGATAACGCCACTTGTAGTTTTGGTTACGCTAGCCTTTATTTTTCTAGGTTACTTTTTCTATTCAAAGCGCACGCCTCTCTCTAATGAGCCACTTATTAACGAAATAGAACAGCTTTACCGTTGGGCAAATAAACGGGGTCTTAAAACCGATGTCACTCTTACTCCTTTGCAAAACATTGCAAATATAAAAAAACAAAAGCCCCATTTATCCAGCGAATTGGCTAAATTTGAACAGATAATCATCGAAGTGCGCTATCAACAGCTCGCATTTACTCAAAAACGTAAAACCACTGCTCGAGTTCTGTTAAACTCTCTCAAAACAGCAAAATAGAGAACAATATGAATGCAGTAATTGTTGGCGTTATATTAATGCTGGTACTGACACTTTGCCGTATTAATGTCATTGTCGCGATGACACTAAGTGCCATTGTTGCCGGTTTAACGGCTGGGCTTGGCTTGTCAGATACGCTTAATGCATTTAACGAAGGGTTATCGGGCGGCGCTGAAATAGCACTAAGTTACGCAATGCTAGGTGCATTTGCTGTGGCTATTTCTAAGTCAGGGTTAACACGCATTTTAGCAGCCAAATTGCTCAAGCAAGTGAATGATAACAGCCACAAAGGCGAAACAACCCTAAGCTACTTAATTTTAAGCATCATATTATTGTGTGCGATTTCGTCGCAGAACTTAGTCCCGGTACATATCGCATTTATTCCTATATTAATTCCCCCGTTACTTATTGTATTTAACACGCTACGATTAGATAGACGTGCCATTGCCTGTATTTTAACTTTTGGTCTTGCAACCTCTTATATGGTTCTTCCGTATGGGTTTGGTGGAATCTATTTATATTCAATATTACATAAAAACCTCACTGAAAACGGTTTAGAACTTGTGAATACACAAGTCCCTATCGCTATGATAATTCCTGCGCTTGGCATGTTAGTTGGCTTAATTATCGCGGTATTTGTTAGCTACAAAAAGCGACGTCATTATGAGGCTCACGCCCTAACAGAAAAACAGCAAGACGTTGTTATCGAACAACCAAAAAAGGTATTGGCTGTTGGCATTGCTGCCGTACTTTGCTCGTTGCTTGCTCAAAATGTGAGTGGCTCTATGATTCTAGGTGGCCTTGTTGGAGTTATGATATTTAGTCTGTTTGGTATTGTTAAGTGGGAGCAGAATAGCGACGTTTTTAGTAAAGGTGTAGCCATGATGGCAATGATTGGCTTTATTATGATTTCGGCACAAGGCTTTGCTTCCGTTATGAAAGCAACTGGCGACGTTACCTCATTAGTAAGCTCTGCTGCTGGTATGATAGAAGGAAACAAACCGCTTGCCGCTGCACTCATTTTATTAGTTGGCCTATTGATCACCATGGGCATTGGTAGTTCTTTTTCTACGGTGCCAATTATTGCGACCCTTTTTGTACCACTGTGCTTAGAACTTAACTTTTCTGTTATGGCAACGGCTGCACTTGTTGGTACTGCTGGGGCATTAGGTGATGCGGGCTCCCCTGCTTCTGATTCTACCTTAGGACCAACGTCTGGATTGAACGCCGACGGCCAACATGATCATATTTGGGATTCAGTGGTACCCACATTTATTCACTTTAATATTCCGCTATTGATATCGGGTTGGATAGCAGCAATGGTACTTTAAATTAAAACACTGTACTGCAACTTCAAAAGTTATTCAGCCAGTTAAAAAGACGTTAGCCCTGCATATGTGGGGCTTTTTATTACCTTGTTACGGCCAATTTTAAACATTTTTTTGCTTTGCTCTTAAATTACACCTTCTGCTATCCCCTGTTTAATTTAAGGTAAAGGATTCATAAGTGCTGAGCAATACATATTACAATATATAGTATGATGTGTTCTTTTTGATTGATTAAATAAGTACCCGCAGGTACTTATTTATTTTAGCCATCTTTGAGTGTGTTAGCTGTCGAAACCGTAGATCATTTTATCGCACACAACCGGTGTTGGTCTGTGGTTATCATCAACCGCTACAAACGTAAAGCTACCCGAGATAGCAAGATGCTTATCGTCTTTATGCATTCTCTCTAAAAATATCTCTACGTCTACTTTTAGGCTGGTATTACCAACATAGACTACTTTAGAGATAAGTTCTGCAAACGTACCGGCAGGAATCGCTTCTTTAAAGTCAACACGGTCAGACGAAATCGTTACTAAAGGTTTACGACAAAAACGAGTTGCAGCAATAAAAGCAACTTCATCCATCCACGCTAACGCATCACCACCAAATAAGGTGTTGTGATGGTTAGTACGGCCAGGAAATACTGTTTTTGTTACCGACGTTGTTGAGTCAGCAATACGCTGGGCAATAATAGCGTCACGATCGATTTGTTGTGTCATAGTCTCTACTTTTCATTAGCTAATGTGTCTTGCATCATTAGCGCAGGGTCAAGGCGTTCATTTTTCCAATTAAAACGCCAGTCTAAATGGGGTCCTGTTACTCGGCCCGTTGCACCTATCTCAGCGATTTTATCGCCTCGGGTAATGGTATCCCCTACTTTTACATCTAATTTGCTTAAATGAATATAAGTCGAAGTCACACCATGGCCATGATCAAGAATCAACGTGCCACCAGAGTAATATAAATCAGGCTCAGCAAAAACAACGGTACCACTGACAGGCGCATACACAGGGCTGCCAGTTTTATTTGCGATGTCTAAACCAAAATGTGGTCTACGTGGCTCACCGTTAAAGTAACGCTGGCTGCCATACACACCCGAAATACGGCCTTGTACTGGCTTATAAACCGGATCTAAAAAATAACGGAGGTCAGAATTAACTTCTCGCGCTTTTCGTACAGCAACCGCTTCACGAGAAATTCGCTCAGATACCTCTTTGGGCGGCGAAACATACTTTTTTGCCACGCCTGTAATTTTGTCAATTTTGTATTCGCGCTTTGTAATAACAATGGCTTGCTCATGCTCGACACCGTCATTATCAACCCACGTTAATGTGTGCTGTGTGTCTGCGTCACGGCCAAAACCGAATACAAATTCACCTTGAGGCGACAATTTTAAGTTTTCACCGTTAAAACTCACACTTTTAACGTTTTCAAGTTGGCCTGTGACTAAACCACCTTGGGTTAAATGTCCTTTTAGTTCAACCGCATTTACATGTATAGACAACAAACTTGCCAACGCGGTTAGCAGTAATCCTTTACGCATAGCTAATTGATCCTTTGCCGACCCCTTCGTACGCGGTAATTTTCACCTTAGACTCTGGGTATTCGTTTTTAACTTGCGTGCTAAGATAGTCAGCTATGCATTCAACCGTGGTATCGCACGGTAAAATGTCGCAACGCGATTTAGCAATGGCCATTTCAAAGTAGCCTTGCTGCGATGTATACGCAAAGCACACATCGTTATCTTCTGCTGTAACATGTTTTAACTCTGCTTTGCTGACTTCGTCTTCAGCTGTCGCTAAATAAATATCTTCCCATTTATCGGCCCACTCTTTTTGCAAACGCGGCATAGCCATGCCATCAAGGCTAATACCAATTTGCGAACGGTGACCATGAATAATGCGCTGACAATTGCCATCATGCTTTTTAAGACCATGGCTGTAGTGGTAGTAAAAACTTTGGCTGCGCTCAGGGTATAAATTAATTTCAATTTTTTCGATGTTGCTAGGCAATTGCGGCATTATCGTTTTAATTAAAAACGCGGTTACTGAGTGCTCATCAATCACGTCGGCATCAATTAAACAAAAGGCTTGGTTTGGTGCGCTCATCGCTAAGTGATGGTTGTCACCAAAATGACAATCTAATACGCTATGTTCATCGTGTTGAGTAAGTGAACCGTTTAGTTTCGCAGGCACGGCAAGTTTGTGATCAATACATTCATCAATAATGCCTTTGATTTGTTTTTTAACTAAACCAAAATCAAGCACCATAGACTCATCATTAAGTTGGCCATGCAGGGTTAAATCAACAATCCAGCTCTCGCCAACTGCGCCGCGTTTATTACACAAGTAAGAAAAATCAATCACTGTCAGTGAGTTTACAAAAAGGATCATAAATTTCCTTTAGACTGGTTAAAGAATCACAGCAATTATAATGATTTTTAATACACAATGCGCGGTTTTATCTCCCTTTAACAGCAACAGTTTAATTAAATGGTCATAAAACAAACGAAAAATAGCAAAAAATTAACTGCTCCGAGTTGTTTAGCGTACAAGTGTACGCTAAAGTACGGGGCAATTTCTAAGCGATGAAAAAGAGTTATGGAACCTAAAAACAGCTATACAAAAGAAGAATTGGTCCTTTGTGGTCAAGGTGAAATGTTTGGCGAAGGCAATTGTCGTCTTCCAAGCGATAACATGTTAATGATGGATCGTATCGTTTCTATCACTGCCGATGGTGGTGAACACGGTAAAGGTCAAATCGTTGCTGAACTTGATATCAACCCTGATCTTTGGTTTTTCGACTGCCATTTTAAAGGTGATCCAGTAATGCCGGGTTGTCTTGGTTTAGATGCAATGTGGCAATTAGTTGGCTTTTTCCTTGGCTGGTCAGGTGGCCCTGGTCTTGGTCGTGCACTGGGTGTAGGTGAAGTTAAATTTACTGGTCAAATCTTACCAACGGCTAAAAAAGTAACTTACCGTTTAGATATGAAGCGTGTTATCAAGCGTAAATTGTTCATGGGTATGGCTGACGGTACTGTAGAAGTAGACGGTCGTGTAATCTATGAAGCAAAAGATCTTAAAGTAGGTCTTTTCCAAGATACAACTGCATTCTAATAACCCCAGAATGCAGAAACAAAAAAGCCCCTTTTGGGGCTTTTTTGCGTAAATAAGATGCCTATTTTAAGTTTTGAACATATTTCGGTTTTCTATTGCTTCTCGCCATCCACCTAACCATTCTGATTTAGGGTCAATTTGTTGATAAGGGCATTGTTCTTTGGAACGGCCTGCCAAGCCTGCTTTATAACCTTGAGAATGAGCTCTTTCTAAACGATCTCTTTTCTGTCTCTTCATAGGTAATATCCTCACCTTTTATATTTATAGATATGTAGCGAAATTGACATCTACATTTAATGAATAGTTAATAAAACTGTTAAATTCAAATGACAAAAGCAATTAAATAAATTGACAATGAGTAACGTGCTGATGATCAACTGAATTAACATTTAAAACCTTTAAGTGGTCATACCTCTATATTTCAAACCACCTATAAATACAGTAAAAACGAGCTATAAATTGCATAGCCATTATTTGTGACACAGGCTATTTCAGTAAAGTTCCCCATTAATTTGTAATTATGACATTTTTATTATGATTACAATTTAGACAACAAATTGCTTGCATGTTAAAAACCGATCGGTCTAATATTGAGCTATGGAAACAAAAATAATACAGCCAAGCCGTCGTGGCAGGCCCCCAAAAATTGAGCGCACAAATGCAGATACCCGCGCACTGCTAATTAATACAGGGTTAGCTGTATTAACTGAAAAAGGCTTTAGCGCCACAGGTATCGATTTAATTTTAAAGTCGGCGCAAGTGCCTAAAGGCTCTTTTTATCATTACTTTAAAAGTAAAAATGATTTTGGTTTAGCCTTAATTGATGCTTACGACAGTTACTTTCAAGCAAAGCTTAAACGCCATCTCACTAATAGCGCCATTAGTCCACTTGAACGCGTTGTTTTATTTGCTAACGATGCCAAACAAGGCATGGCAAAATATGCGTTTAAACGAGGGTGCCTTATTGGCAATCTTAACCAAGAGCTCAGCCACCTTGATGACGCAATGATAGCCAGCATTAAACAAGCGTATGCGCATTGGCAGCAATTAGTTGAGCAGTGTTTAATTGAAGCGAAAGAACAAAAACAAATCGCAAAATCAACAGACTGCAAAATGCTTGCTGAATTTTTTTGGATTGGCTGGGAAGGTGCCGTTATGCGCTCAAAGCTTGATAAATCAAGCGAACCCCTTACCCTTTATACAGCACAATTTTTACGTTTAATCTTATAAAGCCGTTATAAATCAATTAACGGTTTTAATTTAACCATTAAAAGACGATCGGTCTAAAAGGAGTCAACCATGACAACATCAGCCAAATCGATAGTTATAAATAAAGATGATCAAGGCTATCACGCCAATTACACAGATTTTCCTGTTGAGAGCATCCACCAGCATAATGTTAATATTGATGTTGACTACAGCACCCTCAATTATAAAGATGCTCTGGCGATAACGGGTGCAGGACCAGTGGTAAGACAATTTCCTATGATCCCAGGTATTGACCTTGCAGGCACGGTTAGCGAGTCCGATTCTGACGAATTTAAACCGGGCGACACCGTATTATTAAATGGCTTTGGTGTTGGCGAAAAGTATTTAGGCGGTCTTAGCGAAAAAGCCTCAATGAAGAGCGATTGGCTTATTCCCCTCCCCGCTAATTTAACCCCTAAACAAGCAATGCAAATTGGCACCGCAGGCTACACCGCAATGCTGAGTATTATTGCGCTTGAAAAGCACGGTATTAGCCCACAAAGCGGCGAAGTATTAGTGACAGGAGCAAATGGTGGAGTGGGAAGTTTTGCCATCTACTTACTCAATAAGCTCGGTTTTGACGTTGTAGCAACAACGGGTCGTATGAACGAGGCCCAACACTTACAAAAACTTGGAGCAAAACGTGTTTTATCACGCGATGAGTTCTCCACTGCTGGTAAACCACTTGCCAAAGAGCAATTTGCGGCAGCCATTGATTCGGTAGGTAGTCATACACTGGCAAATGTCTGTGCATCAATTAACTATGGGGGTGTTGTTACAGCCTGTGGTTTAGCACAAGGCATGGATTTCCCAGCAACCGTTGCGCCATTCATTCTTCGGGGTATCAGCTTAATAGGCATAGACAGTGTCATGCGCCCCAAAGCTGACCGTATCGAAGCATGGCAACGTCTGAGCGAGTTAGTTGAGCCTGAGTATCTAGATACAATTTCGCGAGAAATTCCATTATCAGACGCCATTAGCCATGCTGATGCATTATTAAAAGGCGAAATACGTGGCCGTGTTGTGGTTAACTGTAAAGAATAACCACTCAAAATACAGTTTCTTGCTTCGTTAGGTATAAAACTAGGGTAAAGGCAATTATACTTACCCTAGTTTTGAGAAATACCGGACAGTCGAATGAGTAATAAAGAAATTTTCAGCAATAACCCACTACAGGGTGTGGGCATTGAGCAGGTTGTCACTGAACTTGTTGACCAGTATGGCTGGGAATTACTCCATGCCTACCTGCGTTTAAACTGCTTTAAAAATAACCCTGATGTAAAATCTGCCGTTAAGTTTTTGCGAAAAACTCAATGGGCGCAAGAAAAGGTCGAGAACTTTTATCTATACCGCCTAAAAAACTTACCGCGCCCTGATGACGTTAACTACGAGCTACCACCACGCGATCGCGTGATCCCAGCAGATCAAAAACCCGGTGAGCCGTGTGAGCTTAGTTTTACTGATGCAAAACGCATTCATGAGAAAAAAGAAGCGAAACAAAAAGCCCGTGCGCGTAAACAGCGTTCAAGCGCAAGTAACCCTTGGGGTAATTAATCTAGCTTCATGTTTTAAGTTTAAATGAGCCGTTTTTAAGAGCGGCTTATTTAGGTTGTTTCTCTGCTTTTTTCACGACTAATCAAAAGTAGTTGTTAAAAAGTATCTGTTAAAAAAGTACTAATCAAAGTTCCAATCAATTTAAGTCAATTTGTTAGACGTTTTCGTAAAACCCACATCGTTATTTCTTCCTTGGTTTATAAATATCTGCTCAGTCTTTAATAGCATCGGCCCGTGTATTAAGTGACATAAACAGATACACCTATTTTAAAGAAAATAGTTCACTTTATTAGATAGCCTTTACGTATCATGGTTTAAATTTCAATGAAGGTTGATTATGATTACTACACTACATTTATGTTTTTTCACCTCTCACTTTTCAAAGGACATGTATGTCTGACTACAATGAATCGCCAGAACAAATCGCAAATGCGACACAAGATTATGTAATGCAACAAACAATGCTGCGTATAAAAGATCCTAAGCCTTCATTAGAGTTTTACCAAAACGTTTTAGGAATGAAACTATTAGGCAAGTACGATTTTCCAGCAATGGAATTTACACTGTACTTTTTAGGCTATGAGCAAGCTATACCAAAAGGGACTGATAAAGAAAAAGCACAGTGGGTATTTCGCCGCCCAGCGCTTATAGAGCTTACACATAATTGGGGCACTGAAAACGACGACAGCTTTGAGGGTTACCATAATGGTAATAACGAACCCAAAGGGTTTGGTCATATAGGTATTAGCGTGCCTGACGTATACGCAGCCTGTGAACGCTTTGCTAAATATGATGTTGAGTTTGTGAAAAAGCCTGATGATGGCTCAATGAAAGGCTTAGCCTTTATTAAAGACCCAGATGGATATTGGATAGAAATACTCTCCGCTGAGGGGATCACTGAGATCATAGAAGCTCAGAAGCCATAAAACTTTAACATTCAAAAACCTGCAATATGCAGGTTTTTGTTTAATGTGGCGTTAAGCATAAAAATAGCTAACAATCCGTAATCTAATAAGACGCAAACCCATAACCAGCATCATCACTGGACACTGTCACTGAAAGCGTTTCATCAGCGCTTTCAAAAACCAAAAAATTAATAGGCTTACAACAAACTTGGCAATCTTCTATGTATTGCTGATCAACATCAGCGGGGTCCAATAATACATCAATGTGTTCACCACAATACGAACACGCAATCGTTTTTTCAGTTAATTGATTCATCAGTACGACTCCCTATTATTGAGCTCTATACTAAATAGATTGTTATTCTCTCTATGCTTTTCAACATAGTCATCTTATAAAGTATCAAAAAGTGCTTCAATTCTCTCTTTTTCATTACATGCCGCGTCAGCCATTGACAATAATCCCATATCAATATTTGTATAAATCTAAGGTAACACACTGATGATTTTAGACACTTGATATCATTTACAATCGAACGTACCTTGGCACCTTGCTTGTTAGCAATTTAATAAGTTCTGGTTGCATCCGTTGATAATTATCAGGAATTTCTAGGCAGGCAAGTTTCTTTCCTTTAAGTAGTTCTTTGTATTTGTTCGATACTTTATTTTTGTGAGTTTTTTCCATCACAAAAATAACGTCTGCCCATTCGATAAGATCACCAGATAAAGGTGTTTCAGAATCGAGGTTTGTTCCGCACCCTATCGCATTAATACCTTCGTATTCAGAAAACACCTCTTCTGCGGTAGGACTGCGCAAACGATTTTCTGAGCAAACAAATAATAGATTCATTTTCACCTTTAAGCCCCTTATAAGGGGCTGTTTATTCGTCGACAAAAATTTAATGTAATCAAGCGTAATTGAATTTAAATTGCCTGATTGTATCCATGCTAATAATTTTTAGTAATTTCTGTTTGGTTGTTTATCCAGAACAACTAATAAAAATGTTGCTAATGGGCCTAAGAGCAAGGATATAAAAAACCATAATAGCCCACTTCTGTTTTTACTTTGAGCTAAGCCTGCATTTAATAATGCTAAGGTCCCTAAACCAATCACATATTGACCGCCACCTGACAAAATTTCACTTCCATTCATCGTACTTTCCTTCATTTAATTAATTACGCCGAAAAACCGGTCCGCAAACGCTTTTAAAACTGAAACATAAATTTGTAGCTTAACTATCGATAAATAACTAGGGCCAAGGAGATTTTTGGTATTAGTTGCTTAGTAATAAAATTTCGCATACGTACCCTGCGGCTTCACTTTCCAAAGCATCACTGTTGTAAATTGTATAAAGACATGGGAAAGCGTTTCATCAGTACGACTCCCTATTATTGAGCTCTATACTAAATAGATTGTTATTATCTCTATGCTTTTCAACATAACCACCTTATTAAGTATCAAAAATACCTATTAAGTAAGCTTAGTTGCTATAAACTACTCACTTTTAGGCTTGCGCAGTTTAGATAAAATAAGATTATCAATATCATTACTAACGCTTCCTATGCTGCTATTGGTAAGTATAACGTAGCCTCTATTTTGGTCTGTAATCGACCGTGTTAACGCTATCCACCCTTGGTTAAATCCAGCGAACCCTAAACTTTTATTTTCTGAATCGACAACATAACTCATACTCCAGCGACCCCCTGTATTTGCTACAGGTGTAATCATTTCTTTAATTAGAGCTTGTGATATAAAACGAGAGCCATTGTATTTATTTTCCTTATTTTTAAGCACGGCTAAATTAAATCGTGCTAAATCAATAGCAGTTGTTTGTAAACCCGCAGCGGCTTGCTCAGCAAAGTAGATCATGGATGTTTTCTTTGCATTTTCATCATACGGTGTTGCTGATTTACTCATAACAGCAGGTGTTACATTAAATGTTGAGTTATTCATTCCAAACGGCTTAAGTACATTTTTCTGCATATAGTCTTCAAAACTTAAACCCGATACATCTTCTATGAGTAACTGAACAATAGAGTACCCACCACCTGAGTATGACCATTTTGTATTTGGTGTATGTATTATTTTTACATCGCCTGCACCATTATTCTTGCCATTTAATGAATCTACAATCGAAGGAACATCTGTCGGTGAGCCCCAGCCAAAATAAGGACCGAGAGACAAGCCCGATGTATGCGACAGAACATTTCTTAACGTTACATTTTCAGTTCCAAACTCAGACTTAGGTATCTTCCAGCGTTTTAAATAATTATTTATTGGTTTATCAAGTTCAACTTTACCTTGATCCACCAACTGCATAACCCCCCACGAAGTCACTACTTTTGATATTGAGCCTACATTAAACATGGTATTTTCTGTAATGGCTTTTTGACTTTCAATATCTGCAAAGCCATAAGAAAGAAATCCGGTAACCTCTTCGCCTTGAACAAAGGCAACGGCAACACCAGGGGCTTTATGCTTATCTAAAATCTTTGGTACAGCCTGATCAAGCTCGGCTTTTAGTTCTGAGAAATAAGTCGCGTCAGCTGCTTGAGCATTACTAATAACGAAAAAAACAATAAAAAATAATAATTTATTCATAACATCCCTTTTGAAACACTAAATAACGCAAATACACGCTTCTAAAGTAAGAATCTCTTATAATAAAAACAACCTAATATTAATTATTTAAGTAAGTTCCTATAAATATTTACAGCAATATCTAATAACCTTGGTTTTTTGTTAATCTCACGCCATCAACAACCATTACCCATTCGTCACCAACCAAATGTGGTGCTTCTGTCACATCGAAATTAGAGGTTAAAAAAGCCACACCTACTACAAAGTCGTCTCCTATAAACTCTTTTAACGGCGCGTTTATAGATGTTGACCCACCATCTTGGACCCTCTCATATACCACCGTACCGTCTTGATGGATAAGCAAGTACATTTCTTTGCTTTCCCACTCACCTACGTAAGATAACTTATCCGCTGGCAAAGGCTTGCTACAAGAAGTCAAAGTAAGCACAGCTAAAACCAGTAAAATAAACTTTTTCATTTCTACCATTAAGATCCCACCGAAAACCTGTCTTAAAAGAGCTTAATTTTGCTTTTATCGTTGTATTAATTAAGATCTATTTCAGGGTGATCTTTTATACCGTAAATTTCTTCCATTAACTTTTTATAAAAATCGAGTGGTGGCATTTTCATTTTTGCTCGACGTTTATCAACATTAGCCTTGTCTTCAATAGGACTAAATACAATTTGACCCTCGATTAAGTCAGCCTGAGTGCCATAGAGTTGCTTGTTGCCCTGAGCAATAAGGACCCTATCAGTTAGTAGGGCAAGTTGCTGTCCCTTTATACCTTCATTATTTAAATATGACGTCTCTAAATACGGGAGCATTTTTGCTTTAAATTCGATATCTGATGAATGCTGAATTATTAAAAAAGCAGCACTCACTCCTTCAATACCGACCAATTCTTTTGTTAGCCATGAATGTTCTTTGATAATAGCTTTTAGCTTAGTTGTATTAGCTTCATCTATTATCTTTAGCTGGTTTATGAGTTCTTTGGGGGGATTTTGCCAGCCAACTTTTCCTATTTTATTGCGGATACTTTGATCTTGAATTTCCATTTGCATTAATTCCTTTTTTAGTTGTGTATTGCTTTCAGCTAAAGTAAAAAATGGAATAAATAAGATAAGTATTAAATAACGCATAATTTTCTCTTCCTTGTAAAATGAGTTTTATCGCTGTGGCATGAACGACAACCGATTTAACTATAAACAGCGTTTTAATAAGGGTTCAGAGCGACCGCTATTGTAAACGCTATTTCTAGGTAAAGTTCTTCCATGTTTCTCCAATCTGTATAACTGCCAGTTAAAATTCACACTAGCAAGGCGTGTTATGTTGTTTTTAGATGCAATTTTTTTGATTGATTTAAAATAACGACCGCAAACACGATTTCTAATGCAGCCCCTGTAAACGCACCAATTACAAAATGACTTGCGAAAAATATGCACAGCGCGCCAGATATCATAAGCAGAGCCCCTAAAATCCAATACACTTTTGTGCCATATAAAGTATTAAAAATTAAATAACGTACACCAATTATCATTAGCATAATTGGATAAAACCATTCAGGCTTTAACGTTGCTACAGCAAAGGCAATAAACAACCCAACAAATAAAATTATCGTACTTTCTAAAGCAAGTTTTCCGAGCGGATTATTAGCATTATGTTTTCCTGAACGCTTCAGTGCTTTTGATAAAAATATAGCGATAGGATGTATAAACATGCCACCAAAAAAAAGCGCGAGCATGCTTGATTGATATGAGTATTGAAGTGCAACTATCCCCGCTAAACACCAGATAACCCCAGATGCTAAAACGCCGGTTCCGCCACCACAGTAAGAAGTATTCATATCTTTTTGTGCATCTTCAAATGTCATAATTACTCCTTACATGCCCTTTAATACCCAACCACTTTACTGCTTCATAACGCATTTGATGACTTGTTTTTTATACACCCATCTTTCTACACATAAACATCTTTGTAAACACATAATTAAAAAGCATATTTAGACTTCGTAAATCCATTTCAAAACAGTGTACTTAATATTATTGGGCACAAGCACTCAAAACTGTATATAAACACAGTGCTATGTAAATTACCGTGCCCGCACCTAAAACCCATCAATTAAAACTAAGTCTTAAGCCAATTTTGCTCCCTTTAAATCAGTGCATTGCACCTAAGAAAATTGTACCAATTCGCTAAATTAAGTACTCTTGAGACAATAAAACATCGTTGATACCAAAATGATGATCTATTACTGCGGATTGATATTGGTATTAGAAATGGCTAAGTGAGCGGTAAAACAACTTACGCGACGTCTTTATAAAGTGGCAGGTAAAAAAGTGAGTTCTGTATTTTTGGCTTTGTTTGGCGATGTAAAGCCCAGCGCATTAAAGAGCGACTCTTTTTGGATCCCGTGGGTAGAATTCATCGGGTTGTTTGGCACATAAGTCAAATTCACGGGTGTTTTTATACGGGAGTTTCATAAAACCAGCAACGCCTACATCGGTAATGCTAACAGCATATTGCATCAACTTACTAAGTAAGCGCTTAAATTCAGGTTCTTTACTGGCGTCAAGTAAGCGGTAGTAATGGTGAATTTTCATTCTATCTGGCAAAGCTTCAAAAATGATACAGCCTGTGTGATGTATTTGGTTTAGCTCAAATACGCATTTAATCACTTTTTTAGGCAGTTGTAGTTGCTCATCAGGGTCTTTGCCGTCTTCAAAGTACGAGTGTGGTCGCGTTACATCAGAGGCCTGTACATCCATCACTTCGTAATCAAGCTCTGGTAAATGTTCAAACTTAAAGGCCCCTGTCCCGTCACGTTCTAATTGAATAGTTTTACGTGCATCGAATAAGCAACACTTAAACAGGCCTTTTTGTTCAATACCTTGAGCAAGCATCACGGTATTATTTATAGCGTCTGTAAAGGCAGTGCCTAAGCTTTCGTCATGCAAAATTAAGGATGACTCAACAAACACGGAGTTTTCTTTCCAGTGAAAACTTAAGCCCCCTACTACCGGGTATTTAGCTAATCGACTGATTGCCGCCAAAAATGCTTTTTCGGTATCGCCGGTATCAAATAAGAACTCTTTATAGTATCTATCAAGCTGTGCATCATTTACATCGAGCAGTTGTTGATTATGATCAGCTTGGCGCAAAAACTGTTTACGCGAGCTGTATACTACGGTATCAGGGTGCTCGTCTATGTCGCTAAACCAGTAGGGAATATAGGGGCGTATCACCTCACGCGGCAGCTCTGGTAAATATGCTTTAGCCATGGTTGGCATATTACGCATAAAGTAATCGCCCGCACCATCTCGCGTTGCTTTATCTTTTGAAAGCATGCCATCAATTACCCGTGCAAGCTCAATGGGTAAGTTAAGACTGGTGGCAGGAATAACTTTTGCGCCAAAGCGGCATGATTGCGCAGATGCTAATGCATACAAGGTTGATGCAACGCCTTGCTCGTCAAACCGTGGCGATGATTGACCGCCCGACATCTGCTCATCACCAATAAAGTACACATCGCCCATGCGTGCGTTGGTGGTGCTTATATCTGCCGACATTAAATCCATAAAATTGCTGGCAACCGGATTCCCTTCACTGTCGATTTGGGCATACACAGAACTGCCCCAATCAACCAAAGATAATTTATTACTTTGTTCGTCATACACGATATTAGAAGGCTTAATATCACCATGCACAATGGGTTGTGGGCTAATGCCATTTTTGTGCTCACGCAAATCAACCAGTACATTCCTGAGCTTAAGCGCTAGCGACATAATTTTTGCTGCACTAAAACGCCCTTGCTTAATGGATATTTTTTCTAAATCTTCGCCAAGGGCGCGTTCCATCATTAAGATGCCTTGCTTTTTTATTCTTTCAAAGGCGTAAAACTTCGGCACCAAGGGGTTATTTACTTGAGAAAGCATGTAAGCTTCGTCTTCTAGGCGGTCGCGAACGCTTTGTGCCAGTGTTATCCGCGAAAACTTAAATACCCACGGCACGCCTTCATCATCAATCCCCGCAAAAACAAAGCCAAAAGCCCCTGAACCAATTAGCTCAACCTGCGTGTAACCAAGCAAGGTTAATTGCTTAATACATATGTTGAGCCATCGACGGTGCTTTTTTGCATCATGGTGAGACAGTAAGTATACAGACTGCTCTTCGTTGATATAAAAATTGCGGATTTGTTTGGGATTCACTGCATCTCTCAAAATAAAAAACGGCATTGTTAGCCGTTTAATTATTGAATGTTGGTAAGTTAATTACAAGGATTTTGCTCTTCAATGGTCCAACCATGTTGTTTAAAAAACAGTTCTGAAACAGTTAAAATGATGCCTGCCAGAATAATTAACTCCATCACACTTATTACGTCGCTCATAAACATCCAGCCTAGAGCAAAAAATGCCATAAGTTGAATCGCTTTAAAATACCATGCAACTTTTCGTATTGTACCGTACTTAAGCTGATAGCTTTGCTCTAAAACGCCATCACACATTAATGAAATAACTGCGGTGGATTTTCTAAAGGGCTTTACGATTACATCTAGCTTGCAGGCTTTACCATCAATATCAAATTCATGGCAAGAGGAAGTTTTAAAACTACGGGCTTCTTTTATTAATTCACCATCGACTTTTAAGGTCTCTTTACCGGTATAGGCTGACCCCCAATATTCAATAACATGCTTGCCTAACGTAAATTGTGCAGTTATTCCCTTCATTAGTGAAGCTTTAACGTTCTCTGTTGTCATTGTAATTTCCTTATTAATCAGAAACTCACCCTAATCTAAAAACAAAAAAACGGCAAGCTAAGCTTACCGTTTTGGTATTCAATGGGTAATTGAAATTAAAGTCGAATACCGCCGTCTATTTCAACAACACGGCCTGTAAAGAAATCGTTTTCAACAATGTACTGTGCCGTTTGTGCAATTTCTTCTGCTTCACCAAAGCGACCCACAGGGGTTACAGCCATCATGCGCTGCTTTGCCTCTGGCTTCATTGCATCGGTCATTGCAGTGCGAATAACACCCGGTGCAATTGCACCCACACGAATTCCAAAGCGGCCTAGCTCTTTTGCCCAGCCCGTTGTCATGGCAACAACACCCGCTTTAGAAGCAGCATAGTTTGTTTGGCCAATATTACCTGCTCGTGCAACGCTTGACATATTAACGATAACGCCACCTTTACCAGACTCAATCATGTGGCTTGCTGCTTCACGTCCGGCTAAAAACACGCCCGTCAGGTTTACATCAATAACAGACTGAAATTGGGCAAGCGACATCTTATCAACCACTTTGCCTTCTTTCGCTTTGATAAACATACCATCACGTAAAATACCCGCATTGTTGATAAGCACACCAATATGACCAAAGTCATTATTAATCGTGTTGAATGTTGTAACGACTGCATCTTCATCAGTCACATTTGCAACATAGGCTTGTACTTTTGTGCCGTATTTAGCCAAGGCAGATACCGCGGTATCGAGGATGTCTTGTTGCATATCAATCAGCGAAATATTTGCGCCAAGCGATGCAAACTTTTCGGCCATGGCAAAGCCTAAACCTTGCGCACCACCAGTAATAACGATGTTGTTGTTTTTAATTTCCACAACACACTCCTACTTCGAGAATAATTTAAAAATGGCACTAAAATCATCACTGCCTGCACCTTGGTGTTGCAGCATGGTGTATAAATTTTTAGCCATTGACCCCATTGGGGTTGATGAATTACTTTGCTGGGCTGCTTCCATAGCAAGACCTAAATCTTTTGCCATTAAATCAACCATAAAGCCCGGTTTATAATCATTACTAGCCGGTGCGGTTTCCATCACACCTGGGCACGGGTTATAAAGCTCTAAGGTCCAGTTACGGCCTGAGCTGGCGGTCATAATGTCACTCAATACTTTGGGGTCTAAGCCATTATTAATGCCCATTTGCAGAGCTTCACTTGTCCCTGCCATCAAAATACTAAGCAGCATGTTGTTACATATTTTAGCCACTTGGCCTGCACCAATATCACCCGCATGGAAAATATTTTTGCCCATATCAACCAATGCAAGCTTGGCTTTTTCAAAGTGACGCTGCTCACCACCGACAATAAAGGTCAGCGTACCCGCGGTTGCACCTGCAACACCACCTGATACCGGCGCATCAACAAAATCAATGCCTTTTTGTGCCAATTCGCTGCCTACTTGACGAGCTGATTCAGCATCAATGGTTGAGCAATCAATAACCAGTGTTTTACTATCTAGTAAATTAATTAAGCCCGTTTCACCAAGATAAAGCGACTTAACATGCTTGCTTGCTGGTAGCATACTAATAAAAATATCGGCACCAATAGCACATTCAGCTGCATCGCTTGCGGCCATTGCGCCTTTTGCTTCAAGCTCGCTGACCGCCGCTTTATTTAAATCAAATACGCGTACTGTGTGGCCGGCATTAACTAGGTTAGCCGCCATTGGGCCACCCATATTGCCTAAACCAATAAAACCTATTGTTAATTTAGCCATCTGTATTACCCCTTGGTTAACACATTGAGTGGGTGAGATTGCTCATCCCAGCGTGATGTAAAAAAGCTTTCTAGTAAATCAGGTTCAATGTCTGATAGTGACTTAAATTGCCAATTAGGTGCGCCATCTTTATCAATTAATAAAGCACGCACACCCTCTTGAAATTCACCTACTTCACCGCATCGTACCGACATACCAAGCTCCATTTTAAAACACTCGGCAAGTGTTTTGCCTTTCGATGCAGCAAGTTGACGCTCTACCAATGCACAACTCAGCGGGCAACCATGTGCCAACGATTTTTGAGCACGTGACAGCCATTTATCTTCTGTGTCGATTGCTTGGATATAGTCAATTTTGTCTTCTAGAGTTTCAAACTCAGCAAGCTTTTGAATAACTGCTAGGTTAGCTTTCACATTCCCCTTTGGTACTCGACCTGAAATGTTATCGATAGAGACTAAAATTTGAGTTAGCTTTTCATGGTTTAATGAGGCTGTTTTACCCCATTTTTCAGCAGTGATAGCAGAAAAAATGGCATCAAATTTATCGGCCGTTGCATAATGATCGGCTAAGTTTACAAATAATGCATCTTCGGCATTAATAGAGGCCGCCGTTAAACCTAAAAATAGGCCCACTTGATCTGGCATTTTATGTAAAAAGTAACTGCCGCCAACATCTGGGTACAAGCCAATAGTAAGTTCAGGCATCGCGATTCGAGAAGTGTCAGTTACGACTCGATGACTTGCCCCCGCCATTAAGCCAAGGCCCCCGCCCATCACAATACCGTTACCCCATAACATAATGGGTTTTTCGTAGCAGTGTATTAGGTAATCAAGCTTGTACTCTAACGTGAAGAAATCTTCAATGTAGCTGGCAGGCTCACCTGTGCTCATCGCTTTGTGTAAACTAACCACATCGCCACCGGCACAAAACGCTTTTTCACCTGCACCTTTTAAAATAACCATCGCTACTGAGTCATCGTCAGCCCACTTTCTAAGCTGTGGCTCAAGTAACTGGATCATGTCGTAATTTAATGCATTTAACGACTTTGGCGCGTTAAGTGTTGCAATTGCAATGAGGCCGCTGGCGGCCTCTGCAGTTTCGAACACCACTGGCGCATCTTGATGATTTAGTAGTGTTAAATTACTCATTAGCCGTTTACCCAGTTTGCTTTACGCTTTTCTAAGAATGCGTTCACACCTTCGCGTTGGTCTTTGCTGTCGAAAAGTTGAACAAACAGTTCACGCTCAAGTGGTAATGCATGAGCCATAGGCTGAGTACGGCCTTTTTGAATGAGTTCTTTACACGCAGTAACAGCAACAGGGCTCTGTTCAGCTACTTGATTAGCCAGCGCCATTGCTGCATTTAAACTTTCGCCTTGTGCAACAACTTCTTCAACAAGTCCAATTTCAAGTGCTTTGTCGGCTTTTAAACGCTCACCACATAAGATCATGCGTTTTGCCCAACCTTCGCCCACTAACCACGCAAGATTTTGCGTCCCGCCAGCACAAGGCAGTAAGCCTACTTTTGCTTCAGGTAGCGCCATTTGTGCTTGTTGCTCTGCAATACGAATATCGCACGCAAGGGCAACTTCAAGACCGCCGCCCATGGCATAGCCATTTATCGCAGCAATTGAAACACCACGGAAGTTTGTTAATGCTTCAAATGCATCACCAAATACTTTTGACATGGTTGCCGCAACGCCTTTATCGCCACTTGCAAATACATTTAAATCGGCACCGGCACTAAAAAACTTCTCGCCTTGACCTGTGATAACCAATGCATACACGTTTTTATTGGCATTTAACTCTGTCACCGTGTCTTTTAAGGCGGTAAGTGTATCGTGTGTCCAGGTATTCGCAGGGGGGTTATTCATTGTTAACACCGCTACGTTGCCTTCAATAACAAGATCGATAGATGGATTAGACATAGTACGCTCCTTATAGAATGTCGTTAGCTGATTCAGCTAAAATACGGCGCGCAATAATCACACGCATAATTTCATTTGTACCTTCAAGTATTTGATGTACTCGCACATCTCTAAAATGACGCTCTAGTGGGTATTCTTTGATATAGCCATAGCCACCGTGAATTTGCAGTGCATCATCACATACTTTAAAGCCAACATCAGTGGCAAAGCGTTTTGCCATTGCACAGTAGGTGGTTTTTTCGCTGTCGCCCGTATCCAGTTTAAACGCCGCTAAACGTACCATTTGACGCGCAGCTACAAGCTCCGTGTTCATGTCAGCAATTTTAAATTGCAACGCTTGGAAAGCGGCTAAAGGCTTGCCAAATTGCTCACGCTCTTTTAAATACTCGCGCGCTGTATTAAGTGCAGCTTGCGCCGTACCTAACGAACACGTTGCAATATTAATACGACCGCCATCTAGGCCTTGCATCGCAAATTTAAAACCTTCGCCTTCTTGACCCAGTAAGTTTGCAGCAGGAATACGCACGTCTTCAAAGCTAATTAAGCGTGTTGGTTGTGCATTCCAGCCCATTTTTTCTTCGGCTTTACCATACTCAACGCCGGCTGCATCTGCAGGAACCACAAATGCCGAAATACCTGCAGCACCTTCACCACCGGTGCGTGCCATAACCACTAATAAGTCAGTTTCACCCGCTCCAGAGATAAACATCTTAGAGCCTGAAATCACATACTCGTCGCCTTCTTTAACGGCTTTTGTTTTAAGTGATGCAGCATCAGAACCTGAACCCGGCTCGGTTAAGCAATACGAGGCAAGTAATTCACCCATGACAAGTTGTTCGCAGTATTTTTCTTTTACTGCATCGGTACCGAAGCTTGCTACCATCCAGGTTGCCATATTATGAATCGTTAGCATGGCGGTGGTTGCTGTACAACCCATCGCAAGCTGTTCAAAAATAATGCTTGAATCTAGGCGAGATAACCCTAAACCACCCGCTTCTTCTGGCGTGTATAAACCACAAAAACCAAGCTGACCCGCTGCCTTAATGGTGTCTTTTGGAAAAATGTGTTCTTGATCCCATTTAGCGGCGTAAGGTGCCAGTTCAGACTCTGCAAACTGACGGGCTGTTTCAGCAAAGGCTTGCTGATCTTCGGTTAAATTAAAGTCCATAGTAGACCTCTTAAATTGTTGTCTTATTCTTTGTATAAATCGGTGTTTAAAGAGCGAGGACAGCCTCGCTCATTCCTTATAAAGCGCGCTTACCGGCGCTTATTTAAGGTTAATACTCATGTTTGGACCCGAGGCAATATCGTCCTCAAACCAACGAGACGTAATGGTTTTCGTTTCAGTGTAAAAACGAATACCTTGTTTGCCATACGTGTGTTGATCACCATAGAAAGAGCCTTTCCAACCAGTGAATGAGAAAAACGGCAGTGGCACCGGAATTGGCACGTTAATGCCTACTTGGCCTACTTCGATTTCGTGTTGGAATTTACGTGCGGCTGCACCGCTTGAGGTAAATAATGACGTACCATTACCGTATGGTGAGTTATTAATTAGCGCGATTGCTTCTTCAAGCGTATCAACAAACATACACGCCAGTACTGGACCAAAGATTTCTTCTTTGTATAAATCCATCTCGGTTGTAACATCAGTGAATAACGTTGGACCAACCCAGTTACCTTGCTCATACCCTTCAACAGTAAAGTCTGAGCCATCAATTAAACAGGTTGCACCTTGTGCTTTACCGCCAGCAATAAGCGATAAAATACGGTCTTTTGCCGCTTTTGATGTTTGCGGACCATATGCTGCATTCGCATCATCCCACACACCTGGGCGCACGTTTTCAAAACCCGCTTTAATTTCATCAACCCAGTCTTTCGCTTGACCAACAAAAACAGCAACCGAAATACCCATACAACGCTGACCCGCAGCACCAACCGAAGCACCTACTAGGTTGTTTACAACATGTGATTTACTCGCATCAGGCATAATAACCATGTGGTTTTTGGCGCCAACACAAGCTTGAACGCGTTTAAGATTCGCAGTGCCTTTTGAATAAATATACTCACCGACACCACACGAACCCACAAATGAAATTGCACGTACAGCAGGGTCTTCTAGTAAGCGGTCTACTTGTGGTTTAGTACCATGAACAACTTGTAAAACACCTTTAGGGGCACCTGCTTCAACAAACAGCTCAGCTAAACGCATTGGTGTAAGTGGGTCTTGCTCTGATGGCTTAAGAATAAACGTGTTACCACACACAATAGCCAGTGGGAACATCCACAGTGGGATCATCGCTGGAAAGTTAAACGGCGTAATACCAGCACACACACCAAGCGGTTGCATATACGAATATGTATCGATTTTACGCGCCACGTTTTCCATGGTTTCGCCCATCATTAACGAAGGTGCATTTGCGGCTTGTTCAACAACTTCGATACCACGCCATACATCACCTTTCGCATCTTCGAATGTTTTGCCCAGTTCATGACAAATAATCGTTGCTAACTCATCGTGATTTTCTTTTAATAACGCGGCATATTTCATCATAATGCGCGCACGTTCAGAAATAGGTACTTCTTTCCACGTTTTAAACGTTTCTTTAGCCGAAGCAATTGCGGCATCCATTTCGGCATCTGTTGCACAAGGCACTTGTGCTAAAACTTCTTGGTTTGCAGGATTAATAACATCAATAAGGTGCGTTGAACTTGATTGGGTAAATTCGCCGTTGATAAATAAAGGTACTTGGTGCATGAGGCACTCCTCCCCAGTGGGTATTAAGAGGCCGCAACATGATAGTTTTTAAAATACGTTGCGGCTGTGAGAGACTAAAAAATGCTTAAATAGCTTCGACGGCCATCGCAACCGCTTCACCACCACCAATACACAGTGAGGCAACGCCTTTGCTTAGACCACGATTCTTTAATGCATGAATTAGGGTGACTAAAATACGTGCGCCGCTGGCACCAATTGGGTGACCCAATGCACATGCACCGCCGTTAACATTCACTTTGCTTTCGTCGAGTTTAAGCTCGTTGATTGCAAGCATAGTTACCATGGCAAATGCTTCATTGATTTCCCAAAGGTCAACGTCTTCTACAGACCAACCTGCTTTATCTAGTAAAGACTTCATTGCACCAACAGGTGCTAATGTAAACTCGCTAGGGGCTTGTGAATGTGTGCTGTGAGCTACAATGCGACAAAGCGGTGTTAAACCTTGTGCGTGTGCGTCAGACTCACGCATTAATACAAGAGCAGCAGCACCATCAGAAATTGACGACGAGTTAGCCGCCGTAATAGTGCCATCTTTTTTGAATGCAGGACGTAAGCCTGGGATCTTATCTGGGCGAGCATTACCTGGTTGCTCATCAATAGAAACCGTTACATCGCCTTTACGCGTTGAAATAGTGTGTGCAGCAACTTCGCTCTCAAACGCACCTGATTCAATGGCGGCATTGGCTTTGGTTAACGAGCTTAATGCAAAGTTATCCATTTGTTCACGGCCAATTGAATATTGATCAGCGGTGTCTTGTGCGAAACAGCCCATTGCTTTGTTGTCATAGGCATCTTCGAGGCCATCACACATCATGTGGTCTTTTACTTCACCGTGACCCATACGCATACCACCACGTGCATTAGGTAGCATGTAAGGCGCATTACTCATGCTTTCCATACCACCAGCAACAGCAACATTAATAGAGCCAGACTTAATTAGATCATGCGCGAACATCGCCGCTTTTAAACCTGAGCCACATACTTTATTGATCGTCGTTGCACCGGTGCCTTGATTTAGGCCCGCTTTTAACATTGCTTGACGCGCTGGTGCTTGACCTAAACCTGCCGGTAATACACAGCCCATAATCACTTCGTCGATTTTATCCGCAGATAATCCCGCGTGCTCTAAACTGCTTTTAATGGCAGTCGCCCCTAAATCAGTTGCGTGTGCGCCACTAAGTGCGCCCATAAACCCACCCATAGGTGTGCGTTTTGCGGCAACAATAACAACGGCTTCAGTAGTCATAATTGGCTCCATGTTAGTGGTTATCATCATGTGTTCAAATCATGTGTAACCAAACAGTTAATTTGTTATAGTTTAATTTCGATTTAATTCAGCATACATAATATTTACGTTTACGCCAACGTAAATCTAAAATCAACTTTTTTGCGGCCGGTAAAACTGTAAACTTATCTGTATTTTGCTGTATTAAAAATCAAACATTTCCTCACAAAGCCATATAAATAAGGCGCTGCAATAAATTTTAAGCGCTAACCTTATAAGTCTAAAGTATAACTTCACAATGACACTTTACCTTTACGTAAACTTCACTTATATTGGTGTTATTCGAATGAGGTAAATAAATCATGAAACAAGACAATCAAACAAACTTTGAAAGTGCAGCAGTCGAGCCTGCCAGCAATGAGCAAACGTTTAGTATCAGCGAACTAGCAAAAGAATTTGATATTACAACGCGCTCTATTCGCTTCTATGAAGACCAAGGCTTGATCTCACCTGAGAGAAACGGTCAAACCCGTATTTACTCGAAACGTGACAAAGTAAGGCTAAAACTGATCCTACGAGGTAAACGCTTAGGCTTTACACTTGCCGAAACCGGCCGTTTGTTTGAACTTTACGACGCAGATAAATCAAGCGCTAAACAGTTAGTGACTATGCTTGACCTTATTGCAGAAAAGAAAGCGGATTTAAGCCAACAAATGGACGACATTAAAGTTGTTCTTATGGAATTAGTCACCGCTGAACGTCGCTGTCGTGAAACCCTCAATAACCTAGACGAATAACCTGACACCCTTTTTATACGCGTCAACAGACTCTCACAGGAACACATATTATGAGCACTATTTCACTTTATAAAGAAATGAACTTCGGACTTGGCGAAACCGCAGACATGATCCGTGATCACGTTAATAGCTTCGCAAGCCAAGAGATTGCCCCTCTTGCTGAACAAACAGATTTAGACAACACGTTCCCAAATCAACTTTGGCCACAACTTGGCGAAATGGGTTTATTAGGAATGACGGTAGCTGAAGAATTTGGCGGTGCGGGTTTAGGCTATTTAGAACATGTTATTGCCATGGAAGAAATTAGCCGTGCAAGTGCCTCAATTGGCCTAAGTTATGGTGCTCATTCAAACTTATGTGTAAACCAAATAAACCGTAATGGAACACAAGCGCAAAAAGAAAAATACTTACCAAAGCTTATCAGCGGTGAACACATTGGTGCGCTTGCTATGAGTGAACCCAATGCAGGTTCTGACGTAGTATCAATGAAATTAAAGGCCGAGAAAAAAGGCAACGTATTTGTTCTTAACGGTAACAAAATGTGGATCACCAATGGTCCCGATGCTGACACGTTCGTTATTTATGCCAAAACCGATTTAAATGCAGGCCCTAAAGGGATCACTGCTTTCATCGTTGAGCGCAACACACCTGGATTTTCTACCGCACAAAAACTAGACAAACTGGGTATGCGCGGTTCGAATACTTGTGAACTTGTATTTGAAAACTGTGAAGTACCAGAAGAAAACATTTTAGGTAACTTAAACGAAGGCGTAAAAGTCTTAATGAGTGGCCTTGATTACGAGCGTGTTGTATTAGCCGCGGGTCCACTTGGTATCATGCAAGCCTGTATGGACATTGTTGTACCGTACATTCATGAACGTAAACAGTTCGATAGCCCAATTGGTCAATTCCAATTAATTCAAGGCAAAATTGCCGACATGTACACGCAAATGAATGCAGCGCGTTCATATGTTTACACGGTAGCTCGCGCATGCGATCGCGGTGAAACAACGCGTAAAGATGCGGCTGGTGCCATTTTATATGCGGCAGAACTGGCAACTAAGATGGCATTAGATGCAATTCAGATCTTAGGCGGTAACGGTTATATCAACGAGTACGCGACAGGCCGTTTATTACGTGACGCTAAACTTTATGAAATTGGTGCGGGTACTTCTGAAATCCGCCGTATGCTGATTGGTCGCGAATTATTCACTGAAAGCCGATAAGGATTAAAGTTATGACGATTTTAAAATCGAGTGTTAATCCACACGATCCGCAATTTCTGCAAAATCACGATAACATGGCTGCCCTTGTAAACGACTTACGTGAAAAAGTGGCCGATATCCGCTTAGGCGGTGGCCCTGCTTTAATAGAACGCCATGTTGGCCGTGGTAAGTTATTTGTACGCGATCGTATCGAAACATTATTAGATGAAGGTTCGCCGTTCTTAGAGATTTCTCAATTTGCGGCGTTTGGTGTTTACGAGCAAGCGATTCCATGTGCAGGCGTTGTTGCGGGTATTGGTCGTGTTAAAGGCGTTGAATGTATGATTATCGCCAACGATGCCACTGTTAAAGGAGGGACATATTTCCCACTAACAGTGAAAAAGCATCTGCGCGCACAAGACATTGCAGAGCGTTGCCATTTACCGTGTATTTATTTAGTTGATTCGGGCGGTGCAAACCTGCCTGAACAAGACGATGTATTCCCAGATAAACTGCATTTTGGTCGCATTTTCTATAATCAAGCACGTATGTCGGGTAAAGGCATTCCGCAAATTGCGGTGGTAATGGGCTTATGTACTGCTGGCGGCGCGTATGTGCCTGCAATGGCAGATGAAAGCATTATCGTAAAAGAACAAGGCACTATTTTCTTAGCGGGTCCACCGCTTGTAAAAGCCGCAACAGGTGAAGAAGTTAGCGCTGAAGAGCTAGGCGGTGCCGATGTGCACTGTAAAACATCGGGTGTGGCCGATCACTATGCTGAAAACGATGCACATGCACTGTCTATTGCACGTCAATGTATTGAGCGCATTAATTATCAGCGCCCTACTGCACCATTACTTGAAGACGTAAAACCTCCACGTTACGACATTAACGAGATTTACGGCATTGTTGGTACTGATCTTAAAAAGCCATTTGATGTACGTGAAGTCATTGCACGAGTGGTTGATGACTCATCATTTGATGAGTTTAAACGCTACTTTGGTGAAACCTTGGTAACGGGCTTTGCGAAAATTTTTGGCCACCCTGTTGGTATCGTTGCTAACAATGGCATTTTATTTAGTGAATCAGCTCAAAAAGGTGCGCACTTTATTCAGTTGTGCGCGCAGCGAAATATCCCTTTAGTCTTCTTACAAAATATCACCGGCTTTATGGTGGGTAAAAAGTACGAGGCAGAAGGTATCGCAAAACACGGTGCCAAAATGGTTACCGCGGTATCGTGTGCTGATGTACCCAAATTCACCGTGTTAATTGGTGGCTCTTATGGTGCGGGTAACTACGGTATGTGTGGCCGAGCGTTTGAACCAACAATGATGTGGATGTGGCCTAATGCCCGTATTTCGGTTATGGGTGGCGAGCAAGCAGCTGGCGTACTTGCTCAAGTGAAGCAAGACGGTTTAGCACGCAAAGGCGAAAGCATGACTGATGTGCAAATTAGCGAATTTAAAAAGCCAATTATCGAGCAATACGAAAAACAAGGTCATCCATATTATGCCAGTGCACGACTGTGGGATGATGGCATTATCGACCCTGCCGATACACGTAATGTGTTAGGTCTTGCTTTAAGTGCTGCTAAAAACGCCCCAGAGCGTGATTCTCAGTTTGGCGTATTTAGAATGTAATGGAGGCCGTATGTCAGTAACACTACAAATAACAAAATCAAATGTGGCTGTCCTCGTTTTAAACCGCCCAGAAAAACACAATGCATTTAATGAGGACGTGATTAGCGAACTCATTCAGTGCATTGAGCACGCCAATAGCTGTGATGTACGTGCTTTGGTATTAAAAACACAAGGTAAGCATTTTTCTGCAGGCGCTGATTTAAATTGGATGAAGTCGATGGCTGGCAATGACTTTGCAGAAAACTTCGCAGATTCAAAGCAACTTGCCAAATTAATGCATGTGCTTGCAACAAGCCCTCATCCAACGCTATGTGCCGTACAAGGGGCTGCATTTGGTGGTGCGTTAGGCTTAATAGCCTGTTGTGATATTGCTATTTGCCAAGACGATGCACAATTTTGTTTAAGCGAAGTGAAGTTAGGTTTAATTCCAGCTGTGATTAGTCCGTATGTGATCAAAGCGATTGGTGAGCGTGCTGCACGCCGTTACTTTTTAACCGCAGAAATCTTTGATGCACACACAGCGAAACAATTAGGTTTAATTCATCAAGTGACCGGTGACTTACAAACAGCATTAGACAAGCACTTGCAAAGCCTTGTTAATAATGGGCCTATTGCAGTGAAAGCAGCCAAACAGCTAATCAATGATGTTGCGGGTAAAGCCATTGATGAAACACTAATCGATTTAACAGCAGAGCGTATTGCGCGTATTCGTGTATCAGACGAAGGACAAGAAGGTCTTAGCGCATTTTTTGAAAAACGCAGCCCAAATTGGCAGAAATAGGATCCATTATGACAACAAAAACGTTGAAAAAAATTCTCGTTGCAAACCGTGGTGAAATTGCCTGCCGAGTTATGCGCACAGCAAAACAAATGGGCCTAACTACGGTTGCTGTATATTCAGATGCAGATAAACACGCGCAACATGTAAAGCTGGCCGATGAGGCTTATCACATTGGTCCTGCACCAAGCAAAGACTCATACCTAGTCGCAGATAAAATTATCGACGTTGCAAAACAAACCTCCGTTGATTGCATTCACCCCGGCTACGGTTTTTTATCTGAAAACAGTGAATTTGCCCTAGCCTGTGAGCAAAACGACATTGCATTTATTGGTCCTCCAGCATCAAGTATTGAAGCAATGGGTTCTAAAACGCGTGCAAAAGAAATTATGCACGAAGCCAATGTCCCTTTAGTGCCGGGCTATTATGGCGATAACCAAGACAATGAATTTTTAAAAGCCGAAGCAGAAAAAATTGGCTACCCTGTCCTTATCAAAGCAGCCTTTGGCGGTGGCGGTAAAGGAATGCGTGTAGTAGAGCATGCAAAAGATTTTATCAGTGCGCTTGAAGGGGCAAAGCGTGAAGCTAAAGCAGGCTTTGGTAATGATTTAGTGCTTCTAGAGCGTTACGTTACTAAACCCCGTCATGTTGAAGTACAAGTATTTGCAGACAATCATGGCAACTGTGTTTATTTAGGCGATCGTGACTGTTCTTTACAACGTCGCCATCAAAAAGTGATTGAAGAAGCACCGGCGCCGGGTTTATCTGATTCGCTACGAAAAGAAATGGGTGAAGCCGCTGTACGCTGTGCACAAGCAATTAACTATCGTGGTGCGGGTACTGTTGAGTTTTTGCTGTGTGGCGATGAGTTCTTCTTCATGGAAATGAACACTCGTTTACAAGTAGAGCACCCGGTAACCGAAATGGTCACTGGCGTTGACTTAGTAAGCTGGCAAATTAATGTGGCTGCAGGTGGAAAACTGCCGCTGTCACAAGCGGATATTCAGCTGCAAGGTCATAGCTTTGAAGCACGTATTTATGCAGAAGACCCAAGCAATGACTTTATCCCGTGTTCTGGCCGTATTGATGCCCTATTCACCCCGACTGAATCAGAGTTTGTACGCATAGACACTGGCATTGCCGCTGGTGATGAAATTAGCCCGTTTTACGACCCAATGATTGCTAAGCTCATTGTTCACGATGACAACCGTGAGGCTGCGCTTGGTCGTTTATCAAAAGCACTGCAACAATTTCATTTAGCTGGGTTTAGTTGTAACGTTAACTTTTTGCACAACCTTGCTAACCACCCTACGTTTCAAGCTGGTGCGCCTGATACGCACTTTATTGAAGACCAAGGTGCGCAATTAGTCGCTAAAGACGAGCAACAACATACACTCGCGACAGTAATCGCTGCATTTGCATACATGAGCACACTAAAAGGCAGTAGTGCGAGTCCATGGCAGCAATTAACTGGCTTTATGCTAAACAGCGCTGCGCTAACAAAAATCCCATTTACTGATGTTGCGGTGCAAGCTGAAAAGTGTGCCGATGGTTTTAAAATCAACCTCAACTCAGTTGACTATACAAGTTCAGGCACTGTTGAAAATGGCCTTGCTCGCTTAGTCATTAATGGTGAAAAAGTTGTCGCGCATGTTATCCAAACAGACACGCATATCACTGTAATGTATAACGCTCAGCAAACAGTGATTGAACTCATCGATAAACACTACATTAGTGAACATGAAAGTGATGCACTTCCTCTTGCGGCCCCATTAAACGGCACAGTCGTTAAACACCTTGTCGCTGTGGGTAGCGAAGTAGTTAAAGGCGATGCGGTTGTAATTATCGAAGCAATGAAAATGGAATACACGCTTAATGCTCCACATGATGGTGTATTAACCAGCTACTGTTTTGGTGAAGGTGAATTAGTTAGCCATGGCGATATGCTCGCCATAGTCGAGGAACAGGAGGCGGTATGACACAGTTCCCTGGGTGTGTACGTATTGTTGAAGTGGGTGCCCGTGATGGACTGCAAAATGAAGCAGCCGTCACCAGCCAAGATAAAATCGAACTAATTAACGCCCTAGCCAACGCGGGTCTTAACGATATTGAAGCGGGAGCATTTGTATCACCTAAATGGGTGCCGCAAATGGCTGACTCACGTGATGTGATCAACGCATTAAGCTTACCTAATGTTAATTTAAGTGCGCTAACCCCTAACTTACGTGGTGCAGAAGCCGCTCATCAAGTGGGCATTAAAGAGTTTGCTATATTTACCGCAGCCAGCGAAGCATTTTGTCAAAAGAACATTAACTGCTCGATTGATGAAAGTATTGACCGCTTTAAAGAGGTCATGGACTTTGCGAAAGAAAATAATATTCGTGTTCGTGGCTATGTAAGTTGTGTAATGGGTTGCCCTTACCAAGGTGACGTTGACTACGCTGATGTATTAAAGGTGTCGCAGCGTTTATTAGACTTGGGTTGTTACGAGATTAGCCTTGGTGACACAATTGGTGTAGGAACAGCAAAAAAAGTGGACGAGTTATTAGATTTATTACTGCAACATATTGATAAGTCAAAACTCGCTGTACATTTTCACGACACCTACGGGCAAGCGCTCACAAATATTTACACCGCGCTAATGCGAGGTATTTCAACCGTTGACAGTGCCGTTGCAGGCCTTGGTGGCTGCCCTTATGCCAAAGGAGCGTCAGGAAATGTTGCCACTGAAGATGTAGTTTACTTACTGCAAGGGCTTGGCATAGAGCATGGAATTGATTTAGAAAGACTGGCGAAAGCTGGTTGGGCTATTTGTAGCGCATTAAATAAACAACCTGTCAGCAAGGTTTCACTTGCTCTAAAGAACACGCAGAATAATTAAGGAGTAGGCTCATGGCCGGTTTTGATAAAGTGGTTTCGAGTTACGAAGCTGCGATGGAAGGTTTAAAAGATGGCGATACCATTATCGCTGGTGGCTTTGGCTTGTGTGGTATTCCTGAAGGACTTATCGGCGAAATAAAGCGTAAACAAACAAAAAACTTAACGGTTGTGTCTAACAACTGTGGCGTTGACGACTTTGGTTTAGGTATTTTGCTACACGACAAGCAAATTAAAAAAATCATTGCCTCTTATGTTGGTGAAAATGCCTTATTTGAACAACAGTTACTTAATGGCGAAATTGACGTAGTACTTACGCCACAAGGTACACTTGCTGAGAAAATGCGTGCTGGTGGTGCGGGTATTCCGGCATTTTACACTGCAACTGGTTACGGCACCCCTGTTGCACAAGGCAAAGAAGTTAAAGAATTTAATGGTCGCCCATACATTCTAGAAGAATCAATTACAGGTGAGTTTGCGATTGTTAAAGCATGGAAAGCCGATCGCTATGGCAACCTCGTGTTTCGTCACACAGCCATGAACTTTAATCCAATGGCTGCAACCGCAGGTAAGATTACCGTTGCTGAGGTTGAAGAAATCGTAGAGCCGGGTGAACTGGAGCCGAGCCAAATTCACACCCCAGGCATTTATGTTAATCGTGTGATCAAGGGTAACTTTGAAAAACGCATCGAACGTGTAACGACTCGCGATTAAGGAGCATTAAAATGGCATTATCACGTGAACAAGTAGCTATGCGCGTTGCACAAGAGCTACAAGACGGTTATTACGTTAATTTAGGGATTGGTATCCCTACCCTTGTCGCTAACTATGTACCCGATGGCATAGAAGTCATGCTGCAATCTGAAAATGGTCTGCTAGGAATGGGTGCGTACCCATCTAAAGACCAAGTTGATGCAGATATGATCAACGCGGGTAAAGAAACCGTGACAGCAGCAACAGGTGCAGCAATATTTAATAGTGCAGATAGTTTTGCCATGATACGGGGTGGTCATGTAGACTTAACAGTATTAGGTGCATTTGAAGTTGACCAGAACGGAAACATCGCATCGTGGATGATCCCAAAAAAGCTGATTAAAGGCATGGGTGGCGCGATGGACCTTGTTGCTGGCGCGAAGAATATTATTGTTACGATGACGCATGCAAGTAAGCATGGCGACTCTAAGTTATTAGAAAGTTGCACTTTACCGTTAACTGGGGTTAACTGTGTAAAGAAAATCGTAACTGATTTAGCCGTACTCGAAGTCAAAGACGGCGCTTTTCATCTACTAGAGCGCGCACCAGGCGTATCAGTAGATGAAATCATAAGCAAAACGGCAGGAAAATTGCTTATTGAAGGTGATGTCCCTGAAATGGTTTTCTAACCACTGACATCCCAATGTACCGACCTCATTCCCAGTGCCAATGGCGCTGAGTTACCCAAAATCCCTCGCAAGAGGGATTTTTTTTATCTTTTATATCCCCCTCACTGCACCAATTTGTCACACAATTAGTATAAAATGCCCTAAACTTGTGAGTAACACGTAAGGAGCACTTTACTTGTTACCAATAAATAAAAACTGCTACACTCGCCTTTTTTGCTTTTTGAGGCGAAAAACTAGATTAAACAAGCAATTAACGCTTAATTTTTAGGCGTTATCGCAAAAGTTAGCTATATTCACCCTTTAGTCTGTAAGTTTTTAAATATTGGGATAATAATTGCTTAGCTCTTAACTTCATAAAACGCGCTATTGAGAATTACTGAAATTAACTATGCAAACACCTATTCGTGGCCTACGCTCATTTTGTTTCGCTGCTCGCACACTGAGCTTTAAAGATGCAGCAAACCAACTTTATCTTACGCCATCAGCCGTAAGCCATCAGATCAAGCAATTAGAAGAGCAATTGGGGATTGAGCTATTCGAACGTCAAACTCGCTCTATTCGTTTAACCGCTGCGGGTAAGAACTTTTATGATTCAGTGTCACCTCTGATTAAAGCTCTCGAAAAAACCATTAATGAATTTAGTCAGTTACAAGAAAATATCACTATAAGCATTACCCTGCCTGAGTTTTTTGCCAGTGAATTATTAATGCCAAAGTTGAGTGAGTGGACCGCCGATCATCCAAACACTAACTTACAGCTAAACACCTTAAAAACGCGCAAGGAACTGACCAAGCAAAGTGACTTATCAATTGTATTATCGTCATCTAAGCCACACGAAGGGGTTGTACACGAATTATTTTCGTTGTCGTATACACCGGCATGTAATAAAGAAAACTGGCAAGCATGGCACGAAAACCCTTTTCAAGCCCTTAATGAAGTGCCCCTAATACTGCATAAAGCACGTCCTTGGGCATGGCACCAATGGGCAGAACATGCAGGTATTGAAGACTTCGCACCTAAACAAATTATTCAGGTTGATAGTATGTTCGGGGTTGCGCGTGCTGCACAGCAAGGGATGGGAATTGCACTTATTCCTTTACCAATTAGTCAAACCTGGTTTGAAGAGCAATGGCTATTTAATTTTACTGATATGCCATTAAAAACCAAAGATAAATACTATTTAGTCCAGCACGAACCGAGTGAGACTAACGCACAGCTAGAGTTATTTATAAAGTGGATGATTGATACGTTTAAGCATTTAAAATAATCACTTATCTGGATGCCTGTGCATAACACAGGCATCATTCACACGGGCTCTGTCGTGAGTAATTTCATCTTTCTAGCGATTCTAACCACCCTTTTATCTCAGCCATTAGTTGTGGCAACAGGCGCTCTAGTTTTTGAAGTGTGTCTTTGATTTCGAGGTTTTGCTCGCGTGCTTTTAACTCAATTTCTTCACATAATTTTCTGAGCTTATCGGCACTCAGCTCACCACACATCCCTTTTAAAGCATGCGCAGTTTGATGTACTTCCGCATGATTTTGCACTGCAAACTGATCTTTTAAATCAGTGAGTTTTTTCGGCGCGTTGATCATAAATATTTGGCATATTCTTTTTAGTAAAGCCTCTTTATTAAGTAACCGTACAAGCGCTTCTTGACGATTCCATAATGACTGCGCTTCATCTACTGTGCTAACGTGTGCTTCTGTTTGCTGTTCATGATCCGATAAAATCCATTTCACAGCTTTTGATAGCACATCATCGGCTTTAATTGGTTTGCTAAGATAATCATTCATACCGACTGATAAACATTTTTCTTTTTCGCCCATCATCGCACTCGCAGTCATGGCAATCACAGGTACATTAATAAAAGCGCCACCAGCCTCACCTGAACGTATTTTTTCAGACACTTGATAGCCATTTAAAGTTGGCATCTGACAATCGAGTAGTACACAGTTTACAGGCGCTCCGCTTGCTTCGCTCTGCAATAAATGTTCAATGGCTTCTTGGCCATTGTTGGCCGTGAGTATTTCAATGGGTAGCTCGTCAAGTGCCCCTTTCGCTACTTCTAAGTTAATTTTATTGTCATCGACAATAAGTACCTTACTGCCTTTAATTTGTGATAAACGCTCATTTGAAATTGCGAACTCGCCAGCACTGTTGTCATGTAATAACGTGTGTGTTTCGTTATCACGCAGCTCAACCCCTGCAATGCGTAATAGGGCTGTTTGTGTAAGGGGTTTACTTATTTTACTCACTTTGCCCGCTTTGCTTTTTGGTATTGAAGTATCAGACTGATGCAATAAGACAACGTGAGTGCTGCTATGTGTTTCATGCAGGTGATCTAAGCTCGTATTATTATTGGTTTCTTCGTCGTCTATGATGGCAAAATCAATGTTCTCATCATCGTGTAGGTCTAATTCACTAAGCGATGAAACGCTTACGTGCCCGCCATATAAAACAACCAATTTTTCAATTATTTCTATAATATGTGCATTTTGACTACACACTAAAACATGTTTAGAAGAAAAACATGCCTGCTCTTGCTTTAAGTTTCTTTCACTCGCGCGTGCCTTAATATAAAAGCTAAATGTACTGCCTTGATTTAAAGTTGAATCTAAGTAAATTTCTCCACCCATTGCATGACATAACTGCTTACAGATCGATATTCCTAATCCCGTCCCCCCAAATTTCTCGGTAATTGCACTACTCGCTTGTTGGAAAGCACCAAACAGTCGTTTTTGCGAAAGAGGATCAATGCCAATTCCTGTATCTTGTACACTAACCCTTAATTTATATTCATTATTTGCAACATGCTCCGTACTCACTTTAATTTTAATAAACCCTTTTTCAGTAAACTTAATGGCATTACTAATCAGGTTATTAATAATTTGAGTTAGTCTAAGGGGGTCTACTTCTAGCTTATCGCATGTAAGTTCTGTGGTGTCTAAGTACACATCAACCCCTTTATCGAAGGCTCTGACAGCACACGAGCTCACCAAACTTTCAATCAGTAGCAGCGGGTTTATCAACTGAATATTTAAGTCGAGTTTTCCTGCCTC
Organism: Pseudoalteromonas sp. PAB 2.2; assembly: GCF_001938575.1. Classification (NCBI taxonomy): domain Bacteria; kingdom Pseudomonadati; phylum Pseudomonadota; class Gammaproteobacteria; order Alteromonadales; family Pseudoalteromonadaceae; genus Pseudoalteromonas; species Pseudoalteromonas sp. PAB 2.2. Next base: position 306,811 of record NZ_LYPI01000008.1, read on the forward strand.
TATTTTCGACAAATCAAGAATATCGTTAATTAATAAGTTTAAGCTTGATGCGCTCAACTCCATCATATCAACAAGCTTGCGTGACTTATCTGTTAGCGCTTCTCGTTTCAAAATATTTAGCGTGCCAATGACACCATTTAATGATGTTCGCAGTTCATGGCTCACATTCGAAATAAATGCACTTTTAACCTCGCTGTGTTTAATTGCTTCGTCTTTTGCTTCTGCAAGTGCGTGTGTACGTTTACGCACTTTGGCTTCAAGCTCAGAGTTAAGACGTTTAACTTTAATTTCAGCCTGTTTTTCTTTACTAATGTCTCTAATTATTAAAGCCAAACCACTTAGGTTACTGTGCTCAGAAAAAACAGGACTCACTGAAATAGCGTAATGCGCGATATATTCACCTTGCACGAATGAGCACTCGTCCTTTATTTGAGCTCTAGAACTCTGTATTTTTTTTACATATTCATCGATTGGTAAATTAGATAGAAATTCAATTTCCTTACTCGATTTCCCTACTGCCGCTTTACTTGAAATGAGCAATAATCGCTCTGCAGTATGGTTTAAACTGGTCAGATACCCTTTTAAGTTAAGGGCAATAATTGCATCGATAGAACCATCGACAATTGCTGATGCTTCTTGTCTGGTTTCTGCGAGTAATTGGCTTCTAATCGCATTACGATAAAATGTAATTAAAAGAATTGATGTGAAAACAATCACTGCAAATAACAGACTGTAGGTGATCAAGCGTTTTTCATTGATCAAATTATCCACATATTCTTTAGGTGCAAGTAGGTTAAAATTTACAAAACCATATTTATTACCTGATCTGGTATACAACTTTTCTGAACGTACATAGAACTGTTCTTCGGTATTCGCTTTTGACTTTATTAAATAGATACCGTTGTACTTTATGTTTTCGGTGTAAACAGCCTGCCAATTTACACTGGGATTTAAATCTCTAGAAAATTGATAGCTTTCAAGTGGATGAATAATAAAATCTCCATCAGAGCCACTAATAATAAGTTGTGAGGTATCAAACACTGTTTCTTTAAGGTTATTAAGTAATGTACTGGCATTAACATTCATAATTAAAAAAGCAAAACGCTTACCGTTCTCACTGTATATTGGTATCGAAAACCGAATCATCGGTTTAAAAGGAAATTCAATTTCACCAAACTCACGATTTAAAGACAGTGGTGACATATACACTTGCTTTGGTTCAAGCAACGTACTGGGCAAGAAATAAGGCTCGCCACTTTTAGATTGTAATGAATAATCCGCAGAGGCTTCTACAGATGCGCCAACACGCTGAACACGAATAAGTTCGTTACCTTCAGCAGTCACCGCAATAACACGTAACTGTTCAACGGCAAGGTTATTTTCCATATAACCAATAAAAATAGTTTCTAATCGCTCTTTCCATTGCTGATAACTAGTGCCATCGTATGGGTCTATTCCATTGTTAAAATGGGCTCTTGGTAAGCCTGAAATTGGCGGTGTTGAATACAAAAACCGTAAATCTGATTTATATTCTGACAGTGTCGTTGTTACAATTTCTTTTAGCCTTTGATTCGTTTCGACGAACTCTTGGTCTATCGAGTCTAAAACATCTTCTTTTACTTGCCCTTCAAAAAAGCTAACGGCGATTGCTATAAAAATAACAAATACTATCGACACTAAAGCAAAGTATGGGTTCAATGAGGCTGCTTTTTTATTTTCTTTTAGTAAAATATTCACTCAGCTCCCCTTACCGTTCATCAGCTGCTTTTGTGCACCATTTCAACAAAATAGCTTTAACGCACTCATAATTAATTGGTTTTGCAATAAAGTCATTCATCCCGGCATCAATACAGCGTTGTTTGTCGGCACTTAATACATTGGCAGTTAAAGCAATGATGGGAGTGTTTTTATAGGAAGGCATCTCTCTGATCCTTAATGTCGCTTGCGGCCCATCTAAGACAGGCATTTGCATATCCATAAGAATGAGATCAAACGCCCGTGTTTCACACTGAAGAATAGCTTGCTCGCCATTATCGGCAATATTGATAGAGCTGATATTAAACTCACTCAACATCGCTTCAATAACGATTTGATTGATTTCGTTATCTTCGACAATCAGCACATTCAGCCAAGAGAAATCAATTGCTTGCTCATGGGGTTCTTGCATGTGCTGTTGTTCACTATAAACAGACTCATTCGTTCGGATAACATTGAGATCAAAATGAAAGTCTGAGCCAACACCATACTCACTTTCAACGTGCAATGAAGTCCCCATTAATTTTAATAGCTTACTAGAAATGGCTAAACCGAGTCCTGTACCACCAAACCGTCGTGTAATTGAGGCATCTGCTTGTGAAAAGGCCTCAAACAAGCTATTAAGCTGTTCCTTCGCTATGCCAATTCCGGTATCTGAAACGTGGAATGTAATGCTAAATTCATCATTCGATAGCTGATGAATACTCACATTTAACGATACACTGCCTCTTTCTGTAAATTTAATTGCATTGCCAATTAAATTAATAAGCACTTGTTTAAGGCGTGTTTCATCTCCCAAAAATATAAAATTGGGGTCCTCAGGCAACACTGAAATAAACAGTTCGACTTGTTTATTATTAGCTTGCGCTTTAAATAAATGTGTTAGCTCATCGAGTAATAAGTTTAATGCTATTGGCTGTTCTTCCAGTTCAATTTTTGAGGCTTCGATTTTACTTAAATCTAAAATATCATTGATAATTACTAATAAGCTCGCACCTGAAGAGTGTATGATGGCCAACATTTTTTCTTGTTCTGCATTTAATGGTGTACGACTCAATTGACGTGCCATACCCAAAATACCGTTCATAGGCGTTCGTATTTCGTGGCTCATATTCGCCAAAAATTCTGACTTAACTTTAGTGGTATGTTCGGCGGTTTGTTTGGCATCTGATAAATCTTTACTTAAAATTCTGAAGCTATCTGCCGCTTTTGCAAGTACACCTATTTCATCTTTTCTATGTAAGTCATAAATTGGTGCTGATAAATCGCCATTAAGAAAGTGTTTAAAGCTCACCGTAAGGCGTTTAATAGACTTAGAGATCTGCAAATGGAAAAAAGCAGACAAGGCAATAATGTAAATTAACACTCCCCACGCGAGTAGCTTTAAAATACGTTCTGTTTTAGAAACTGTTTTTTCTGCTTCTTCCTTGATACGGCTTAACCTTGTTAATGATTGCTCTCTTAGTTCATTTGCTAAAGTACTAAATTCAATTGCGTCACCGGCCATTACAACATTGACTAAACTTAAATAATTGCGATTTGCTTGAATACTCCTCGCAAATGCCTGACTATAAGTATCTGCCATTTTTGAAAGTTGGTTAATTTCAGAGCGGTATTCACTTTTTTGAATATGCACAGAGGCATTTAATTTCGTCGAAATCATTCGTAAAGCATCGTTAACTGACGCTCTTTTTGCATAATCTTTTTTGGTTAAAAACAAATACGCATCTCGATGCAACGAATGCCACAGATTGAGATACTCAGAAATAAATAACTTTTCTTCAACAGTGGTTACTTTTCGCATTAAGTTATCAAGGTGTGTCGTTGCATCAGCGTAAATTCGGGGTAATTCTTTTTCTGTCAATGTTGCTCTTATTTCGTAGCGCTTGGTCAAGACCTGTAAATTCTCGCCGTACCTCTTTACTAGTTCAGACATGGCGTTGAGGTAAATTTGACTCTCATTCTCTTCATTTTTAAGCTCAACATCGCTTAGACGTGTTTTGATACTTTGAAAATTTTCGACGATTTTTTCAAACACAGCACTGCTTCCACTCCCGCCATACACAGAGATATCGCGTTGCATTTCGACTATGTCTTTATTGATCCTAAGAATACTTACAGCGTAATTACTGATTCGGCTTATATCGTTAAAAGCAACCTCTATTGTATTTAGGCGTTTATTCATAACGTAGTAACTGGCGCTCATAGCAAGTAAAATTAGCATCAACGCTAATAACATTTTTGCAGCAACAGAGCGTGAGAAAATATTCGACAAGGCAGTTCCTTAAGAATTAAGCAGTTCAAACCACTTATCTAAACTGTAATCATAATTTGGCATGACGGTATTCCAAACCGCGATATTAGAAAAGCGCTTAATGTAGCTGCCTCCATCCCTTACCTGCCCAGCTTGAACAGAGATTTTTCCATCAGTGCCTGTTAAGTCTGTCACCGCTTCTTTACCTTGATACCAGTAATTCCACTCTGGTATAGACATAAGAGGCTGACTTCGTTCTGGGTTAGAAATGTAATAGCCCTGACGCGCTATAAATGCACCGGGATAGCCTGACAACCACCAGTTCATGTAATCGTACGCTGCATCTTTTACATGCCCTTGCGTATTGGCCGATAAACACATAACCCCATGCCAAGCACGATAACCTTCTTTGGGTGAAGCATACACAACAGGGATACCTTGTCCTCTGCATGCACTTACTCCCGGTGAAAACATACTTTGAATAGTCACACGGTTAGTTTTCATAAAGTCTATCGACTGTGGAACCGATGTCCAAAATCCAGCGAAGTGACCCTGCCTTTTTTTCTCGAGCAAAATTTTAAACAGCTGATCAATTTCTGTAATACTCATATTTCCTAAGTCATTGAAACTCATCAGCCCTTGGGCCTGAACAGCAAGTGCGGCGTCAAAAATACCTATGGTGGGCGCATTAACTAATCCTACTTTCCCTTTATTTTTTTCGTCGAGCAACCATGCCCACGATTCGGTTTCATAGGGAATACCTTGCTCAATAAATTGCGTGTTATAGCCAAAGGAATCAACATTGTGAACATACGGCATATAACTGATTTTTTTGCTAGGCGTCGTACCGAGACGACCATCAGGCTGAACATACAAAAGCTTATTGGGTGAATCCCCCGCCCCTATTTTTGCTTCAGGTATTACACGCCCGGTTTTAGTTAGTGGATTAATTTCGTTCCAATAAATAAGCCTATCAATATCTAATGGTTGGATAGCCCGAGCTTGCCACAAAATATTAATTGAATCAGACCACTGTTCGTACAAATCAAAAGAACTTGGATTCGCTGCCGCCTTTTGTAAAACTGCAGCACTGCCCATTGGAGTAAATTCGATATTAATGCCAAGCTCACGCATTGCTCGTTGACGTAACTCTTCTTGCAAGGTGACATGTGTGCCCATCACTCTCAAAGTGACAGTGTTTTTTGCAAAAACATACGGTGCTTTAAATGCCAGTGTTGAAGCAGCGACTCCCACACCCATTTTTTTTAGAAAACATCGACGGTCTTTTAAGTTAGCCATACATATTCACCTAGTAAATAAGCAACTATGAGTATAGATGAAATTTTTAACGTTAAAATCTGATTATTTCATCAGTCAATTGCATGTAATTTAAAGCAATTTCTACCCGCATTTTTTGCTTCATATAATGCTTCGTCAGCTAATGAGACAAGTTCATCAAACTGTTTCATCTCTTGGTGAGAATACACAACTCCCCCGATACTGACTGACACCCTATTTAAAGAAGATTCTTCGTGACGAATATTTTCGCTCGCTAGTTCATGATTAATTCGCTCGCAGACTTGCTTTACTCCATCAAAATCTGTGTAAGGTAAGAGCACAAGGAACTCTTCTCCTCCATATCGTACAACCGTATCTTGCGGGCGTTTAACTGAACGATTTAATACCTCAGCAATCTTTTTAATACATACGTCGCCTTGTGGATGGCCATAATGGTCGTTATAACGCTTGAAATGATCGATATCTAACATCAGTAGGCTAAAAGCTCTTTTATCACGTATAGCTTGTTTAAAAACATTAGAGACTTCTAAGTCTAGGTAATGGCGATTAAATAAACCTGTTAGAGAGTCTTTGTATGTCAATTCAACCAACTTTTCGAGGCGAAGTTTATTCTCAATATGATTCTTCGTGCGGTGTATTAATGTTGAAGCAGTGATGGGTTTTCCAATGAAATCTGTTGCTCCGGCTTCCCAACAGGCATTTTGTGAATCGGTATCGTAGGTCGATGTAATAAAGACAATAGGTACATTTTCAAAGGCAGGATCGTCTTTTATTTGCCTACATACATTTAACCCATTGATATCAGGTAAATTCACATCTAACAAAATTAAATCAGCAGTGTTTTCTTTACAGTATTCTAAGACACTATTTCCAGCGCTAAATGGTAAAACAGTAAAGTGCTCTTCTAATATTGTTTCAAGTGTAAGTCTGATCATTTCATCATCATCAACTACGAGTATTTTACATTCTGACAATGGTTTTAGAGTTAAAGGCATATAAATTCTTCATCTTTATTATTGTTTAGTTTCGCTTTGCAGCAGCTCTTTAAGGCATAATCGCTTACTAACTTACCTTGTAACTTTTGAAAACATACTATTCATGAGAAGGTCACTTTAGTATGTTATTAATTCTGCAACTAACTGTTAGTTCAATAAGTTTTAACAGTAATTATAGTCAAAGCCCTATTTAATGCTTAACTATTTTTCATTATTTGTAGTATAAAAGAATGATGGCTATTTATTGCATGCGCCATGCACTTAAGCATAAGGTCATTACAATGAATGGATAGCTAATCCTGTCATGAAGTGGGTTTATCATATCGTTTTTGTTTTTTACGTTGTTCGTGCTTTGCTTTAGCCACATTTTCAAATACAGGGGGAGGAATATGAAATAGCGAAAGAAGTGGGAATATGGCCATAAATAAATATGCCCCTTTTGGCATCTTTTTAGCCCAGAGTACCAGCTTAAAGAGCAGATTAAACAATATATTTAAACAATACAGTTCTGCCACACAGTTTACTAATAACAACCCGTGCTATCGTGATTAAATCCATTTACCTTTGTATCAATAACCTTTAAAATAGAAATGAGGAAAATGCTACTTTTTTAAACGTATTTAATTATTAAACATAAAAAGCGAAGACTGCAATTTTCCGATACTACCCTCTCCTGATACAGCTTAAGCCTTGCAGCAACACTATTCTTAGCATGAGAGCCTCAGTTTTTAAGCCTTTTATTCGACTAAAGTCTATAGGTTAAATTTATTCACCTATTGGGTGTTTTTTTATCGTTTGTTCGATTTTCCTCTCTAAACTAAAGTTGGATTGTCGGTAATAAATGCCGACTCTAACAGAGGAAAAAATTATGTTTAGTACACTTATGAAACGCGTTGCACTTAGCTCTTTATTAACTTGCTCAGCGATGGCAGTGGCTGATCAGGGTGACTACAAATTAATGGTGATTGACCAATCTACAACACTTGCAGAACAAAGCAATCAATACGAATTAGCATTTAATCAGTGCGCATTGAGCGTTAAAGAAAAAGACTTTGCGGCAGCCGAAGCACTCTGCTCTAAAGCAATTAACTTGCTAACGACAAGTAAAGTCCCTGGTCATAAACGTCGTGAATTAACATCATTTGCTTTAAGTAATCGTGGCGTTGCACGTATTATGTCTGAAAACGAGACAGCCGCATTATCTGATTTCTATGAAGCCGTGCAGATTTCAAGTAACGATTTGGTAGAGCACAACTTAACTCGCGCCAAACAGAACTTAGCATTATAAGTTCATCCGCATTATTTCATGAAACCCAGCTTAGGCTGGGTTTTGTCGTTTTGGAGTATCTAAATTTAAGCACTTATAATTGAAAACTTAAATTTTAATAAGTCTTTACGTAATCCATCAGACTATCCGGTAAGATTATTAGCGCTTAAGTAAGACAATCTGTTACGAGCTGCAAACCGTTAAAGCAGAAATCAACCTTTTCGCCGTTTTAGAATTAAAACAGACACGAACGTAAGTCATTGTTGGACAATTGTGAGTTAGAATCGACATTCAGTGCTATGCTATGCTATGGTCAGGCATAGGTAACGCCCTACTAATGTGCAAAAAATTGTTGGCTAAAATGTTAGGAACGAAAACAGCAAACTGTTTTTTGTTCTTATTAATTAACTTGTTATACGTTTTTTAACTGGTTTAGAATTGTATTACATGCACTGATCACATCTGCTCTGTAGAACTCTATAGTTTCAGCTAACTCTTTATCTGATTTAGCGAGGAACTCAGGAGAACAATTGGCTCGTACGTGCTTCAAAGGTAAATGATCAGTATCAGACTCAATTACACCAAATACGTGAAACTCAGTATCCCAACATTGCTCATATTTATTATTGCCAATTCGCCAGAGCCCTATGACATTATCTAAATAATCCTCATCACTCTCTAGTAATTTTGTAGCAAGTTTTATTGCATCATCAGACATTTAATTAACACCAAACTCTAGAAACGTATAACGCCTCAAACACCGGCTTGGTGAAGTTGACGGCTTTTTTTGGGAACGAAAAAGGTGACAGATTTACCAAGTCCGAGTGCTTTGACTTGTTAAACATTGCTACCACCATTTTGCAAAACTCTCTATGTGCTCAATATGCTGGATCACCAATTCACGATCAAAATCACTCTTGAACTCCATATAGCCAGATCCGATTTCACTATGTATTCGGTGAACTGACAATTGAATTTCTTCCTTAGTGAATGAAAGTACTATTTCTCGGTCCATATCATAGAATTCGGCTTTACCGGCTTCTCCGGTTTTCAACCGTTCTAGCTGCACCAGAAACTCGTCAAAAACGGAGCACTCAAACAAAATATCCTTGGCAGAATATGAAAATATTCCTCTGGGCATTTCAAGTTTCAGCTCCACCTCGCAGCCAATTGATGGCAAGCGATCTTCGCTTTCATTGATCTTTATTCCAAACCAAAACGGGTTGGGTAGTTCGATATCGTAGCTCATAATATTTGATGCTAAACGCCAGATTATGGGGCGGAAAATGCTTGGCTAAAATTAGCGACGAAAGAGCACAAGCCAAGCTTTTTGCGTCCCATCCATAAACCGTTTGTTATGTGTTGCTTGCACTTACTAGCAGAAATTCACTAATTTCATTACGTAACTCAAGGTTACTGCACCTACGAGCATTTTCATCAGCCTTATTTGCCCATGATATTGCTTCACATTTATTACCTGTTTCCAAGAAGCGCTCAGCAATGGCAAGTTGTGAAGAAGCAACATATTCACTTAAATTTAAGTTTGTTGCGACCTCTATTGCAATTAAATAGATATTTAAAGCTTGCTTGTTATTTCGGGTGTAATCGGCAAGAGCTTCCCATTGAAGGGGATGATCCTTGCTTGTTCCCTTATGCATTTCACATAATTCATTTAGTTTTTGATAAGCATGCCAATAATTTTGAGTTAACTCAGCACTGGAAGAATTAACCAATTCACACGCTAAATCTAAAACTGAATTATAAATCGATTGATCAACCATAAAAACACATAAACCGCCCGGTTATGGGGCGAGTATTAGCTTGCTAAACTGGTGAGGAACGAACCCGTGCAAGCTGTTACGAGTCCCTTCCATAAACCGCTTGTTATATTTACAATTCGATCATGTCCGCGATTTGATAACCAAGATTGGTAATTCTAAATACTTCACCTTTATGACCACGATCTTCAATTAAATATTCATTCTCTAGTTCTTGGATAGCTGATTTCCAGCGAGCTACCTCTCTAGGCTCTTGTGATGAAATCAAATTTTTCCCATTTGTTTGAACGTCATCACCACCAATATAACTTAGCGACATAATTGTGCCACCGCTATCGAGGCTAGCTTCTTTAAGTAATATACGAGCTTCGTTTGATAGTTTTGGAATTGAAGTATTTGATTCTACAATTTCGCTTTGAGTTGAGAATGAATCACTTACCTCAAATTGAAATAAAGAGTGTTCATTAACTTTAAGTTGAAGGTGACGATAAAATTTTTCTTTAAAATCAGAATGACTATCATAACCTTCATATAAGCCACGAGATTGACAAGATTTTTTAAACTTACTTAATTCTGAATATTGGTCGGGGTCAACGGTATCCATTACGACAGGCTGACTGGAAAAATAGAGCATTGCGGGCTTGTCAGCCGCGATATGTTTTTCAATTTCCTCAACAGTCCCACTAGCGTACTCAGTAGTGGCTGTTCCAATACGAGTCCAGAAAACACCGACGAGGAAATCACATTTATCTAAAATTTGATTGTTTATAATTTCCTGAGGAGATGCCCCCATTTCTGGAGATGAATGAGATTCCCATCCAACAGGTAACAAAACAATATTTCGTGACTTTGAATGAACAGCATTCCATTCATATATTACATCACGAATGATCGTTCTTTCAGATGCTACATCCCCTGGTGAAGCAATCATTACATTGAATACTTTGGCTTCGTAACTCATAACCTGAACTCTCCTTGTAAATATAACGCCGCAAATATGGGGCGTATTAAGCTTGGCTAAAATTAGCGAAGAATGAGCGTCAGCCAAGCTTAATACATCCCACGCATAATTGCCTTGTTAGGCTACCTTTCTGATAAAGAATGTTTGTTCATCTTCACTTTGGAAAACACCAATTTGGTGTGTATCTAAGTTAACAATACTTTCTAATTCTTTATTCTCAGTATCCCAAGTTACACCTTCATATTTATATGGAAACTCTGATGAATTTGGATTTTCACTGTGAATATAAATTGAGTTATCTATTGTGTCTTCTTTTATGATAGCGAAGCACTGGATTTCATTGCTTCTATGGTTAGTTAAAGTCTCTGCCTTGACTAAAAAACGAAAAGTTAATTCAATGGCTCGTTTCCTGTTTTCAGGTCTCGAATTTCCTTTGCCATCCCAATCAGGATGAGTATGCCAAAGATCAAACCAATCATTAGGGTCGATTCTTGATAAGGCATCCTCACATTGTTTTTCCATTTTTGACCAGTAGCGATCAATTCTTTTTTTATAACGCCTATCCATGATGTTTCCGTGGTAGCCTAACATTTTAGTATTTATGCAACACGCAGTTTGTGATGCATAATCGCTTGTTGGACTGAGCCGCTACCTGCTCGGTGTGTCAGAGTTGGTGTTGTTTATGCTATGGACTTACTTAGAAAAATAGGCTTTTTAGTGGCTCTCACTTTCCTAGCTAATTTAATCAGCTTAGCTGTGTTATGTAAGCTTTCCCTGCATTGCTCAGCGCTTATTATGTATTCATTAAATCTAAATTTTTCTTAATACGCAATTATATTTTTACGCATACAGAGGCTGCTACCTAACTTCTCAGTCGTTCTGTTTTGGGTAACTTCCGTAGTTCGTTCAAATTCGACTCTAGAGCATCTGCTCTGAATTGTTTTAAGACAATAATGAGTTAGAGCCAAAGGACGGTTATGTGCCACTTGCAACATAATTAACACCTGTTTGTATCTCAGCAAGCCCGAGGGCGCATAACTTTTTGTTAGCTGCCAACCCAAATATTACTTAAGTTTGCAGCATTAATAAAAAGCCCAATCGCAATAGGAGCAGTAAACAAAACCATTAAACTGTAGACAAATAATAGCTGGCCTTTACTAAGTTGGTGTAACTGCTGACTTGTAGTTTCACTTCGTAGACGTAACACGGTTGATAGTAAAATGAGAAAAAGTACAAACCACCAAAAGCCTTGATTTAATATAGGGACATTATAGGCAACAACGAAAATGCCAACGCAGCTTATAGCAGCAATGAACCATTCAGCTATCCAGCTTAATTGAAAGTATCCATCTTTAAAATACCAATATAACCTAATGCTTAAAGTAACAATTAGATATATGACTAGAACTATAAAAATATATTTGAATACTTCCATTTTCCATCAATGCCTTACGAAGGAGAGCAAACCAAGCGTTCTGAGTGCTTTTGAGTAACTTGTTATAAGCCGTATGCAACAATTAGATATATGAATAAGCTAAAAAACGATGCTAATGCTACAAACAATGAAATGCGTACCTTTTTAATATGACAGTCTAACCCTTTATGGTACATGGAAAAATTTTTAGGGTTACCAAATAACATGCCCCAATACTGATCTTGGTAACCTAAGTATTCAACCAGCTTATTTTTACGCTCATTTGTGTATTTATGCGCTGCTTCTTTGTATGCTGCCATCTGCATGTTAAACACAATAAAGGTAATCGCTACGACTCCAAACAGGATGATAAATACCATTGCTTCCCTTAGGCTTATAACGCCCACTTAAGCAGACGAAAATTGTTGATTAAAATGTGAAGCGAAGCGGAGCCTACCAACTGTTTTTGTTCCGTTTGAAGTGCATATTATACAGCCTTACGCTTATTTTTATGTAAAGAAAACATTAGTAGTGCAGCAAGTAATGTTGCAATAATATCACCAAGGTCAAAAAACATTGAAGTCCAGTATTGTTCAATTTCATATGTTAATGCACCGGCAGTAAACATTAAAACTGACTTTTTAAATGTTTTTATGTCAATCTTTGGCTTAACTATTGGAATGAGAGACAAGATTCCGAATAAATAGAAAAAGCTTGGGGAAGATCCTAAAAAGGTATCTAAAAAACTATTGATACCAAATATGTTAGATCTCGTTAGCTTCACAATAATTGCGAAAGCACCACATATAATGAAGCTAGCTATATAAAACTTTTGTTCTCGAAACAACAAACCAACTCCTTGGCAATTTAACAGGTTATAGCGAGCGAATAGCACGTTTTCTTACCACACAAGCCGCACTTCTCTCAAAGTTTATTAGTAACAAAGTTATTAACTGATTGCCACATATATTAAAAGTTGGCAGTAACCATTACCTAAACTTAATAAAAGCGAGTCTTTAGGTCGTGTTATTGATTATGTAAGCGCCCACACAATAACTGTATATAAAAACAGCATTTAGGTATTGCTCAAAAAAATAATTAAAAAGACACAGTCCCCTACTTTTCAGCCAACCACTAATTTTGAGTAATTACTCTATAGATTAAATTTCTTCATCTATCAGGTTTAATTTAATCGTTTGTTTAGCTTTGGGGAATATTTTAAAGTTCACTCGTTGGCAAGAAACACCAACTTAACCAAAGGAAATCTATCATGTTTAAAACACTTGTAACCACTATTGCACTTAGCTCTTTATTAACTTGCTCAGCGATGGCAGTAGCCAACCAAGCTGATTATAAACTGATGGTTATCGAGCAAGCTCACTCTTCAAACGACGTAAACAGCACATACGAAAATGCTTTCAACCGTTGTGCATTGAGCGTAAAAGAAAAGAATTTTTCAGAAGCTGAAAGCCTGTGTACCGAGGCAATTTCACTTCTTAGTACAAGTAAAGTACCTGGATACAAACGTCGCGAATTAACTTCGTTTGCATTAAGTAATCGTGGTGTTGCACGCATCATGTCAGAAAACGATACTGCAGCTCTTTCTGATTTTTATGAAGCAGTTCAAATTTCTAAAAACGAACTTGTAAATCATAACTTAACTCGCGCAAAGCAAAACTTAGCGTTGTAAAGTTACCCCACCAAATTGTTGTCGAAAGCCCGGTTCTTGTGTGTTCTGACCGGGCTTTTTTTCGCGCCTGATTTACATGATAAACCAATAAGCAAACTGTAACCCCCTATTGGCCTATACTAAATTTCTCTTTCAGTTCTTGAATTTCTTCACTATACGTAGCTAAAAATTGGTTAAACTGAGTAATAATCTCTGGATGATTAATCGTCGATACATGAAAGTCTTGTACATCTACACCGAGCAATTCATGGAAGTAGACATCGGTCGTTACATTTAACTTTTTCCGTAATTTATAGTTAAGAACATCCCGCGAGATATAAATACAATTTATTCGGTTCAATAAAAGCAAAGAAATAAGCTCCGTTGTATCCGCAGTTTCGATAACGGCAATTCCCTCTTTTTCAAAATATGCTTTAAAACGTTGTGAGGTGAAACCACGCACTTTACCAAACCTGGTGCAATCAGATAATTGTGTATCAGGATTAAGACTCGCAATACCGGTTACAGTTGTAAGAACAGGCTTTGAATAGACTATTTGCTTGGTTTTTGTGTAGATATCTTTAAAACTTTTTTGCCATTGCGGGTTATCTGGGTATTTAAAATCAAGGTAACTTTGCGTAATAAAATCTTTATAAAGGCGGTTTAGAGGCGTTGGGTAAACACTATATTATAGTCGTATTTACGACCGAATAATTTTAATAACTGTGCGCTGTATCCAGTGAACCGTGAGTTATTGTTATCGCTCCCTTCGTAATAAGGTAGATATTCAATGTTCTCTACGCCTACTACATACGAGGCTCTTTCTGCGCATAATAACTGCAACGAAAATAAGCTTACTACAACAGCACTCAAACCACTTATTAGATTTATTTTCACATTTCAAACGTCACTTTTTGGGCATACATACAAGCTTAGGCTAAAAAATGACTTTGAACTAATAGCGTATCGACATTTTACTCTGCTGGAACAAATTCAAGCACCGTAGCATTAATACAATACCTATCTTTACCTTGTGGGCCTTCACCTGGGAATAAATGGCCTAAGTGGATCCCTGAACTTTTCGATTTTAATTCAATACGCTGCATTCCATAACTGTTATCTTCGTGCATGGTGACGCTGCCTTTAACGGCTTGGGTAAACGATAACCAACCTGTACCAGAATTAAAGCGGTCTCGGGTATCAAATAATGGGGCACCACTGAGTTTATCTATAAAAACCCCCTCTGGCGTATTTTTAAAAATATCATATTGCTTACAATATGGACTGTCGGTACGAGCATGAAATGCAACCCTAAACGCCTCACTGTCACCCAACTTAAACGCACCGAGCGCTTTGTAAAATTCATCTTTACTTACATACCCTTGACGGCCATACACCTCTTCACCATTTTCTATAAACAGTAAAGTTGGCGTTGCCCAAGTTGGGGTCTTAATTGTCAGCCCATCGAGCTCATCGGCATAACGAAAGGTCATGGGAATAGTACCTTGGTAGTTATTGGCAACTTCTTTTTTGAACTTTTCACAGTATGGGCAATACCCTTTCGCATCAATAACCACAATCTGTTTATTTGTCAGTAATGCACTATTATCAACGTTGGGTTTGTTGGTTGAATCAAATACCACGCCTGTTGAATGATCAGGACAATACCCATTCGGGTTTTTCTTTAAATAATCTTGATGATAATTTTCTGCTGCGTAAAATTTCTTGAGCGGCTTAATTTTTGTGACAATTGTTCCGTAGCCTGCGGCCGTTAACTTTACTTGGTACGTCTGTTTTAATTCAATGGCTGTTTGTTGCTGCTGTTCGTTGCTGGTAAGAATTGTAGAACGATACTGTGTACCAACATCATTACCTTGGCGATTAAGCTGCGTAGGATCGTGATTCTCAAAATAGTGCTTAAGGAGGCTTTCAGTGGTTATTTCATTGCTGTTATAAGTGACTTTTACCACTTCAGCATAGTTATTGTCGTCGAAACGACGTGACTGACGGGTAATATTTTTATACGTTGCTTTAAATCCCTCACCATCTGCATAGCCTGATACAGCATCAATTACCCCATCCAGTGCTTCGTAGCGTTTTTCAGCCCCCCAAAAGCAGCCAGAGCCAAGTACAATAGTTTCAATATGCTGCGTGGCGTTTTGCATGGTGTCTTGTGAATACACTTTACTTGCAGTCATCATGGCACTACTGGTCAGTAATATCAGTAACATTGACTTAATTGTCATACTAATTTCCTCATTAAAGCCTGTATATTTAAAAGACCGGCGAGTTTAATAAATCATTTCACCTTAAACGCGTCTAAGCTGTGATTCACCGCTAACAATTTAACTCTTTTGTATATTTAAGGTAAAAAGCACCTTTTTACATTGGGATATAATAATGAGAATTGCACATAGCCTAACCGCTCTCGCATTGGGTATAACACTTGCTACGCAAGTGAATGCAGCAGAGTTCACTTTCGCACAATCTATTAAACCAACTGACAACACATTAGTGCTGTTTTTTGATTCAAAAACAGGTGTTTCTGATTTCAATTACCTAAGCGCTGAAACGCAAGCCCACTTAGATAAAGTGGTTAACTTTGCAGACTTTAAAGCCAAGTACGGAAAAACATTAGAAGTCATTGCTCCAAACAACAGTGAACATCAACGTATTTTACTTGTTGGGCTTGGTGAGCAAGCAGAACTCAATGCTGCAAAAATGGCAAAGCTAGGAGGTAATGTTCACGCTAAGCTTCACAGTGCGAAACAAGCTTCGGTTAGTCTTGATTTTTCGGTGTTGAAAGAAACAGACACAAACGCCAAATATGCAGCCGAGTTTGCTCATGGTGCTAACCTACGTGACCACCGTTTTGAAGAATACAAAAAAGAAAAAGACACCCATGTAGTTAATTACACTGTCGACGTTGAAAATATAGACCAAGCGGTCAAAAACCACACTTTACTACAACATATTGAACAGGGTGTATTTTTAGCACGCGACTTAACCAGTGAAGTAGCGACAGAGATGACTCCAGCTGACTTTGCTAAAGCCGCAAAAGAGCTTAAAAAGTTAGGTGTTAAAATCACGGTTCTAGAACCTAAACAAATTAAAAAGCTGGGTATGGGTGCGCTCGAAGCGGTTGGCCGTGGTAGTGAAGAAGGTTCACGCCTTGTTGTTGCCCATTATCAAGGTAATAAAAACACACCTATCGCGTTAGTAGGTAAAGGTATTACCTTTGATTCTGGCGGTTATAGCCTTAAAACTGGCGCTTCAATTGCACGTATGAAATCAGATATGGCGGGTGCTGCAGCCGTACTAGGCACTGTAAAAGCAATGGCGTTAGCTAAAGCCGACACCAATGTTGTTGCGGTCATGGGGATGGCAGCAAACATGGTTTCACAATTTGCTGTTGCACCGGGTGACGTTGTTCGCACAGCTGAAGGTTTAAGCGTTGAGATTGTAAATACAGACGCAGAAGGACGCTTAGTATTAAGTGACGCTATGTGGTATGCACGCGATAAGTTCAAACCCTCTATTATGATTGATGTTGCAACGCTCACTGGCTCAAAGATTGGGGCTGTTGGCAACGAATACGCCGCCGTATTCTCAAAAGACGATCAATTAATTGAGCAATTAACACTGGCTGGTAAGCAAGTAAACGAAAATCTTTGGCGCTTACCGCTGGGCTACGACGATGCGTTAAAATCTGACATTGCAGACTTAAAAAATATTGGTTCTCACGGTCCTGGTGCAACAACAGCGGCAAGTTTTTTACAAAACTTTGCGGGTGACACACGTTGGGTACACATCGATATCGCGGGTAACGCACTTAACAATAAAGCAAAAGATGAACTCGCTGAAGGCGGAACTGGCTACGGTGTACGCTTACTGTCTAACTGGTTACTAAACAACAATAAGTAGCCTTTTCCTTTACTCTCTGCCAAGCTGTTATCATTATTTTATAACGGCTTGGCAGTGTTGAGTTTTTAATTAACGCTAAAGACTCATTTACATCATCACTACTGGGCCTATATGCTAATTATCATCAACAAATAATAAAAAGTGTGACATACAATGGCTTCTACTCAACGACCACAGATCACAGCACTGACTACGCATTGCATTTTTTTCGATGTCTATGAGTCAGGGCAAGATGTGCTTGAAACACAAAAAAAGATTTGGGCACTCGCGCAACTTTGTCGAAATTCAGGGGACTTTATTGATGTGGTGCCTGCGAATAATAACCTCACCCTTTACTTAAAAGAGTCATCTTTACTTGCTAAGTGGCAATCTTCATTACTTAGTCACTGGCATGAGATTAAAAGCAATAATTTTACCTCTACGCATCATAAGCTCGCCACGGTGTATGGTGGCGATTATGGCCCCGATATTTCAGCGGTTGCTAAATACCATAATTTAACCATAGACGACGTGGCTCAAATGCACAGCAGTGCAACGTATCATGTTTTGTTTATGGGCTTTCAACCCGGATTTGCATACCTAGCAGGCTTAAACCCCCACTTATACACGCCGCGCCACGAAAAACCACGCATTCATGTCCCTAAAGGCGCGGTTGCTATAGGCGGTGAGCAAACTGGCGTCTACCCCGAAGACTCCCCAGGTGGTTGGCAAATAATAGGTCATACAGATTTCAAACTGTTTGATATAAATGCACAGACACCGTGTGCAATTGCACCGGGCGATACGTTAGAGTTTGTTATTCAGGAGGTGCTAAAATGATCACCATACTCAAGCCCGGCATGCAAATGTCTATACAAGATCAAGGCCGCGTAGGTTCTCGCCATTTAGGCATTGGTCAATCAGGGTGTGTTGACCCTTATGCACAAATCATCACTAATCGTCTTGTTGGCAATCCCGATAACCATCCCGTGATTGAGATCACGCTTGGGCTTGCCGAAATACAGTTTGATAACGACTATTACATCGCCTTACATGGCACCGACATGAAAGCCACTGTGAATGGTAATGCTGTTCAACCGGGCTGGAGTTTTTATATAAAAAAAGGCGATATACTAAAGCTAAACGCAGCCCGACATGGGTTTCGAAACTATTTAGCTATTGGTGGTGACTGGCATTTACCAACGGCTATTTTAGACTCTTACTCAACCGATATTGCAGCAGGCTTTGGTGGCTTGCATGGTCATGCTTTAAAGGCGGGTGATCGTTTCGATATAACACCTAAGTATGCAACTAAAATCGGATTAGGTGCCATGTTACCGCCAAAGAGTACACATATTCGTATTCTTGCCGGTCCGCATGCCTCAATATTACCTGATAATACATGTGATAAGTTTACAGAGCATTCATGGCATATTTCGCCTAGCAGTAACAGAATGGGCGCACGATTATTAAGCGATGAGTGTAAATTAGCGCATTCATTGTCGCTGCCCTCAATGGCAGTTATGCCTGGAAGTATTCAATTACCACCTAATGGTGAACCCATTGTTTTACTGAATGACGCGCAAACAACGGGTGGGTATCCAATAATTGGTACTGTTATTGAGGCTGACTTGCGTCATTTTGCTCAGCTTAAACCCGGTGACTTCTTACACTTTGAGTTTGTTAGTCTTGAGCAAGCTCATTTAGCCCAGCAAAAGCTCGTTGCTCATCTAAATCAACTTGCAATTGCTTTAAAGTATAAAAATGCCAAAAGTTAACAGTCTAAATGCCCTGTGTTTAAACTCGTTTGGCGTTTAATAAATGACTAACCCCTAAACCAAGTTGTCTATACAAGAGTGTATTTACTTTTTGAGACAATGTTTACAGTGATATAAATTGTTTTTGCTGCGCCAAATTGGTGCAGCAAAAATAATTTTTACGTCGCTTATTTCATCAAATTTCTTCATTTTTACTAAAAAATAATTCGTTCACTATTGTTCATACAAAGCTTTTGGATCAATCTGGTGCAAAGCCTGTGTTTTCGGTGCATAGATTATTCTTAAATAATTAAAAAACCTGTGTGACTTAGGTAATTATTTCTGTTAAAACAAAGATTCGCAGTTTTAAAATTATTGTTAACTGCGCACATAATTGGAATGAGGAGTCACTATGTGTTCAATTTTTGGGGTATTAGATATTAAATCTGATCCTGCCCAATTGCGAAGCCAAGCAATTGAGATGTCAAAACTATTAAGGCACCGCGGACCCGATTGGTCTGGCGTGTATTCATCAGAGAAAGCTATTTTAGTTCATGAACGACTTGCCATTGTTGGTGTGTCAAGTGGTGCACAGCCGCTTTATAATCCAGAGCGTACACATATTCTCGCTGTCAATGGTGAAATCTATAACCATAAAGAACTAGCGGCAAATTTAGAAACCGATTTTACCTTTCAAACTCAATCTGATTGTGAGGTTATATTAGCCCTGTACAAACAAAAGGGGCCTGAGTTTTTAGATGATTTAAATGGTATTTTTGCTTTTTGTTTATACGATGAAGAGCAAGATGCCTACCTAATCGGTAGAGACCACATTGGTATTATTCCGCTTTACACAGGTCATGACGAACATGGCAACTTTTATGTTGCGTCAGAATTAAAAGCACTATCGCCAATTTGTAAACATATTGAAGAGTTTCCACCGGGGCATTTTTTATGGAGCAAAGACGGTCAGCTACGTCGTTATTATTCACGTGATTGGCAAAGCTATGACGCGGTAAAAAACAATGATGCAAAAGTGAGTGATGTTAAAAACGGTTTAGAAGCAGCCGTTAAACGTCAATTAATGTGCGATGTGCCCTATGGTGTATTACTTTCTGGTGGGTTAGATTCGTCTGTTATCTCTGCAATTACCCAACGCTTTGCAGCAAAACGTATTGAAGACAACGACGAGTCAGACGCGTGGTGGCCTAAACTTCACTCTTTTTCGGTTGGGCTTGAGGGCTCGCCAGATTTAGCGGCAGCGCAAAAAGTAGCCGATATGATAGGCACTATTCACCACCCTATTCACTTTACCATTCAAGAAGGTATTGATGCACTGCGTGAAGTCATTTACCACATTGAAACGTATGACGTAACAACCATCCGTGCATCAACCCCCATGTACTTAATGGCACGTCAAATTAAGGCAATGGGCATTAAAATGGTGCTTTCTGGCGAGGGAGCTGATGAATTATTTGGTGGCTACTTGTATTTCCACAAAGCCCCTAACGCACAAGAGTTTCATGAAGAGCTAAATCGTAAAGTCTCTAAACTTAATATGTTTGATTGCTTGCGTGCGAATAAATCAATGGCGGCATGGGGTGTTGAAGCTCGCGTACCATTCTTAGATAAAGAGTTTGTCGATATTGCAATGCGCATTAACCCAGAAGCCAAAATGTGCAAAGACGGTAAAATTGAAAAACACATCATTCGCGAAGCATTCGATGGTTACTTACCTGATGACGTATTATGGCGCCAAAAAGAGCAGTTTTCTGATGGTGTAGGTTATAACTGGATAGATACCCTTAAAGAATATGTGAGCGTGCAAGTTAGCGATCAAGAACTTGCCAACGCAAAATATAAATACCCTATAAATACACCGGATTCAAAAGAAGCGTATTTTTATCGCAGTATTTTTGAAGATCATTTCCCTGGAGATGCATCAGCAAAGTGTGTTCCTCATGGGAAATCTGTTGCATGTTCAACACCTGAAGCACTTGCTTGGGATGAATCATTCCAAAATAATGCGGATCCTTCGGGTCGTGCTGCTGGCGTTCACAACGACGCTTATAAAAAATAATAGCGAGAGCTGCAAGTCACAAGCTTGCAGCTTTTTTAGTATTGATCTGTTCGTTCTGAAACAATACTGTCATTAAACTTTTTTACTTTCTTCTTAAGTTTGTTTAAAAACCCATCAAAAAACTGAGAAAATTGATTTTATTCGGCTATTTAGCGCCTAAAGCATTTACATTTTCCCTCTAACTCCTACACTAAAGACTACTATTTGGTACTAAATTGATTTGTCTTCAAACTATTTTCACGTTTATTGCGTAAAAATATTCTTTGGGCAAACGTGTTCCAACCGGCCATTTAGCTTTCTGCTAGATAAAATTACAACAAGAGGTATTCATGAGCGAACATCATGACAAGTACAGCATCGACAATACGGATTACACTGTCGGCCAAGACAATGTACAAAAATGGGGGTTCGATGTTCACAACCCTGTTTTTGGCATTAGTGCAGGTTTAATTGCAATCTTTTTAATTGCAACACTTATTTCAGACCCCGAAATTGCAAAAGCAACCCTTAACGGTATCAAAAACGACATTATTAATAATTTTGATGGTTTTTTTATGTGGTCAGCAAACTTATTCGTATTGTTTTGCTTTGCATTAATCATTTCACCGTACGGTAATATTCGTTTAGGCGGAAATGAAGCTCGCCCTACTCACTCGCGTATTTCATGGCTTGCCATGTTATTTGCCGCCGGTATGGGGATTGGTTTAATGTTTTGGGGCGTTGCTGAACCGGTTGCTTACTACACTGGTTGGTATGAAACACCACTCGGTGTTGAAGCAAATACCCCTGAAGCCGCAAAGATGGCTATGGGTGCAACCATGTTTCACTGGGGCCTTCACCCGTGGGCTATTTATGCAGTCGTTTCACTATCACTAGCGTTCTTTTGTTATAACAAAGGTTTACCTTTATCTATTCGCTCAATTTTCTACCCTATCTTAGGCGATAAAGCATGGGGATGGCCTGGCCACCTTATTGATATTCTGGCTGTGCTTGCGACCTTATTTGGCCTTGCCACTTCCCTTGGTTTAGGGGCTCAGCAGGCCTCTGCGGGTATTAATCATGTATTTGGGACTGATGCGGGCATCGGTTTGCAAATTGGCGTTATTACTGGCGTTACCTTGCTTGCGGTGATTTCGGTCATACGTGGTATTGATGGTGGTGTTAAACTGCTAAGTAATATCAATATGGTGATTGCCTTTGTACTGCTTGTATTTGTTGCTATTGTTGGTTTTGCTGCAGCCTTTGGTAATATCCCGAATACGGTGATGGGTTATGTCGAAAACATTATTCCACTAAGTAACCCACATGGCCGTGAAGACGAAACATGGATGCACGGCTGGACTGTATTCTACTGGGCTTGGTGGATTTCATGGTCACCGTTTGTAGGTATGTTTATTGCGCGCGTATCTGAAGGACGTACAATTCGCGAGTTCTTAATTGCCGTATTACTTGTCCCTACTGTTGTTACTATCTTCTGGATGTCAATTTATGGTGGTATCGCAATTGAACAAGTGGTTGATAAAGTCGGTGTACTAGGTGAAAAAGGCCTAACCGATGTACCACTGGCTATGTTCCAAATGTTTGAAGCATTACCTATGTCTCAAGTGCTGTCGTTCATTGCTATTGTGCTGGTGTTAGTGTTCTTTATCACGTCTTCTGATTCTGGCTCATTAGTTATCGATTCGATTACCGCAGGCGGTAAGGTTGATGCCCCTGTACCACAGCGCATTTTCTGGGCAACCATTGAAGGCGCAATTGCGGCTGCATTAGTATGGATTGGTGGAACACAAGCCATAGAGGCGTTACAAGCTGGTGCAGTATCAACAGGCTTACCTTTTACATTCGTGCTGTTGCTTATGTGTGTGAGTTTAGTGCTTGGGCTTAGAACAGAGCCAAGAACTCGCTAGATAATATGGTATTAAAAAACGCCGCAATTGCGGCGTTTTTTTATTATGGGAATTATTACTTTAGTTAAATTAGTAACTCTCGTAATGGCGTGTCTGGTCGATAATGATACGCTAATTGTGCCTGCAAAAGCTCAGCGGTTGCGATTGCATCTGTTAAGGCGTTATGATTTTGATACGCAGGTAATGAGTAACGAACTCGTGAGTCTGCTAATCTTACCGAGTCTAATTTACTGTTAAATAAACGCCCTATTAATCCCTGTTTCGCTTTAAGCGCTCTTCTTTCAAGTTCTAAGGTGTCTATTACTGCAAACTCTAAACCTTCACCTAATCGTGCGTTTAACGCTTGATACAGGAAGTGGCGTTCAATAGGCGCAAAATGCACAACAATCACTTTACCAGCTAATGCGGCTAATAACGGCTCAATTATCGACGAGAAGTCAGGCGCGCCAGTTAACTCGGAGTGTGTAATGCCATGAATGACTATCGACTCTTCATCGAGCTTTTGCCTTGGTTGAACAAGCCAATGTGCACTGTCTTTGCAATAAATTCGTTTTGATGTAAAAGGCACTAACCCCACACTAACAATATCGTCTTTATCAAAATTTAGACCGGTCGTCTCAAAATCTAACGCTACGAGGGGTACTTCACTAATCGGTAAATTAAGGTCGTTTACCGCACTTTGATAAAAATGTTGTATACAAGGATGACGACTCGTCGCTGATAGCGCTTTATAACGCGCAGGCCAGTTTTGTTTTGCGCTATTAGAGGTCATTACTTCACACCTGAATTAGCTGAATAACGGAATTTTAAGAAGTTC
This sequence comes from Pseudoalteromonas sp. PAB 2.2, assembly GCF_001938575.1. Classification (NCBI taxonomy): domain Bacteria; kingdom Pseudomonadati; phylum Pseudomonadota; class Gammaproteobacteria; order Alteromonadales; family Pseudoalteromonadaceae; genus Pseudoalteromonas; species Pseudoalteromonas sp. PAB 2.2. Next base: position 330,667 of record NZ_LYPI01000008.1, read on the forward strand.
TGTGCTTTATCTAAAATCGCAAACGCTTCTTTTAAGTTTCGCTGTTCAAAAGGCGATAGCAAATGTGGCTCTAAATCGTTGTCGGGCGCTTCATCTAGCTTTTCTATTTGCCAAGCCTGATGACGGATACGGATCATGGCGATATATTCAAGGGCATCTCGTAAGTCTTGCGCTTTTCCTTCTGGTAATAACTTGGCATCAATTATATCTTCAAGTCGTTCAAATGAGTTTTGCTTACGGCTGCCTATCGCTAAAGCATGCACACGGATTACATCAGACAAAGGGGCTGTGCCACGACGTTTTAAGTTCATTGAGCGTTTATGTTGACCATTATGCTCTAATACAAAGTCTTTAAAAAAGCCCAGTGGAGGCGTTCTATTACGTGCGTTAGCTGCCATATTCGCTAAGAAACGCTTATTGCTGCGCCCTTCTTTAGCAATAAACCGTTTTAGTTCCTCTGCCCATTTGGTTTTGCCGTAAACACCATCAAGATCAAAAAATATTGAACTGTGCAATAATGCTTGTGGTTTTGGCTCTGCTATCCAACTAGCAAATTGTTCTTGCCACTGTTCCCGCGTTAAACGCCATTTTTTAAATGACGCCATAATTTCACCATCGCAGTACTTATAACCACACTCAGCCAAGCCATCACAGACAAAGTCAGCAAGTTTTTGAAAATACGCGTCGTGTAAAGATTCATCAAAACTATTGTCTAGAATAATTGCGTTGTCTTGATCTGTAACGATTAATTGCTCATCCCTTGCCATTGACCCCAGTGCAATGAAGCAATAAGGCACAGGAGGCGGACCAAACTTTTCTTCGGCTAAATCGAGTAGACGCTGTTTGAATGTTCGCCCTATCACTGCCATGGCAGTGCCAATCATATGAGAATTAGCATCTTCATTAACCATCCGCACAAATACATTAGGCAGCTGGCGCGCATAATAAGCTAAGTCTTCAACTGATTGCTGAGCAAGAATGCCACGCACCAGTAATAAACTACTTTGCGATTCATAGCGCAAAATATCTGATAACGAAATAACCCCAATGGGTTTTTTCTTAATAACAACGGGTAAGTGATGAATATTATCTCTGAGCATCGCTAGTACAGCTTCAAACACGTAGGCGTTACTATCGAGTAATACAAGATCAGTCTGCATTATTTGCTGAGCATGTGCTTCGTAACTTAATCCTTGTGCAATAACACTGGAACGTAAATCGCGGTCAGTTATGATGCCAACAACTTGGCCATCGTCATCATCAGGGTCATCGCTAATGGGTTTATCGGCATCAGTAACCAATACTGACGACACCGACTCTTGCGTCATCAACTGCGCAACAAACTGAACTGTTGCATCTTTTGCGACCGTGACCACATCTCTGTGCAGTAATGACTTTACTTTTGCGGTAGTTAAATCATTGCTATCGGCTTGCTCGACGATAGCTTGGTGCAAACGTACATTACCATCAGCCTCAAAGAAATCTGCAAATGGTTCGTACTCGTCGCAATACTGGTTAAACAACTCCACATTAATACAATAAACAAGTGTGTCTTCGAGTGCTTTTGCCGGAAAACGTACTTTACGATTCATTAGCAAACCCATTTGGCCAAATATGCCCCCTACGGTTAAGCGGTTATATAATTCACCATCACGGCGATACATTTCCACGGCACCAGTACGAATAACATATAAATCGGCTATGTCGTCACCGTAATTTAATATCTCGGTGCCAGCACGAAAATAAGCAATTTCAATTTGCGACGCTAATTTATTTATTGCCACTTCTGGTAAGTCATCAAATGGAGCATGATCACTTAAAAATTGTGCAATATCGATGTGTTCGGCTTGCATACGCATACCTAGATTGGGTGTTTTTATTGATTGTGGAGGTAATTGGCTATTTTTTCAAAGAAAAATAGCCAATTAAGGTCGATTAAGCGTTTTCTAACTCATCGGCAAGGTGTTTAGACTCATCACCACGAGGTTTGGTAAAACGTGCTAAACCAAGGTAAATAACGGGGGTTAAATAAAGCGTGAATAATACCGCTAAGGCTAAACCACCAAACACCACCCATCCAATGGCATTACGCGCTTCGGCACCAGCTCCTGTCGACAAAATAAGCGGCAACGCACCCAGTAAGGTAGATACCAACGTCATAGCAATCGGGCGTAAACGAACTAACGCAGCTTCTTCAACAGCGACCCTCACTGAGCGACCTTGGTCACGTAATTGGTCAGCAAACTCCACCAGCAGTATCGCATTCTTAGCAATTAAGCCAATCAGCATAACTAAGCCTATCTGCGAGTAAATATTTAAAGACGTACCCGTTAAATACAAAGCCAAAATAGCCGACGTGATACCAAAAGGCACCGTGATCATAACCACAATCGCACTGTTTACGCTTTCAAATTGTGCCGCGAGTACGAGTAAAACGATTAAAAAAGCCAATACGTAGGTTAACAGTACTTCATTAGCGGTTTCTTCAAATGTAAGTGCTTCGCCTTTAAAAGCAAGGCTAATACCATTCGGTAAGTTAGTCTCGGAGATGTCACGAATTTTGGTGACCAATTCAGCGATAGTGACATTTTCGGGTAGTTCCATACTTAGCTCAATTGCACGACGCTGTGCATGGCGCTCAAGCTCAGCTGCCACGCCTTCTTCAGTAATCGTTGCAACACTGCTGAGCGGCACAAGCTGACCATCTCGCGCCCCAACGTATAAGTTGGCCAGATCATTTGGATTAGTAATGGTTTGATTTTGTGCCTGCAACATAATAGGAATTGATTGATCACCAATGTTTAAATCAGCAATATCATCACCATTTATCGCCGCTCTTAACGTGATTGAAATATCACTTAAAGACACACCAAGCTCCTCTGCACGGCGTCTGTCTATATTAACCCGTAACTGTGGCTGCGACGGTTGGTACGAAATTCTCACTGGCGCAACCTCTGGAATTGCGTTTTCTATTTCAGCTGAGAATGCCTGCGCTGCTTTAAATATTTCTAAGTAATCTTGACCAAGCAGCGCCAGCTCAATGCCACCCCCTTGACCACGCAAATTTAGACTGTTTGAACCACCAGGGTAACCAGCTGCACCAGGAATATTACCCAGCGGTCCACGTATTTTATTAATGATTTCTTGCTGACTAAAGTGACGCTCATCCCAATGCTTTAAAGGCACGGTAATGAATACAATATTGGGATCCCATTGCCCAACAACGGTATATATTGACTCAATTTCGCCACTTTCTACAAAAGGCAGTAATATATCTTCCATTTGCACGGCTTGCCTATCCATAAAGTTAAGGCCGACACCGTCGGGGCCACGTGCAAAAATTCGAATTTTGCCTCTGTCTTCTGTGGGCAGTAATTCGTTATCAAGGTTCATATACAGTGCACCTGAGCCCGCAGCGACAATTAAGCACACAAAAAATGTAATCCATGCATGGTCTAATACACCATGAATCGTGCGTTTATAAACAGCTGCTAAGCCATGCCCAAGTTTTGCAAATGGATGAAATCCCCCTTGCTTTAATTTAAGTTTAGAGGTTAATGCAGGGACTAAAGACAATGCGACAAAACTAGAGATAATCACTGCGCCCGCGAGCACTCCACCAAATTCACGAAACAACCGCCCCGCTGTTGATGGTAAAAACGCAATAGGTACAAATACTGCGGCCAATACAGCCGTGGTGGCCACCACCGCAAAAAATACTTCGCGAGTACCAATTACCGCAGCGGCTCGCCGCCCAAGTCCTAGACCGCGTTGACGTTGAATATTTTCACTCACCACAATCGCATCATCAACAATTAAACCTGTCGCTAATACTAAAGCCAGTAACGTTAATATGTTGATTGAGAAACCCAACGCCCATATCAGCGCGAGCGATCCAATTAAAGCAACGGGAATCGCAAAAGCAGGCACCAGTGTTGCGCGCCAAGAGCCAATAAACACCCACAGCGTTATAACAACTAGCAACACGGTGAGTAACAACGAGTTGATTACTTCGTCTACTGAGCTGCGAATAAACTGTGCGTCGTCGGAGGTGAGCGTAAATTCCATTTCGGGGAATCGCACACGCATTTTTTCAATCAGTGTTAATACTTCATCTGAAATTTCAATGGTGTTCGACTGGGCTTGACGAATAATCTCCATGCCAATAACAGGTGTGCCATTTAATCTTACGAACGAACGAGGATCTGCAGGGCCAAAATACACAGCGGCGACATCGCCGATACGCGTGTCATCACGAACAATAATATCTGCGACTTGTTCTGCTGAAATTGAAGTGGCATCAGCACGGACGATGACTTGTTGATCGCTCGACTTTAAACTCCCTGCCGGAACATCAAACGGCGCTTGGCGTAATACATTAGCAATGTCGGGCACAGTGAGATTAAAGCTGCTTAATTTAAGGGGATCGATTCTAACCCTTAAAACTCGTTCACGGTCACCATTTAAACGTACATCAGCCACACCGGGAATGGTTAAAAATTGCGGGGCTAAGTCTACATCAACGCGTTCGGTCAGTGCTTCAAGAGATAATGTATCACTCGAAACTGTTAGGGACACAACCGCCTCAGCGTCGTTGTCGGCCTTAATAATTGATACCCGTTCAACTTCTTCGGGAAGTTCGCGTTGTACCCGTGCAACCGATTCACGCGTTTCGTTTGCAGCATCATCTAAGTTAACACCCGGGCGAAATTCGACCACGATACGTGCGTTGTTTTCTTCACTTTGCGCGCGAATCGACTTTACCCCACTTACACGTGCGACTGCACCTTCAAGTTTACTTGTTACTTCGGTATCAACTGTTTCAGGTGAACCACCCGGAAACGACGCTGACACCGTAATGCGTGGCCTGTCTACATCTGGAAGCTCTCGTACTTCTACGCCAGCAATCGCAGCAATACCCGCAATAATGATCAATAAGTTCAACACCACTATTAAAACAGGTCGGCGAATTGCCATTGACGGCAAGTCTTCCATCATTGGTTGTTGCTTCATCATTACTCCTTGGCAAGCTTAACGTCGTTAGCAAATGTCAGCTCTTGGTTAGGGCGTAATCGTTGTACCCCCTCTGTCACTAACAAGTCGCCTTTATTTAACCCCCCTGATACGAGCAATCGCCCTGCTAAACGCTGCTCAATTTTTACATCAACACGGGTTGCTTTTTTATCGACACTTTTCCATACATACGGACCTGCGGCACCCCACATCATGGCTGCTTCTGGGACTACAGCATATTCATCGCCTCGAATATTAATGTGCACGCGAAAGCTCATGCCTGGCATAAACTGCTTTTCATTGTTATCTAGTTTGGCTTTGGTTCTTATCGTGCGTGTTTGTGCATTGATACGTGAGTCTAACTCAGCCACTGTTGCGGTATACACTTTATCACCTAACCATGGAATAACCTCTACCTCAGACTTCTGGTTAAGCACAGAAATTGCGGCCTCAGGCGCGTTAAAGTTAATATACAGCTGAGAAATGTCGTCGATGGTCGCTATTGCAGTTTGTGCGGTGATCCTGTCCCCAACTTCTACATCGGTAAGGCCCATTACGCCGCTAAAAGGCGCCCGGATCTCACGATCTTCACGTTCCGTTTTAGCGTGCATTAACTTTACTTTTGCTAGTTCATAAAGGGTTTTAGCATCATCTAAATCGCTTTGGGGAACAGCACCTCGGGCATGACTCTCTTCAAGCCTTTTCATGGTGCGCTCGGCATCTTTTAAGGTAATTTCAGCTTCTTTAAGGGCGGCTTGTTGTCTGCGTGAGTCTAGTTCGAGTAATAAATCACCTTTTGACACATTATCGTCCGGTTTAAAATACACTGCGGTCACTCTGTCACCCACTGCGGGGTACAACGTAACTGAATGAATCGCTTCTGCGTTTCCAACGGCTTTAATTTGCTGTTTTGATTTTTCAGTTGTAACGGGTTCAACAACCACATTGGCCGCCTGTGCAACAGATATGCAGGAAATACAGGCGATTAAGGTCCATGAATATAATTTGCCAATTGTCAAAAGTTCACCTAAATAAGAATCGTTTTAATTGTTACGAAGTGTAACAGCTTTGTGATCAATAAAAACAAGACTTCGTTTAATAAACAAAATGATGAGGCGAAATTAATAATACCTGTACTTATATTCAAGTGCTCTGCTTCAAGGTAATAAATCCTATCGAAAGCGATGTAAAACAGTGCACCTATTTAGTCGTTAAATGGGGTGTGTTATCACGGTGACATTTAGCCACTTACTGACATTAATTAGCTGTATGAGTGGCAAATAATGTTTAGGTCATAAAAAAGCCCCAGACTATGCTGAGGCTTGTATATTATGCATTAGAAGTGGAAGCTTATTGTTGGCGCTGTGCTTCTTTTTGCGCTTTTTTAGCTTCTTTACGTTTACGAAGTACTTCTTGAGCTTCGTTACCAATGTGGCCTTCGCCACGAGCTTGTGCTAATTCGATTTGCTTTTGACGTTCAGCAAAACGAGCACGCTGCTCTTCTGTTAGGCTGTCGTGACAGTGATGGCACGATACACCTTCCATGTATTCTGGCTTTAACTTTTCGTCTTCTGTGATAGGCATACGGCACGCATGACATTGGTCGTATGAACCTTTTTGTAAGTCGTGATTAACCGCTACACGGTTATCAAATACAAAACATTCACCTTCCCACATGGTTTCTTCTTTTGGTACTTCTTCTAAGTACTTAAGAATACCGCCTTCTAAATGGAAAACTTCGTCGAAACCTTGTTCTTTCATATACGCCGTTGATTTTTCACAACGGATACCACCCGTACAGAACATAGCCACTTTTTTGTGCTTTTCAGGGTCAAGGTTTTCTTTAGCCCACGCAGGGAATTCACGGAACGTTTTAGTTCGTGGATCGACCGCGTTTTGGAAAGTACCAATTTCGATTTCGTAATCATTACGCGTATCGATTAAGATCACTTCAGGGTCTGAAATTAATGCATTCCAGTCAGCTGGTTTTACGTATGTACCCACTACTTCACGCGGGTCGATACCTTCAACACCCATGGTTACGATTTCTTTTTTCAGTTTAACCTTAGTGCGGTAAAACGGACATTCATCGTCGTATGACTCTTTAGTCACAATGTTGTCTAGGTTTGGTTGTGCATCTAACCATGCAAGTAGATTGTCGATACCTTCTCGCTTTGCAGACACCGTACCGTTAATACCTTCAGCCGCTAATAACAAGGTACCGCGTACTTCGTTTTCTTCCATCACATTAAGTAATGGTTGGCGAATTGCTTCAAAATCTGGAAGGGCTACAAATTTGTAGAGTGCGCACACAACGAAGTGTTCGCTGGTTACATTGTCTTTATGTACAGCAGTCATAGGTTACCTTTTGCTTTAAATGCCATAATTGGCGTTAACCGAATCGCAAATCCGGCGCATTGAGGGCGCGTATTTTACGCGAATTAACGCTAATTGCAAAAACTCTAACGAAATAGCTGTGTTTTTACTGTCTCCAACTATGGCAAGTACGTTATAATAAACACGATTTACTAATTTTGCTCATCGGAGATTAAGCATTGCATTTTACTGAACTTGGGATTGATACACGCCTCGAAAAACAACTTGCGCATCAAGGCATCACCCAGCCCACCGATATTCAAGCTCACGCGGTACCAACAGCTATCGCGGGCCATGACATTTTTGCACAGTCAAAAACAGGGTCGGGCAAAACGCTGGCGTTCTTATTACCCGCTGTACAGCGCGTAATGAAACAAAAAGCACTCAGTAAACGAGATCCTCGCGTTTTAATAGTGGCCCCTACTCGCGAGCTGGCTACTCAAGTTTATAGCCAACTTAGGCTACTAATTGCTGGCACAAATATAAGCGCGGTGAAAATTTTAGGTGGTGAAAACTTTAACGACCAAATTAAGGCGCTTCGTAAAGACCCTCATTTTGTTGTGGGCACACCGGGTCGTCTTGCTGACCATTTAGGGCAACGCTCATTGCAGCTTTCGGGCCTTGAATTACTCATTTTCGATGAAGCAGACCGTATTTTAGATTTAGGCTTTACCGAGCAAGTTAAAATGATCAACGAACTTGCCGATCATCGTTTACGTCAAACTTTATTATTTTCGGCGACGCTAGATCATGCACAGGTAGATGCTCTATCACGTAACTTACTGCGCTCGCCAAAACAAATTTTATTAAGTGCCTCTAACGAGCAGCACAGCGACATAACGCAAAAGCTTTATTTAGCGGATCACCTTGATCACAAAGAAGCCCTACTTGAGCACTTTGTAAAACAAGACGATGTTGGCCAGTGCATTATCTTTACTGCAACCCGCGCCGACACCCAACGTTTAAGCCAATGGCTAAATGATAAAGGCTTTAAAGCGCAAGCGCTTGCTGGCGATTTAACGCAAACAAAACGTTTGGAGATCATGGATGCTTTCAGTCGTGAGAATTTTAAAATATTAATTACCACCGACGTCGCATCACGTGGCCTTGATTTATTAAGTGTTACTCACGTCATTAATTTTGATTTACCTAAACATGCCGAAGAATACGTTCACCGTATTGGTCGTACAGGACGCGCCGGTTTTAAAGGCACTGCAATATCGCTTGTCGGTCCAAAAGACTGGCCTAGCTATAAAGCAATTAAAGCATTCTTAAATGATGAACTTAGCTTTTTCACCGTCGAGGGCTTAGTAGGTAAATTTAAAGGCCTACGCGAGAAAAAAGCGGATACTGTTTGGAAAAAAGCAGAAGAAAAAATATCTGCAAAACCAGTAAAACCTAAACGTAAAGCCGCTCCTAAAAAACCAAAAGCGCCAGTTAAACCCCCTATTGATGTGGATGGTTTTTCACCTATGCGTCGTAAGAAAAAACCAGAACAGGAATAATAATGAGCATTCTTGGAACTACCCAAACATTATTCGTTAACGAAATATCAAACGAAGGCGCCTATTTAGATGGCCGCGATTTAGGTGAAGTGTTTTTACCTAGCAAAGAAATTGAATACGAAATTGAAGCTGGCGACAGTGTTCAAGTATTCATTTACCTTGATCATGCTGGCCACCCGACTGGTACCACTAAAAAGCCACTTGCTCAAGTTGGTGAATACGCCCTATTGCGCGTCAAAGCAATTAATAACACCGGTGCATTTATGGACTGGGGCTTAGAGAAAGATGTGCTTGCACCATACAACGAACAAAAGCCAAAAATGAAAGAAGGCTTTTCGTATTTAGTACGCTTATACCTAGATAACGCCAGTCAGCGTATTTGTGCATCAAGTAACTTTAATAAGTTTTTATCAAAAGATGAGCCTAACTATGCACCAATGGAAGAAGTTGAGTTAATCGTTGCGGGCAAAACAGACCTAGGTTACAAAGTACTGGTTAACGAAGCACACATTGGTGTGGTGTATTACAACACAGTATTCAAAAAGTTATTCGTTGGCCAACGCTTAACTGGTTACATTCAAAAAGTACGTGAAGATGGAAAGATTGACGTACTACTCGAAAAACCAGGCATGGGTAAAGTAAACGACCTTAGCGAAAAAATTCTAGATAAATTAAAAGCCGAAGGCGGTATTTTACACCTAGGTGACAAATCTGACCCAGAAGCAATTAGAAAAACCTTTTCGACCAGTAAAGCAAACTACAAAAAAGCCATCGGCGGTTTGTTTAAACAAGGTTTGATTGATATTGAAGCCACGTCGATTAGGTTGAAATAAGCTACGAGCTACGAGCTACGAGCTACGAGCTACGAGCTACGAGCTACGAGCTACGAGCTACGAGCTACGAGCTACGAGCTACGAGCTACGAGCTACGAGCTAACAAGATTATTGATATATGAAAAGAGTAAAGTGAAAGCTTTACTCTTTTTTTATTGGTTTTGATAGCTGTAACAAATAGGCGCGGTAAATTTTCTAACACTATAATGTCCCTAGATGAGTTACCGTAATTGCTTTAAAAGTCTGCTATGAGCGGACATTGAATATTTTCTTTTGATACATTTTGATATTCAGAATTTACAACTTTCCCCTATATTCAGGAAAATGAGCAATTAGCGCATATTTGTCATCAGACCACTTTACCAAACTAAAAATATTTTGTTAGCTAGCAAAAGGTTAGCTAATTTGATAAAAATGTAGTAATGATAAAAGTGAGTAGTTGTGTGGTAGAAATATACGCGATTTGCGCACTATTAAATTGTTATGTGAATCAATCTGGACTGCCTATGAAACTCTACAAGTATTTACCTCGAGAGTACTTAGATAGCGTCTTAAATGACGGTGCATTCTTATTTAGGTCACTTTCGTACTTTCAAGATTATGAAGATTCCGAAATTCGGGGAGATAAATTTGAAGGTATTAATAAATATAACGGGAAAGACGGATTAGAAATTAATAATCTTTCTACAGGAAATTTGGACTTATAAATCCATGGTTGATTCAGAGAATATTTTCATATTCTCGACTAGTACTGAGTTAAGTGCTGAACTAGCAAAAGAGTTTAAAAGCAATGTTTGTATCGAGTTTATTGATATAGGAAAAATTATAAATGGGATTCGTAAAGCAGTTGAGAGAAGAAAAAGTATAAAACCCAATAAACTAATAGTTGGCGATATTAATTATTACCATGAAAGTGATCCTCCCGTTACTATTTGGGCTTTTCCAGAGAAAATTATATTCAGAAAATTAGAATATTTTTCTCCTCAAAATGAGTTTCGTTTTGCCTTTTCTAAATTAAATGCTTTAAACTTTGGTAATACTAAACATGAAATAGATATGGCGGAGCCCAAGAAAGTAATACGAGTTCAGCCATACCCAGAATACTTATTAAAAATTGGAAATATAAGTAAATATTGTGTTGTGCACGAATTCACATAACAAGTTGCTCAAAAGGACAAAAAACAGTTGGCTGTTTGCTCCTTCGTCGCTAATTTTAGCCAACAATTTTTCGCCTCTTAGCAAGACGTTAGTATGCAAAGGATATTCATGCTTAGTTTTTAGTTCTATTCTGGTAGTCTCAATTTTCTCTGTTCAGGCCAAAAATAAATGTGATATTTCGGGTGTTTGGGATCACTCAGCCAAGCCCGCAAAACTACTAGTTAACTTAAATGAAGCTGAAGTTACTGTCTATTCCCATGACAACAATCCGAAAGCAGTCGGATTAGCTGTTTTAGAAGCCCTAAAACCAACATCAAATTCTTTATTATGGAATGCGCAGATGTATAGTTCAGCAGAAGATTCATTTGTCGATGTTCAGATTGCCTTAAAAAGTTGCAATCAATTAACAGTTAGTTTTGACGGTGAAGAGGTTTTAGAGCTTGTCAGGTAAATTTGCATATAACAACCGCAAGCAGCAGATAAATTCAGCATTTAAACCTTTTAGTCACCTGCCTCGTCTAAAGAATGATTTTAGTTATTTATAAAGGAAAACTATGAAATTCTTAATCACTATTATACTAACAGCTGCCTTGTTTACCACAAATGCTATTGCAGAGCCTACAAAAAAAATACTAATGGTGGTATCTAATATGGTAGAAATGGGAGATCCTGAAAAGCATGACGCAAGGAATAATTTATGGGAATTTGCGCCTCCGTATCACATTTTTGTAAGTCATGGCTTTGAAGTTGACTTTGTATCACCTCATGGTGGTGAAGTTAAATTCATGATGGATCCTTTGGGGATAAGTAGTTACACAATCAAATATGAAGGCTTCTTAGAGAAAGCAAATAGTTCATTTAAACCTTCTGAAATTGACCCAAATAACTATTGGGGAGTATTCATTGGTGGTGGCTACGGTGTAATGTTTGACGTTGCAGATAACAAAAAAATCCAGTCCATTATTAGTAACATATATGAGTCAGGCGGTATGGTAGGTGTTGGTGGTCATGGTTCAGCAGGTATTGCGAACGTGACATTATCTAACGGAGAGTTTTTGGTGAAAGGGAAAAAAATAGCAGGATTTCCTAACTCCACTGAAACATCTAAGTCATGGGCAAAGCAAGGAACACTTTTGCCTTTTCTTATTGAAAGTCAACTTAATAAGAATGGTGCTATTGCTCTAAATAAGGAAACACTAAAAGATAAACACGCAGTGATCGCAGATCAACGTATTGTCTCAACAATGTTTTTGCCTTCAGCTGCACTGGTAGCAAAGGAAATGATAACCTTAAAGCAGTAGTAACGGCACTTTACAAATCAATTCAAAGGACAATAAACAGCTGGTTTTGCTCCTTCGTCGCTAATTTAAACCCGCTATTTTGTTGCCTTTGATTGGAGCATTAGCCCATAGAAATTCTTGTGCCAAATTAACCTAATAGCCGACGACCTAAAACGTTTTTGTCCAAAAAACCACTGAGTAAATGCTCTATGGGTTGGCTTTGAGTGAATAGCGAACCTAAGCCCATGTCTGCCGAATGATTGAATTAAAGGTATTATAACGAGCAGGTAATACTCTGTTTTTTTTACAGACCAAATATAAACTTTCTATTACTGGTTGTTTAGGTTTGAAAACCTTTAAACGTTTAGGGAGATAAAAGCTGTCAACGGCACTTTTGGGTAATACGGTAAAGCCAATGCCTTGAGCGATTGGTTCTAAGATTTGGCTAATTTGGTTAATTGAACCGACGACAGGAATTTTGCTAACATCTAGTTGTGTTAATTCTTGTTCTAATGATTGCTTAAAATACATAGACAAATAATGTTCGGCATCTGGATGATTGATTAGCCCTAACTCTGAAAATAAAAGCTCCCAGCTATTATTAACATTAGCTTTTTGGGGCAAAATCAAACACAGCTCTTCTTTGCCAAGCTCTTCAAAATCAAAGAAACTTTCATTGGGTATATTGGTCACAATTCCTTGGTCAATATGTCCGTTTTTAATATCAGCCAAAATTTGATGATTAGGGGCTGCTTTAATATTAATGTGAATGTTAGGATGTTGATTTTGAAGTGGTAATAACTTTGGGTAAAGTAGTAACGCCACTGAGCCAGAGCATGCTAAGGTGCATTCTCCTGATAAAGGGTCATCAAAGCTTAGTTGCTCAAAGAGAAACTTTTCATTCCTTATTAACGCTTTCGCATGGTTGTAAACCAACCGGCCTTGCTCAGTAATTGAAAATGACTTCTTCTCTCTTTTAATTAACTTACATCCACACGCCTCTTCGAGTTTGTTGATGTGCTGGCTAACTCCCGGTTGAGTCATATAAAGTTTTTCGGCGGTTTGTGTAAAGTGCCCAACATCAACAAGCGTTATAAACGTTTCTAACCAAACAGGATTTAGCATACCACCCTTTCATAACTTTCAATTATCATTTTAATAATAATCAATAATTTCATTTTATCAATAAGCATTCATATAATTTACTCATTAATTAGGTTTTATATTTCAGCAACACCTAGGAGAAAATTATGAAAATGAATCATGTTGGTATTATGGTTGGCGATATGGACAAAGCGGTTGAGTTCTACACTAAAGCGCTAGGCCTTAGAATTGTAATGAATAACACCAGAGTTATAGAAGAGCGAAAATCAGCAATCGGTCGCATGTGTATTGCGGTATTCGGTGAAGGCTTCAAAAGTTTTAATATTGCTCACTTAGTAACTACTGATGGTATCGGTGTTGAGCTGTTTGAAATGGTTGATCGCGAAGAGCGCCACAACGTTGATTTCTCGCGCCTTGGTATCTTCCATTTCTGTTTACAGTTGCCAAAGGAGCAGTTTGAAACAGCAATTAAACGTGTTGAAGAGTATGGTGGCAGAGTTCGCATGGATATCCACCGTTATCATCCTGAAGATGAACTAAAGCAAGCGCAAATGGTTTACCTAGAAGACCCATTTGGCAACCTATTTGAGTTTTACTCTCACTCTTACGAAGATACTTACGCTTCAGACTACGAATAACATAAAAGAGTAGAAAATTTTCTACTCTTTGTTTGTTGTTTCTGCCGAGGTGTTTGTTCATTTTTGTTGTTCATGTGTAGTTTAAAGTAGACGTACACTACTTGTTAATTCTGCATGGTCGCATGCGTGTATATAGCACGCAATAGTAATTAAAGGCTAATATCATCGGAGACTTTGGAGTTTAAGAGCAAGACTGAATAATTTTGAAATGAAGTGAGCCAATAGCTGAGTAAAGTCACTATTTATGAGTTAGGCTAACTCTTAAGCAACTTTTATTTCATGAAATCAATAAATGCATGGTTTTTATTAGGCATGTATTTACTTTGCACAAACTGTAAGCAAATATCCCCCTGATAATTAAGCCCTTAAACAAAAAGAGCAAAGTAAAAACTTTGCTCTTTATTCATTCAGATTAAATAACGCAGGTTATTTTAGCGAGTCATTAATTTCTTTTAGTGTTGCCACTGGGTCTGCAGATTGGGTGATTGGGCGGCCAACGACTAAATAATCGCTGCCATCTTCAACAGCTTGCTTTGGTGTCATAATGCGTTTTTGGTCACCAGCATCGCTACCTGCAGGGCGAATACCTGGTGTAACCAGTTTAAAGTCTGCGCCTAGCTCTGCTTTTAACTTTTTCGCTTCTTGCGCTGAGCACACTACCCCATCAAGGCCTGATTCTTTAGCTAGTTTTGCTAGGTAGATAACCTGCTCTTCAGGTGTTTTATCTACACCTAAGCGAGTAAGTTCGGCGGCATCCATGCTGGTTAATACTGTTACTGCAATCAATAATGGTGCGTCATCACCAAACTGCTCTAATGCTTGCTTTGCTTTGGTCATCATTTCAACGCCGCCAGAAGCATGCACGTTAACCATCCATACACCCATTTTTGCAGCTGCTGTAACAGCTTTTGCAACGGTGTTTGGAATATCATGAAATTTCAGGTCTAAGAAAACATCAAACCCAAGATCTATTAGTTCTTTTACAAAGCTAGGGCCAAAATACGTGAACATTTCTTTGCCTACTTTAAGGCGACACGTTTCAGGCGATAATTGCTTTACAAACGTAAGCGCTGTTTGTTGATCGTCATAATCAAGGGCAATTAATACTTTTTTTGAATCTTCGACAGACATAACTTTCCTAAAAAACTAATGGACTAATATGAATTAAAAACCGTCTATGCCACGGCTTGGAACAATTGTTTCCCAGTGTTTACAAGATGGACACACCCAATAAATGGTATGACTGGTAAAGCCACAATGCTGACACTGAAAATCAGGTTTGGTTGCGATATAAGAGGTAACCAATTTATCAATTTGATCTAGTACATCTTTAATATCGTTATTTTGTTTCGCGAGCAGTTGTAATAAAAAGCTAAAGCCACGGATCGTGGGATGGCGCTTTAAACTGTCGGTTAAAAATTTAATGGCTTGCTCAATATGCCCTTGTTCAAGGAGTGCTTGGCAATGCTTTATTTTTATTAATACTCCCCCTTTTTCGAGCAGTTCATTCAGTAAATCATGAAATTGATGCGTTAAGTTAAGTTTGTCATAACTCATTGCCAGCTCTTCAATAAACACAGGGGCAAAAAAGGTAAACTGGCTAATTAGCTCACGCCAATAGTAAATTGCTTTCACATAATCTTCTTTGGTAAAAGCGCTGTGGCCGAGCTCATACAAAGGGCGAATAGCTTTGTGGTTTAAGCTAATCGCCTTGCGCATAATTTGTGTATCGTTGTCTTGTAAAGCGGCTTCACAATAAAAATTAGCAATGGCTTTAACATGCTGTGGTTTTGTAAATAGCTCACTGTGCGCCTCGTACATGTTAATGCCTTTATCCCACTCTCGCGTTTGCGAATATAGGTTAATAATAGGCTCTAAGGCTTCTTTGTATCCGGCTTTCACAAGCCAGACTAAATGCTCTTCCGCACCATCTAACAGCCCTGCCATAATATAATCTTCGGCAAGCTCTAAACGGCTGGTGGCTGCTTGTTGTTCATCTAAACTGGGGTGTTTTAATAACAGCTCATGAATTTTAATTGCACGGTCTAACTCGCCACGACGGCGAAACATGGTCGCCAATGTTGAATAGTGTTCAACGGAGTCTGCTGCAACTTCAAGAAGATTAATTAAGTGTTCTAAGCCTTGGTCTTCTTCTCTGTCTAAGAGAAACTTTAAGCCTTTAGAATATTCAGAGGTGATTTGGCGATTAAGCTGATGAGCTTGGTTTTTAGCACTGTTTTTACCCATTATCCAGCCGTAACCGGCTGCAACGGGTAAAAGTAAAAACAGAAGCTCAATCATGATTAGGTGTCTTTATTAGCAACAAGCTTTTTATTGTTTTTTTCAGGCGCTAACTTTTTCTTTAAGCGATAATTTTGCCACTTTAACTGCGAAAACAGTGTAAAGCTTATAAAACAACCAATGGCGACACCTAAAATAAAGCAGATACTTATTACAACAGCTAAGGGCAACGTATTACTGGCAATTAAATAATTGATTTGCACAAGTTGTGGATTTTGTGAACCAAGTACAAATGCAATAAATAAGCACAGCGCTATTAATACAATTTTTAATACCCTAAACAAGTAACTACTCCTGTATAAAACTAGGCAATACTCGCATTTACGCGGTCACGTAATTCTTTACCTGGTTTAAAATGTGGTACGTGCTTACCGTCTAGCTCAACTGTTTCGCCAGTCTTTGGATTACGACCTGTGCGCGGAGAACGATAATGCAATGAGAAACTTCCAAAGCCACGGATCTCGATACGATCTGAGCTAGATAATGAACCGGCCATTTGTTCAAGAATTTCTTTAACGGCATTTTCAACATCTTTCACTGGAATGTGTGCGTGTTGTTCAGCTAGTTGTTCTATCAATTCTGACTTAGTCATAACGTTTCCTTAAAAAGAGATAAAGGAAGGGCAAAACTGCCCTTCCAATTAAAGACTATAGATTAGTCTTTTTGAGCATTTTTGAATGCTGCAGCCATTGCGTTTTCAAACGCTGGCTCTTCTTTCTTAAGCTTCTCTAGTACTTCTTTCTCTTCTGCTTCGAAAAGAGCTTTAACAGATAAGCTTAAAGTGCGGTTCTTACGATCAACACCAACGTATTTCGCTTCGATTTCGTCGCCTGCAGAAACTACAGTAGTAGCATCTTCAACGCGCTCTTGAGCGATATCAGCTACACGGATGTAACCTTCAACGCCTTCGATTAGCTCAACAGTTGCGCCTTTCGCATCAACTTCAGTCACTTTACCTTTAACAATAGCACCTTTTTTGTTTGCGTCCAGGTAGTTATTGAAAGGGTCAGCTTCGATTTGCTTAACGCCTAGAGAGATACGCTCACGCTCTGGGTCAACTTGCAATACGATAGCAGTGATTTCGTCGCCTTTCTTGAATTCACGTACAGCTTCTTCGCCTGGTGTGTTCCAAGAAATGTCTGAAAGGTGAACAAGACCGTCAATACCGCCTTCAAGACCGATGAAGATACCGAAGTCAGTGATTGATTTGATCTTACCAGTAACTTGGTCGCCTTTGTTTTGTAGACGAGCAAATTCTTGCCATGGGTTAGCAATACATTGCTTAAGACCAAGAGAAATACGACGACGCTCTTCGTCGATTTCAAGAACCATAACTTCAACAGTGTCACCTAGTGAAACAACTTTTGAAGGGTGGATGTTCTTGTTAGTCCAATCCATTTCAGAAACGTGTACTAGACCTTCAACGCCTTCTTCGATTTCAACGAAACAGCCGTAATCTGTAAGGTTAGTAACACGACCAGAAAGCTTAGAACCTTCTGGGTAACGACCAGCGATAGCTGCCCATGGATCTTCGCCAAGTTGTTTAAGACCTAGAGATACACGAGTTTTATCTTTGTCGAATTTAAGAACTTTAACTGCGATTTCGTCGCCAACATTAACGATTTCTGAAGGGTGCTTAACACGCTTCCACGCCATGTCTGTGATGTGTAGTAGACCGTCAACACCACCAAGGTCAACGAACGCACCGTAGTCAGTAAGGTTCTTAACGATACCTTTAACTTCTTGACCTTCAACAAGGTTAGCAAGAAGTTCTTCACGCTCTTGTGAGTTTTCTGATTCGATAACTGCACGGCGAGAAACAACAACGTTGTTACGTTTTTGGTCAAGCTTGATTACTTTGAACTCAAGCTCTTTACCTTCAAGGTGAGTTGTGTCACGTACTGGACGAACATCAACAAGTGAACCAGGTAGGAAAGCACGGATTGAATCAACTTCAACAGTGAAACCGCCTTTAACTTTACCGTTGATAACACCAGTAACAGTTTCTTGCTCTTCACATGCTTTTTCTAAGCGGATCCACGCTTCGTGACGCTTCGCTTTCTCACGAGAAAGGATAGTTTCACCGAAACCGTCTTCGATTGCATCTAACGCAACATCTACTTCGTCGCCAACAGCAACTTCTAGTTCACCAGCAGCATTTTTGAATTGCTCAGCAGGGATTGCACTCTCAGATTTAAGACCAGCATCAACAAGTACGATGTTGTTCTCGATTGAGATAACTGTACCTTTAACGATAGAGCCTTGCTCTGCTTCAAAACCCTTTAGGCTTTCTTCAAATAACTGCGCAAAATTTTCTGACATTATACGTCTCTAAATAATTAAATAACCAATTAGCAACCATGCTGCATGGGGTTGTTAAAATAGCGCTGGCATCCTGCCGGCACATTAAAAAATTTACTTTTTAGCTTTAGGGAGCTTACCCGCAAGTACGGCTTCGTCGACTAAAGTAATAACTTTATCAAACACTTGCATTGCATTGAACTCGCTAGTATCGATTTCAATGGCATCTTTTGCAGGCACAAGCGGCGCAACTTCACGTGTCATATCACGGTGATCGCGTGCTTTTATGTCCTCAAGTAGACCACTTAGTGTAACATCTAGTCCACGATCGTTCAACTCAGCAAAGCGACGACGCGCACGCTCCTCAGCAGTCGCTGTTAAATATATTTTTAATGGCGCGTCTGGGAACACAACCGTGCCCATATCGCGACCATCTGCAATTAATCCGCTTTCAGTACGAAACGCGCGTTGACGACGCAATAATGCTTCTCTTACGCGTGGTAAAGCAGCGACTTTTGAGGCTGCAGCACCAACTTCTTCGTTGCGAATTGTTGTTGTGACGTCTTCGCCTTCTAGTACAATTTTAGACGTGTGTGTTTGGCTATCTACCAAAAACTGTACATCTAAGTTTGCAGCCAGTGGCACTAATGCATCTTCATTGTCTAATTCAATTTGATGATGAAGTGCAGCAAGTGACAGCACACGATAAATCGCCCCGCTGTCTAATACATCCCAACCTAATTTCTCGGCTAACAAGCGACAAACAGTTCCTTTACCTGAACCACTTGGGCCATCAATGGTGATTACGGGCATTAATAACGCCTGCATTTATAACCTCCTGCAATGCACACCAAAATAAAACCGCAACATTATACGTCAGTTCTCGTAATAGATCCGCACTTTGAATGTAACTTTTTATATTTTCTTCTGTTTTATTGACTTGAGACAGACTCTAGTACCTTGAAAAACGTTGGAAAAGTTTTATATGTACACTTAGGATCATTAATGGTTATTGGCTTACCGCCAACGGCCACCATCGCAAAGCACATGGCAATACGGTGATCATTGTATGTATCTATCGCTACATCATTAAATGTTTTTGGCGGTGTAATTTCGATGAAATCTTCACCTTCGACTACCTCAGCGCCCACTTTACGAAGTTCTGTCGCCATGGCGTACAAGCGGTCTGTTTCTTTTACACGCCAGTTATAGATATTGCGGATTGCAGTTGTACCTTTTGCGAATAACGCAACAGTGGCCAGTGTCATGGCCGCATCAGGAATAGCGTTTGCGTCGATATCAACCGCGTTAAGTTCACCTTTACGTACAACCAGCTTTTCATCGTACCAATCAATCTTAGCGCCCACTTGTTCCATCACTTTAGCAAAGCCAATGTCACCTTGAACAGACGCAGCACCAACACCATTAATTTCTATTTCACCACCCGCTATTGCGGCAGCTGCAACAAAGTATGATGCGCTCGATGCATCACCTTCGACCATAATGCGCTCTAGTGCTTGGTATTGTTGGCACCCTTTTACATAAAATACTTCGTAGTTGTCGTGTTTAACTAACACACCAAAACGCTGCATAACATCTAAGGTAATATCAATATAAGGTTTTGATACTAACGTACCTTTAATACGGATTTCTGTATCACCATTAAATAATGGCGCTGCCATTAATAAAGCTGTTAAAAACTGACTAGATATACTGCCGTCAATTTCAACTTGGCCGCCATTAATTTTACCGCCTTTAATGGCCAGTGGTGGATAGTCTTTATGTTTTAAATATTCAACATCACCACCCAGCGCATGCAGAGCATCTACTAAATGTCCTATAGGACGCTCTTCCATACGTGGCTCACCGACAAGCTCATACTCGCCCTCTACAGCGGCAAGAACCGCTGTTAAAGGCCGATAAGCAGTGCCAGCATTGCCGAGAAATAACGGCTCGCTAGGTGTTAAGAATTTACCTGCTACACCTTCAACGGTCGCAACGGTTTTATCGTCATTTAAGGTAACATTCACACCCAATAGCTTAAGTGCGCCTAACATATGACGAATATCATCACTGTCTAGCAAATTTTCAACGACCGTGGCGCCCTGTGCAAGCGCCGCCAAAAGTAAAATACGATTTGATAAGCTCTTTGAGCCCGGCAGCGTGACACTGCCATTTACCTTTGAGATAGGTTCAAGACGAAGCTGTTCCATATTAGCTATTCTCCTTGGCGAATTTGTCCATAAAATCAACCAAGGCTTGTACACCAGCAAGTGGCATTGCGTTATAAATACTTGCGCGCATACCACCTACAATGCGGTGGCCTTCAAGCGCCAGTAAACCCGCTTCTTTCGATTCTTTAATAAACTGGTCATTAAGCGATTCATCGTTTAACCAAAATGGTACGTTCATACGCGATCGGCAATGCTTAGCAACTTTATTATTATAAAATTCTGAATTGTCGATAAAGTTATACAGCAATTCTGCTTTGGCAATATTTTGCTCTTCCATGGCTTTTACGCCACCGTTTGCTTCTAACCATTCAAACACTTCTGCTGCTAAGTACCATGCAAATGTCGGTGGCGTGTTGTACATGCTGCCTTGCTTTGCTTCTAATGCGTAATCAAGAATACCTGGTTTTTCGAGACCTTCGCGCTCAAGCAACGTTTTACGAATAATAACAATTGCTAAACCCGATGGGCCGATGTTCTTTTGTGCGCCTGCATAAATGACATCGAACTGGTTTACGTCAATTTCGCGTGACAAAATTGTTGATGACATATCGGCGACTATTGGCGCAGATGGGTGTGAAGGCACGTCAAAAATCTCAATACCATCAACCGTTTCATTTGGGCAATAGTGAATGTATGACGCATCAGCTGGTAATTCCCAGCTTGTCGCTGGTTTAATTGAAAACTGGCCATTTTGCTGCTCGTCATTACGAACATTAATACTTGTCACTGCGGTGAACTTTTCGGCTTCTTGTGTCGCGCCTTTTGACCACACACCGTTTTCACAATACACCGCGGGCTTATCTGCTAAATGCAAATTTAGTGGTACAGCACTAAATTGGCCTCGGCCACCGCCGTGCATGAATAAAACTTCAAATTCGTCACTGATATTCATTAGACGGCGTAAGCTTGCTTCACATTTTGCTGTAAGCTCTAAAAAGTCGCTACTACGATGGCTGATTTCCATCACAGATACGCCTAAACCTTGCCAATCTATAAATTCTTTTTGTGCTTTTTGCATTACTGCCGGCGGTAACATTGCCGGTCCTGCACAAAAATTATATTTAGTCATTACTTTGCCTCATTCCAGTAATTATAGTGCGGATAAAAAAAGCGGCCGAAGCCGCTTTTTAAATCAATGTTACTCTGAAGGTGGGTTATCAACCGTTTCTTCAGTATGTGTATCGACTACTTCAACGCCCTCGCCTTCGATGGCTTCAAGCTCATCAACTTCGATTTCTTCGATACGTTGTAAACCAACTACTTGCTCTTCGTCAATAGTTCGTATCAAAATAACGCCCTGCGTATTACGACCAACCGTAGAAACCTCATTAACACGAGTACGAACAAGCGTACCGCGATTAGAGATAATCATGATTTCGTCGTTTTCATCAACTTGTACTGCACCAACCACTGCGCCATTACGCTCGCTTACTTTGATTGATACAACACCTTGTGTTGCACGGCTCTTCGATGGGTAATCGGCAAGTGCTGTACGCTTACCATAACCATTTTCAGTCACGGTGAGGATTGCACCGTCTGTCTTAGGCACAATTAACGACACAACGCGTTGGTCGTCTGCCATCTTAATACCACGCACACCGGTTGCAGTACGACCCATTGGGCGTACACCTTTGAAGCGGATTTCAGGGTTACCCTCTTCATCAAGTACCGGATTGCCATTTTCATCAACGACGGTCGACTCTTCCGCTTCTTTAAAGCGTACTACCTTGCCTGCGTCTGTGAATAGCATGATTTCGTTTGTACCATCAGTGATATCAACACCAATTAGGCTATCGCCTTCATTTAGGTTGACCGCAATGATACCGCTTGCACGTTGACGGCTATAAGCTGTTAATGGTGTTTTCTTAACTGTACCAAATGCTGTAGCCATGAAGATGTATTTATCTTCTTCGTACTCACGTACAGGTAGAATTGCAGTGATACGTTCGTCAGCTTCAAGCGGCAGTAAGTTCACAATTGGCTTACCACGCGCTGCACGGCTGGCAAGTGGTAATTGGTATACTTTCAGCCAGTATAAACGACCAGCAGTCGAGAAACACAGAATCGTATCGTGTGTATTTGCAACAAGGAGACGTTCAATGAAATCTTCATCTTTCATCTTCGTTGCTGATTTACCTTTACCACCACGACGTTGTGCTTCGTAGTCTGATAATGGCTGATACTTCACATACCCTTCATGAGAAAGCGTTACGACAACGTCTTCTTCATTAATTAAGTCTTCAAGGCTGATATCGTGAGCTGCTGCACTGATTTCTGTACGGCGTTCGTCGCCATATTGTTCTTTAATTTCAACTAGTTCGTCGCGAATAACTTCCATAAGGCGATCTGGGGTTGAAAGGATATAAAGTAGTTCAGCAATAAGATCGAGTAGTGTTTGGTACTCGTCTAAGATCTTCTCATGCTCAAGACCCGTTAATTTGTGTAAACGTAGGTCAAGGATCGCCTGTGCTTGTTGCTCAGATAAATAGTACTCACCATCACGAATACCTAGCTCTGGTGCTAGCCAATCTGGACGCGCTACATTTTCTTCACCGGCTTTTTCAAGCATGGCTTTAACAGTGCCTAGTTCCCAAGACCTTGCTGTTAAGGCTGCTTTTGCTTCAGCAGGCGTTGGTGATTTACGAATTAACTCAATGATTGGGTCGATATTCGCAAGGGCAATCGCTAAGCCTTCAAGCGTATGGGCACGGTCACGGGCTTTACGTAAATCAAATACCGTACGACGGGTGACTACTTCGCGGCGGTGAATGATAAATGCTTCAAGCATTTCTTTTAAGTTGAAACACTTAGGCTGGTTGTTATCAAGTGCAACCATATTCATACCAAACACGGTTTGTAACTGTGTTTGTGCATAAAGGTTATTCAGAATAACTTCGCCTACATCACCACGTTTAATCTCGATAACGATACGCATACCGTCTTTATCTGATTCATCACGGAGTGCGCTAATGCCTTCAATTTTTTTGTCTTTAACAAGTTCAGCGATTTTTTCAATCAAGCGTGCTTTGTTAACTTGGTACGGAATTTCGTGGACGATGATCGTTTCACGACCCGTTTTTTCGTCTACTTCAATTTCTGCGCGTGCGCGGATGTACACTTTACCACGACCCGTTAGGTAAGCTTGCTCTATGCCTTTCTTACCATTAATGATCGCGGCTGTAGGGAAATCTGGACCTGGGATATATTCAATCAGATCAGCAATTGTCATATCTGGGTTTTGGATAAGTGCCAAACACCCATTAATAACTTCAGTTAAGTTATGTGGCGGAATGTTCGTCGCCATACCAACCGCAATACCCGATGAACCATTCACTAATAAGTTAGGTACTTTCGTCGGTAATACGTCAGGAATTTGCTCCGTACCATCATAGTTAGGTACGTAATCAACCGTTTCTTTTTCGAGGTCGGCTAATAGCTCATGTGACATTTTTGCCATACGGACTTCCGTATAACGCATTGCTGCCGCAGAGTCACCGTCAACTGAACCAAAGTTACCTTGGCCATCAACAAGCATATAGCGTAATGAGAAAGGCTGCGCCATACGTACGATGGTGTCATATACCGCGCTGTCGCCATGTGGGTGGTACTTACCGATTACATCACCAACAACACGTGCTGATTTTTTGTAAGGCTTATTCCAATCATTATTGAGTTCGTTCATTGCGAATAAAACACGACGGTGAACAGGTTTTAGACCATCACGTACGTCTGGCAATGCACGTCCTACAATTACGCTCATTGCGTAATCAAGGTAGGAGTTTTTTAATTCATCTTCAATATTGACTGGCAGAATTTCATTGGCGAGATCAGTCATTTGATTTCACATTCCTTCAGTATTGACTCATAAAGAGGCAAAGCGCCGCCTTTAGAGCTTTAGTTATTATTTCATGACCATGCTACCACAATTAATTTAGATTTACAGGCGCTAAATCTTTGCGATTTATTAATTTACCCCTATATAATGGCCTCAGATTGACGAGGAAGTTTTTTATGACCGAACATCAAAATGTAGATAATGCAGAAATTGCAAAGTTTGAAGCCATCGCTGAACGTTGGTGGGACCGCGACGGAGAGTTCAAACCTCTTCATGAAATAAATCCTCTTCGCTTGGATTTTGTTGCCGACAAAGTTGGCGGCTTATTTGATAAAGAAACCTTAGATGTTGGCTGTGGTGGCGGCATTTTAAGTGAAAGCATGGCACGCATGGGAGCTAAAGTAACAGGCATCGATATGGGTCAAGAGCCATTAACCGTTGCTAAGTTACACAGTTTAGAAACCGGTGTCCCTGTTGATTACATGAAAGTACCGGCTGAAGAGTTTGCTAAAGAGCACCCTGCTCGCTTTGATGTAATCACCTGTATGGAAATGTTAGAGCACGTGCCAGACCCTGCTTCTATCATTCGTGCGGTCGCTGAACTTGCAAAACCTGGCGCAGATGTATTCTTTTCGACATTAAATAAAACACCTAAAGCGTATTTATACGCCATTGTGGGTGCTGAAAAGTTATTAAAAATGGTGCCCGAAGGCACGCACGACCACAAAAAGTTTATAAAACCCGCCCAATTAATTGCATGGGCAGAAGACGCAGGCTTAAAAGTAAGAGCAAGCACAGGCCTCAGCTATAATCCATTTTCTAAGCAATACAGTTTAAATGACGATGTGAGTGTTAATTACATTCTTCATTTTGAGAAACTTGCCTAATGGCTGGTTGTAATCCTGATATCGCTTTTGATGCCTTTATTTTTGATTTAGATGGCACATTACTCGATACTGCGGATGACCTTGGCGGCGCATTAAATCGCGTATTAGCAGATGCGAATATCGCGCCTGTTGATAAAAGCATTTATCGCCCAGCAGCGTCAAATGGGGCCAATGCATTATTAGAGGTCGGCTTTGGTGATAAATGGCCCGACGTTGAACAATTAGCATTAAGGCAGCAACTGCTCGACTATTATGCAGAAGACATTGCGATTCATAGCAAGTGCTTTAATGGCATTGAGCAACTTCTCGCCTCACTTGAGCAAAACAGCATTAAATGGGGGATCATGACCAATAAGCCCGGCTTTTTAACCGAGCCATTGGTGCAAGCTATCCCAAGCCTTGCTAATGCCATGGCTGTCGTGAGTGGTGATACCTTAGCAGTTGCTAAACCATCGCCAGAGCCACTTATTCATACTGCAAACATGCTCGATGTTGATCCAACGCGTTGCTTATACATAGGTGATGCCGAACGCGACATACAAGCAGCAAAAGCTGCCAATATGTACAGTGCAACTGCACTTTGGGGTTATATACCAAGTGTGGATACCGCACTGAGCTGGGGCGCAGATTTTAACTGGCAATCTCCAACTGATGGATTTATCCATATATAGTGTTAGTTTTAAGTTAAAACACCATATATTGTGATTGGGTTGAGTTTTAAGCAAACTTTGTTGATAAAAAAAACAGTCAGAAATTATTTTTAAAAACGATAATTTTTGTAGATCTTGAGTTGATTTTTACAAATTTCATCATCAATGAATGATCAAAGGTTAATGCTCACTAACACAATTCGTTTATCCAATAGTTATCCACAAAATGGGGCATTTCTATCCCTTGCAAATGATCGCAGACCACACTATCTTGTGATCTGCGTTTTAAAGAACACCAGATATTGTGGCTAAATGTTATTCAATTGACTCATGCTGGTGCTAATAATAATTATAATTAAGAATACCTTTGTCACTAAAAATATAATTTCCCAAGGAATACAGGCAAAACTATGAACCAACAGCTATCTGTAAGCAAACGTGACGGCCGTAAAGAGTCACTTGATCTAGATAAGATCCATCGCGTCATCGCTTGGGCCGCCGAAGGTCTAAATAATGTGTCTGTGTCACAAGTTGAATTGAAATCACATATTCAATTTTACGATGGCATTCGTACTGACGACATTCACGAAACTATCATTAAAGCAGCAGCCGATCAGATCTCTAAAGATACCCCTGATTATCAATACCTTGCTGCTCGTTTAGCTGTATTCCATTTACGTAAGAAAGCGTATGGTCAATTTGAGCCGCCGCGTTTATACGACCACATTACAAAACTGGTTGAAGACAAACGTTATGATCAACACTTACTCGTTGATTACACTGAGCAAGAAATTGACGAGTTAGATGCGTATATTGATCATAACCGTGATCTAAACTTCAGCTATGCCGCTGTAAAGCAGCTTGAAGGGAAATACCTAGTACAGAACCGTGTAACGGGTGAAATTTACGAAAGCGCGCAGTTTTTATATATCTTAGTGGCAGCGAGCTTATTCTCTGACTACCCTCGAGAAACACGCCTTGATTACATCAAGCGCTTTTATGACGCGGTTTCGACATTCAAAATTTCATTGCCGACTCCTATTATGGCTGGTGTGCGTACACCTACGCGTCAATTTAGTTCATGTGTACTGATTGAGTGTGGTGATAGCCTTGATTCAATTAATGCGACATCATCTGCGATTGTAAAATACGTATCACAACGTGCAGGTATTGGTATTAATGCGGGCCGTATTCGTGCTTTAGGTAGCCCAATCCGTAACGGTGAAGCATACCATACTGGGTGTATTCCATTTTATAAACACTTCCAAACGGCGGTTAAGAGCTGTTCTCAAGGCGGTGTCCGTGGTGGTGCAGCAACCCTATTCTACCCGCTGTGGCATTTAGAAGTTGAAAACTTATTAGTCCTTAAAAATAACCGTGGTGTTGATGACAACCGTGTTCGTCATCTAGATTACGGTGTACAGTTCAACAAATTAATGTACAGCCGTTTAATTAAAGACGACTACATTACTTTATTCAGCCCATCAGACGTACCGGGTCTTTACGATGCATTCTTCGAAGACCAAGCTAAATTTGATGAGCTATACGTAAAATACGAGCAAGATGAGTCGATTCGTAAAAAACGTATTAAAGCGATTGAGCTGTTCTCAATGTTCGCACAAGAGCGTGCTAGTACAGGTCGTATTTACTTACAAAACGTTGACCACTGTAATACTCATAGCCCGTTTATCTCAACGGTAGCACCGATCCGTCAGTCTAACTTATGTTTAGAAATTGCATTACCGACTAAGCCACTTAGTAACGTAATGGACGAAGAAGGCGAAATCGCACTGTGTACACTTTCTGCATTCAACTTAGGTGCAATTGAGTCACTTGATGAGTTAGAAGAGCTTGCTGAACTTGCAGTACGTGCGCTTGATAACTTACTTGATTTCCAAGACTACCCTGTCCCTGCAGCGAAAAACGCAACCATGGGTCGTCGCACGTTAGGTATTGGTGTCATCAACTACGCATACTACCTTGCTAAAAACGGTAAACGTTATTCTGACGGTAGTGCAAATGCATTAACGCACCAAACATTTGAAGCAATTCAATATTATTTAATGAAAGCATCAAATGAGCTTGCTAAAGAACGTGGTGCTTGCCCTAAATTTAATGAAACAACGTACTCGCAAGGTATTATGCCAACAGATACGTACAAGCGCGACCTTGACCAAATCTGTGATGAACCTCTTCACTTAGATTGGGATACACTGCGCGCAAACATTAAAGAACATGGTATGCGTAACTCAACATTGTCGGCATTAATGCCATCAGAGACTTCATCACAAATCTCTAATGCAACAAATGGTATTGAGCCACCGCGTGGACACATCAGTGTTAAAGCAAGTAAAGATGGTATCTTGAAACAAGTAGTACCAGAGTATGAGCGCCTAAAAGACAATTATGAGCTACTTTGGGATATCCCATCAAACGATGGTTATCTGCAATTAGTGGGCATTATGCAGAAGTTCGTTGACCAAACGATCTCTGCGAATACAAATTATGATCCATCTAAGTACGAAGGCGGTAAAGTACCTATGAAGGTGCTTTTAAAAGACCTCCTTTCAGCATATAAACTGGGTGTTAAAACGTTGTATTACCATAACACCCGTGATGGCGCTTCAGATGCTCAAGATGAGCTTACACCTGAGGTGGAAGATGATGGTTGTGCAGGCGGTGCTTGTAAAATCTAATTAAATTAATAACATACACAAGCGGGCTCCTTAGCCCGCTTTGTCCTGACTGTTTTTTGAGTATTCACTATGTCATATACAACTTTTAGCCGAAACCATAATAACCAATTACTAGAACCGATGTTTTTCGGCCAGACGGTAAACGTGTCACGTTACGACCAACAAAAGTACCCTATCTTCGAGAAGCTAATTGAAAAGCAATTATCTTTCTTCTGGCGTCCTGAAGAAGTTGACGTAAGTAAAGACCGTCTTGATTTTCAAGCTTTACCTGACCATGAAAAACACATTTTTTTAAGTAACTTAAAATACCAAACATTACTTGATAGTGTGCAAGGTCGTTCGCCTAACGTTGCCTTACTGCCAATTGTGTCAATTCCTGAACTTGAAACGTGGATTGAAACATGGGCATTTAGTGAAACAATTCACAGCCGTTCTTACACGCACATTATTCGTAACGTAACGCAGTCACCTGAGCTTATTTTTGATGATATCGTGAGTAACGAAAAAATCAGTGAACGTGCCGATGCGGTGACAAAGTATTACGATGAATTAATCAACATGATTTCGATTTACAACCTTTACGGTGAAGGTAAACATGTGATTAATGGTGAAGAAGTTAAAGTGAGCTTGTTCGACCTTAAAAAGTTGCTTTACCTTGCGATAATGTCGGTTAATATTCTGGAAGCAATTCGTTTTTATGTCAGCTTTGCATGTTCATTCGCGTTTGCTGAACGCGAGCTAATGGAAGGCAATGCAAAAATCATTAAATTAATTGCGCGTGATGAAGCTCTTCATTTATCAGGCACACAACACATCTTAAACATTATGCAAGACGGTAAAGACGATCCTGAAATGGCGATTGTTGCAGCGCAATGTAAAGATGAAGCAATTAAAATGTTTGTTGATGCCGCAGAGCAAGAAAAAGACTGGGCTGAATACCTGTTTAAAGATGGCTCAATGATTGGCTTAAACAAAGATATTTTATGCCAATACGTTGAATACATTACAAATGCGCGAATGACTGCGGTAGGCTTACCTGCTCAGTTTGAAAGTAAGAGCAACCCGATTCCATGGATCAATTCGTGGTTAGTCTCTGATAACGTGCAAGTTGCACCGCAAGAAGCCGAGATAAGTTCTTACCTTGTTGGTCAAATCGATTCTCAAGTTGATGCATCAGACTTTGGTGATTTCGATCTGTAATGAGCACTAAACACACTGCACAGGTTATCCTTGCAGGAACAGACAGCCAGAGTATAGATTTTGACTCTGGCTGTTCATCTCTCCTTGAATGCCTTGAACAACATAAAATAGATGTCCCCTATCAATGCCGCGAAGGATATTGCGGTGCTTGTCGTGCTCAGCTTGTAGAAGGCGACGTACGTTATAATCAAGAGCCCCTTGCCTTTGTGCGTCCAGGTGAAGTATTACTGTGTTGTAGCAAACCTAACGGTAAAATCACTATTGAACTTTAATGCCATACAAGATCACGTGTTTGGTAAAAATGGTGTTTATCTGCCACGCTAATCGTTTGCTGATCAATGGTAATATCCCACTGCAAATTTTTACTTAGATGAGTAACGAGTTGTTCAATAAACTGGCTATCGAAAGCAATAAGGTGACTGTTGCTGATCAACGCAAGCTGACGTTGATACTCATTTAACCAGTCACTTTCAAGCGTGGTGACAACCCACAGTTCATCAACACGCTTAGCAATTTTAGTTAACATGGATATATCGGGCTGATCAACAGACAGCCACGTCTCATAATGCTCATCGAGCGCTTTTATTGACACATCGGGTTGATTATTTTTTAGCCGAGCATTGATAGTTGCCTGCTTATTATGCGAAAACAAACAATAGCTCAGCAATTTGAGCACAAAATGCTGATAACTTTCCCCTCTGTCACAGGCGGTGGTGAAGGTTTCTTGATGATTACAATGCTCACGTAAATCTGCGATGGTGAACTGCGCCTTAAATACTCTATTTTTATCAGACATAACCACGGGCCATACCGATTAAATAATCTAAGTATAGTGTATGAAATTTAAATCGCGACAGTTTATAAGTTATAGTATAACGTTATTGCCATTGAAAAATGGTGGTGTTATATTATATCACAACACTCAACAACCAACGTAAAAAGTAGTAACAATGAAGCAATTTTCAATTATTTCTAGTGCTGTTGCCGCTGCACTGTTTTCTCAATCAAGCATTGCTGCTGTTATCACAGGCCAAGTAGTAGATAAAAATCAACAACCCGTTGTTAATGCACAAGTCCATGTGCATGGTAAATCACAGGCTGTAATGACTGACGCGCAAGGTGAATTTAAAATTGATGTCGACAGCAAAGGTCAACTTCATGTAAGCAAAGATAATTTCATTGATAAGCGTGTTGATATTAATGGTGATGATCAATCTGTTGTTGTTACTTTGACGCCTACATCCGTAGAAACCGTTGTTGTGTATGCGTCAGCCTTACACAAAAACAGCTTAGAGATGATCTCACCGGTTAATGTGTTATCAGGTGACAATTTAAAGAATAAAGCGAAACCGACTCTAGGTGAAACTTTAAAAGGCTTACCGGGTGTTAATGCCAGTTATTTTGGTCCCGTTTCATCAAGCCCTATTATTCGTGGTTTAGATGGCCCGCGTGTTAAAATCACACAAAATGGTTTAGACAGTAGTGATGCATCTCGTATCGGACCCGATCATGCCACTTCAAATGACAGTTTAGCAGCAGAGCAAATTGAAGTGCTTCGTGGCCCAGCGACCCTACTTTATGGTTCAGGCGCAATTGGGGGTGTTGTAAACGTTGTTGATAACCGTATTCCTACCGATAACATCGAGACATTGACAGGTGCGGCTCAATACACACACGACACAGTATCAAATACGAATACCTATGCAGCTAAGTTAGAAACAGGTAACAACGGTTTCAACTTCCATTTTGATGGCACAAAACGCACGGGTGACGACTACAAAACTCCCGCGTTTGAACTTCCAGAAGAGCATGAAGAACACGAAGGTGAAGAACACGCTGAGCACGAGACTGCTAAGAGCGTAGAAAATACCTTTATAGACAGCCAAACCGTTAACTTTGGAACTAGCTACGTTGGTGAACATTTAACGTTAGGCGTGTCATATGGCCGTATTGAAACAGATTATGGTATTCCTGCCCATGAACATCATGGCCACGATCATGAAGAAGAAGCTGAACATGAAGAAGCAGGACATGGCGAAGAAGCCCATGAAGAATCTGTTTTTGCTCAGTTAGAGCAAGACCGTTGGCAAGGCTACATGAGTTACGCTCTTCATAATAACTGGATTGAAAACATCTCGTTGCGCGTAGGTTATACAGATTATAAGCATGCTGAAATTGAAGACGGTGAAGTTGGAACGGTGTTCAGTAACAAAACAACTGAAGCGCGTGCGACAGTCGAGCATAAACTTGGTCTTTGGCACGGTATGGCTGGTTACCACTATACAGAGTCTGACTATGATGCCGATGGCGAAGAAGCGTTCACACCGGCTAGTGTAACAAAATCAAACGCGCTATTTTTACTTGAGGAAAAACAATTTGGTGATGTCACTGTTGAACTAGGTGCGCGCATCGAAGATTACCAAATCGATTCTGCTGTCACATTGGCTGAACATCATCATGATCATGCAGAAGAAGCGCATGATGAAGAGGAAGAAGCTGAAACAATTAACTACAGTGCCGATTTCACTAACTTAAGCTTATCTGCGGGTGCTATTTGGCAATATCAAGAAGGCCAAAGCGTTGCGCTTAGCGTGTCTCACTCGGAACGTGCGCCATTAAGTGCAGAACTACTCTCGAATGGTGTTCACATTGCAACAGGTACTTATGAATTAGGCTTAGGTTATCATATTGAAGAAGGTGAAATTCACTTTGAACCTGAAGACATCAAACAAGAGACTGCAACAAACTTTGATTTAAGTTTCCGTCGTTTCATTGGTGACTTTGGTTATACAATCAACTTTTTCTATAACGACATTGAAAACTTCTATTACCAACAAAATACGGGCTATTTCTTTGATGAAGAACATGGCTTAGAAATGGCAGAAGAAGTACACGATGATGCCATGGCGGTTTACCAATTTACCAGTAAAGATGCCAAATTGTATGGGTTAGAATTTGATGTGCACTATCAAGTTTCACCTAGCACCTTAGTGAAAGTATTTGGTGACTCGACGACAGCTAAATTAAAAGATGACAATAACTACTTACCACGAATCCCAGCGAATAAATTGGGTTCAGAGTTACAGTATACCGTCTCTGATTGGCAGTTTAGCCTAACAGGTACACATTACTTTGAGCAGTCAGACATCACTGCCTACGAGACAAAAACAGAAGGGTACACTTTGTTTGATGCGTCAGCGAATTATCAACTTGACTTAGGCCCAGTAGATACACAGCTTTATATCAACGTTGATAACATAACAGACGAACTTGGCTTTGTTCACAGCTCGTTTATTAAAGAAAAAGCGCCACTACCGGGCAGAAACTTCAGCCTAGGTATCCGCGGTTACTTCTAAAAAGTAACGAATATAAAAAAACCCTTTCACTTTAATAAGTGAAAGGGTTTTTTATTAACTTTTAAAAAAGTTAAACGCGCTGTTTAACCTTTTTGTTCGATTTTAGCCCATGAATCACGAAGACCCACCGTTTGGTTGAACACAAGTGTCTGTGCTTTATTATCGCGACAGAAATACCCTGTACGTTCAAACTGGAAGCCCTGCTCTGCTTGTGCATTTGCAAGTGAAGGTTCTAACTTCGCATTTGATAACACCACAAGCGACTCTGGATTAAGCGTTGCATTAAAGTCTTCAGCAGCTGCTGGGTTAGGTACGTTGAATAGACGATCGTATAAACGTACTTCTGCAGTAATAGACTCGCTAGCAGATACCCAATGGATTACCCCTTTCACCTTGCGACCATCACTTGGGTTTTTACCCAGCGTTTCATCATCGTAAGAACAGAAGATCGTGGTGATTTCACCATTAGCGTCTTTTTCAATGCGTTCAGCTTTTATCACATAAGCTCCGCGTAAACGCACTTCTTTACCCAGCACTAAACGCTTAAACTTATTGTTTGCTTCTTCACGGAAATCTTCGCGTTCAATATAAAGCTCGCGAGTAAATGGCACATCACGGCGTCCCATTTCTTCTATGTTCGGGTGATTAGCGACTGATAACGTTTCTACTTTATCTGCATCATAGTTCTCTAGAACCACTTTAACAGGGTCAAGTACAGCCATAGCACGTGGTGCATGTTCATTTAAATCTTCACGAATACACGCTTCCAACATGCCCATTTCAACCATGTTTTCTTGCTTAGTAATACCAATGCGTGAACAGAACTCACGTACTGAAGCTGGTGTATAACCACGACGACGTAAACCAGCAATCGTTGGCATACGTGGGTCATCCCAGCCTTCAACATGGCCATTAACCACTAAGTCATTTAATTTACGCTTAGACATAATGGTGTATTCAAGATTTAAACGTGAAAACTCGATTTGCTGTGGATGGCATTCTAGGCTGATGTTATCAAGCACCCAGTCATAGAGACGTCGGTTATCTTGGAATTCAAGCGTACATAAAGAATGTGTAATACCTTCAAGCGCATCAGAAATACAATGTGTAAAGTCATACATTGGGTAAATGCACCACTTATCACCTGTTTGGTGATGGTGAGCAAAACGTACACGGTACAAAATAGGATCGCGTAATACAATAAACGAGCTTGCCATATCAATTTTAGCACGCAGTACACACTCGCCTTCTTTAAACTCACCGTTACGCATTTTTTCGAATAAGGCTAAGTTCTCTTCAACAGGTGTATCACGATAAGGGCTATTTTTTCCTGGCTCTTTTAGCGTACCACGGTACTCACGTGCTTGGTCTGCTGACAAGAAACACACATACGCAAGCCCTTTTTCGATAAGTTCAACGGCATAGCCATAAAGTGCATCAAAGTAGTTTGATGAATATTTAATTTCACCATCCCATTGAAAACCGAGCCACTGCACATCTTCTTTAATAGAGTTTACGTAGTTGATATCTTCTTTTTCTGGGTTTGTATCATCAAAACGTAAGTTGCAAAGGCCATTGTAATCCTGGGCAATACCAAAATTTAAGCATATAGACTTTGCATGACCAATGTGTAAAAAACCATTTGGTTCTGGTGGAAAACGTGTATGCGTAGTCGCGTGTTTACCGCTTGCGAGATCTTCGTCGATACGCGTTCTTATAAAGTTACTTGGGCGATTCTCAATTTCCGCCATAGGAGCATAATCCTCTGAATATTGCATGGTGACAAAACTACTGCATTATTACAAAAAGAAGCGCTAACATACAGTAGTTGATGTGTGTTTATCGAAGATAATAATGCGATTGTTAAAACCCTACGGTCAAATCGGTAAAAAAGTTGTTCTAACGCAATAAAATGATCATTGACTGACGATATAGTGCCGATAGTTTCACTATTTAATAAGGAAAAGAGATGGCTTCACTCAATCAACACCGAGTCTATATTCCTAGCTCTGCACGTGCAAACCAGTATGTGTTAGTTGAATTTAAACCCAATGATGAGTTTTTTGCCCAGTTTACGAACATTAGCTGCGGTTACAAGCGTCTTGCAAGGGAATTATTTGCGCTGTGCGATGAGTATGAACTTCATAACGTACATCTCATTGCGAATGATAAACTACCTGTCGTACGCTACCATGATGAGGCGTACAGTTTAGAAACAACAAAACAAATATTATTTTTCTATAATCCACAATACCACGAAGCACACAATGTATTTGCTAATGGCGAAGAAAGATGCAAAAAAATTCGCTTATTATTCTTAGCAACCGGTGACGATATTCGTGCAAATGCGGCACAGTTCCACCATAAAGTGCAACGGGTAATCAATACATTACAAGACAAGCTTTTAAGCAACCAACCCCCGCTTAAGATTAGAGATCATCAACACTTAACCTATGACTTATTTGCCAAAGCCAAAGGCCACAAAGAAAGCTATGGCTATAAGTTGCGAAGTTTATATCCGCGTTATCAATCGCGCCAATGCCATTTGCCAAGCGATCACAGCGAAATGACCTATGCAGGCTTTTCAATTCCTGTCACACGCGCAATTAAGACACAATTTCAGCATATGCTAAATGAAGAAAACTACAGTCAGTTTTATCACTATATTTTTGATGCGTTTAAACGTGCCTGTGATAAGCGTCAACTTAACTTAGCTGCCTTTATCGCAAATGGCACACGCCCGATTGTGCGTAATAGTAATATTGACAATGCACAGAGCAATAGCGAGTTACAAAAACTGACTTTCGACTGCACCAGCGAGCAAGTACAAATACAGCAATTTTGGAATGCGGATACGTTGGTCGATGTGCTGCACTTTGTTATTGCAGCAGCAGAAAAAGATAAACACGATATCGGTTACGGCCGATTTATGAACCAAGTACAAAGTGCCATTAATGAGGTGACAGACGAACTTGCGTTTAATCCAACACGCCAAGACTTACGCGTGCGCTTTTATCAGCATATTAACTATCAATATTAAACAGGTTTTACGTGGGTGACAGCGATGTGTCACCCCTTTTACCTTAACGATTTTTTGGTAATTTAGATAAGTCTAAGCGTAATACCTTTGAGCGTCGCTGGTAGTTATACAACGACTTTTTCTTTGCGGGCAGTTCATCGACCGTCACCAATTCAAAACCTTGTTCAATAAACCAATGAATACTGCGCGTTGTTAACGCAAATAAACCATGATAACCACACCGTTTGGCTTTATTAATTATAAAACGTAATAAATTACTGCCTCGGTCTGCATCACGATATTGAGGGTGAACAGCAAGACTTGCAAATTCACCAACCTGCTCTTCATCAAATGGGTAAAGGGCAGCGCACGCGATAATAAGTCCATCACGCTCAATCACTGTGAATTGCTCAATTTCTATCTCTAATTGCTCTCTTGAGCGACGCACTAAATAGCCCTGCTCTTCAAGTGGTCTAATTAAGTTTAAGATACCGGTTATATCACTGATCGTTGCACTACGAAGTTGTTCAGAACTTTGCGGCGCAATCTGGGTCCCAATACCATCCAAAGAGAAGAGCTCTTGCAATAAGGCACCATCTTCTTTGTAGCTGACAAGGTGACACCGATGCACCCCGCCCCGACATGCATCAATAGCAGCTTGCAAAAAGACAGGGGCGCTCAAACATGAAGGTGTATGAGTGCGATAGTGCTCTAACACTCGCTCGGCTTCGTTTGGCATTAATTCTGCTATCGCTTCGCCATTTTCATCTAAAATACCTGCATCTTGGCTAAAGCCTAGCATTTTGTCTGCTCTGAGCTTTAAAGCAACTTGAGTCGCAATTTCTTCTGCGGTTAAATTAAAGCTCTCACCCGTCACTGAGGCAGCAATCGGACCTAGGAGCACAATACTATTGTTATTGAGTTGGTGGCGTATTCCCTCAACATCAATTCGCCTAACCCGCCCCGAGTGGTGGTAATCAACCCCTTCATCAACGCCTAAAGGCTGCGCTATAACAAAATTACCACTGACTACATTTAAAAATGAGCCCGACATGGGGGTGCTACTTAATGACGTGGATAAACGTGCGGTGATGTCAAATTGCATTGCTCCGGCCACTTTTTTAATCACTTCAAAAGTGGTGTTATCGGTAACACGGATCTCGTTATGAAAATGACTAGTTATGCCAACCTCATTCAAAGCGGCATTAAATTGTGGCCGTGCGCCAAACACCAAAACAATCTTAATACCTAAGCTTGTTAATAGAGCAACATCATTAATAATACTTCGACAGCCTGGCTGGTCTATCGCCTCACCACCCAGCATTACAACGAAAGTCTTGCCTCTATGGGCATTTACATAAGGAGTCGACTGACGAAATCCGTCTACTAATTCTGTAGTACGCACGTGCTAATTACCTTTTAAATTCAAGCGTTTTTTATTAAAACGGAAACAGAGGAATTAGTGTAAGGAATTTTTATTCATAAATAAAGAATTTTTATTCTTTATTTATGAATAAAAATTGACAGTGAATTAAGTAATAAAAAAGGCCCGCATAAGCGAGCCTCTTTTTAAGAGATTAAAGACCGATTACCAGCCTGTTTTCTCTTTAAGTGCAGCACCGATGTCAGCTAGTGAACGTACTGTTTTAACGCCAGCAGCTTCTAATGCAGCAAATTTCTCATCAGCAGTACCTTTACCGCCTGCGATGATTGCACCCGCGTGACCCATACGCTTACCTGGAGGCGCAGTTACACCCGCAATGTAAGAAACAACAGGCTTAGTTACGTTGTGCTTGATGTATTCAGCAGCTTCTTCTTCTGCTGTACCACCGATTTCACCGATCATAACGATTGCTTCAGTTTGCTCGTCTTTTTCGAACATTTCTAAAACGTCGATGAAGTTAGTGCCAGGGATTGGGTCGCCACCGATACCAACACATGTTGATTGGCCGAAACCAGCATCAGTAGTTTGCTTAACCGCTTCGTAAGTAAGTGTACCAGAACGTGATACGATACCTACTTTACCAGGCTTGTGGATGTGACCAGGCATGATACCGATCTTAGTTTCACCCGGAGTAATAACACCTGGGCAGTTAGGACCGATCATGCGAACACCAGTTTGCTCAAGCTTAACTTTAACGTCAACCATGTCTAGTGTTGGGATACCTTCAGTGATACAAACGATAAGCTCGATGCCAGCATCGATAGCTTCTAAGATTGCATCTTTACAGAAAGGTGCTGGTACGTAGATTACTGATGCAGTTGCGCCAGTTGCTTCTACAGCGTCACGTACTGTGTTGAATACTGGAAGACCAAGGTGCGTTTGACCGCCTTTACCTGGGCTAACACCACCAACCATTTGTGTACCATACTCAAGCGCTTGCTCAGAGTGGAAAGTACCTTGGCCACCAGTGAAACCTTGACAGATAACTTTTGTATCTTTATTGATTAATACAGACATTATTTGCCCTCCGCAGCAGCAACAACTTTTTCAGCTGCGTCTGTTAGTGATTCAGCAGCGATGATGTTAAGGTCAGAATTAGCAAGTACTTCACGACCTAGTTCAGCGTTAGTA
Organism: Pseudoalteromonas sp. PAB 2.2; assembly: GCF_001938575.1. Lineage (NCBI taxonomy): Bacteria > Pseudomonadati > Pseudomonadota > Gammaproteobacteria > Alteromonadales > Pseudoalteromonadaceae > Pseudoalteromonas > Pseudoalteromonas sp. PAB 2.2. Next base: position 369,628 of record NZ_LYPI01000008.1, read on the forward strand.
CCTTCTAAACGTACTACTACTGGTACGTTTACGCCTACTTCTTTAACTGCACCAATGATACCTTCTGCGATCATGTCACAACGAACGATACCACCGAAGATGTTAACTAAAACAGCTTTTACGTTGTCGTCTGAAAGGATGATCTTGAATGCTTCAGATACACGCTCTTTCGTCGCGCCGCCACCAACATCTAGGAAGTTAGCTGGCTTGCCACCGTGTAGGTTTACGATGTCCATCGTACCCATCGCTAGGCCTGCACCGTTAACCATACAACCCACGTTACCGTCTAGTGCAACGTAGTTAAGCTCGAAGCTTGCAGCGTGAGCTTCACGTGCATCTTCTTGAGATGGATCGTGCATTTCACGGATTTTAGGTTGACGGTAAAGCGCGTTACCATCTACACCGATTTTGCCATCTAGACAGTGAAGGTTGCCTTCGTCTGTGATAACAAGCGGGTTGATTTCTAATAATGCGAAATCGAAATCGTTGAACATGTTCGCAAGACCCATGAAGATCTTAACAAACTGTTTCATTTGCGTTGGGTTTAAACCTAGTTTGAAGCCTAATTCACGAGCTTGATACGCTTGAGGACCTACAAGTGGATCGATTTCAGCTTTGTGGATTAGCTCTGGCGTTTCTTCAGCAACAGTCTCGATTTCAACACCACCTTCAGTAGATGCCATGAAAACAACTTTACGAGAAGCACGATCTACTACAGCGCCTAGGTATAATTCGTTAGCGATGTCAGTGCAGCTCTCAACAAGGATCTTAGCTACTGGCTGACCATTTTCGTCTGTTTGGTAAGTAACTAAGTTTTTACCTAACCAGTTCGCAGCGAACTCTTTAACTTCGTCGATTGTTTTAACTAGCTTAACACCGCCAGCTTTACCACGGCCACCTGCGTGAACCTGTGTTTTAACAACCCACATATCACCGCCAATTTTCTCAGCAGCTGCTGCAGCTTCTTCAGGTGTATCGCAAGCGTAACCGTGAGAAACTGGTAAACCATATTCGGCAAAAAGTTGTTTTGCCTGATACTCATGCAAATTCATGATGCTTTATCCAATTTTTTATACTAAAAGAGCTGAATATTTATGCAAATAAACAGCTATCCCAAATTGCGCACCTAGTATAAATCCCAAGGCTCAACATGAAAACCCCAGTTAGACCAAAGGCGCAAAAAAAAAGCTGTGAACGCAGTCCACAGCTTACATTTTATACAACTAGATTAAACATCTAGTAATAAACGTGTTGGATCTTCTAGTAACTCTTTAATTGTCACTAAGAAACCAACAGATTCTTTACCATCAATTTGACGGTGATCGTACGATAACGCTAAATACATCATTGGTAAGATTTCAACTTTACCATTTACAGCCATTGGACGATCTTGGATTTTGTGCATACCTAAGATTGATGACTGAGGTAAGTTGATAATCGGTGTAGAAAGTAACGAACCGAATACACCACCATTAGTGATAGTGAAGTTACCACCTGTCATATCATCAAGTGTTAATTTGCCGTCACGACCTTTAAGCGCTAATTCACGGATACCTTTTTCAATTTCTGCAACTGATAACTTGTCACAATCTTTAAGTACTGGTGTAACTAGGCCACGTGGTGTTGATACCGCGATGCTGATATCGAAGTAGTTGTGATAAACAATATCATCACCATCGATTGATGCATTCACTTCAGGGAAACGTTTAAGCGCTTCTGTTACTGCTTTCACATAGAAAGACATGAAACCTAAACGAATACCATGACGTTTTTCGAATACTTCTTGATACTGCTTACGAAGGTCCATGATAGGTTTCATGTTTACTTCGTTGAATGTTGTTAACATTGCAGTTGAGTTTTTCGCTTCAAGAAGGCGATTTGCAATAGTCTTACGTAAACGCGTCATTGGAACACGTTTTTGAGTACGGTCACCCATAGGTGCAGCAGGTGCTGCCGCTTCTGCTTTAGGTGCAGCCGCAGGCGCTTTTAAGAATGTATCAACGTCTTCTTTCGTTACGCGACCATTTTTACCCGTGCCCTTGATTTTTGATGCATCAAGGCCCTTTTCAGCGATTAGACGACGCACTGACGGTGTTAATACGTCTGAGCTATCGCTTGAATCGCTTGCTTGTGCCGCTTCTTCTTTTTTCGATTCTGCTTTAGCAGGTGCTGCACCCGCTTTAACAGTACCAATCACTTGTTCGCCAAGCACTGTTTCGCCTTCTGCGTGGATGTGCTCGCCCATGATACCGTCTTCTTGAGCAACAACTTCAAGAACAACTTTATCAGTTTCGATGTCAACTAGGTTTTGGTCGCGCGTTACCGCTTCACCTGGTTGAACATGCCAAGTAGCAATTGTCGCGTCTGCGACTGATTCTGGAAGTACAGGTACTTTAATGTCCACTTCTTTACCTTCTGATGCTGGTGCTGATTGCGCCGCTGGCGCGTCTTCTGATTTTGCTGGTGCTGATTCTTTAGCAGAATCGTCACTTGCTGGTGCAGCATCTGCATCACCAAGTAAACCAATTACTTGTTCACCAAGTACGGTTGCACCTTCTTCTTGTGAAATTTCAGTAATGACACCGTCGTTTGGTGCAACTACTTCTAAAACAACTTTATCTGTTTCAATATCAACTAAGTTTTGGTCACGGCTTACTTTGTCGCCAACACTTACGTGCCATGTTGCTACGGTAGCATCAGCAACCGACTCAGGAAGTACAGGAACTTTAATTTCTGTGCTCATTGCTTATCCTTTATTTTCAATAGTAAGCGCATCTGCAACGAGCGCTTGTTGTTCTTTAGTATGCACTGACATGTAACCACATGCTGGCGATGCTGATGCTTTACGGCCAGCATATTTTAATTTAGCGCCTTGTGGAATTGCATCGACAAAGTGGTGTTGAGAACAATACCAAGCACCTTGGTTTTGTGGCTCTTCTTGACACCAAACGAAGTCTTTAACGTGTTGATAACGCTGCATGATTGCATCCATCTCATCGTGTGGGAATGGATAAAGTTGTTCAACACGAACAATTGCAACATTATTAAGCTCTTGCTTACGACGCTCTTGAAGTAGTTCGTAGTAAACTTTACCGCTACAGAAAACAACGCGTTCAACTTTCTCTGCTGGGATGTCATCAATCTCGTCAATCATATTATAGAACACACCTTCCGATAACTCTTCCAGTGTTGATGTTGCTAATGGGTGACGTAATAATGACTTCGGTGTCATAACAATCAAAGGACGACGCAGTGGACGAACTGATTGACGACGTAGCATTGCGTAAACTTGCGCAGGTGTTGATGGCACACACACTTGCATGTTGTGATCAGCACACAGTTGTAAGAAACGCTCTAAACGGGCTGAACTATGCTCAGGACCTTGACCTTCATAGCCATGCGGTAACAAACACGTTAGACCACATAAACGGCCCCACTTTTGCTCGCCTGAACTTAAGAACTGGTCAAATACAACTTGAGCGCCGTTCGCAAAGTCACCAAATTGGGCTTCCCACATGACTAATGATGTAGGTTCTGCAGTCGCATAACCATATTCAAACGCAAGCACCGCTTCTTCAGATAACACTGAATCGTATACTTCAAATGCACCTTGCTTTTCGCTGATGTTTTGCAACGGTAAGTAAGTTGATGCATCTTGTTGATTATGAACAACAGCATGACGATGGAAGAATGTACCACGGCCTGAGTCTTGACCCGTTAAACGGATATCAGTACCTGCATCAACAAGTGTTGCATAAGCCAGTGTTTCTGCCATACCCCAATCAAGTGCTTTTTCACCTGATGCCATTAGTTTACGGTCGTCGTAGATTTTCTTAACACGAGACTGTGCTTTATGACCTTCTGGGTAACTTGCCACTTTCTCGCCAAGTTCTTTAAGTTTCTCTACCGACACTTTAGCGTCGTATTCTACATCCCAATCGTGACCAACGAACTTAGCCCAATCAGATGAATGAGATGTTTCAGGTTGAATTTCTTCAACAACGCACGAGCCACGGTCTAAGCCATTACGGTAATCATCTGCGAGTACTTTAATTTCGTCTTCAGTGAATGAACCTTCAGCCACAAGCTGATCAGCATAGATTAAACGAGGTACAGGGTGTTTTTTGATTTTTTGGTACATAAGTGGTTGAGTCGCATTAGGCTCATCCGCTTCGTTATGACCATGACGGCGATAACAGACCAAATCAATAACAACATCACGTTTAAACTGATTTCTGAAATCAAGCGCAATTTGTGTTACGAATGCAACGGCTTCTGGATCATCAGAGTTAACGTGGAAAATAGGTGCCTGAACCATCTTCGCAATATCTGTACAGTATGGTGTAGAACGCACATCAGCCTGTTTAGACGTTGTAAAACCAACTTGGTTGTTAACAACAATACGGATACTACCACCACAACTAAATGCATTAGTTTGTGATAGGTTAAATGTTTCTTGTACAACACCTTGACCTGCAATCGCAGAGTCACCATGAATTGTAATAGGCAGTGCTTTAATACCTGACTTATCACCTAAGCGGTCAAGACGCGCACGAACCGAACCCATCACTACCGGGTTTACGATTTCTAGGTGAGACGGGTTAAATGCAAGTGCCATGTGCACATTGCCACCCTTAGTCGCAAAGTCAGATGAATAACCCATGTGATATTTAACGTCACCTGAGCTTAATGTATCTTTATGTTTACCAGCGAACTCATCAAACAAATCTGATGGGTTTTTACCTAAAACGTTCACTAGTACGTTCAGACGACCGCGGTGAGCCATACCAATAACAGCTTCTTTTTGTCCGCTTTCACCTGCACGATGAATCAGTTCTTTAAGCATTGGTACTAACGCATCACCACCTTCAAGTGAGAAACGTTTTGCACCAGGGAACTTAGCCCCTAAATATTTTTCAAGACCATCCGCTGCTGTTAACCCTTTAAGGATGCGCAGCTTTTCTTCTTTAGAAAAAGTTGGACGTGATTGCACTGATTCCAAACGCTGTTGTAACCAACGCTTTTCTTCAGTCGATGTGATATGCATATACTCAGCACCAACAGAACCACAGTACGTGGTTTTAAGTGCTTGGTATAACTCACCTAAAGGCATGGTTTCGCGACCGACTGCAAACGAACCCACATTGAATTCACGGTCAAAATCAGCTTCAGATAAATCGTGGTACTCTAATTCAAGATCGCGAACACGTTCGCGTTGCCAGATACCTAATGGATCTAGGTTGGCATTTTGGTGACCACGGAAACGGAAAGCATTTATAAGTTGTAGCACTTTGACCTGTTTAGGATCACCAGAGCCACCCTCTGCTACCACCACTTCTCTATGCTTGTTTTTAGCAAGCTCCGCAAATTGTGCACGAACTTCAGAATGTTTTACGTCAACATCCACACCATCAACTTTTGGTAATTGTTCGAACACTTCTCGCCATTCTTCTGGCACAGAAGTCGCATCATCTAAGTACGCTTCATAAAGCTCTTCTACGTAAGCAACGTTACCGCCGTTTAAGTGAGAAGATTCTAGCCATGCCTTCATCACACCTTCGTGCATTTATAAGCCCTTTTCTTTAGCGCAGAAATTAATTGTTGTAAAAACAAGGTGGTTAATAAATTAACCACCTTACATATTCAATATTTTAAACCGAACGATTTAAAAGCATTGACTTGATTTGTCCAATTGCTTTGGTCGGATTAAGACCTTTTGGACACACGCTAACACAGTTCATGATACTGTGACAACGGAACACGCTGAACGCATCGTCAAGGTCAGCAAGACGCTCTTCTGTCGCTGTATCGCGGCTATCAGCCAAGAAACGATATGCGTGAAGAAGGCCTGCTGGACCGATGAACTTGTCTGGATTCCACCAGAACGAAGGACACGATGTTGAACAACATGCACATAAAATACACTCATATAAACCATCAAGCTTATCGCGTTCTTCGATTGACTGAAGACGCTCACCCGCCGCTGGCGTGTCGTTGATAAGATAAGGTTTTACTTTTTCGTATTGAGTGTAGAACTGACTCATGTCAATAACAAGGTCACGTACCACAGGTAAACCAGGTAATGGACGAATTACGATTTTACCTTTGCCACCTTTAAGTAGCGTTGATAAAGGCGTGATACATGCCAAACCATTTTTACCATTCATGTTGATACCGTCTGAACCACACACACCTTCACGGCATGAACGACGGAATGATAACGTTGGATCTTGCTCTTTTAATTTCATAAGCGCATCCAACACCATCATATCTTGACCTTCTTGCGTTTCTAGCGAGAAGTCTTGCATACGTGGTGCGTTATCAATATCTGGATTGTAACGATAAACGGAAAATTGTACTTGTGCCATCGTCTCGCTCCTAGTATGTACGTGCTTTAGGTGGGAAAGCTTCACGCAGTTTCGGCGCGTAGTTTACTTCACGTTTGCTCATTTCATCCGTTACAGGATTGAAAATTGAGTGACATAGCCAGTTTTCGTCATCACGATCTGGGTAGTCGAAACGAGAGTGAGCACCACGGCTTTCTGTACGGAAGTTTGCAGCTACTGCAGTTGAGTAAGCTGTTTCCATCAAGTTATCAAGCTCTAAACATTCAATACGTGCTGTGTTGAATTCAGTTGATTTGTCATCAAGACGCGCATACTGAAGACGTTCACGGATTTCTTTAAGCTCTTTAAGACCTGTTGCCATTGCTTCACCTTCACGGAATACCGAGAAGTTAAGTTGCATACACATTTGCAGGTCTTTCTTGATTTGAACAGGATCTTCACCTTGGCCAACTTTAGAGCTTTCCCAACGATTAAAGCGTGCAAGCGATGCTTCAAGGTCTGAATCAGACGCATCTTTACCCACTTCAACACCGTTTAGGTATTTGCCTAAGAAGTTACCAGCAGCACGGCCGAATACAACTAAGTCAAGTAGTGAGTTACCGCCAAGACGGTTAGCACCGTGTACAGATACACACGCAATTTCACCAACAGCGAATAAGCCTTCAACAACTTTTTCTTGGCCATTTGCATCAATTTGTAATGCTTGACCATTTACGTTAGTTGGAACACCACCCATCATATAGTGACATGTTGGGATAACTGGAATTGGCTCTTTAGCAGGGTCAACGTGTGCGAATGTTTTCGCAAGGTCACAAACACCTGGAAGACGAAGGTTTAGAGTTTCTTCACCTAAGTGGTCAAGCTTAAGCTTGATATGTGGACCATAAGGACCATCGCAACCACGGCCTTCACGAATTTCTGTCATCATTGAACGAGCAACAACGTCACGCGATGCTAAGTCTTTCGCATTAGGTGCATAACGCTCCATGAAACGTTCGCCGTCTTTGTTTAGAAGGTAACCACCTTCACCACGACAACCTTCCGTCACAAGTACACCCGCACCAGCAATACCGGTTGGGTGGAACTGCCACATTTCCATATCTTGCATTGCAACACCCGCGCGTGTTGCCATACCAACGCCGTCACCTGTATTGATGTGCGCGTTAGTTGTTGATGCAAAGATACGACCTGCGCCACCTGTTGCTAAAACAACCGCTTTAGATTTGAAATAAACAACTTCACCTGACTCGATGTCGATTGCTGTACAACCAACAACGTGACCGTCGCTGTTTTTAACAAGGTCTAATGCATACCACTCAGAGAATACATTTGTTTTGTTTTTAACGTTTTGTTGGTAAAGACAATGCAATAATGCGTGACCAGTACGGTCAGCTGCGGCTGCAGTACGTGCAGCTTGTTCACCACCAAAGTTTTTCGACTGACCGCCGAAAGGACGTTGATAAACACGGCCATTTTCAAAACGAGAAAATGGTAAGCCCATGTTTTCTAATTCAGTAATAGCTTCTGGGCCTGTTTTACACATATATTCGATAGCGTCTTGGTCACCGATGAAATCGGAACCTTTAACCGTATCGTACATGTGCCATTCCCAGTTATCTTCATGTGAGTTACCCAGAGCTACCGTAATACCACCCTGTGCAGACACAGTGTGAGAACGTGTAGGGAAAACTTTTGAGATAAGTGCACAGGTTTTGCCTGACTCAGTGATTGCGAGTGCTGCGCGCATACCTGCACCACCGGCACCAATCACTACAGCGTCAAATTCACGAACAGAATAATTCACTTAAACACCCCATAAAACGATTAGACCTATTGCTACGTAAGCAACGGCCATAAGGTTTAATACAAAGCCTAAAACAGCACGTAATTTAGCGCATTTAACATAGTCAGTTAATACTTGCCAAAGGCCAATACGGGTGTGAACCATGATGCAAACAAGGGTAATTAGTGTAAACCCTTTCATTGCTAGGTTTGAAAATAGGCCTTGCCAGGCTTCAAAAGTGACTTCGGGTGTACATAAAAAATAGCCAACAATAAAAATCGCGTAAGCGCTGATAATTAAAGCGGTTGTACGAAGTGATACGTAATCTTGTACACCATCACGTTTAAGAGTTGCTTGATTTAAAACCATATCCACACTCCTGCTAGAATTGCAGCAACAACGCCTAAAGCCATTGCAACTTTAGCGCTGAAGTTACCTGATTCAAGTTCTTCCCAGTGACCCATATCCATAATGATATGACGGACACCACCAATTAGGTGATACGCCAATACAGAAATGGTACCCCACGCTATGAATTTGGCAATGAATCCGCTGAACAGACCCTTGACGAATTCAAAACCTTCAGGAGAAGAAAGAGACTCAGACCACGCCCAAATGACAAACGTTAAAGCAAAAAATAATGCAACACCGGTGACGCGGTGAAGAATTGATGCTTTAGCCGTAGCCGGCATAGATATAGTTGTTAGATCTAGATTTACAGGTCTTTGCTTTTTCACAGTTACTTGCCCATCTTGCCCACTTAGGGGCTCATCTACTTGTTTTTCTAAAACCCATCAAAATGAATTTCGATGGAACTATCTAAGTAAACCGTGTTAATACACAAAAAGTTCACACTGGTGCAAAACTCAAATGTAAAAATAAAGTTTACCTACAGACAATACGGTATAAAACCTTGGATAGTATATATAGCCAATGGTCTTTTTACAATTCTTGTTTAGTAAGAGACGTTTGCGAATTAGCCAATGGTATAATATTTAATCCTGACAGAATATTTATTATCCTTTTATGCATACTATTTATAAAAATTGACTTTACACCCCTCTTTCACGTTAAAATGAAAAGAATGTGCTTAAACAGATTCAGAACATAACAATCAGAGTTGTTATCTTAATAGGAGATAAATAGATGGCGGATAAGAAAGCCACGGTCCATATTGATGGTCTTGATCCAATCGAACTTCCAATTTACCAAGGCACTGCTGGCCAAGACGTAATCGACGTACGTACGTTAGGTTCTCATGGTTATTTCACTTACGACCCAGGTTTCATGTCGACGGGTTCATGTGAATCTTCAATCACTTACATCGATGGCGGTAAAGGTGTTCTTTTACACCGTGGTTACCCAATTGAACAATTAGCTGATGAATCAAACTACATCGAGCTTTGCTATTTGTTACTTAATGGTGAGTTACCGACTAAAGAACAATACGATGCGTTTGCACAAGAAATCACGCACAACACAATGCTTGATACTAAAATTGCAAACTTCTTCCAAGGTTTCCGCTTTGATGCTCACCCGATGGCAATGCTATGTGGTGTAGTAGGTGCACTTTCTTCTTTCTACCATGAAGATTTAGACATCACTGATGCAACACAGCGTAAAACGAGCGCGATTAAGTTAGTAGCTAAGTTACCGACAATCGCAGCAATGGCTTACAAATATAACGTTGGTCAACCGTTTGTTTACCCACGCAACGATTTAAGCTTTGCTGAAAACTTCTTACACATGATGTTCTCAGTGCCTGCTGAAGAATACAAAGTGAGCCCAGTTTTAGCTAAAGCAATGGACAAAATCTTCATGCTTCACGCTGACCACGAGCAAAATGCGTCAACGTCTACGGTTCGTTTAGCGGGTTCATCTGGTGCAAACCCTTACGCATGTATCGCTGCTGGTATCGCATCACTGTGGGGTCCTGCACACGGCGGTGCTAACGAAGCATGTCTTAACATGTTAGAAGAAATCGGTTCTGTTGACCGTATCGACGAATACGTTGCTAAAGCGAAAGACAAGTCAGACCCATTCCGTCTTATGGGCTTTGGTCACCGTGTTTACAAAAACTTCGACCCACGTGCGACGGTAATGCGTCAAACATGTCATGAAGTATTAGCAGAGCTAAACATTCAAGATCCATTGCTTGATATCGCAATGAAACTTGAACAAATCGCGCTTGAAGACCCGTACTTCGTAGAGAAGAAACTATACCCTAACGTAGATTTCTACTCTGGTATCATCTTAAAAGCAATCGGTATCCCGACTAGCATGTTCACAGTAATCTTTGCTATGTCTCGTACTGTTGGTTGGATCTCTCACTGGGATGAGATGCTATCTCAACCTGGCCACAAGATCAGCCGCCCACGTCAGTTATACACTGGTGAAACATCACGCGATTACGTACCAACAGACAAGCGTTAATACGATTTCGTGTTTAAAAAAGGCCGCTAAGCGGCCTTTTTTATTGCCCACCACTTGTCTATTTGTGCAAAGTAATTAAAATCGTCGCATTCTTGTTGTTTAGGCTTATCCATGTTTGATTTCGAAACTATACGCGCCGACTTTCCTTTACTCACACAGACAGTAAATGAATACCCATTAGTGTATTTAGACTCAGCAGCTACCTCGCAAAAGCCTCTATCAGTTATCAAAGCCTTAGAAAGCTATTACAGTGCTGAAAATGCCAATGTTCATCGCGGTCGCCATTTTCTCAGTGAGCATGCGACACGTCGCTATGAAGATACACGAACAGCAATCGCAGCGTATTTCAATGTACAGCGCACCGAAATTGTTTGGACTAAAGGGGCAACCGAATCACTAAACTTAATTGCAAACGGCCTAACTTCACACCTAAAATCAGGCGATAAAATAGCGATTTCAGCGATTGAGCATCACGCTAATATCGTTCCGTGGCAAGAACTTGCAAAAAAAGTAAATGCAGAGCTCATTATTTTGCCCATTACAGCTGATTTAGTCTTGGATAGTAATGAATGTGCTGCATTTATTCGTGAGCATAAACCGAGCGTTGTTGCTGTAACCCATGCTTCGAATACATTAGGAAATATCACTGACTTAGAGCCAATTATCACTGCTTGCAAAGAAATTAATGCGACTTCTGTTATTGATGGCGCACAGGCGGCGATGCATTTAAAACCCGATTTAAATAAACTCGATTGTGATTTTTATGTTTTCTCTGCACATAAAATGCTGGGTCCAACAGGATTGGGGGGGCTTTATGGTCGTTACTCACGCTTAAATACGCTTGATGTCTATCAAACAGGTGGCGAAATGATTGAGACTGTAAGCTTAACACACAGCACATTTCGTGATGCGCCAGGCAAATTTGAAGCGGGTACGCCACACATTGCAGGCGTAATCGCCTTTGCCGAAGCAATCAATTATTTAACAGCACTTGATTTCAATGGAATGCGTCAACATGAGCATACAATTTTCAATTATGCGATAAAACAATTATCAACCATCGATGGGATTTCTATTTATTCGCATAAAGAAAATAACATTGGCAATATCAGTTTTAATTATCGTGATGAGCATCCATTTGATTTAGCAACGCTACTGGATGGTTACGGCATAGCTGTTCGTAGTGGCCATCACTGTACCCAACCAATTATGAGCAAATTAGGCATTCCTGGCACTGTGAGAGCGAGCTTCGCACTGTATAATTCGCTCGACGATGTTGATGCTTTTATTAAAGCACTCAAGCACTGTATAGAACTATTAGATTAATGTTGGATATATTATGAATTCACCTTTTCACACCGTGACTCAAGACATCGAGAATGCAAATGGCTGGCAACAAAAATATCGTCAAATTATGCTGTTAGGTAAAAAGCTACCGGTCATGCCCGATGTTTTAAAAGTTGATGATGCGCTTGTAAAAGGCTGTGAAAGTAAGGTATGGCTTTATATTGATTTTGACCACTCCGAAAACAGCCTAGTGCTTGCGGGTGATTCTGATACACGTATTGTTAAAGGGTTACTGGCCTTAATTTTGGCCTTATACAATGGTCTAACACCCGAGCAAGCAACTCAAATTAATGCCTATAACGAATTTGAACGACTTGGTCTAATTAGCCATTTAAGCCCATCACGCGGCAACGGCATAAAAGCCATGGTTGATAAAATTCAAACCATGGCTCAGGAAAAGCGCTAAAAAGCACTATTTTAAACTTCGCTGTTTTTTATCTAGGTATTTTCTAATTGCTTTGGCTGCAACAAAAAAGCCAAAGCTACCCGTTACCATGGTTGCTGAGCCAAAACCGTTGTTACAATCCATGTTCATCGAGCCATCTGCGCCTTGTTTTGCTTGGCACACTTCACCGTCGGACGTTGGATACACTAATTGTTCGGTCGAATAAACACAATCAACATTAAATTTTCGCTTAGGGTTGCTACTAAAGTTGTACTGTTTTCTGAGAATATAACGGACTTTTGCAAGCAATGGGTCATGGGTTGTTTTAGCAACATCACCAAAACTAATTTGGCTAGGATCCGTTTGCCCCCCAGCACCACCGGTTGTAATAACAGGTAACTTGACTCGCTTACAATGGGCTATCAGTGCCGCTTTTTCTTTTACTGCATCAATACAATCAATTACATAATCAAAGCCCTGAATGTGCTCACGAATATTATCTAGGGTAATAAAGTCATCAATGACATTGACTTTAATATCTGGATTAATTAATTCACAACGCGCTTTCATCGCGTCTACTTTAGCGTCACCTATCGTGCCAGTTAAAGCATGTATTTGACGATTAACATTCGTTGCGCAAATATCATCTAAGTCAATCAACGTCAATTGACCTACCCCGGTGCGTGCTAATGCTTCAGCAGCCCAGCTTCCGACGCCACCAATACCTATGACACAAAAATGTGCTTGCTGTAACCAATCAAATTGTTGATGGCCATATAAGCGCTTGATACCACCAAAGCGAATGTCTTGTGTTGTTTCTTTCATTTACCAATCCAACGTCCAAGGAGTCAGCCACTCTTTGAATTCGTCTGCGTTAAAAACTTCATTGAGATATGCGCCTGTCGTATGCGCACAGCGATATTCTTTTAGTTGACCTTGATACATAAATTGCAGGGCATATGCATGCAAATTAGTACGCTCATCTGGCGTACCAGCATAAGTAACGTCACCCAATATAGGCGCACCAATACTTTTCATTGCCACTCTTAATTGATGCGTCTTGCCAGAAAAAGGTTTTAATAAGTATGCGCGCAGGCCGGGGCGAATACTTTTTGAATAAAAGCGCGTGATAGCTGGGTTTTCTTGGCTTTTTAGCAACTTAAACGCACCTCGGCGACTTTTTTGCATATCACCTTTGATCCAGCCTTGCTTTTTTTTAGGTTTTTCATCACTTACAGCAAGGTAAAATTTATTCACTTGGTGCGCAGTGAAAAGCGATGTAAATTCTGCTGCTGCCTGCTTGTTTCTGGCTAAAATAATTAACCCAGACGTTACTTTGTCTAGCCGGTGAACAGGAAACAGCTTTTCATTCACTCGTTGCTCTGCAAGTACAACAAACCCTGCACAGTCTTCACTGTGAAAGCTGACGCCTGCAGGTTTGTAAAAAACAAAAAAGTCATCTTCGCTTGCGTGAAGATGAACAGCGTGAACATCAGTCATTGCACTCGTTGCTCAAAGCGGCTATTACACGTGTGAGATCGTCGGGTGTATCAACACCAGCTTGAGGTTCACACACAGCTCCTGCAATTTTAATGCTGTAGCCGTGGTATAAAACACGTAACTGTTCAAGTGACTCAAGTTGTTCTAAACGCGATTCAGGCAATGCGATATATTGCTGAATGAAGCCAGCACGATACGCATAGATACCAATATGACGCGCATAATCAGCCAGATTTAGCGTGCTGTTATCGTCGTTCATCATTGCATCGCGATGATAAGGAATAGGCGCCCGCGAAAAATACAGTGCGTTTTGCTCAGTATCACTGACAACTTTGACACAATTCGGGTTAAATATATCATCAGAGTCAGTTATTTTAGCACTGAGCGTTGCCATCGGTGCATCAGATTCAGCCAGTAACTTTGCCACCTGACTGACGTTTTCACTGGCCAATAATGGCTCATCACCTTGTACATTGACGACAATCGTGTCACTGGCAAGATTTAGCTTTTCAACCACTTCGGCAAGTCGTTCTGTGCCCGATTGATGGTCTTCACGTGTCATTAATACGTTATCTGTAAAGCCCTTTACAACATCAAACACCGCTTGATGATCGGTGGCAACATACACAGCACTTGCACCTGATGCAGCCGCTTTGTTGTAAACATGCTGGATCATAGGTTTACCACATATGTCAGCTAAGGGTTTACCCGGTAAACGGCTAGAAGCATAGCGTGCAGGAATGACAACTACGAATTCCACTTATCAACCTCTTCTTGGCTTAATTCACGCGCTTCGTTTTCAAGAAGCACAGGGATATCATCTTTTATTGGGTAAGCTAATTTTGCAGCAGTACTTATAAGCTCTTGATTTTCTTTATCTAAGCGCAACTTACCTTTACATACTGGGCAAGCAATTATTTCAAGTAATTTTGTATCAAAGGCCATGAAGGATCCCTTTTTGTTTTAATAATGAATGTAATTTTTCAATAACAGCGGCAGTCGGCCTTGCATCAACAGGTAGATAATACCAATTAGGTTTAGCAAAACTAAAGCACTTTACTGCGTCTTTTTCTGTCATGAACACGGCATCATTTTCAAAGTCCGAAAAATCAGTCGGTTGATAGTTATAATGGTCTCGAAAATGGTGTGTCGAAAGCAGGTCTATGCCTTGTTGCTTAAGGCTTAACTCAAAGCGTAAAGGATTACCAATTGCACTGATAGCGTGCCCGGTATTTAGCGTATCTGATACGCGTTCAAAGGATGCAACCGATCTAAATTGGCTGGGTACTAAGTCATAGCGGTAGTTTGTCGCCCCACCATTCTCTACCACAAGATCAACTGACTTTAAACGCGCTTTAGTTTCTCTTAGCGGGCCTGCAGGCATCAAAAATCCATTGCCAAACTGGCGTTCACTGTCGACAATACAACACTCAATATCACGCGCCATTTTATAATGCTGCATACCATCATCTGAAATGATGATATCAATAGCGTGTTCTTGTTGCAGCTTTTCAATACTCGCTTGGCGATTGGGTCCTACCATCACCACGCATCCTAGCCGACGTTGAATAAGTACAGGTTCATCACCCGCTTCACTTGGGGTTGTTTTTTGTGTGACTAACAGCGGATAATTCGAAGACTTACCGCCATATCCACGGCTGATTACCGCGACCTTTAAACCCTGCTGTTGTAAGTACTCAGCGAGCCAAATAACAAAGGGGGTTTTACCATTACCACCTACACTAATATTGCCAACAACAATGATAGGAACATTGGCCTTAAACGCCTTGAGTATTTTGAGCTTATAGAGACTAACTCGTAAGGTTGAAATTAGCCAAAAGATACAGCTCAAAGGTAAAAGCAGCACCGTTAAAAAGCGGGGCTGTTTGTACCAGCTTTGTTCAATCATACTCACTATTGTTCACCAAATTGCATCTTACAAAGCGCAGAGTAAGTACCGTCTTTTTCTAGCAGCTCGTTATGAGTGCCCTTTTCGATTACTTGGCCATTATCGATAACATAAATACAATCACTGTTTTCAATCGTTGATAAACGATGCGCAATCACGATTGATGTCTTCTCTTTCATTAAAGTATCAAGTGCCTGTTGGATCAGTTTCTCTGACTCGGTATCAAGCGCTGAAGTTGCTTCATCAAGAATCAAAATAGGTGCATCTTTTAAGATGGCTCGCGCAATGGCAATACGCTGACGTTGACCACCCGATAACATCACACCATTTTCTCCTACCAGGGTATTTAAACCCTCAGGTAAGTCTTTTACAAACTCCCAAACATGAGCCTGCTTGGCAACAGCAATTAATTCATCTTCAGTCAGACTTCTGTCTAACCCATAACAAATATTGTTCGCTATCGTGTCGCTAAACAACACGACTTGCTGAGAGACCAATGCAAACTGTTTACGAAGATCCGTTAGCTTGTAATCGGCAAGTGACACACCGTCGAGTAATATTTCGCTTTCACCTTCTAATTCATAATAACGAGGTAATAAATTAGAGATTGTAGATTTACCCGAGCCTGAGCGCCCGACCAATGCAATACTTTCACCGGCATCAATGCTGAGTGTTAAGTTTTTAAGAACAGGCTCTTCTTTAGTAGGGTAACAGAATGTCACGTTTTTAATTTCAATGCGGCCTGTTACCTTATCTACTGTATATGTACCTGTGTCTTTTTCGATTTCTTCATCAAGCACTAAAAATATACTTTGTGCAGCCGAAATACCTCGCTGAAGGTCGCTGTTCACATTAGAAAGTTGCTTTAAAGGTCTTAACAGCATCATCATAGATGAAATTAATAACACAAAATCACCTGAGCTTATCGTGTCAATCATCGACGGCATCGATACAACCCATAAAATAACCGCCATCGCACTGGCTGCTAATATTTGTATAATCGACACGCTTAAAGCTTTCGTCGCATCCATTTTAATGCGTTGCTGGCGGTTGTGGTTGTTAATTGCAGAAAACTGAGCGATTTCTTGTTGTTGTCCACCAAAACCATGGATCACTTTATGGCCTGACAACATTTGCTCTGAAGTACGGGTAACTTGACCCATTGCCGATTGAATTTTTTTTGAAATCATTCGAAAACGTTTAGATACAAACGCAACAATCACTGCAACGAGAGGAATAATCACTAAGAAAATAAGTGATAATTTCCAGCTGGTATAAAACATATTAAACAATAAAAAAACAACAAAGGCGCCCTCTCTCACCACAATTAATAATGCTTTGGTAATCGCTTGCTGTACTTGTTCTGTATCAAATGTGATCTTTGATATTAAATCACCATTCGAATTTTTATCATGAAAAGAAACGGGTAAATGTAAAATATGTTCAAATAACTGTTGGCGTAATGTACGCACGACTTGTGAGCCAACATAACTCAAACAATACGATGACATGTAGTTGAACATCCCACGTCCCAATACCAGTGCAACAACGACAAATGGAGCATATGTTAACACCTTCGAATTACGGGCATTTAACCCTTCATCAATGAAAGGTTTCATTAAGTTGATAAACAAGGCGTCCATTGCTGAATAACCAATCATGCCCACGATTGCAAAAAACGCGATTAATTTGTAATCACCGACATAACTCACTAATCGCTTATAGATTTGGGTTGTAGTTTGATCCATAACACTCTCTTATTCATAGACTTCGACTATTGTAGCCTTATGACAGTAAAAACAAAACGCCAATCTTATTCAAACCAGTAACTTTCCTGCTCACGGGCGAATTCTAAACGGTATGACTGCGGGTAAAATTTTATTCTTATGTGTCCATACTCAGCTGTGGTGTATTGTGGTATGTCACGGTCATTGTATCGCTTAACGACATCAGAATGAGGAAACGACCATTGCCCTTGGTAGGCAGATGAATGAAGTACAATCTCAGGATTTACAGCATCTATAAATAGGCCACTTGAAGATGTATTGCTACCATGATGGGGACTGATAAGAATAGTCGCATTTAAATCAACTTCCTGACTCACTAACTGCTGTTCAATGAATTTAGAAATATCGCCAGTCAATAACACGCTATGCTGGGGATTGCTTATTTTTAAAATACAGGAGCGGTCATTATTATTATCATGATTCGAGTCGGCTGTAAGCGAAGTGATATTGAGGTTTTCAAATTTAAAATGCTGAGACAAACATGGCAGTTTGATTCCACTGGGATGAAACTTTTCAAACGTAGCAGTGTAACCTGCTTGTTTCCAACTCGTCAGTCCTCCCGCGTGATCATTATCTTGATGACTTATAATAGTCGCCACAACTTCTAAGTTTTGTTGTCGAATATTTGCAACGAGTACTGAATTTACATAATCATAACGCGCAAAGTATTGCGGACCTAAATCATACACAATGGCTTTGTTATTGGTGCTTATCATCGCCATTAGACCATGCCCTACGTCAAATAAATCTAATTGAAATAAAGGTTTTGGTGTCAACAACCAGTCTATAATAAAAATAAAGCTCGGGATTATACTAAAGCGTTTAAATGGGCTAAACAGCCCAATTAACAAGGTACAATACAAGTACAACAACGATTTAAAACCATTAATCCTCACATCAATCCAACGCCAATCATGAGGCGTTGAAATAATAAACTCAAAGGAGCTGTAAAATACAGCATCGAACAGCTTAAAAACGTAACTTGTATTAACAATCATAGACAACAGCGAATACATTACTAAGAGCGGCATAACCACTAAACTAATCAATGGCACAGCTATCAAATTAACTAAAAGGCCAATGACACTGACTCCGTCGAAAAAATATAACGACAAAGGTAAAAGCCCCACAAAAAGCGCTCCTTGGATCATAAACAGCTGAACACTGTGCTTTATTAAACCGTTTTTTATAGTTAGAGGCTGGTTAATCACTAAAAAAATAATGGCAACAGCAGTAAAACTAAAATAAAAACCAGGATTGAGTAGTGAAAATGGATTCATGACCAACACCACTGATAAAGCAAATAAGATACTTCGCCACTGCAGGGGATTTTTAGCTAAAAGGTAAATTATTAAGTAACAACCCAACATCACCAACGCTCGGGTTGCAGATACAACAAAATCGCTTAAGTAAACATACAAAAATGCACAACAGAACCCAAACACCACAAAAAGTTTACTAAGTTGCATGCTTTGTTTAATAGCAATCTGAGTACACATAAACACCCATTTGCAGGTATAAAAACCGAGCGTAAATATCAGGCCAATATGTAGTCCCGATATCGCAAGTAAATGACTGAGCCCCAGTTCGCGCAAATGAGTTTTATCGACTGACGAAATTTTACTTCTGTCCCCTGTTAATAAGGCATAGTACATCCATTGTAGTTTCGTACCCGCGGTAATATCACTGATATAAGATTGATAGTGTGACCTGATCGCAGCGCTACTTGTACTGCTTAAATGATGTGTTTTACCAACTGTTCTGCCCTTATAAATAATTCGCTCTGTGAACGCAAAGCGCTCACGATTAAAGCTGTCAAAGTTTTTAACAGTTCGAAATGCTTTTAATTTAATTTGGCTTGTTAACAAGCTTCCCACATCTAGTTGCTTTTCAGTCGTAATACTTAGCATCGCTAAAGGGGCTATAAACCTAGGCAGCGAGCAGCCTTGAACATTAATCAAGCGTACTTTGGCATAATAAGGCGATGCAACAGAGTGAATTGAAATAATCTGTAAATGAGCGTCAATGGGTTTGTCTATTTCTATTTGGCATAAACTGGCTGAGTAAAAAATAAGATAATGAAAGATTACGATAAAAATACCACAAATAAACCCTGACAATACCGACAAAAAAGGCTTAAAATAGAGACTCGCTAAAATGACAGCAAAACTCATTATATAGAACGCCGCAGTGTTCAGTGTGTAAACGGTTATAAAACACCCCAACACAAAGCCACTGCATAACCAAATAGATGTAAATGGTTGCTTTAGATGGCTAAAAAAACGATCCAACGGTTTTTACCCGATCATAACAAGGTAAGAGATCATAAATATTTAAGAATTTTTGGTCGTTTATTACATGACGCCAACTTATGGCACTTAAATAGACGCTCCGCTCGGGGTGCTTTTGCGGTAGGTTTGTTTTTTGCTTTCATCCCTGTTCCTTTTCAAATGGTTTTAGCTGCCGCCTTGGCAATTCCATTACGTGTTAACTTGCCTATTTCTGTTGCAACAGTGTGGATCACTAACCCGTTGACAATGCCTCCTATCTTTTATTGTTCATACATTGTTGGGACTATAGCCCTTGCTCAACCCACTCAACATTTCCATTTTGAGCCAAGTTGGCAATGGTTTATAGATAGCCTCACTACGATTGGACCCGCTTTTTTAGTCGGCTCATTAATTTGTGCTTCAGCGGCATCACTTGTAGGCTATTTTGCGATTGATATGCTTTGGAAGCGCTCAGTGCGAAAAGCGTGGTTACACCGTCATAAATAAAGCAACAACAAAATACTAAAAAACATACCTTTCAGTATAGACAAAAAACCCAGCTTAAAGCTGGGTTTTTTCTGTTAATTATCGCGTAGTTAATTATTTCTTACTGAACACGCGGCGCACTGCAGCAAATGGCAACAGTAAAAACGCAAACCACGGAAAGCTTGCAGATTGGCGTTCATATTGCTCAACTTCTTCCGCCGGGCATTCCTCTACACTGCCACTAATAGGTGTTAGTTTTACAGCTACCGTAACACTTTCGTGTTCAATGTTGCCATCAACATCACGCACTACATTACCAAACGAATCTGTTTTCTCAACCGTTTTAGTTGCAACACCGAAAATTTCGTTATTGTTGTTGATTGCTTTCGCTTCAGCTATTTTATAACCAAAACGTGTTTCACCATCCGCTTCATAGCACGGTAATAAGTCATTTAAGTTAACAATTTTATCTTCACCAATGGTGTACATAAAACCTTCACGGCGACGTGTAGACGAATTAAAAATATCGGTTTCACCTTCACCGACAATAATACCATTATCATTTACATCATTAGCAATTGAGTTTGAACTTGCAAAGTAGTCGCTTGGGAATACAACAGTGTCATTTTGCTTGTCATAATAATAAAACTTAGTTGTTGTTCTACCCTCAATACGCTTTGAAGCATAACCAACAATAATGTCATTGTCATTCATCGACAGCACTTGGCCTAATTGCCAATCATCGTCCTGATTGATAAATTCTTTGACTTCTCCGTTTTCGAATATAACCGGCATCGTGGTGCGTCGATCTGTGTCTTTGTATCGCACTTCAGACATACCCGCAATTAACCCATTTTTGTTAATCGCATAAGCGCCACTTTTAAAAGCGAACTTTTCATCGTCTTTGGGGGTTAAACCTATACCCAAAATTTCAGTATTCGTGATGTTGAAATTATTATCTAATGTCCATTTAACGGCACGTTTATTGTATATTCCATTATTGTTATTTCGTTCAATACTCTCAACACAATCTGAAACAGGCTCGTCTTCACCATCACACCTGTCGTCGATATTTTCTTGGCGATCTTCTGCAATGTCTGTCGACACGGTACCAACAACTTCGTAACCAAGCTCTGTTTTAACAATATCATAAGCAGCACTAAAACCGCCAAATTCATCAAACTCAGGCGTAAGAGGCACTTTTACACCATCAGCTGAAATCACCACTCCCCGTCTAATAAAATCACGTAAGAAATGTGTTTCCGCTTCGTCTTCATCAGCTTGTGTAAAAGATGTTTTCTCGTAAGGAGCACTGCCCCAACCCGCCATAACACCGTCTTCAGCAACCGCACTTAAGTAGTTAGATGTAGAGCGTGTTAAACCATCATAATCCAATGATTGTTCATCAAAAATAACTTGTTCAGTTGACCCCTCAGCGCTATAGACAGTGGCAATTGCACTCGCTAATTTCTGATACTCGGAATCCACAGAACGGCTATCACTCGCTAAAAAACGGATCATAAACGTATGCGCATCGGCATTGGTATTTACGGCATCGTTATTTTCAATGTCATCAAGTGTAAACGTAATTTCTTTATCAATTAGTTCAAATCTGTCTTTTTCGCTTTCGTAAGCAGACTTAATAGCATTGTCATCAAAATCAATATAAGAAATATCAATTGGTAATCTGTAAACACCATTACTTAAACCAATAACATGACCATTTTCGCTAACGTCTGTTACATAATTCAGTTTTGCGCCATCTAAGCCACCAAGCTCTGTTAGCTTATAGGTCGCGCTCATCGCTGAGGTACTTAAGGTGGCTAAAATACTGGCAGCGAGTAGTTTATATTTCATTTTAATCCTTACTACTGATTCTTTAAATCTTCGAGTTCTTCCCAGCGCTCAAATGCGGCTTCAAGCTCAGACTCTAACTGGGCTAAATGGTTCAATGCTTCTGTTGTAATTGCTGCATCTTGCTTAAAAAAGTCCGGATCACTAACCACAAGTTGCTGAGCATCGAGCGCTTTTTCAAGTTGTTCCACTTTACTGGGTAATTCTTCTAATTCAAGTTTTAATTTGTAAGAGAGTTTATTGCTCTTCTTTTGCGTTTTATCATTGCTCACACCAGCAGACTTTTCTGGTTTCACTTGTTGCTGCTGTTGTTTTTGCTGTTCGGCTAAATATGCGGTGTAGGCTTCATAATCGCTGTAACCACCCACAATATCACTTATTTTACCATCACCCTCGAAGGCCCACACGGAGTTACATGTATTATCAATGAACTCACGGTCGTGACTTACAATCAAAACCGTTCCTTGGTATTGGTTAATAATATCTTCCAATAGCTCAAGTGTTTCAATATCTAAATCATTGGTCGGTTCATCCAGAACCAAAATATTTGAAGGCTTTAAAAATAACTTCGCGAGTAATAAACGGTTTTTCTCACCACCTGACAGTGCTTTAACAGGCGTGCGTGCACGAGCTGGCGGAAATAAGAAATCTTGTAAATAACCCAACACATGACGTGAACGACCGCCCATCATCACTTCTTGTTTACCTTCTGCTACGTTATCTTGCACTGTGGCTTCTTCATCCAATTTCTCGCGATATTGGTCAAAATAAGCAAATTCAAGGTTTACACCTTGCTTAACAGTACCTGCATCCGGTTGTAAATCACCAAAAAGAATTTTTAATAATGTTGTTTTACCGATACCGTTAGGACCGACAAGACCAATACGATCACCACGCATGACCAGTGTAGAGAAGTCTTTAGCAATCACTTTATCTTTAAAAGCGTGGGCAATATGCTTCGCTTCAAAGACTAACTTACCAGAGCGCTCTGACGTTTCTATATTGAAGTCTGTTTTACCCACTTGCTCAACACGTTGTTGACGTTCTTTACGAAGCGCTTTTAGCGCACGCACACGTCCTTCATTACGTGTTCTTCGGGCTTTGATCCCTTGACGGATCCAGGTTTCTTCTTCTGCTAAACGTTTATCAAAAAGGGCATTCTGTGCTTCTTCTACTTTTAAATCATGTGCTTTTTGCTCTAAGTAGGTGGCATAATCCCCAGGATAAGAGACAAGTTTACCGCGGTCTAAATCAAGAATCCGCGTTGCAACAGCACGTATAAAGGCACGGTCATGAGAAATGAAAACAATGCCACCTTTAAACTCTTTTAAAAATTGCTCAAGCCAAATAACACTGTTCATATCCAAGTGGTTGGTTGGCTCGTCAAGCAATAACAAATCGGGTTCGCTTACTAAGGCTCGCGCTAAGGCAACTTTACGAAGCCACCCGCCAGATAATGACTCTAATTTAGCTTCAGGTTCGAGCTCTAAACGTGACAAAACCAGTTGAATACGCGTATCAAACCGCCATCCATCCACTGTTTCAAGTTGATTTGATAAACGTTCAAGTTTATTCAGCAACTTGTCATTGCAGTCCGTTTGCATTTGATTACTGACCTGATGATAATCAATTAATAGCTGAGCTATATCTGGCATACCCTGGGCTACGTAGTCAAATACAGTACCTTGAGCACCTTTTGGTGGATCTTGCTCTAAACGAGAAATGCGGATACCACCTAACTGGTTTATCTCACCATCATCTAGGGTAACTTGCCCATCTAACACTTTTAATAACGTTGATTTACCGGCACCATTGCGCCCTACAATACACACTCGTTCACCTGACTCAATAACCGCATCAGCATCATCAAGTAAAGGATGTGTACCGTAAGCAAGCTGTGCTTTGGCAATTCTGATTAAATCCATCGTGACTACTACTCTTATTCTTAATTATCAGCAATAAATTTTGCTAACTGTAATTCATCAAATGGCCAATATAGTGTTTCACCATTTTCTTTTTTAACAACTGGAATACTCGTTTGATACGCACTGATTAACTGTTCATCGTCCATAATATCGTGCGCTACATAATTTACCTTTGCAGCCACTAATAATTCATCGGCCAATTCACACAAATGACAACCATCTGTGTGATACAAAGTAAACTTAGCCATGAGTAATTAGCCAGCTATTATGAATTTGCTTATTACGCTTAAAGTCTGGAGATAAGGTATTCGCTGAAATATTTTCTGCTTTTAACCCTAAGCCCATCAGACCCACTTCATCAATTGTGAAACCGCGTTTGTTATTAGAGAAAATTAATGTGCCATTTGGACTTAGAATTTTCTTTACCCAAGTCAATAATTTAATATGGTCGCGTTGAACATCAAAAGCATCTTTCATGCGTTTTGAATTCGAAAACGTTGGCGGATCTAAAAAGATAAGATCATATTGGCCCTGCGCATACTCTAACCACTTTAAACAATCGGCTTGTTCAAAACGATAACGAGTATTACTAATACCATTCAGGTCAAAATTTTCTTGTGCCCATTTTAAATAGGTTTTCGACATATCAATCGTGGTAATCGCTTTTGCGCCACCCAATGCAGCATGAACAGATGCACTACCGGTATAAGCGAATAAATTTAAAAAGCGTTTATCTTTCGCATTTTGCTGAATGTAGCGACGAGCCAAGCGGTGGTCAAGGAATAAACCCGTATCTAAATAATCAAACAAATTCACTTTAAACTTAGCGCCAAATTCTTCAACCACTTGGGTGCGATTTTGTTTTGAAACTTTGGTGTATTGCTCTTCGCCTTTTTGTTTTTTGCGAACTTTTACTGCAATATTTTCAGCGGCTATATCTAATTGCTCAGCGGTTAAACTTATGACATCTTGCAAACGTTTTTGCGCTGTACTGTCATCAATTTCTTTCGGGGCGGCGTATTCGAAAATAACCGCGGCGTTATCATATACATCAACAGCGACGTTGTATTCAGGAATATCTGCATCGTAAACACGATAGCAACTTACTTCGTTTTGTTTTAACCAATTTTTTAGGTTCTGCTTGTTTTTCTTTAAACGATTAGCAAATGCTGTTGAGCCTTCATAGTTAAGTGCAGGTTTATCTTCTTTACTTAATTCAACTTGTTTATCGTCCAGTTGATAGAGATTAAGCACGACATCTAATGGGCCATTTTTAAACTTATAGCGTTTGAGTTTTACTAACTTCAATAATTTAAATAAGCTTTCATCTGTGCCTAATAAAGCTAACTTCCAATGATTAAAGTGCTTTTTAAAGCCCACACCTAAACTACGATGCAAGTTAACCAGCTCAGCCATTGAGCCGAGTCGCTCGCCATAAGGTAAGTTCGAAATCACAACACCGGGTAACTTAGCAACACTAGTCAATTTTGTAGCATCACTTTGCTTGAACTTAATCACGCTTGCAAGGTCTGCTCGCTCAGCATTTTCTTGTGCTTTTGCAATAACAGAGGCATCAATATCATGACCAATTAACCACAATTTAGGTTCTGTAATTTGTGCCATTAACTCTGCTTTTAATTCTTTATACTTTTGAATTCGAAAACTAGGTAAGCGCTCAAATGCAAAGCCTTCGCGGAATAAACCAGGTGCTTCGTTTCGTGCCATACTAGCCGCTTCAATCAAAATAGTACCAGAGCCACAACATGGATCGAATAATGGTTGTTGAACATTTTCAAGCCAGCCACTGCGTTTTACAAGTGCAGCTGCTAAGTGTTCTTTTATGGGGGCTTTGCCTTGATCTTGACGATATCCACGTTCAGACAAACGAGGACCAGAATAATCAATATACAACGCCACACCATGACGGTTTAATCGTGCAACAACACGCACATTAGCATTGTATTTATCAACATTTGGACGCTGTTCGAACAAGTCAGCAAAGTAATCAACAATTGCATCTTTTATTACTAAACCAGAAAACTGCGTGTTTTTTAAGCAATCATTCGTACCCGTAAAATCAACAGCGAATGTCTGTTTTGGCCCAAACCATTCTTGCCATGGCTGCAATCGTGCAAAATTATACAGGCTGTCTTTGTCTTTAACGCCTTCTTTCTCTTCTATCAACATTAGAATTCGCGTCGCAAACCGACTCGATAAACAAATTTTTTGTGCTAATAAGCTGTCAGCTTCAAAACGGACAGAACCAACAGTTTGCTTTGAGACTTCTGCGCCAAGTTCTGTTAACTCTTCAACAAGTAAATTTTCGATTCCGATAGAAGTAAGTGCGATAAATTGCAAAGTAAAAACCCTTAAATGCTAATTGCGCAGGATTATAGCATAGCTTAGCGAACAAAAACGCCATCATTTAAAGGGATATTAAGCAGATTTAAACTGTTTTTGTTGGATATAAACAGGAAAGATACGATTGTTTAGCACTTTGATAGCTTCAAATTGCTGCAACGATAGATTTTCATCTAACTGAAAGTGCTCACTTAAGTTAATACACACAGACGCATCGCTGCAATGATCAACAATTAAAAACTCACCTTCTTGGGCGTGTGAGCAAAGTTTAACAACCGCTTCAACACTTGGTTCACTGCCATGGTACTCATGAAAAAACCAACTTTTAGCAAGCACTGGTTTTAAATGAAATTTAACCGCAGTCGCGTTCAAAGCAATTTGGCAAAGCTGCGCAGGGCTCCAGAGCGAGAATGTCTCAAGATATTGATAGACTTGTTGGTAAAAATCAGCGTCTTCGAGGCTAAAATTTGGTTCACACAAGACAGCATCAGTGAGCTGACGAAGTTTGTAAGGCGTGCACAGCTGCATATTTTGGTCAAGGTCAACCAAAAGACGATTATTTTTAGAACAAGCAAGCCATTTCCATTGCTTTGATGCTTGTAACATGACTCCTCCCTCTACTAAAAATAAAAATTCCTGCATACTTAGCACATAAGTATAACTAAAGCAGACCATTAATAAAATGATTTTTTAGAACATTTTATTAATGATCAATTGCTTAGATAACTGATCCTTATAAGCCTTTTAGGATCGTTTTTACCAATTCTGGGCCTTTATAAATGAAACCCGTGTAAACTTGAACGAGGTCTGCACCGGCAGCAAACTTCTCTTTTGCTGATTCTGCATCATCAATTCCACCAACACCAATAATAGGTAACTTACCCTCAGTTAGACGCTTTATCTCACTAACGACGTGGGTTGAGCGAGCACGTACAGGTTGCCCCGATAAGCCCCCAGCTTCATCTGCATACTGTTGTCCTTGAACTGCTGCACGTTCAAGTGTGGTGTTTGTCGCAATAACACCATCGATCTTATTATTGATCAATGAGTCACTGACTTGTGAAATCTGTACTGCATCAAGATCAGGCGCTATTTTGACAAGCATTGGCACGTGCTTATTATGTTTTGCAGCCAAATCCAACTGTTCATTTTTCAGGCTTTGTAATAAATCATCTAGCGCTTCACCGTACTGTAAATCACGCAATCCTGGCGTATTTGGCGAAGAGATATTGACCGTAATATACGATGCATATTCGAATACTTTGCGCATACAGTGGATATAGTCGTCTTTACCCTGCTCGTTAGGTGTGTCTTTATTTTTGCCAATATTGATACCTAGAATGCCATCATACTTTGCAGCTTTAACATTATTAACAAGGTTATCGACTCCTTTATTATTAAAGCCCATACGATTAATGATCGCATTTGATTGAGGTAAGCGGAAAATACGTGGTTTGTCATTACCGGCTTGTGGACGAGGTGTCACTGTACCGACTTCAACAAAACCAAATCCCATTTGTGAAAAAGCATCAATACACTCGGCATTTTTATCTAGCCCAGCTGCAAGACCCACCGGATTTTTGAATTCTAAGCCAAGAAAATTAACAGGTTTATTAGGGACTGTTTGTGACCATGCTGCACTCAATGGAGTATGCGCAAATCGACGTAAATTATTAAGTGCAAATTCATGAGCCCACTCCGCATCACGGGTAAACATAAAACGGCGAGCTAGATCATAAAACATGGTTTGTTCCTTAGGTAAAATAAACAGTGTAGCTTTATTAAAACGCTACATTGCAAATTAAGGGCAAAAAAATACCCCAGCGAGCTGGGGTATGTATTTTAACGACTTTTCATTTATTTGGAAGTGTCACAGTTGTGGCTTAACAACATTAGTTCACGAAGTGCCACTGAGAACTTCGCAAAATCATGGCTTTGCGATGTCTTAAACTCAGATAACATCTGTTTCCAACGTTGTAATAACAACTCTTGATTATCCATCCACTCGTCAATTTGTGCGTCTACATCTTTGTTGTCACCAACAAAGCTATTTAACACAACCGCTGACAATGTGCGTTGTTGCCAGTCAAGCTCTTCTCGGTATGATGCACGAGCAAGTGCTTGCCAATGGTTTGCAACAGGTTGATTCGTAATTTGGTCTAAGAACCAATGTAATCCCATACGCGCACCCAGCTTGAAGTAAGTGTTAGACACCATGTCGATACTGCAATTTGAGTTATTAGCAATTTCAGCTAAGTCCATTACAGAGAATAAGCTTGAAAGTGAGACAATGCGCGTAGCCAGTGCTTTTGGCACATTGTTATCAATCAATTTATCTGCTGCTTTAACTAAGCGTTCGCTTTCTTTCTCAACCATGTAGCTGTTTAAGTTTTCGCTTAAATCGGCGAATGTGGGTGAGAAGAACTCAATTGCTTGTTCAATCGTTTGTGCTTTATTACGGTGACGTAAGAACCAACGTGTTGCACGACGTACAGTACGGCGTAATTGATACAGCATTTCTGTCTGAACTGCCGCTGGTATCTTATTATCAAGCGCCACAATTGATGACCACGTATCTGTCATCTGGAACACTTCTTTAGCGATTGAATAACACAGTGCTATTTCAGCTTCGTTTGCACCGGTTTCTTCATTCATACGAACCATGAAGTTAAGGCCCATATCGTTTACGATATTATTGGCAAGTTTAGTTGCAATAATCTCTTTACGAAGTGGGTGGTTATCCATTGCGTCGTTAAACTTCTCGCGAAGTGGCACTGGGAATGAATTAACTAACAACTGACGGTAATAAGGGTTTTCTGTGATCTCTTCAACAACAAGAGACTCTTTAAGAACCATTTTCGCGTATGAAACAAGCACAGACAGCTCAGGACGAGTTAAGTCTTTACCTGCGGCTGCGCGCTCAGCTAATTCTTCATCTGTTGGGATGAACTCAATCGCACGATTTAACTTGCCATCTTTTTCAAGTGCATGAATAAAGCGTACTTTTTCTTTAAGTGTTGACGTACCTTTAGACTGAGTAATAGACAGTGTATGCGTTTGACGGTAACAATCTTTAATGACTAGTTGTGACACTTCATCGGTCATTGAATACAGTAACTCATCACGTTGTTTACGTGTTAAGTCACCTTCAGTCACTAAACCATTTAATAAGATTTTGATGTTAACTTCGTTATCCGAACAGGCAACACCGCCCACGTTATCAATAAAGTCAGTATTTACACGGCCACCTTTGGCAGCAAATTCGATACGACCCAGTTGCGTCGCACCTAAGTTACCACCCTCACCTAAGATTTTCGCACCAAGTTCAGCACCATTAATACGTAATGCATCATTCGCGCGGTCGCCCACATCTGCATCTGTTTCTTTAGAGTTCTTAATGTAAGTACCGATACCACCATTCCACAGTAAATCAAACTCCATCATTAAGGCAGCTTTGATTAACTCATTAGGTGTCATGCTCGCTTTCTTGGTGCCAAGCATTTTCTTCATTTCAGGGCTTAAGCTAATTGATTTAGCGGCACGAGAGAAAACGCCACCCCCTTGTGAAATAAGATCTTTATTGTAATCTTCCCACGAAGAACGTGGTAGATTGAATAAACGCTCACGTTCTGGATATGACGTCGCTGCATCAGGGTTAGGATCAACAAAGATGTGCATGTGGTTAAACGCCACTTGCAGTCGAATGTGCTTAGAAAGCAACATACCATTACCAAATACGTCACCCGCCATGTCACCTATGGCCACCACAGTGAAATCAGTTGTTTGACAGTCGATATCCATTTCGCGGAAATGACGTTTAACAGATTCCCACGCACCTTTTGCAGTGATACCCATTTTCTTATGGTCATAACCCACTGAACCACCTGATGCGAAAGCATCACCTAGCCAGAAGTTATACTCGTTAGCAATGCCATTTGCGATATCAGAGAATGTAGCAGTACCTTTATCGGCAGCAACAACAAGATATGGGTCGTCTTCATCATGACGGACAACATCAACAGGCGGAACAATCTCGCCACGCTCAATGTTATCTGTAATGTCTAATAAACCACGGATAAAGATTTTGTAGCACTCTTGGCCTTCTTTAAAGAATGCTTCACGGTCTGTTGGAAGTTGCTTACAAACGAAACCACCTTTCGAGCCTACTGGCACAATAACTGTATTCTTAACTTGTTGTGCTTTAACAAGACCCAATACTTCAGTACGGAAATCTTCACGACGGTCTGACCAACGCAGACCACCACGCGCAACTTTGCCACCGCGTAAATGCACACCTTCAACACGCGGCGAGTAAACGAAAATCTCGAACGCTGGAAGCGGTAGTGGCATTTCAGGGATCATAGAAGGCTGTACTTTGAACGATACATATGACTTAAATTGGCCATCAGCTTCTTTTTGGAAGAAGTTAGTTCTTAGTGTCGCGTTAATCATATCAACGTATAAACGAATGATACGGTCATCATCTAGGTTAGCAACGTTTTCAAGCTCAAGGTAAATTTGACTAATCAGTTTCTCAAGCGTCTTTTCGCTACCAGGATTCTTAACAGAGAACTTCTTAGTAAATAAATTAACGATTTGCGATGCAATATGCGGGTAATTAGCAAAAGTACTTTCAATGTAAGTTTGCGAGAACGTTACACCAATTTGACGCATATATTTCGCGTAAGCACGTAAAATTGATGCTTCACGGCCTGTTAAGCCACCCATTAATACTAAACGGTTGAAGCCGTCGTTTTCTAAACGATTGTTCCAAACATTTGTTAATGCAGCACGGAATCGAGCTGACACTTTATCAAAGTCAGCGATACCCTTGTTGTCAATTAGCATGGTGAAGTCCATGATCCAATTAACGTTACCATCAGTTGTTTTTACTGAGTAAGGCGTTTCACCTACAACGCGAAGTCCAAAGTTTTCTAACATTGGCATGACGTCAGATAAATGAATAGGCTCATCCTTATGGAACAAGCTTAAGCGTACAACATTGGTATTCGCTTCTTCTTGCGGACGATAGAACAACATTTCTAATTTGTTTTCGTCGCTAAGAAGCTCAAGCTTTTCAATATCAACAACTGCAGCGCTTGGAAGAACTTGATCTTTATACGCACTTGCAAAAGCTTGCGCATATTTACGGTTTAATTCTTTACCGCGTGCTTCACCTGCACTTTCAAGTAATGCAGATTGTAATCTATCTTCCCAAGTACGGGCTGCTTCAATTAGGTTATTTTCGATGTCTTTCACGTTATATTCAATATTATTGTCAGTCACACGCACCGTGTAGTGTGTACGGGCTAATGTCGACTCAGAGAAGAAAGTAGTAAATTCGACTTTTTCGTCAGAATTAAATGCATTCGCTAAAATACTTTGTGTTTCACGGCGAAGTGCGGTGTTGTAACGCTCGCGTGGTACATAAACCATACACGAGAAGAAACGACCGTATGCGTCTTTACGAACAAAAATGCGACACATATCACGCTCTTGTACTTGTAACACGCCCATTGCAACTTCTAGCAGCTCGGTTTCACGTGCTTGTACAAGCTCATCACGCGGGTACGTTTCTAAAATATTTAACACGGCTTTGTATGCATGCGTACCTTTTGCAAAATCACACATTTCCATAATGCGGTTGATTTTACTTTTTAGTACAGGCACATCAGCAGCGCTGTTGTTATAAAAACTTGATGAGAATAAACCGATGAAACGGTCTTCACCAACCACGTTACCTTTGTCATCGAAACGTTTAATGCCTACATAATCGATGTATGCAGGACGATGAACGCGAGACACTGAGTTCGTCTTTGTTAAGATGAGTAAGTTATTGCTACGCGCTTCTTGACGCGCCACTTCAGGTAACTCAGATAAAAGACGGCTGTGCTCTTCGTCTGAGTTTTTCATTAAACCTAAGCTAGTGCCTTTTTTACCTTTTAACTGATAGTCGCCTTGAACTGGCGAAAGCTCGTATTCACGGTATCCCATTAGAGTGAAATTATCTTTCGCTAACCAGTCTAAAAACTCAACCGTTTCAGAAACTTCACTTTCTTTATTATTATGGTGACGCTTCGGTAAGTCTTTCGTTACAGCAATTAGTTTTTCACGAATTGGCTGCCAATCTTCTACAGCAACAGAAACATCAACAAGCACAGATTCAAGCTCTTTCTTAAACGATTCAATCACTTTTGCGTCTGTTTGACGATCAATTTCGATAAAGAATACCGTTTTTGTAGACGTTGATTCTTGCTCTGCTTTTAAGCTAGAAATACCCGTGATTTTTGCGTTTTTATCACGTTGAATTTTAAGCGGAGAGTGAAGTAGCAAGTGAGAAGCGATGTTTTCGCGGGTCATGGCCATGCGCACAGAATCAACTAAGAAAGGCATATCTTTAGCGATAATTTCTACAATTGTGTGCGATGACTGCCAGCCATCTTTTGCTACTTCAGGATTGAAAACACGGACAACCGCGTCATCAGAATTATTTTTTTCTAGCGAGTTCCATAGGCTTAGTGCAGCGCCATATAAGTCACTATCGTTGCGATGTGCCAAATCCTCTTTAGACATATTGCTGTACAAGGCTTTGGCGAATTTCTCAACGAGTAACACATTATCAGCGTGAACTTTTTTCTGGATCAGCTTACAGACATTATCTAAGATAACCGAGGCTTGCCCTTCATTTCGTGTCATTGTATGTTCCTTAATCTATACTACTTATTGATTAGTAGAATATTTGTACAGCCATTTATTAGCGTGGAGTCAGGTAAATTCTAACTCTTTTACAGCTAATAAACAGCCTTTTCGATGAAATCATTTTAAGCTTTTCAGCTATTTGGTCATCTATTCACAAAATATAGATATATATGGCCATTCCTGGCCATATCGGAGCACAATTATTTACATTATTTTTTCTGGTCAGTCCAGAGGAAGCTACCAATCGCGGGTAAAAGCAGCACTGCACCTAACATATTCACTAAGAACATAAAGGTAAGCAGAATACCCATATCCACCTGGAACTTCAGATCAGAGAAAATCCACGTGCTCACCCCTATCGCCAAGGTGATACCTGTGAAGAGTACTGCACTGCCTCGTTCAACAAGGGCGTTACGGTAAGCGACTTCTAATGCAACGCCACGTTTTAACTGTGACATCATCGATGACAGAATGTAAATTCCGTAATCAACGCCAATCCCCACCCCTAATGCGATAACAGGTAAGGTTGATACCGTTAAGCCTATTTCTAATTGCACCATTAATGCTTGCGCAAGTGTTGATACGATATACAACGGCAGTACCACGGCTACTGTGGCTTTTACGCTCCTAAAACTCACTAAGCAAAGTAAAATAACTGCGCCATAAACATAGAGCATCATCGGTAATTGTGCAGCCGACACAGATTCATTTGTTGCAGCCATTACCCCAACAGGGCCTGAAGCTAGCTTAAATTGCACTTTATCGGTTTGCTCTTGAGCTGCAAACTCTTTTACCTTTGCGACAACATGATCAATTGTCTCTGCTTTATGGTCATTTAAGAAAATGATTACAGGCATCACTGAACAGTTACCATCTAACAAACCAGAGCTGGTCTCAACACGCGATGTCGATTGCACTAAGCTTGCGGTATTACGCGGTAAACTTTGCCATTTTAAATTACCTTCATTAAAACCAGCATTAACCGACTGAGCAACGCTACTTAAACTCACTGCT
Source organism: Pseudoalteromonas sp. PAB 2.2 (assembly GCF_001938575.1). Classification (NCBI taxonomy): domain Bacteria; kingdom Pseudomonadati; phylum Pseudomonadota; class Gammaproteobacteria; order Alteromonadales; family Pseudoalteromonadaceae; genus Pseudoalteromonas; species Pseudoalteromonas sp. PAB 2.2. Next base: position 403,728 of record NZ_LYPI01000008.1, read on the forward strand.
GATTGTACGCCAGCTACATTTTCCATTTGCCATTGGAAACGACCGATTCGCTCCATTACATCATGCTCTGTACACGCTGCTGGATATGCTTCAACAATCACTTTTAAAATGTCTGATGAAATCGTGTACTTATCTGAAATCAAGAAGGTGTCTTGATTATATCGCGCATCTTGATGCAGTGAAGGTGCGCCGGCATGCAAGTCACCAATACGCATTTTATCTGCCTGCCAGTAACCGACTGCAAAGAGGAGTGCCGTTAAAACAATGATGACTGCTGCGGTCTTACGTTCAGTTGTCTTAACCAAAATTTCACGCAAGGTATCCAGCATGTTTGGTGTGTCTGTGTGGTTACCAGATTGGATACGCACCGAACCTTCAAAGTTCATGTAAGACGCCCAAACAGGCAGAAGGATCAAGTTAGTGAATATAATCACCGCCACACCCAAACTCGCTGTAATCGCTAACTCTCGGATAATACCGATATCAATGGTTAATAATGTTAGGAAGCCAATCGTATCAGATAACAACGCTATACCACCGGGAATTAACAAGGCCCTAAAACTTGCCTGACAACACACGCGTGTATTGCTGCCGGTGCACACTTTTTTACCAATGTCGTTGATCATTTGCACGCCATGGCTTACACCAATAGCAAACACCAAAAATGGCACTAGGATTGACATTGGATCAAGTCCAAAGCCAAGACTTGACAGTAAACCAAGCTGCCAGATGACCGCTATAATTGAGCAAGCAATCGGCAAAATTGTTAGTTTTAAACTGTGGCAGAATAACCACACCATGATAAATGTAAATGCGATAGCAATAGCGAAAAACAGCACCACGCCTTTCGCACCTTCTGCAACATCACCCGCCATTTTCGCAAAGCCAATAATATGAATACTGACTTTGTCTGTACTGAGCGGTTCGCGTACTTGTGTTTCTAATTTTTCAGCAAATGCGAGGGTATCGAGTTTTTCTTGCGTTTGGGGATCAAATTCAAGTAGCTGTGCTGTCACCATCGCACATGAATAATCACTCGCAATCATGCGCCCCACAACTTTTGCTTTTTCAATATTCTCTTTTACAACTGCTAAACCTTGTTTATCAGCAGTAAAGTTGGCTGGAATAATTGGGCCACCGGCAAAGCCGTCTTCGACAACTTCTACAAAACGTGCACTGGGAGCAAAAATTGAGTTTACTAGCGGACGGTTTACCCCTGGAATAAAGTAAAGTTGGTCATGAACAGCTTTTAACTGCGTAAAAAACTCCTCATTAAATATATCGCCCTCAGCATCACACACTGAAATTAAAATGCTGTTTGCACCACCAAACTGCTTTTCATGTTTGGTATACACTTTCATGTATTCGTGGTTTAGTGGAATATTCTTATTAAACGACGCATCGAGTTGAATTTGTGTTGCTTTAAACAATAAAAAACAGGTGATTACTGCAAACGAAATAATCGCAAATAGACGATGACGAAACACCGCCTTTTCTAAAAAATCTAAAAAGCCACGCATTACTGATTCAACTCCTTCACTTTAATGCCATCTTCAGAAGCCATAACCAGTTTATTCTGAAATACAACGCCATCGAGTAATGATTTACCATCAGCCATTTGCTCTTCTGTTAGCTCACCATCTTTGATATGAAAAATAACCCCACTGTTTGCGAATAATAGCCATTCATTTTTGTAATTAATTGCGCTATTAACGGTAGCGTGATTATCAGAGTCAACTTGTAGCCACTCTTGAGATTGCGCTTGGCGTGTAAAAATATTTCCCCGTAGACCTGCAACAAGATCTTCGCCACCGCTTTGTGCAGTTGACGCAAACGTAAAGAAAGAACCCATATATATTTCTTCTAAACGCTGCCATGTTTGACCATTGTCTAGGCTTTGCGCCATTAAACCCATTTCACCCACGAGCATTAGACGGTCTGCAACGTTAACAATACGGTTAAAATGTGGCAGGATTGATGCTGTTTCAGCTTCGTATCCTTCAGGATCATTGTTTTTAAGATCGTTTAAATAATCACGGTCATCCTCAAATAATAAGCTGTCTAAAAACCGTTTATTCCAGTTTTTTCCGCCATCATTCGTTTCAAAAAACATCCCATAAGCACCCACTGCGTAGCCATGCTGCGCTGAGGTAAATAAAATGTCTAAGCACGGCTTATCCATATGGGGCAATGCCTGTTGCAATTGCCATGTTTTACCAGCATCCGTCGTATTAATAATGGTTGCATCATGGCCACATGCCCATCCTAAATCCGTGTCATAAAAGTTAACTGCCGTTAATAACACTTGTGTAGGTACACTCGCCTGTTGCCATTGCTGTGCATCTGAGCTGGTAATGACAACACCATGTTTACCAACTGCGATCAGTTGATTGCCTGATATCTCAATATCAGTGAGAAGGGTTTTGTCTGCGTTAACAGCAGAAATTGCCTGCTGAGGCTGTGGCATGTCTTGAGCAAAACATGAAGCACTATAAGCAAGACAAGCATAAAGCAAATACTTCATAAAGATAAATCGCCTTCGATAGAATAAAAAAGCAAGCCAACAACATAATCGTGATTACACCTTTCATACGTTGACTTGCCTACATTGCAAGAGGCACCTGTTTTCAGGTGCCTAGTGTGTAGATTAACGACCTTCGCGGCGTAATGCGCTAGAGGTAAACTCATTGTCGTTTAATGTTTTTGAGAAGTCATACATTTTTTCTTGGTTATCTAAACCAATCGCTAAATAACGACGTGAATTTAAGTCGTGGTATACATCTAGCGTACTCCAATGCGTAGGTACTTCGTAGTAGTTCAAGCCATGCGACATTGCAACACGATACATTTGATCGCGATTATCATAAATATCGGCTACATGAACTTGCCAGCTATCCTCGTCAATATAAAACACACGCTTTTTATAAATATGACGCGTGCCTTCTTTAAGGTTCGCTTCTACAACCCATACTCTGTGCTTTTCATAGCGCACATGCTCAGGGTTAATATGACCCGCTTGTAAAATATCATCGTAGGTTAACTTGTCGCTATGAAGCTTATAACTATTGTACGGAATATAAAGCTCTTGCTTCCCTTTTAATGTCCAGTTATAGCGATTTGGTGAACCATTAAACATATCAAAATCATCGGTTGTACGTAAGCTATCTGCTGCAGTACCCGGTGCATCATAGGCTACGTTTGGCGCACGACGAACACGACGTTGACCTGAGTTGTATGTCCATGCTTGACGTGGCGTTAAGATTTGGTCCATTGTTTCATGAACAAGCAATGCGGTACCAGCAAGACGAGCAGGTTCTGTTACCTTTTGCTTAAACTTAAATAGAATATTTGATTCTTGAAGTTGTTCAGGTGTCGATTTTGGATTTGAGTATTCAACTAACAACTGTTCATCAAAACCTACATAATTATACGAGCCTGATGCCGTCGGTGCTGCTTGTCCAGCATAACGCTCTACGGCTAAACCACGAAAACGTAATAGGTGATTCCAAATGGCTTCTAAGCCGTCTTTAGGAATTGGGAATGGCACGCCTACTGCCGTGTTCTTAATACCATTACCGCCTTCAACTAACTCAGCCGTAGTCGCGTATTTTTTAGTAGCATCGTATACAAACTGAGGATACGAAGCACTGCGACGGGTTGGATAAATGTTCATTTTAAATGTGTCAGGGTATGTATCGAATAACTCAATTTGACCAGGACTCAAGAGATCTTTGTATTTATCGACGTTCGACTTATCGATTGTGAATAATACCTTGTCATCTGCAAACGGATCAGGGTGATGCATACCCGGTTTGTAATCTGCAGGAGGCGTTGTAATACCGCCTGTCCATTCAGGGATAGATCCATCTTTGTTTGCCGATTTTTCTGCACCAATGGGTGTTAAATCTTTACCTAAACGTGCCGCTTCATCAGCGGTAATTTTTGCAAGCACACTGCTGCTTGCAAAAACGCTACAAAACGCTGCAGCAATGAGGGTAGGTTTTCTAATAATCATAATTTACCCTTAAATTGAATATTTAATATTGAAAGAAACATAATCGCGGTCAGAGAAAGTATTCGTCGCACCACCACCCCAGAAAGAGTTGTAGCTAAAGTCGAATGACCACGCATTTTGATAGTTAAAGTTCATTGTCACGCCCAGTGACTTACGATCTTCAACAAACAGGAACATCGGATCAGGTGTAATACCATTCACGTCGTGTGAGAACACGAAACGTGGTGAGAAATTCACCCCGTTAAAGACATTAAAGTAATCACCTTTTGCGATTAAGCGATAACCCCACGCAGACGCAGTTGGGAATGGGTTTGTCTCAGGGCCGTTTGAAATACCGAGGTGGAGTGTCGAATAATCATCACCTAATGGGCCTTGCATAATACCGCTTCGACCCGTACCCGCAACATTCAAGCGTAACTCATCGTATTCCGGCATATCATTAATACGAACACCACCGATTTCACCCACAACAGCCCAACTATCAGCACCAAGAGATGGGCCAAATAAATGGGTAGCAGTAAACTGAAGCTGAGCTGTATTACGAAGAATATAGCCTTGTGCAACTTCACCAGGACCAACGACACTGGTCGCATCGCCTAAGCTCATTTGCGAAATACCTGCAAAATCAGGACGAATACCCGCAACAGCTAATTGCTCAGGCATACCAGCGTATAATAATTCAACATCATCTATTTGCAGTGGCTCATCTTGACGGAAGGCAAATTCGCCCGCAAGTGCGGTCTCACCCACGGTTGTATTAAAGCTTAAACCGTACAGCTTAATATCTTCAGGGTACTCTAATTGCCCTTTAGTGAATGCTTGAAGACTTGTAACATTATCTTCTGTTATTTCAGAAGTTAATAGCATACCAATATCAGCAGCCAATGCTTGCGATGTAAAATTAGATACTTGACCAGAAATAACAGGTCGGCGGCTGTGATAGTTAATGTGGTAAAGGGCGACTTCTGTATCGTTTAGTTCAGGTAAGTACATACCTAAACGTAAACCGTATTGTCCACCATCATCAGGTTCATTTTTACCCGCATCCCCCTTGCCTTTTAAAGCAACTTTGGTCGGAAATGCCAGGTACATTTGCGCCATCATTGCTTGCCCTTGCGGCGATTCAGGATCGATACCTTGTGAGCGCACAATATCATCTAAACTATTTAAGCTGTCTGTTAAGAAAGCTAAATCGATATCAGGGTTTGATGTGAAACCAAGCTGGATATTTTGTTGGTAACCATTTTCAGACGCGAAATCATTCGTTGAAAAATAAGTACCTGCAGCAGGAAGGCGCGTTTCGTGCCATTCATACTGATAAAAACCTTCAAGGGTAATATTATCGGTAATACCTAATGAAGCCCATAGCATACCAACGGGTATGAATGCTTCTTTTAACTCCGCACCTGGCGCTTTCAAACGGTCAATATCAACCGGGTTTACGTTGATACCGTGAGAAATTAAGGTACTTTCACCCCAGTTAACGACCTGCTGACCTAAGCGAATAGATAGCGGGTTTCGACCTTCGTTAAGGTCAAAGTTCGCCCAGACGTACGCGTCAAGTAAGCGTAAATCGGCACATACTTGCTCTTTGGTGTCGTCATCATCACAGGGGTCAACTTTCTTACCTGATGTTGGGTTACTATATGCAAAGTCACCATCCATCAACGCGAAATCATAAAAGTACATGAAACGGGTAAAAAGACCGTAATTATCTTTACTAATCGATAACTCATGGTTGCCTTTTAACAGCTTTGAAAAAGAATCACCACTGTCGAAGTTAAGGTTACCAGCATCGCCATTATTTGAATAAGCGCCTGGCTGGTTCCATACATCAGAAGAAGAGTAAATAGGATTTAAAGCAGGATGATAGCCCGACCAATCAAATGATGGGTTATTACTTTTACCTATAATTGCAAAGTCACGGTCTTCGACTCGAATACTCTGCCCATATGAAAAGCTAGAGTCAAAACGTACGTCAAAATCACCTAATTGAAAAGTGGCCGCGTGCAAAGCTGTGCTTGAGAGTCCCAGAGTCGCCGCCGCGAATCCCAAAGCTATTTTGTTTTTAACAAAAAGCGATCTTTTTATCATTGTGTTCATCCCCCTGTAACGGGTTGTTTTGTGATCAAATTGTTGTTTTTAGAATCTTTCTAACGATAGAAGCGAAATAGTAAAAATACAATATAGAACGCGTTCAATCGGTTAATATTTATTTAAAAATGTGACGTTTACGTATTGGTAAGACGTCATACCAGATAATTTATACACGTAAATTAACAATAGAACAAATTGAATTAACAAAAATATAATAAGATTATTTTATAGGAGGGAGAAAAATGTGGCTAATTTTTGGGTAAATTAGCACACTTTGTCGTATGACAGCTTTAAGGCTATTTGGCGTTTTAACTCACTTTTTCAAGCTTTAAAAACTGATTATCAGCGCCCAGCGTGAGCCTAAAACGCCCTCTTATCCCTAATGATGAAATAAAAGGACGTAAATGCTTGGCAGCAAAACGAATTGTTTTGCCACCATCTTCTGTTACCTGTACTGAAGTATATTTACCATGATAGTAATCAAGGCATTCTGCATAACTTAAATACAAAGAAAAAAAGTATTCAGTCATTAACCTACTAACGCTTTCTCAACTTTTTCAAATAAATCATCACTTAGGTTCTCTAATGATGCCAAACGTTGCAATTGTGCTTTGATTGCCTGCGAACGGTCGTGATCATAACGTTTCCATGCCATAAATGGTGTTAACATACGTGATGCATTTTGCGGGTTAATATCATTGAGCTTAATAAGCAAATCACCCAATAATTGATACCCTTTGCCGTCTGCACGATGAAATTGTGTAGTATTAAAATGACTAAAGCTGCCGACCAATGCTCTGACACGGTTTGGATTACCAAAATCAAAACTTGGGTGATCATACAACTGCTTAATGTCTTCAATGCAGGTTGCTGACTCTTTCATTGCCTGCAATGCAAACCATTTGTCCATTACAAGTACATCATGTCGCCATTTAGCATCAAATTCATTGAGCAAATTATCACAGCGAGGGTGATTCGCTTTTACAACCGCACTTAGCGCAGCTAACACATTTGTCATGTTAGAGCTGGCTACGGCTTCGTCAATAAAGTTATTCACGTCTTGCTGTTCAGTTTTTGCTAAATAGTGCAAACAGACCTGTTTAAGTGCCCTAACGGCAACAGCCTCGGCAGATGTTGTGCCATCATCGTGTAATGCCTTATAACACGCAATCAATGAGTCCGATAAGTCAGTCGCAATGTGTAGTTCAAATGCATTCATTACTGAAACAATGTCATCAACGGGGATCACTGCATATTCAGCCGCAATCGTGTCATAGCTTGGTAATTTTAATAGCTCTGCAATCAGTGCCAAATCCCCTGCTCGTTCTGTAATTAATACGTTAAGAGCAGAAATGATGTCAGGAGATAAGCATGCATTACCCGATGATATTGCGGCTTTAATTTCGTTGGTAAATAATCGTTGCTGTGCATCCCATCGCGAAAAATCACTTCGTGCAAAACGCATAATATGGAGCAAATCAGCGGTGCTGCTAGTTTGGTTAACAATACAAGGAGCAGAAAAATCTTCCAGAAGCACTGCAACAGGCGGCTCTATAACATTTTCAAACACAAAGGTATGTTGTTTTTCAGTTATATTAAGCACAGAATCTTGCATCTGATTATTAATCGTTAACGGCACTGATTGACCAGCAGGGTCAAGTAGTTCAATCGCAAACGGAATATGTAACAACGCATTATTAGGTTGATTATCTGGCGCAAATTGCTCAATAGTCAGTGTAAAGGTTTGATTAACATGGTCAAAATATTGATCTACTTTTAATCTTGGAGTACCCGCTTGATTGTACCAACGCTTAAACTGCTGCAAGTCAATTTCAGAAGCATCACTCATGGCTGCAACAAAGTCATCACAGGTAACGGCTTGACCATCGTGGCGTTGGAAGTAAAGCGCCATACCTTGCTGAAACTTTTCTTCGCCTAATATCGTGTGCATCATACGAATAACTTCTGCGCCCTTGTCATACACTGTCACAGTGTAAAAGTTATTCATTTCAATAACTTTTTCTGGGCGAATTGGGTGCGCCATAGGCCCTGCATCTTCGCTAAACTGATGAGTTCGCATTACTTTTACAGCATCAATACGGTTTAGGGCACGAGATCCCAAATCACTACTAAACTCTTGGTCTCTAAATACGGTTAAACCTTCTTTCAAAGACAACTGAAACCAGTCTCGACAAGTAACGCGATTGCCCGTCCAGTTATGAAAATATTCATGCCCAACAATAGACTCAATCGTGTGGTAATCTTTATCGGTGGCGGTTTCTTGATTCGCTAACACACATTTAGAGTTGAAGATGTTTAATCCTTTATTTTCCATCGCCCCCATATTGAAGAAATCGACGGCAACAATCATGTATATATCTAAGTCGTATTCAAGATTGAAACGTTCTTCATCCCACTGCATTGATTTTTTTAACGATGTCATTGCATGCGGGGTTTTTGGTAAATTACCTTTATCAACAAATAAGGCCAACTCAACATTACGGCCTGATTTCGTTGTGTACTGGTCACGTAACACATCAAAATCACCTGCAACTAATGCAAACAAGTAACTTGGTTTTTTAAATGGATCCTGCCATTTGACAAAGTGGCGACCATCATCGAGTGTGCCTGCATCAATCTGATTACCGTTAGACAATAAATGCGTGTATTTTTGCTCAGCAATGATCGTAACATCAAAACTTGCCAATACATCTGGGCGGTCCAAGTAATAAGTGATTTTTCTAAAACCTTCAGCTTCACATTGCGTGCAATACGCGCCCCCTGATAAATACAGGCCTTCGAGGGAAGTGTTTGTTTGAGGATCGATATGGTTGACAATTTTTAAAATAAAATTAGCAGGTAAATTGTGGATGATGAGTGCCTCATCCTCAAGCGTATAGTCACTGTACTCTTGCTCATCTACATGCAGTGAGATTAGTGTTAAATCAACACCATCAAGCACTAAATCAGCCCCCGTTTCGTCCACACGGTTAATCGTCATTGTTGAGTGTACGACGGTTTTTAAGGGCGCTAATTCAAAGCGTAAATCGATATGTTGTATTGAAAAATGAGGGGCTTGGTAATCTTTTAAATATTGAGCTTGAGGTTTACTCGTTGCAGACATCATTGACTCCAAATGGCCCTGTTTAACAGGGCCTAACATGAATTATTCAGCGCTGGTTTGTTTAACGTGTTTTGGTTCGATACGTAAAATTTTAATACCTAAATATGCGTAAACAACAGCGAGTACTGGATTAATTAAATTAAAGAAAGCGTAAAGTGCATAATCAAATGGGTTAATTAATAAAACGCTTTGCATATATGCACCACACGTATTCCATGGGATCAGCGGGCTTGTAATGGTACCACCGTCTTCTAAAGTACGTGATAAATTCACCGGTTTTAAACCGCGTTTTTCATATTCATCTTTAAACATACGTCCTGGTACAACAATAGCAATGTATTGATCTGCCGCCACTGCATTGGTACCGATACAAGTCGCAATTGTCGCTGTTATAAGTGAGCCGGTGCTTTTCGCTATTTTCAATATGCTTTTTACAAACATATCTAGCAAGCCAGTTTTCTCCATAATGGCGCCAAACATCAATGCGGTCATAATTAGCCAAGTTGTGTTTAACATTCCGGCCATACCGCCGCCACTGAGCAATGAATCCATTTTTTCGTCGCCCGTATCGATGCTAAAGCCATCAAAAAATGTTGTCCACACTAGCTTGAAATAGCCAATTAACTGCCCTTGTGATGTATCGATTTGACTATTAATTAAATCTGATTGAAACAACATAGCCCAAATAGCGCCCAGTACAGCACCAATTGAAATAGCTGGAAATGCCGGCATTTTTCTTATTGCAAGAATAAGCAACACGACTAATGGCACGAGCATTTCAAGCCCGATATTAAAGTTGCTTTCTAACAGGTTAATGATTTCATCAATTCGGCCTGCTTCTGCTGAACCACCTGCATTAAAGCCCATAAAAATAAAAATAATTAAGGCAATGATAAAGCTAGGCACCGTGGTCCAAAGCATATGATGAATATGCTCAAACAGATCGGCTCCGGCAACCGCAGGGGCTAAATTTGTTGTTTCCGACAGTGGGCTTAACTTATCACCAAAATAGGCGCCTGAAATAACAGCACCGGCAGTCACCACCTGCTCAAGTCCTAACCCCGTTGCAACACCTAATAATGCCACACCGATGGTAGCAGCTGTCGTCCATGAGCTACCAATACTCATCGCAACAATGCCACAAATTAAACAACTAGCCGCATAGAACCAACTTGGATTGATAATTTGTAAACCATAGTAAATTAAGGTGGGTACTGTTCCAGATAGCAGCCATGTGCCAATCAATGCGCCTACCATTAACAGTATAATAATGGCACCTAATGATAAGGTGATCCCTTCAATCATCGCTTGTTCAAGCTTTTTCCAGGTATAGCCGTTTTTTAGACCGATTAAGGCAGCAGTAAAAGTAGCAAAGAGTAAGGCTATTTGATTTGGCCCCGATGATGAGTTATCACCGAATAAATAAACAGCTGCACCCAATAGGCACACGAGAACAGTAATGGGGATCAAGGCATCTAAAAAACTGGCCTGTTTGATCGGCTTCTCTTCAATTGAATTCAAAAGATAGTCTCCTACACGTCTTATGTGGCGTGTTTAATTATTATTGTTTGATTGTCTAAAGAACGCCTTGGATTAATGTTTATTAATTAGACCACGAACATTTTAGACAGCCAGATTGATCAATTATAACAAGATGCCCCGTTTTGGGCAGTAAAAAAGGCGCCTAAGCGCCTTTTTATTAACCAATTATAGGTATTTATTTTTTCGCGAGCCGACCATACTTAATATAGTCTTGCGTAATTAACGCGGCTTCTTCTAAGAAAGGGTCGAGATCATCAAGCGTATCAGGTAAATCATCTAAGCTTTCCACTGGTTTGTGACCTAATCGAACTAATCGTTCATTAGCACGCTCAAGCGCACGCTCTTCGCCTTCGTCTTTCTCTTTAATACGTGTTGCTTCAACAAGTGAAATTGTTTTTCGATCTTTCTCTTCTTGATAACGTTTAATGTCATCGAACACATAACCAAATTCAGGCTCATTGGCAATGCGCGCATCATGTAATTTATTGACATAAGCAATCGCAGGCTTCAAATCGTCAACTGAATTATATTTAGCGCGAATGATGCTGTCCCAAGGTAATGCATTGTCTTGCTGACTTTCGCCCCAGTCTGCTGGGTCAATCGCTGAGGGGAATGACACATCGGGGATCACCCCTTTATGCTGCGTGCTTCCGCCATTAATACGATAAAATTTTGCAATTGTGTATTGTACGCTGCCAAGTGGGTGATCATATAAATCATACGCACGGCCCAGCGGTTTGTGCTGTTGTACTGTACCTTTACCAAACGTTTGCTCACCAATCACAATAGCACGACCATAGTCTTGCATCGCTGCTGCAAATATTTCAGAGGCTGATGCACTGTAACGGTCAACTAAAACGGTTAATGGGCCATCATAAAAAGTGACACCATCGCGGTCTTTTTGCTCTTCGATACGGTTGTTTAACGTATGAATTTGTACGACTGGACCTTGATCAATAAACAGGCCTGACAATTGCGTCGCTTCATACAATGAACCGCCGCCGTTTTGGCGTAAATCGATTATGATGCCATCTACTTTCGCTTCTTTTAATTTCGCAATTTCGACTTTTACGTCTTGCGATAAATTATTGTAGAAACCTGGGATTTCTATCACACCGATTTTACTTGTTAAATCTGAGTATTTCGCTTCAAATACTTCTGATTTAGCAGCACGGTCTTCTAAACGAATTTTATCACGGGTTATTTCAACAACTTTCGGAGTACCATGAGCATCCGCCCCTTTTAGATACTGTAAGCGAACTTTAGTACCTTTAGGGCCTTTGATTAAATCAACCACGTCATCAAGACGCCAGCCAATAACATCAACAAAGTCTTCGCCCTCTTGAGCAACACCTATAATGCGGTCATCTGCTTTAATTTGTTCAGATTTGTCAGCGGGACCACCCGGAACTAGGCTTCGGATCACGGTATAATCTTCATCATAACTTAATACTGCGCCAATTCCTTCAAGTTCAAGGTCCATGTCCATTTTGAACTGTTCAGCACGGCGGGGTGATAAGTAAGATGTGTGTGCTTCAATACTACGTGCAAACGAATTCATTACAATTTGAAATGCATCTTCACTGTTTGTCTGCACTAAGCGTTTTTGCGCATTGTGGTAACGCTTGGTTAAGACCTCTTTTATGCCTTGCCAATCTTTACCGGTCATTTTTAAACGCAACGCATCGTATTTAACGCGCTGACGCCACAATTCATCAAGCTCAGCTTGAGTCGTTGCCCACTTAGCGTCTTCGCGGTCAAACATATATTCATCTGCTTTATCGAACTTCATTTCATTTTCAAGTAACGATAAAGAATAATCATAACGCTCAAAACGACGCTTTAAGCTCAGATTAAAAATATCAAAGGCAAACCCAAGTTTCCCTGAAGAGAGCGCATTATCGAACTGGTCTTTATATTGTTCGAAAGAAGCAATATCAGACGCTAAAAACACACTTTTATTAAAATCGAGGGATTCGATATAACGATCAAATATCTGTTCAGATAATTCATCGTTAAAGCGAATGGGTTTGTAGTGTGCACGAGTAAATAAGTTTGTCACCCGTTTGCTTGCTGTACTATGTTGGCTTTCTTGCTTGAGTACTGGTAAATCTTCTGCAGTTAAATTATCTGTAGAAGCCAATAATGAACCTGAAAACAGGGCAGCGACTAACGGAATGAGCGTAAACTTTTTACTCATACACAACTCCTTTATTTTTTACAGCTATTAAATGATATACAGGCTGTCTGCTTTGGTCTTAACTTGCATTCCTGTTACTAACTCAACGTGAACTTCATCTTTATTCACTTCAGTAATAACTGCGTTTACAAGTGCTTGGCCAAGTTTAACTTTAACCTTGCTATTAACCTTGACCTCTGAGGCAGGTAATGGTTCAACTTTTCCTGAACGTTTTGCAGGAGCAGCTTTAGCTGGTTTAGTGTTAACTCTAGCGCCTTTATCGCCTGTTTTGGCGTGCGAACCCGCATTCTTTTTGTAAGATTTTGTGTCTGCATCTTTACGTGGTGGACGCTGGGTTTTTTTGCGTTTAGCCATTTTTGCGCGGCTTTCTTCTAACGCTTTTTGAGCGTGCTCAATGTGCTCTTGTTCCACTTTTTCATCTTGATTACCATCAAGGTCAATACGGAACTCAGACTTTGTCACGGCTTCTAAATAGCGCCAGTTTGAGGTGTACTTTCTTAACGCTTGACGAACCTGAGTTTTACTTACTTTCTCAGAGCCTTCAATGCGCTCAGCGATATCTTTAAAGATACCCACTTTAAGCGGCTGAATGCCGTCTTTTTGTTTAAAACATTGTGGAAATTCTTGGTATAAGAAATCCAATACTTCATTAATATCTTTTAGCTTGTTTGTGGTTTCCATGTTAGAACCTTTTATTACATCTTTTCATCGAGCGATGAATCGACATAGTGTGTTACCCAGTCGGTTAACTCTTCGAAGTCCGCTTCAATAAGCGCTAAATCACCGCGAAGGTGTTCCCAAATACCATTTATAATTTCATCAATTGATTCACAGTCTAAGTCATCTGGAAGACGATCCCAAGCCATATGAATCAAGTCGTTGAGCCTTTCAGCTGCAACTTCTTCTTCCCCTTCCCAATCACCGACATCGTGAATGGCAAAAAGGTAATCTTGCACATTTAGCAGATCTTTCATTTCAGATTTGCCTCAAAGCATTTTACCAATGCTTCTAAACCAGCTTGATCATCAGTATCGAATCGACCGATGCTCGGACTATCGATATCAAGCACAGCAAACACGTGACCATCTTTGAAGATTGGTACAACAATTTCAGAGTTTGATGCTGCATCACAAGCAATATGACCTGCAAAAGCGTGAACATCTTCAACTAATTGTGTTTCTTGTGTTTGTGCCGCAGTCCCACATACCCCTTTTCCAACTGGAATACGGATACACGCAGGATTACCTTGAAACGGCCCTAGCACTAATTCTTCTGGCGAATCCAGTAAATAAAAGCCCGCCCAATTTATATCCTCTAATGAGGTAAATAACAACGCACTAATATTCGCCATATTAGCTATGACATTGGGTTCACCAGCGATCAGCGATTCAGTTTGTTTAACTAATGACTGGTAAAAATCTTGCTTTTGCATACCAAACTACTTCTTATTAAACATACAGTAGCTAAAGGTACTCTTTGTAGGCGATAAATGAAACCTTTTAAGGGCAAAAAAAAACATTTTGCCCTTAATTTCAGTCAGCTTGATTAAATATTCTGCTATTGATGAGATGTTTGAGATGGTAGACCCTGTCGCAAGCCAAATAAAAATAATCCTGCGGCCAATGCAGACATAATTGCATTTACAATAAACGCCATACCTGATGTCGCACTTAGCAAGTAACTAAAAATAGCACCCCCGAGTAAACCCAAAGTAAGAACGCCTGAATAGTTTACTTTTGCGTACTTGTACATAAGCAGATAACCAGGCACAACAAATGCTGCCATTGTAAGGCCAACAATATGTGCATTTGCAATCGCGTTCATAAATAAATTGAAAAAGATACGCCAGCCATTTCCTTCTAGCGTCAATGCGTAATACACACCGAGTACACAGCCAATAATGACGGGTGATAATAATGAAAGTCCTACACTCTTTGCTAAACGATGTTTCATAAATTCCCTAATTTCACAAAGATAATACGAGAAGTATTAAGCATGGACTAACTCGGTAGAATACGAAATATCGACCATAGTCGTAATTTAAAAACAGCAGAAACAAAAAAGCCGCTGAATTAGATTCAGCGGCTTTTATAATGGTGGAGAGATAGGGATTTGAACCCTAGAGGGGCTACAAACCCCTGCCGGTTTTCAAGACCGGTGCATTCGACCACTCTGCCATCTCTCCGAGTGCGGAAAAACTACTCGCTTTCGCCAGTAGTAAAAATAATGGTGGAGAGATAGGGATTTGAACCCTAGAGGGGCTACAAACCCCTGCCGGTTTTCAAGACCGGTGCATTCGACCACTCTGCCATCTCTCCGACGGCGTGCATAATAGATAAGGCAGCTTAGTTTGTGAAGCTTTTTTTTCAAAAAACTGTTTAAGTGATTAAAAAACAACTAAATCGTTCAGCAAAAACACAATGCGAGCCAAATTGTGAACAATCTGAACTTTTTTATTATTTATCGTGTCTATTGATCTACAAAGGTTTGCCCAAATATATAACTCTTGATAGGCTTAGTTCAGTTTAACTATTGGAACTAACGAACATATCAGTTCATTTAAGGAGCTCTAACAATGGCGTTTAATCAATCGTACAATACCGCTAGACCGGTTATGTCGACCATTGAAACAAATAAAGTACTAAAAAACACGTATTTTTTACTTGCTATGACACTGGCTTTCAGTGCCATCACTGCAGGTATTTCAATGGCAATGAACCTACCTTACTTTATGGGTATAGTATTTAGCTTAGTTGCGTTTGGTGTGCTTTTTGTGGTGCATAAAAAGGCAGACAGCGCATCGGGTGTTGCATGGGTATTTGTTTTTACGGGGTTGATGGGAGCAGGCTTAGGTCCGATTCTTAACTACTACGCAGCAATGCCAAATGGTCCAATGCTTATTATGCAAGCACTGGGTTCAACCGCACTTATTTTCTTTGGTTTATCGGCGTATGCGCTAACGACCAAAAAAGATTTCTCATTTATGGGCGGCTTTTTAACCGTAGGCTTAATCGTTGTTATCATTGCAAGCTTAGTCAATTTATTCATCGGCAGCTCAATCACGTTTATGGTGATAAATGCAGCAGTTGTGTTAATTATGTCGGGTTTAATCTTGTTCGACACAAGCCGCATTATTAACGGCGGTGAAACAAACTACATTCGTGCCACCGTTGCACTGTACTTAAACGTGTATAACCTATTCACTTCGCTTCTACATCTACTTGGCGCAAGTGATGACTAATTAAATAGTTCTGTTAAAATAGCCCCTTTCTAGGGGCTTTTTTATTGGATGCGTTTTGGCACAATTTGTACTTTCACTTCACACCGCACCGACCGATCATGACTGTACGCAACGTCTGATTAAATTTACACAGGCTTGCCTTGATTCAGGGCACACAATTTCAGCTGTTTTTTTGTATCAAGCAGGTGTGTATCACGCCAGTCAACATTTAGAACTCGCCAGTGACGAGTTACCTGTTAGTCGTTTATGGCAAGAACTCAACGCTAAAAGTATCCCACTTTTACTGTGTGTTACCGCGGCAGAAAAGCGTGGTTTAGACATCGAAAATACAGGGGTATTCACCGTCGCAGGTCTGGCCGAGTTTGCTATGCTCGCTGCGGATGCTGATAAATGGGTGCAATTTAAATGAAGAACATTTTAGTAATTAGCCAACATGGCCCGTTTGACGATCAGCATATGCGTGAATCACTCGACACCACACTGATATTTGCTGCCATTGAGCAAAATATTAGTTGGTTACTCAGTGGCGATGCTGTACTGGCACTCAAAAAACACCAACAACCTGAAGTATTGGGAATTAAAAACTATTTTAAAACCATTAAAACGCTTGAGTTATATGATGTTGAAAACATTTACGTTTGCGAAAAATCACTGATGGATTTTAATTTAACCAAAGATAATTTAATTATTGATGTAAAAGTCGCTAATTTTGAACAGCAGCGCCTCTTAATAAGTCAGCAGCACCAGGTGGTGACTCTATGAGTACCTTGCATATTTTTTCAAAACCTTTGTCGCACTACTGCACCAATGCACTTGAAAATTTAATCAGCAGTGATGACACTGTGCTGCTTGTCGGTGATGCTTGCTACAACATTAAACAGTACAGACAATTTTCTGCTGCTTTGCATTTATTAAAAGAAGATGCCACAGCGCGTGCCATTACGCTTAGCGAATATGATGTCGATATTGACTACAACCAGTTTGTTGAACTGACTTTAACTAGCCAAAACACTATCACGTGGTAAACCATGCTCGAATTTAATAACAAACAAATAGACACTGATAAACAAGGTTATTTACTCAACAGCGCAGATTGGAGTGAAGCACTGGCTCCTATAATTGCTGAGCAAGAAAACATAACCCTGACTGCACAGCATTGGGAAGTCGTGCATTTTGTTCGCGACTTTTATTTAGAATACAACACCAGTCCAGCTATTCGTATGCTAGTAAAAGCAATGGCACAAAAACTCGGCGAAGAAAAAGGCAACAGCATGTATCTATATAAGCTGTTTCCAAAAGGCCCTGCGAAGCAAGCTACAAAAATTGCAGGTTTACCAAAGCCAGCAAGGTGTATTTAATGGCACACAAACCTACGAGTAAACCGCGTCGCAGTAATGGGCGACGTTATTCAAGACCCACACTAAAACGTGAAGTAAAAGAACCCTTAAGCCCAGAGCAACGCAAAGTTGTGCTGTTCAATAAGCCATTTGATGTATTGTGCCAATTTACGGATGATCAAAATCGTAAAACTCTGGCTGATTTTATAAACATCAAAGACGTTTATGCTGCAGGTCGCCTCGACAGAGACAGCGAGGGCCTATTGCTACTCACCAATTGTGGAAAATTACAGCACACATTGACTGAGCCACATAAAAAGACCGCTAAAACTTACTGGGTGCAAGTCGAAGGCGATGTTACCGACGAAGCCATTTATGCGCTCAATAAAGGTATAGAGCTTAAAGATGGCATGACCAAACCAGCCAAAGTTAAACGCATTGATGAACCGACCTTGTGGCCTCGAACCCCACCGGTAAGAGAGCGTAAAAACATTCCGACTAGTTGGCTTGAAATCTCAATAACTGAAGGACGAAATCGTCAAGTAAGGCGCATGACAGCCCATGTTGGTTTCCCGACCTTAAGACTTATCCGTTACAGCATTGGCAAATATACCCTTGCAGGATTAGCAAGTGGCGAATATAAAGTAGTGAATAACCCAGATGCATAAACCTCATGTCACTGTTGCCGCTATCGTTACCAGTAAAAACAAGTTTTTACTGGTAAAAGAGCGTGATAAACACACCGGCGAAATTTGCTACAATCAACCTGCTGGGCATTTAGAAGCACACGAGACCGTGAGCGAAGCAGCAAGTCGTGAACTATACGAAGAAACGGGTTTAACGCTCTCCCCTTCACATCTTGTGGGTATTTATAATCTGCATGCCACAAATGGTGTACACTACATGCGATTTAGTTTTGCGTTTAGTTGCGCAGAGCAGCTCCCCCCTTCACCTATTGATAGCGATATTATAAGCGCTCACTGGTTCAGCTTAGACGCCATAAAAGAGCTGCCACTCAGAAGCCCTCTGGTTTTAAAGTGTATTGAAGATCATCTCGCAGGACATGCCTATCCTCTGAGCCTGATTTACCAATAACGACGCGTGTTATTTACCAATAATGACGATTGTTTTGATTAACGCTGTTAAATAAAAGCGATTTATTACAGTAGCAAGCAAATAACCACTATTTGCAATCAATAGCGCGCCTAAATTACGTTTAATCCTAACTGAAACTCGCATCTTGAAGTGGTTTGGGTATATAATATCGGCCTTTCCACAGCAGTTAAAAAATGACAGCGAATATTATGAGCGAAAATAGTCACATTAAAGTCATCGTTGGTATGTCCGGCGGTGTTGATTCTTCTGTATCAGCGTATTTATTAAAGCAACAAGGCTATCAAGTAGAAGGCCTGTTCATGAAAAACTGGGAAGAAGACGATAATGATGAATATTGCGCTGCTGCAGAAGATCTTAAAGACGCACAAGCCGTGTGCGATAAACTAGGTATTGAACTACATACTGTTAACTTTGCAGCAGAATACTGGGATAACGTGTTTGAGTACTTTTTAGCAGAGTACAAAGCAGGTCGCACACCTAATCCAGACATCATGTGTAACAAAGAAATCAAATTCAAAGCCTTTCTAGAATTTGCAGCTGAAGCGCTAGGTGCCGATTATATCGCCACGGGTCATTATGTGCGCCGTGAAAAGCGAGACGACAAATATGTTATGTGCCGTGGCCTTGATGACAACAAAGATCAAAGCTACTTTTTATACACACTAAGTCATGAGCATATTGCACAAACACTTTTCCCTGTTGGTGATATTGCCAAGCCAGACGTTCGTCGCATTGCCGAAGAACAAGATTTAATAACGCACGATAAAAAAGATAGCACCGGTATTTGCTTTATTGGTGAGCGTAAATTTAAAGACTTTTTACAAAAATTCTTACCGGCACAACCGGGCAAAATTGAAGACACTGATGGTAACGAAGTCGGTGAGCACGAAGGTCTTATGTACCATACCCTTGGCCAACGAAAAGGCCTGTTAATTGGCGGTATGAAAGAAGGTTCAGGCGAGCCTTGGTATGTTGTAGACAAAGACATTGCACGCAATGTTTTAGTGGTTGGTCAAGGTAAAGATCACCCTCGCTTATACAGTAATGGCTTAAATGCTAACCAACTTCACTGGGTTGACCGTGTTGGGCCAAAGGGCACGACGCGTTGTACAGTGAAAACACGCTATCGCCAAGAAGACATCAGCTGTACATTGCTGGTTGGTGAAGATGGTATGGCACGCGTATTATTCGATGAGCCACAAAAAGCAGTGACACCAGGCCAATCAGCCGTTTTTTATGCTGACGAAGTATGCCTCGGTGGCGGTATTATCGATTCGGTGATCAAATAATGACAGAGCACCAAGTCATGGCATTAGCCGCCATGTGTCAAGTTGCTAAACAGGTTCAAAAAGTAGCGCAATATGGCAGTGGTAGCGATCACGAATTAGAAAAATTACTCAACTGTATTGTAGAAACGTCACCGAATACCCCTGAAGATGTATACCAGGGAAAACATAATTTACGTGAGGGTTATCGCGTGTTGACTGCCCAGCTTTCAGCAGGCGCCGACAAAGACGTTGAAATCGTAAAGTATGTAGGTGGCTTAATGCAGTTAGAACGTGCATTAAGTGCAAAACAAAACAGTTTAAATGAATTAGGTCGACGTATCGATGATGTAAAACGACGCCTCGACCATTTTGCAATCACAGATGATACCGTGGTCGCAGCGCTTGCCGATATTTACTCATCGGTGCTAAGCCCCCTTGGGCATCGTATTCAAGTGTACGGCAAGCCAGAGTTATTAAAGCAGCAACTCACGCAAAACAAAATCCGCGCTCTCCTTTTAGCCGGAATTCGTAATGCCGTGTTATGGCGACAAATGGGCGGTAAACGCCGTCACTTTTTCTTTGCGAAAAGAAAAATTCTCGCTATTGCTAAACAGTATATTTAATTATCGTTCAAACTAGACAATTTAGGAGTCATTATGGAGCTTTCAGCGTTAACCGCTATCTCTCCGGTAGATGGTCGCTATGGCAGCAAGACCACGGAACTACGCAGCATTTTCAGCGAATTTGGTTTAATCAAATACCGTGTAACTGTTGAGGTTCGTTGGTTACAAGCCTTGTCTGCAGCAAGCGCAATCACAGAAGTACCGGCATTTAGCGACGAGGCTAATGCTTTACTTAATGCCATTGTTGATAACTTTAGCGAAGCTGACGCAGCACGCGTTAAAGAAATCGAGCGCACAACTAACCACGACGTTAAAGCCGTTGAATATCTACTGAAAGAAAAAGTAGCTGACAACGCAGAGCTTAACGCAGTGAATGAGTTTATTCATTTCGCATGTACATCAGAAGACATTAACAACCTATCTCACGGCTTAATGTTAACTGAAGCGCGTGACAAAGTGTTACTTCCTTACTGTGATCAACTCCTAAATGCTTTAAAAGAAAAAGCAGTTGAATATAAATCTGTTGCTATGATGACTCGTACACACGGTCAGCCTGCAACACCTTCAACAATGGGTAAAGAGTTTGCAAACGTCTACATGCGCTTAAAGCGTCAACGTGACCAAATTGCTCAAGTTGAAATGCTAGGTAAAATCAACGGTGCAGTAGGTAACTACAATGCCCACCTAAGTGCATACCCAGATTACGATTGGCACAACCATGCTGAACAATTCGTTACGAGTCTTGGTTTAACATTTAACCCATTCACAACACAAATCGAGCCACACGATTATATTGCAGAGCTTTTTGATGCAATTGCACGTTTCAATACTGTGCTACTTGATTTTGACCGTGACGTTTGGGGTTACATTGCTCTTAATCACTTTAAACAAAAAACGATTGCGGGTGAAATTGGTTCATCAACAATGCCACATAAAGTAAACCCGATCGATTTTGAAAATTCTGAAGGTAACTTAGGTATTGCAAATGCAATCTTTGCTCACCTTGCGCAAAAACTGCCTGTATCTCGCTGGCAACGTGACCTAACTGATTCAACCGTTTTACGTAACCTGGGTGTGGGCATGGGCTATACCCTAATTGCTTATCAAGCAACGTTAAAAGGTGTTAGCAAACTTGAAGTTAACGAACCGCGCCTTTTAGAAGAACTTGATCAAAACTGGGAATTACTTGCTGAGCCTATTCAAACAGTCATGCGTAAATACGGTATCGAAAAGCCGTACGAAAAGCTTAAAGACTTAACACGTGGTAAACGTGTTAACAAAGAAATCATGGCTGATTTCATTGATGGTCTTGATTTACCAGAAGAAGCAAAAGTTGAAATGAAAAAATTGACACCGGCAAACTATATTGGCCGTGCTGTTGAGTTCATTGATAACTTAGCATAAATTGCGTATGTGACTTTAAAAAGCGAAAGGCCTTCCTTTCGCTTTTTTATTACTTTTAATCATGCCAACTTGCTCAATTAATACCATCTTGCTTACTTAAGTGGTTTATTTTGAGGCAATAAAACCGCGTTGATAACAGGCAAAAATTTAGTTATTTAGTTGTTCTAAATCAGAAATTTTAACGCTGGTAGCGACTGGTTTAATCACTCAAGATGATTAAGTATTTTTGCACATTGGTATAACTCAACAGCTTGGTATTAGGTACCTATATGTATCAACTAACTATTAATTCGCTTACTCCGCAGCAATTCCTAAGCGAGTATTGGCAGAAAAAACCGCTACTTATTAAACAAGGTTTTAGTGATTTTCAAGATCCAATTGAGCCAGAGGAGTTAGCTGGACTTGCAATGGAAGACAGCATTGAGTCACGTATCATCACCAATCATGCTGATGACTGGCAGGCATACCACGGCCCATTCGAAGACTTTAGCTTACTAACAGAAAAGAATGCCACATTGCTAGTACAAGCCGTTGATCATTGGCATGCAGATGCAGCTCAATTACTTGAACCATTTCGTTTTATTCCAAACTGGCGAATTGATGATCTGATGATAAGTTACTCAACACCAGGGGGTGGCGTGGGTCCGCATCTAGACCAATATGATGTATTTATCATTCAAGGTCTTGGCAAACGTCATTGGCGTGTTGGTTTACCTGATGCAAACTTAAAACAATTCGCTCAAAATAAAAGTCTACTTCAAGTAGAACAATTCCCTGCTGTAATTGATTGTGTATTAGAGCCTGGCGATATTTTGTATATTCCTCCAGGTTGCCCACATGAAGGCTATGCAGTTGAAAATGCTCTTAACTACTCAGTGGGTTTTAGAGCACCTAATCAACGAGACTTACTCTCACAATTTGCCGATCACCTAATTGATACTGAACTTGGCAATACACGCTATGGCGATAGCAAGCTGACACTGCGCGATTCTAAAGGTGAGCTAAACAACCTAGAAGCCGAGCAAATTAAACAGCTCATGATCGCAGCCATCGATGATAATACAGTGTTTAAAACCTGGCTTGGTAACAGTTTAAGTCAACCAAAACACGATATGGACTTAGCGCCTTTAGAAGAGCCCTACACGGTTGATCAAGTACGTGAGCTGCTCACTGATGAAACGCTGGTTTTTGAACGTTTAGGTGGTACACGCGCTATTTATCAAATTATTGATGATAAAGTTCTTTTAAGTGTTAACGGTATAAACTACCTGCATGAAATGAGTGCACTTGCCGATATCAAAAGGCTTACAGACCAAAGCTGGCTGACAGCAGACGATATAAATAGTTCAAAAAATAACCACGACTTTTTAAAAACATTTACTACACTTTTAAATGAGGGTATTTGGTTTTGTTAGGAGCGTGTGCTTATGGGGTATCATATTGACGAAGTTGAATGGAGTATCGACAAGGAACTCTTACAACGGATCAGAGAACGTGTATTTGTATATGAGCTTCATATACCAAAACACGTTGAATTTGATCATT
The DNA here is from genome assembly GCF_001938575.1 of Pseudoalteromonas sp. PAB 2.2. Taxonomy (NCBI): domain Bacteria; kingdom Pseudomonadati; phylum Pseudomonadota; class Gammaproteobacteria; order Alteromonadales; family Pseudoalteromonadaceae; genus Pseudoalteromonas; species Pseudoalteromonas sp. PAB 2.2. Next base: position 427,240 of record NZ_LYPI01000008.1, read on the forward strand.
TAGATAAAACAGCCCATCACGTGCTCGTTACAGACGATGGAAAATGCCCAGTTGCCACTGGGCGTTTGTGTAATGATGGCTTGATTGGGCGCATTGCCGTCTTACCAGAGCATCGCAACCGTTCGGTCTATAAATCACTGCTAACCTACTTAGTTAATATGGCTGAAAAGCAAGGCTGTGATTGCGTCAGTATTAATTGTATTTTAAATGAAGTTGAACGATTTAAACGAAATGGTTTTGCTGCTGATGGCTTAGTATTTATGGAAGCGGGTATTCCTAGACAGCGAATGCTTTGCCCTATAAAACAGTTTGATACGCGACCATTCACGATGGTTCATTAGTGACTTTTGTCATTTTCATAAAAAAGCTGAATAAAATTATTCAGCTTTTTTTTATAATTAAAATGCGATTACGCGGGCTCATTCTGCCACATTTCATCTTTTTCGAATAACTCATACAAACCATGAGCGCGATTAATCAGTAGGTTAGCAAAATCAACTTTCGTTTTATCTGTTGCACCAGATTCCATCAACTGATCTGCTTTTAATTGCCACTGCATTGAGAAATAACGTAAGACTTCGCGTGGGTTTGCAGCCGCGCCCGCTTCAGCATGATCGGTAGGCAATCGACCCGTAATCACCCAATAACTTTTACCATTTTGCGCTTTGAACTTCCAAATTGCGACTAGCGGTGCAATAAAACGGCTTTCTTTTTCAACAACAGTTTGCGGTATAACACCTTTTTCAGCTAAGTGCTTTTGTGCATTTTGGAAACATTCTCTTTGCCAAATAACACTTTGCTTTTGTGCTTCTGCTTGTTCTTCAGGTGTTAATGGTCTCGCTTGTTTTTGTTCCATGATGGTTACTCTTTTACAACATTTCAGACACTTTAAGGCTTAATATTGAGCTGTGCAAGTGTTTAGGGGTAAACGAAGTGCATTTGGATATTATTCACCCAAGTTAAAAGGAAGAGCCCGGTTCCGTTAAAAATTGCAGCTCTTCTTGCGTTGATTCTCGCCCTAAAATGGCATTTCGGTGGGGATAACGACCAAATCTATCAATGATCAACTTGTGTTTTAGTTCAAATTCATAATTAGGCAGGCCCCTAAATAATTGTAAGGCCTGCTGATGAATCGCTTTTGATTCACTGTGCATAAAAGGCATATAAATAAAGGCTGCTTGTTCAGTCGGTAGTGCCTTGTCAAAGCCTAATTCGATTGCACGCTGAGCAAGAGTTAGCGCTTGGGCATCTTGGCTAAAAGCACGCGGTGAATTGCGATAAATATTACGAGAGAACTGATCTAAAACAATGATTTCTGCTAAAGAGCCTATCGCATCGACTCGCCAATTAGCGCACTCTCCTGCTATTACCTGCAAAAGTAACGGTGCGTATTTATCAGTAATTAACCTATCTAATTCATCGGACTGCTGATACCAAGCCGAAGGCCCTAAATCATTAAACCAAAAATCAATAACTGATTGCTTATCCATGCACTCGTCTCCTACATTTAATTGCCTAGCACTTTTGCTGGGTCTACACGGGTGGCTTGCCATGCAGGATATAAAGTGGCCAGTATCGCTAACACAAAGGTCACAATAACGGTGATCACAATATCTTGCCAGACTAATTTACTGGGTAAAAACTCAATAAAATAAACACCTTGTAAAGGGTTGTCGCCCAAAAGGTTACTCAGCCAAGTAAATAATTCGCTGATATTTAACGCCACCATTACACCGATAATAGTGCCAAGTACAACCCCTATTAGCGCCTGTGTAAATCCCTGCATCACAAACGTTGCTAAAATAGTACTGTCTTGTGCGCCCATGGTTTTTAGAATGGCAATATTTGCTTGTTTTTCGCGTACCTCCATCACCAAAGATGACACGATATTAAAGCTCGCCACAGCAATGATTAAAAACACCACAATATAAACAATGGTGCGCACCATTTGAATGTCTTGATACAAGCTGCCCTGCGTTCTAAACCAACTCGAGACATACACATAATCAGGGATAACTTGGCCAACACGCATCGCGATTTGATGAGCATTAAAAACATCATCCACTTTTAAACGTAAACCTGTAACCTGATCTTCACTAAAACCCAATACTGATTGTGCTTTATCTAAACGAATAAAAGCAGCCGTTTCATCAATAGGTCCACCCATGTTAATTATGCCAGCCAAGTTTAAACTAACCCGTTTTGGTGCAAGCAAGGTGTTACTTTGCTGGTTAATTTGCGGGATTAACAAAGTAACAGGATCCCCTATTTTCAACCCTAATTTATTAACAACTTGCTGACCTAAAAGAATATCTTCTTGTTGCAGCTGGCTAACCAGTCGGCCTTGAGTAAATTGATTAATCGCTGATACTTGGTTTTCAAATTCGCTAGCAACTCCACGTACCTCAACAGCCTTTAAATCACTTTTAAATTGCGCCATGCCATTCACGCTAATAAAAGGCGCTGCTCCCACTACACCAGATTGCGAGTTAAGTAGGCTTACTTTTGACTGCCAATTATTAATCGGTTTATTCGGCGCAACATATTCAACCTGAGGCACGACAGACAGTAAACGATGAACAAGCTGTTGCTCAAAACCATTAATAACCGAAAGGGCAACGATTAAAACCGCCACGCCCAATAAAATACCAATTGTCGATGCTTTAGCTATAAAGCTAACAAAACCGTTTTGCCCATCTTTGTGTCCTGAGTGCGCTCTAAAACGCTTCGAAATAAACGCACTAAGCAACATGCTGAGACTCTTTAATCGCTAATTTTCCATCGTCAAGATAAGCAATCTTCCCAAGCTTATCAGCAAGTTCTAAATCGTGTGTTACTACCACAAAGCTGGTTTTTAAGCTGCTGTTTAACTCTTTAATGAGGTCGTATATTTTAATCGCATTTTGCTTATCTAAGTTGCCGGTAGGCTCATCGGCAAGCACTAAAGCGGGCTCTGTCACCAATGCACGCGCAATTGCGACACGCTGACGCTCACCACCAGACAAAGCCGATGGTTTATGTTCACTACGATGCGACAACCCTACTTTATCAAGCATAACCCGTGCTTTTTCAGTCGCGTCCTTGGCACTTAATCCCTTTATGAGTAACGGCATTGCAACGTTTTCAACTGCCGTAAACTCCATTAATAAATGATGAAATTGATAAATAAACCCTAAATTCTCATTACGGAAATTAGCTTGTTGCTTACGATTTAGTTTACCGACTTGTTTACCTTTAATTTCAACTTTACCGTCTGTGGCACCATCAAGCGTACCTAAAATATGTAGTAACGTGCTTTTTCCTGAACCCGAGCTGCCAACAACAGCGAGCATTTCACCTTGCTCTAAGCTCAAGTTAACCCCTTTTAATACTGCAACTTGGTTTTCGCCATCTTGATACACTTTATTAAGCTGCTGACACTTGATTACTAACTCACTCATAACGTAATACCTCTGCTGGGTTCACTTTTGCAGCTTTACGGGCAGGATACAACGTTGCTAAAAAGCTCATTGCAATACTACCGGCGGCAATTAGGCTTAAACTGACTACATCAAATTTAACAGGTAAACGCATGCCTGCGAGTAAATTGATGCCAAACATATTCAATAATTCATTAATGTACTGACTAAACAACACACCCAGTAATGCACCAATGCTGGTGCCAATTAAACCGTTATACAGACCTTGGATCATAAATACATTTTGTACTTGTGCTGGTGTTAGCCCTAAGGTTTGCAAAATAGCGACTTCACTTTGCTTTTCACTCACCATCATGGTTAAAGCCGAGACGATATTAAACACCGCAACTAATACTATTAATCCCAGTAACATAGACATGATGCGCTTTTCCATGGCCACTGCTGCGAATAAGGTGCCTTGGCTATCGCGCCAGTCTGTGTGTTCAACGTCTTTAAATATATACGCATGACTTTTAAGCACCTGCTCAACGGCAAATGGTTCATGCAAAGAAACACTCAAATTAGGGGCAACTGATTGTGAGAGCTTTAAAACACGCTGCAATGAATAGCCGCTAGTAAATGCAAGTGACATATCGATTTCAGATTGTGTTTCGTACAGCGCTGCAACCGTAAATAAACGCTGGCTAGGTACTCGACCAAGCGGAGTATAGGTGCTTGCATTTGGCATGATCACCCGTACTTTGTCACCCAACGAAATACCCAGTTTACGACTTAAATAACGGCTTATTGCTATGTGATAATTTTCATCCATGACTAGTGACCAATTACCTGCCACTATTTTTTCTTTAATGTTATATAACGAGCTCCCATCATCATATAAGCCTTGTAAGAGCACACCATGAAGGTCTTGATTAGTTTGTAAAATAGCCTCTCCATGACGATACAAATTGACTTGTTTTACAGCAGGAGACTCCGACAGCTGTGACTTAATACGCGACATGGCTTCTTTAGACTGTGACTTAGCGTCCACTTCAATATGCGGGATCAAACCTAACATATTAGTCTTGAGGTTATTTTCAAAACCATTCATTACAGAGCTTACGGTAAAAAGAGCCATTAAACCGATAGCAATGCCCGCAATAGAAAAAAACGAAATAAAAGAGATAAAGGCGTTGCCCTTTGAGGAGCGGCTATATCTCAGCCCTATAAAAAGGCTAACAGGTTGAAACATAAGTAATTATAGGTTTTATAAGGGCTAAATATGCGCTCATGTTAGCATATATTTAGCCATGATGGGATTATCGAATTTGTAAAAAATAATTATAAATCTGATACTTGAACAGTCTCTATTAAGTGGTCTAATAATGCTTTTACATTCGTTGCAATAAATTGCCTTGGCGGATATACCCCCCAAACGCCTTCAGGTGCGGGGGCAACATTGGAAAGCACCGCGACTAATTGACCTGACTGCAAATATTTATCCACGTAATAATCTGGTAGCTGCACAATACCTAAACCTTTAATAGCAGCATCAACCAAAGCCCAGCCACTATTACACTGTAATCGACCCGCCACTTTAATATGTTTATCTTGAAGTTGATCTTTCACACGCCAGTAACTGTTATTTCCAATTAAACAGTGGTGCTGATGAAGTTCACTCACACTATGAGGCTGACCATAGCTATTGATATAGTCTGGGCTACAACAAATCACTAAACGTCGCTGACTGATTCGTCTGGCCTTTAATGATGAATCCTTTAAATGCCCTAACCGAATCGCCAGATCAAACCCCTCATCTAATAAATTGACTTGTTCATTGCTCAAGTGACTAATAACTTCAATATCAGGATGTTTCTGCATAAATGTATGGACAGCAGGCATAATGTAGCTTTCGCCATACATCACTGGTGCAGTTAATTTAATTGTCCCTTTTGGTGTCAGTTGCTGCTCAGCCAAAAGTGCCGTGGCGTCGTCCATCGCATTTTGCAATTGTTTAGTTTGATGAGCAAACACTTCACCTTCTTGGGTAAGTACCACCTTGCGTGTTGTCCGAGTAAGCAATTGCGTATTTAAACGCTCTTCTAATTGGCTCACATAGCGACTGACATGCGCCACTGACATCCCTAATAATCGACTTGCTTTAGTAAAGCTGCCTGTTTCAGCGACGGCTAAAAACTCATCAATTCCATGCCAACGATTCATTATTACCATACTGTAAAAGTGTTTTAATAAATCGAAGATTATCATCCATTGAGAAATAAATAAAATAGTCTATGTTAATTATCTACTACCTACAAATAAGGGAACGTTATGACTGATTTTATTAAATCAAAAGCAGCAATTGCTTGGGGACCAAACCAACCTCTATCGATTGAAGAAGTCGATGTGATGATGCCTAAAAAAGGCGAAGTGCTTGTAAAAATTGTAGCAACCGGTGTTTGTCACACAGACGCATTCACTTTATCTGGTGAAGATCCTGAAGGTATTTTCCCTGCTATTCTCGGCCATGAAGGCGGCGGTATTGTAGAGGCTGTAGGTGAAGGTGTAACTCACGTTGAAGTCGGCGACCACGTCATTCCTCTTTACACCGCTGAATGTGGCGAGTGTAAAATGTGTAAATCGGGTAAAACAAACCTGTGTTCAGCTGTTCGTGAAACACAAGGTAAAGGTTTAATGCCAGATGGCACCACTCGTTTCTATAAAGACGGTCAACCAATTTATCATTATATGGGTTGCTCAACGTTTTCTGAATACACTGTACTTCCTGAAATTTCACTCGCAAAAGTGAGTAAAGAAGCCCCGCTTGAAGAAATTTGCCTACTTGGCTGTGGCGTAACAACAGGTATGGGGGCGGTTACTAAAACTGCTAAAGTACAACAAGGTGACACGGTTGCTATATTTGGTCTTGGCGGCATTGGTTTATCTGCCATTATCGGTGCAAAAATGGCAGGCGCTAGTCGTATTATCGGTATTGATATTAATACCAGCAAATTTGAACTGGCTACTAAGCTTGGCGCCACAGATTTAATCAATCCAAATGATTTCGATAAACCAATTCAAGAAGTGATTGTTGAAATGACCGACGGCGGTGTCGATTTCTCATTTGAGTGTATTGGTAACGTAAACGTAATGCGCTCTGCACTTGAGTGTTGTCATAAAGGCTGGGGTGAATCAGTTATTATTGGTGTTGCAGGCGCAGGCCAAGAAATTTCAACACGCCCATTCCAACTTGTAACAGGCCGCGTATGGCGTGGTAGCGCATTTGGTGGAGTAAAAGGCCGTTCTGAGTTACCTGAAATCGTAGAACGATATATGAAGGGTGAGTTTGCACTTAATGACTTCATCACACACACCATGAAACTTGAAGATATTAATGAAGCCTTTGACTTAATGCACGAAGGTAAGAGTATCCGCTCTGTTATTCATTACTAATCATTAATAAGCGCCTTGATTTAAAAGGCGCTTTCATTTTCAAGGATGCTGATATGCTCGAAAATATAAGCTCAACAAAAGTCAGCGGTGGTTGGCATAAGCAATACACGCATCAAGCGAGCAGTACACACTGCACAATGCGTTTTGCTATATTTTTACCACCGGGTGCAAGTGAAACCAATAAAGTACCTGTGATGTATTGGTTGTCAGGCCTTACTTGTACTGATGAAAACTTTATGCAAAAAGCCGGTGCCTTTAAAAAAGCCGCAGAACTGGGTATTGCTATTGTCGCACCTGATACAAGCCCACGTGGTGACACCGTACCTGACGACGAAAGCTACGATTTTGGTCAAGGTGCTGGCTTTTATGTTAACGCAACACAAGCCCCCTACAATGTACATTACAATATGTATGATTATGTTGTGACTGAGTTGCCAGCGTTAATTGAAGCGCACTTCCCTGTTACTGATAAAAAAGCGATTGCAGGTCACTCAATGGGAGGGCACGGCGCCCTAATGATTGCGCTTAAAAATCCAAAACAGTTTGTTAGCGCAAGCGCATTTAGCCCTATCGTCAACCCTATAAATTGTCCATGGGGTGAAAAAGCATTTAGTCATTACTTAGGGACTGACAAAGCGGCGTGGCGCAATTACGATAGCTGCGAGCTCATGAAACAAGCAAGCCCAGAAGATTATTTACCGCTGCGTATTGATCAAGGCGAAGCTGACAACTTTTTAGTTGAACAACTAAAAACAGAAAACTTGTTTTTGGTCGTCAATGAAAAAGATTACCCCGCTGAAATAAATATGCATGCTGGCTATGATCACAGTTACTATTTTATTAGTAGCTTTATTGATGAACATTTAGAGTTTCATCACCGTCACCTGTAGTGTACTTAGTGTGAGGACATAACTTCCTCACACGCTTTCAACAAAGCAAACAGATAGGCGCTAACGGTTGGAGCCTTGCTTTTGTCACTAACTTACTTACCTGAGAATCAAAGTAGCTGAAAATACTCACCCACAACTATTAAAGTATATCCTCAAAAATTATAAGTCGATTTAATTGCAACATGGCAGTTATATTTTTAAGACTTATTCAACAACAAACCATTGTAAATAAAGCTATTTTCACCTCATCCCCTCACGAAATTACCTAATTTAAAGCGCAAGCAAACTCTAATGTGAGCGCTCTTGCGATAAATACGTGCATCCTTTTTCTCTCGCTTGCGTCTCTAGTAGTGAAGTGAATGTTTAATCACAAAATAAGGAAGCAAGGTAATGAGTACAACTAACAACACCAGTAACCCCGATACTAGCAGTAACTGCGACGAGGCCTGTGTCTGTAACAATGAAAGTAACTGTAACAATGACTGTGACAGTAGCTGTAATTGTAACTGCAACTGTGCTAACAATGAGTGCCAAACCTTACAGCCCTGCCATTGTAAGAGCTGTAACCCAAATACAAAAAACAGCTGCTGTTAAGCTGTCATAAATATCAAGGCAACAGCACTTAGGTGCTGATGCCTTAGTATGGACGAAGCCTAATTATGATTGAAAATATCTGGAAGCAATTCCACCAGCAACTGCTGGGATTTATCGCCAGCAAAGTGAACGACCAAGCGATGGCTGAAGACATACTGCAAGATGTCTTTATTAAAGTGCTTAACAATATCGACAGCCTTAGTGCCGCCGACAAGCTACAGCCCTGGCTTTATCAAATCTGCCGTCACGCCATAATTGATTACTACCGCAGTAAACGTCCCAATAGTAGTAGCGACAAACTAGAGCAACTGCATGCGCCTGAGGTAGACTGGGCAGCTGCTTACAGTGAGCAGCAACTCAACCGCTGTATTAACACGTTAATTCAAGATTTACCCGCCCATGTTAGCAACATACTTATCGACAGCGAGTTGCAGCAACTCAAACAACAACAAATTGCCGACAAATATAAATTGAGCCTGCCAGCGGTTAAATCACGCATCAAACGCGGTCGCGAACAACTAAAAACTAAATTACAAGCGTGCTGTAACTTTACCTTCGCGGCACAGGGCATGGATGCAGAGTGTAAGAATCAATGCGGTTGCAGCGCAGATAGCTAGCCTATTAGAAAGCCGGCACTCACTATTTACTTTAAAGAGTCAGCCAGCAAGACGAGATTTCCTCACACGCTTTCACCGTGACAAAATTTTGCGGCACACTCACTGCGACTCTTCTTTAACCACCTCTTACAAATAACTAACAATCAATGACGACTGTAAAAAATGTTGAATAGCTTACTTACATAAGTCACGAACAAATTCTTTTAAAAACCCAACAAGTTGTAAAATAAAAATTATCAAAAAAGGCAGTGCCCCAAGAATCGCTACACTTCTATTTAGTAGCTCATCGTGTTGAAGCAACAATACATAACTACATAAAAACAAAGCTAAGCACCAAGCATATAAAGTAATCCCCTGCGAGTTTTCACGCCCCACTAGCTGCTTAATGACTAAAATTGCAGAGTCTGCTGATGTCGCAACAAACACAAGTAACAGCAGCAAACTAGCCCAAATAAATACCGTACCTTGCCAACCTAATTGATGAAAAAAAACAAACAGCCCTTGGCTATAATCATCTTTTATAGCCAATAAAATACCCGATTGATTCAGTTTATCCCATTCAATTGCTGCACCAGAAAATGCAGAAAACCAAATAATTGTTACAACCGTGGGAATGCAGACAACAGCTAAAACAAACTGCCAAACAGCTCGTCCTTGGCTAATTTTCGCTAAAAAAACACCCACGAATGGCCCCCATGCTAACCACCAAAAGTAGTAATTATAAGTCCATCGATTCGCCCAATCTGAGTTATTTAACTGGCTATCAAACTGCCAAGTACCCGTTACAAGTAGTTGTATGTAATAACCTGTACCATCTAAGGCTATCTGTATAATTGGCGCTATAGGAACGACACACAAAAGCCAAATTAATAGAGTAAACGCCAAAATTACATTAAATATACTTAACGATTGCACACCGCGCCTAATACCAAACTTTGCCGATACGGTATAAATAATGAAGAGCACCCCCACTATTAGAGAGCCAATTAAAGCTGGCGAAGTTATGTTTAACTCAAGCTCAACTCCTTTGCTGATCAGTAATGTAGAATTAGCAATGGTACCAACCACACCAAAAAAAATAGCAAATACGGCAATCAACTTAACCACAAAACAGAGAGTAAGTTGCCCCTGTTTATCTACCTTATTGCCTATTGCACTCATTACAGGCGCGCACATGTCACCGGATTTACCGCTGTATTGAGTTAAACCACCTAACACGATGGCAAACACAGCATATAATGCCCACGCATGTGCGCCCCAATTAACCAGCGTTAATGCAAGACTACTTGCTAATCTATCGGGGTATAAACTTTGCTTTAAGGGTGGGTTCAATGAATGCAGCGCAGGCTCAGCGACTCCCCAAAAAACCAATCCAGAACCCATTCCCGCAGCAAAAAGCATGGCAAACCAACCAAAGTTTGAATATTCAATGCGTGCATTCTCACCTCCTATTTTACGAGTTCCCAATGGACTAAACGCAAGTATTATTACTGCAAATAATAAAAAGTTAATTAACAAAAAGAAGCCGCTGCCTATGTGTGCCAATGCTGTAGAAATCATCGGCTGAACTTGTTCTGTCATTAAATTAGGTAAAACAACAGCGATCAGTGCAACAGTCAAGCAAATAGCCAGTGCCGTTTTTTCAAGTGAAGAGGTAGAGTGTTTCAAGATTAAGCCTATAGAGTGAGCGCATTAAGAATACTGTCAGCACGGCGTTGATACAAACAGGCAAAAGTGTGAATTATTACCTTTAACGCGTAAATTATACCAATACTGAATCACTACAACGCGGCTACATGTCCCTTAAAAATGTATTTATAAGTAGAGTTATAGAGTTATAGAGTTATATACGCTCTTTTAAACTAAATTTTCTTACACGATTTAGGAGCTAAAAATAAGGTGTATTTTTTGGGGAAAACGAAAAAAGGCGCTTTAAAAGCGCCTTGCTGTCAAGAATGTGCTTAAACATGTCTTGATCTTAATACATATCCTTATAAGGATTCGATTTGTTGAACGCTATCGCTTTGTCAAAACCTGGGATAGTCATCGATTCTTCATTAATAACAATGTCGTTTTCATCAATTAAACCATCACCAAAACGATAAATAAGCTCATAATGGCCTAAATCAGCTTGTTGCTTATATTCATTTTGTGCTTGTGCAACATGGGTATTGCGGTCTTGGTACTGAGCCATTTTTGCATCGCCATGACGCTTTGTCAGCATTTGCATTGTCACGTTTGGCGACAGCACTGTGGCGGTTGCATTATTACCACCAAACCCTTTTGAGTTTATAAAAGCGATATCCATTGCATCACATTGATAGTGCGCTGTGCGAATATCTAAATGCTGGCTGTAAACATCATCGGCCACTTTATCAATAGTGGTAATACCCGGCATAATATTATGACTAAACACGCCTAACGCCATGGCAAGTTGATCACCACTTGCCGGTGCAATTGTGTGGCCAACATACGCTTTTGGCGCAGCCACTTTCCAACTATCAATCGCAAATGTTTCAGCTACTTTATGATAAATAAGAGACTCTGTTACACGATTTTGAGGTGTGCTAGAACCATGCGCTAAAATAAAGCTGCGTTTTTGTACGGCTTCTTGACCAACAATACTGCTGGCAAGCGCGACCGATTTAGCCATTGTAATATAGTTACCTGGGCCCGGTGCTGTAATTGACTTTTTAATACCGTCGGCATTTACAAATACATCGGCAACAGAGCCTTGAATATCAGCACCGAGTTCGAGTGCAAGCGCATCATCCATTAAAATTGCCACCTGTGCGCCTTCACCAATAGTAAAACCGCAGTTTTCACCAAATGGACGACTGGTACGTCGATGATCTACCACATCGGTATTATCAAGACGTTTTAGGCCTTCTTCGTTAGCAAGTGCGCTCATATTACCAAAGCCTTCGACAATTTCAGGCGTAATGGCGCATTCAACAGATGCAACAATCGCAACGCGGGTGCGACCAGCTTGAATATCGTTAACAGCAGCGCGTAGGTTGTATAAAAAGGTGGCACATGCGCCCGATGTGGTGAACGTTGTTCCAACATTACCGGTCACATACGCATTAATGAAATCAGTCGACATGGTATTTAAGCCAAGTGCTAATTGTTTGGTGCTTACGCGGTCGCCCTGTTGTCTCGCACGAATTAAGCCACCAAACCCTTCGTCATCCACTTGCCCTGCTACCGAGGCCGAATATGTACCAATTTGATCAGGCTCAACACTATTCATAACATGCTGCCATGCAAGCCCTGTAGAGCGAATGGCATCGGTTGCCGCAAAAATGGTCGCTTGTAGGCCTCGTGGTTGGTAACGACTGTTATACATGGTCGCTGGATCAAAACCTGTAGGTAATTGACCCGCGGCTTTAATCGGGTTGTCACGGGTGCTGTCGTGCTTAATAGCAAGGTCGGCACTAATGGTTACTTTTACTTTTTTATCGCTGAGATCTTCAACCTGCCAACTTGCAGGTACTGGCGTTGGTAAATCACGACGACGAGTTTCAAACACAATTTGCTGCTCGTCAGACGCTGTCAGCGTCATTTTTTGTTGCCACGGAGTTGCATCAACGTCAAAGTGATTTTTTTCAATTTTACGGATTAGCGTACCTGCTAATACTTGTTCGCCGAATTGTGCTTCAATATCAGCTTCGTTAATAACGTTGCCTTCAGCATCTTTTAAAACGCCGTCGGTCAGTGTTACTAAATTCATTAACGTCGCTAAGCCTAAAAATGTCTCCTGACGGGCTGTTGCATCTAAGCTGTCTAACACGATACGACGATAACCTTGATGAAAAGAAGTGCGGCCAGCGGCATTAATACCACCCATACCAACAATAACGGGTAATGCTGTCATAAATAACCTTGAGAAACGTGTTACGAGAATTACTTAAGTTTAAATGGATTAACTAGGTAGCCTTGTGCTTTAATAGCCAAATAACATGCATAATAGGCCAAAACCAACTGGTCGGAGCAATAAAAGTGACACACGGTAAACATGCAAACGCCATCGAAATTAGTATTTTAGTGTACCCTCACCTACTCATTACAAGTCTTACTCTACCTATAGAAATGCTTAGGGCGGGTGAAGCTTTTGCGAAAAGTCATCACCGGTACGATGAATTTACCCCGCTTAATATCAATTTAGTTGCCAGCACAGTAAAACCGATTGCAAACAGAACGGGGCTTGCCATTATGCCCGACAGCGACCCCGACACAGCGCCATATAGCGATTTAATTATTGTTCCAGGTATTTGGCGTAACCCTCGACCTGTGGTGAGTAAACATCCTCGCCTTGTTAATTGGCTCGCTGATTCGTGGCTGCAAGGGAGCCATATAGTGGGCGTAGGCACAGGTAATTGCTTAGTAGCAGAAGCAGGTTTATTAAACGGTCACCCAGCCACAACGCATTGGCATTATGCTGAACAATTTAAACGAGATTACCCTAATGTACAGTTAAAGCCTGACTTCTTTATTACCCAGTCTGAGCGTATGTATACCGTTGCCAGTTTGAATGCCTTAGCCGATGTCATTGTGCATATAATTAGCCAGTATTATGGCCGAGAAGCCGCACAACATGTAGAGCGTAACTTCTCCCATGAAATTCGAAAACCTTACGAAGATCAGCGTTATTTAGAAGGTGCTGTTGATAAACACCCAGACGAATTAATTGCACAGATCCAGTTTTGGCTTAAAAACAATCTAACATCTGAGCTCACCTTACAGGAAATTGCAGCCCAATTTAGTTTAAGCTATCGAACGTTTACCCGACGTTTTCGCCAAGCCACCAGCCAAACTCCGATTGAATATTGGCAGCAGTTACGTGTACAAAGCGCGAAAGAATTACTCGCCTCTTCTAATTTATCAATCCAAGAGGTGGCACTTGAAGTTGGCTATAATGACCAAGGACATTTAACCCGTGTATTTAAGAAAGTACTGTCGCAAACACCCAGTGAATATAGAACAGTGGTAAGACGTAAGCTATTTGGTTAACGCTATTCGATACCATAAAACAACGCTTCAAAAGCCAACTCATACCATTTTGCTTAATTAAGTGAATAATTTTTGAGCGAATAAAACTTCGTTTGATAACAAGGCAAAAATTTAGTTATTTAGTTATTCTCGGCAATTGCTCCTGCATTGCTCTACCACCTGCATCCACGCAGTCGTAAATCAGACATTTTTAACGTAGGTAACGACCAGTTTAATCACTCGAAAGGATTTAATATTAATGAAAATGGGAATAGGTAGTGTAGGCGACGCATTTTTAATTATTGAGACAAACTAACTTAATTGGAAGCAAGCTCTTTGCTGAATATAATTTTGCTCTTGTGCGGGTTACCCCTGTCTTCATAACCCGCTATGGTATAGCCATTTTTTATCAACAGACTTAGCATCGCAGGAAAACGATTCATTGATTTCACATTAATTGCATCGTAATTATGCTCTTTCACCCACATTTCTTGTGCTGCTAATAAAGCTTGAGCAATTCCCATCCCTCGGCACTTTGGCAACACGGCACCAAGCCAACTATAAAAGGTATTATTATCTAACCCATAACCGAGCTTATACGCGACAGGCTCATTATCAATATACGCGACTAAAACAAGATGCTCACGACCAGCCAACTTTGCGTGTAATTTACTTAGCGTATTTCTGCCATCAAACTCAGGAATTTGGCTATCTACAAGTAATAAATCTTGTAAAGTAGCTGATTTTATTGAGTAACAAGTTGTCATTACATTTTTCCTACTCAAAATCTAAATTCAAATTGATCTGACTCCAAAAAGGATCCTACTTTATCGGGGTCAGATCAAATATCTAATGTTTGATTTCTAATTTCTAAAACTATTTTTCTTTCCGATAATACAATTTTGAATAGCGTTTTACTTGTGCGTGAACACCCCGGCCTAAACTTTTAAACTTCGCTTCCAGTACATCAACACCGTATAAAATAACCACAACCAATACCGAAAGCTTAATTGCGGCCATAAGGTTATCAGTGGCAATTACGACACCGATAGACGCTAATACCCAAATGGTTGCAGCTGAAGTAACACCGACCACTGCGCCATCTTTTGCCAGCATGACGCCGGCACCTAAAAAGCCAATACCTGTAATTATTTGCCCAACTACACGGGAGTGGTCAATTACATCACCATGTAACATAAATGCGGTGGCTAAGAATAAATAGGTCCCTAGAACAATAAGCGCCGAGGTGCGAATACCCACTGGCTTTCCGCGCAATTGGCGCTCCATACCAATGATCGCACCACAAAATGCGGCACTACCAATTGCAGACCAAGAGTAAGGGGCAATATCAAATAGACTATTCAGTGTCACTGTACTTCCAAATATTTGAATTAATAATTATAAAGAAAACGCCATCGCGGTGCTTAACCGCAATGATCCAAAGCTAGCCATTTTACTAAAATCGGCTTTTGCTATTGGCACATGTTGGCAATCAATGGCGAGTTGCTTTTTGTCTTCACAAAATGGGTCATGAACATATAAGCAATGCTCATCCACATGCGTTACGCACACCCAATGTGGTGATTTTTTACCATCAAAGCGATATGTACTAATGAGTAAAACCACCGCTTTACCCGCCGCCAGCCATGTTTCAATATCGTTAAGGGTTAGTTCTTGATAGCGTACAGGCATTTTCGCAACGATAGCTTCAGCAACAAATTGGTTATGCACTGTGTGTAAAATTGCTTTTTTCTTTTCACTTCTTACACCATCAATAAACAATGATTCACGGGTATTTAAAACAACATCAGCCTTAAATCCACGTTTCATCGCTGCAAGTGCTAAACCCAGCGGATGGCAGCCACCGTGACCCGAGGTCATAAAAATGGTGGTTGCCTCACGCCAAATATCAAGTTCTTTTAATTGGCTCATTGGCGTATTATTAAGCGACGACATAGCCATTAGTAATGCCGCGGGACCACAGGTAAATTCAGTGGTTTGTTGATACCACGGTGTGTGTTTATCAGCATTAAAGGCAGTATTACGACGAATCGTTTTTTGCATTCGTAGCGCATCACTGTGATCATCATAATAATCACTGTAATGACCAAACACATGATAGCCATGCTTTTCGTATAAACGAATTGCGGCCTGATTATTGACTGCAACCTCTAGTCGCATAAAACTACGACCTCGTTTTACAGTCTCGTTTTCAAGAGCAATTAGCAGCTGCGAAGCCACCCCTTTACCTTGTTGGCTCGCAAGGACGGCCAATGAGTACAACCGCGCTAACCGCGTGCCCTTATGACACCACACAAGGCCATAACCGACCAATTCACTGTTAACTTCAGCAACCATTAACAAACCATGGTTTGCTGAAAGCCAGCGCTTTAAGCTGCGACTGCTTAATCTATCTTGACTAAAGCTTTGCTCTTCAATGGCAACAAGTGCCGCCAAATCCGATACTTTCGCAAACCGGATTTGGCAATGTGATGTCTTCATTTAACCTCGGCCTCGTGCTTCAAGGCGTTGCTTAAATTCGTCCATAATGATCATATAAAGCTCATCGCCAAGGTAGGCATCTTCTACTTTGTGATCAATGCTTGGGTTATCGTTTACTTCAAGTACGTACGCGCGCCCTTGATGTTCTTTTACATCAACGCCATACAAACCTTTACCCACTGTTTTACAGGCTTTTAATGCCGCATCTAATACCACTTTCGGTAACTCAAAAGTCGGGAGAGTTTCAAATCCACCTGAAAAAAAGCGTTTTGCATCATGGTTGTAAATTTGCCAATGATTACGCGCCATTAAATAACGACACGCATAAATCGCGCGACCATTTAACACCCCTACACGCCAGTCATACTCTGTGTACATATACTCTTGTGCTAGCACTAGCGCACTGAACTCAAAAAGCTCCGAGAGTTTTGCAATCAGCTCTTCACGGTTCTGAACTTTAAACACCCCTTTAGAGAATGACCCCTCTGGCATCTTTAGTACTAATGGGTACGTAAAGTTTGTTTCTAAGTTTTCAATGGTGTCTGTTGATGTATCAGCTACCACATGTGTTTTTAAGCTTGGCACTTTTTGATAATTAAAGGCATCGTGTAAGTACACTTTATTACAGCAGCGTAAAATTGACTCTGCGTCATCAATTACCACAAGCCCTAAGCTTTGTGCTTTACTTGCTAATCGATAAGTTGGGTGGTCAATCGCCGTTGTTTGACGAATAAATAGTGCGTCGTATTGCGCAATACTGGTAATTTCATCAAAAGTCAGTGCTTGTGCATAAATGCCATGCTTAGCTGCCGCTTTAATAAATTTTGCAATGGCGTCTTTATCACTGGGTGGTACTTTTTCTTGGTGATCAACCAAAATCGCCATATCCCAGCGGTAACGGCGTTTTTTATCGTGAATACGCCAGACAGATTCTGTGAAGCTGCTTAACTGTTTTACAAATTCGGCAAACGCGTCGTCATCAAGCGCCGCAATAGCACCTTGTTTCACTACACCTTGCTCGTCACACACCAGTATTGGCGCAGGGTATTGTGAAAACAATGCTTTAGTTGCTTTAATATCGTCTTCGCAATGTGTTTGCCCAAAAAATACGGTGCGACCTTGTAATTGCATGTGGCGAGAGCTGTGCTCATCTGAACGTAATGCATTAATGGTTTTTACGCTGGGTAATACTTGGTGCTGTCTTGCTTCTGCAAGTAAAGAACAATAGTAACCCTTACTTAAATACTGTCCTGTATCGCACAGATTTAAAATACGTGTTTTGGGTTCGTTATGTTTTGGGTAATCACGTAGGTAAGTATCAAAAGTGATCACATTTTCAAAGTTTTGAGCAATACGCTGCTCGTTGTTATCAACCACAATCAAGGTTTTAAACACGACTTTTCCTATAATAAGTCTTTAATAATGAAAAAACACCCAACCAATTAAGTGAATGCATGAGGCTAAAATTCACTCAACTAGATGGGTGCTTATGATACCAACCCGCAATAATGCAAAATCATTTAGATTGATTAAGCGTGTGGGTATAAGCGCTAAGCTTGATGTGATTTATAGAGTGTTTTGCGAGGAGTTACCAACGAGATATTTTTCACTTAAAGATGAAATTTACTAATTAAAAATCAGTGTGTTTAAATTAACTTATCAATGGTATAAAACTGCTTTTTGTCGCCTATGACAAGTTCGACTTCGTCATCCACTTTTTTACCAAGCAATTTTTTACCTAAAGGTGCTTCGCGAGTCACAACATAAATCGTGTGCTCTTTAACTGTCACTGATAAGCCACCAGAACTTGGACCAATAAAGAACCATTTTTGCTGGTCTTGATCATCAATAAGAGAGACCAATGCCCCTTCGCGAACTTTCGGAAATTCTGTTTCTTTGAATACCGTATTAAACGCTTGAATATCACGGTAACATTCATTCACTCGTTCAGCTTGACCTTGAGCTAAATAGGCCGCCTCTAATCCTAGGGTGTCGTATTGAGTTTCGGCCACACTTTCTTCATGGGTGGCAGCATCATGAGCCGCTTTTGCCGCTTCTTTAGCACGGTGTAATTGCGATTCTAAGGCGAAACGAAGGTGTTCTATAACGTGTGTTTTATTCATATCAAAGCAGCTAAAACGTAAAATGCGCATTCTACCCTGTTTTACGATTTTTGTAACTGAACTGATATGGTTTGAATATGTTAGCAATAGCTCATTAGCTTATCTGATTGGTGCTTTATATTGCGCGTGCTAAGTTTAAAAAAGCGCAGGGTTAATCATGATTAACCCTGCGCAAGTGTGGTTAAGGCATATCAATGTAAGCTTGGGTTTTATCATCTAAAGTTTGCGTGTAATTATCGCTACTCAGACCCAATAACTGCGGTAACGTGGCAGCAATACAAATTGATGAAAATGTTCCCACCACAATGCCGACAAATAAGGCAATCGCGAACCCGGTTAATGCAGCACCGGCTAACAGCCATATACATGCGATGGTCGCAAGTGTTGTACCTGAGGTAATTAATGTGCGAGTGAGTGTAGAGCGTATTGCATCGTTGATCACCACATGAGTATCAATGCGCTGACTACCTGATTGAATACGTAAAAGCTCCCTGACTCTGTCGCCAACAATGATTGAGTCATTTAATGAGTAACCAATAATTGCTAATAAACTCGCCAGCACGGTTAAATTAAACTCAAGCCCTAATAACGAAAACAAACCTAGCACCAAAATTAAGTCATGTAATAGTGCGACCACTGAGCCCACAGCCAGTCGCCATTCAAAACGCACGGCTAAATACACCATAATTGCGATAAGTGCGGCAAAAAGTGCTAAACAACCTTGCTCAAATAACTCATCACCCACTTGAGACCCTAAAAATGAAGTTGAAAGCACTTTAAAGTCAATGCCTTGCTGGCTAAGCTCTGCCTGCCAATTAGCCGTTGTATTAAGGTCTGGGGCTTGTCTTAAAACAAAGTGATGATCGCCTGCTTTGCTTATTATTAGTTTATCGACGACCTCAGGGCTTAACTTTGCTGTTAAGTCTGCAATCGAGGTAACCGATTCGGTGCTAATATCTGTGATATAGCCCCCTGTAAAATCAAGTCCAAAGTTTAACCCTTTAGCCGATAACACCCCAAGGCTACTTATCACTAGCGCACAGCTTAGAAGTAATCCTAAAACGCGCGCTTTACTTGCTGCTGTTAATGTAGACCAGCTCATGCTTTTGCCCCCGCTAAATTCGTTAATTTAATATACAGTGTTTGGCTAAGTGCTTTTGAAATATACACACCGGTGAACACACTGGTGAGTAAGCCAAGTGCTAACGTAATGGCAAATCCTTTGACGGGGCCATACCCGACTGCATACAAAATAATCGCCGTAATCATGGTTGTTACGTTTGCGTCAAAAATGGTGGAAAATGCTTGATTATAACCCTGCTCAATGGCTTGATAGGTGGGTCTACCTTTGCGTTTTTCTTCTTTAATACGCTCGAAAATAATCACATTAGTATCAACGGCCATACCTATGGTCAACACTAAGCCCGCAATGCCAGGTAGCGTGAGTACAACGCCCGGTAATAATGACATTAACCCCACTAGTGCCGTTAAATTAAGTAATAAAGCAATATTGGCAATAAGCCCTAACCGGCGATACCACAGCGCCATAAAAGCAAGAGTAATGCCTATACCCAGCATTAATGCAGCAAGGCCATGCTCAATATTCTCAGCACCTAAGCTTGGCCCTATCGTTTGCTCTTGAACTATTGTAACGGGTGCTGTGAGCGAACCTGCACGCAATAACAATGCTAAATCGTAGGCCGCTTGTGGGCTTTTCATATTGGTGATACTAAAACGTGAACTTAAATGTTGAGCAATATTGGCGATATTAATCACTTCACTTTTTTTAATCACTTCGCCGTTGGCGTTTCGCGAATACTCTGAGTAAACAGTGGCCATGGGTTTACCAATGTTGCGTTTTGAAAAAGCAGACATTGCATCGCCACCTTGCGAATCTAAACTCAACTGAACAAGCGGTTTCCCCCACTCATCTTTGCCCACATTAGCGTTATTAATATGGTCCCCCGAAAAAATAGCGACAGGGTTAAGGTTAACAACTCCGCCACCTTGTACATTAAAGGCTTTGCCACCTACTTCAACAACCTGATAAAAATCAAGGGTTGCTGTCGCACCAATGATCCGCTTTGCCTCTGCGGGGTCTTGCACACCGGGTAACTCTATGCGGATACGCTGCTTGCCTTGTCTCTGTGTTACCGCTTCAGTAATACCGAGCTCTTCAATACGTCCTCGTAATGTTGTTAAGCTCTGCGCCATCACTTGTTTATCAAACTCACTGCGGCTTTGCTCATCAAAATGCAAAAACGCCGTGGTTAAATTATTACTGGTTGATTTAGTTTGCACGAGGCCTTTAAATTGCGCTTGTAACGTGGCGACTAAGCCAGCCAGGTTATTTTCACCACTGGGTAAAACGTGCAGTTCAATGCCGCCTTTCACTTCACTGGCACGAATGCCGCGTACTTTCTCTTTGCGAAGTACTAACTTAGTTTGTTGATAGACACTACTTAGGTGCTCTTGCATCGCTTTATCTAAATCAACATCAAGCACGAATAGCACGCCACCGTTTAAATCTAGCCCGAGCTTTATTGGCGATAAGCCTAACTGCTGTAACCATTGAGGGCTTGTGGCATGCTCAACAATTTTGCTATTTAAGGTGGGGTACGCTGTTTTAATAAAGCTCAGCGCATTGGCACTTTGTGTTGGCTCATTTAATAAAATAGCCAACTGATTAGCTGAATCATTCGCTTTGTCTACCTTAAAACCCTGTTGATTTAGCGAATTAGTCACCATTTGCAGTGATACAACCTGTTCAGGTTGCTCGATGTGTAACCACGATTTATTTGGGTATAAATTAGGTAGCGCACTGATAGCTAATAAAATGCAGGCAGCTATCATAGCGGCATAGCTCATTTTTAGTCGACGCCAAAACGTCGGCTTTTGTTTCTTTGACATACAAGACTTCCTTCCGACTCTATTAAGCCGGTAAAATTAATTCCTAAAATAAAAAAATGACGAAGGAAGTCGTTTAGCTGTGGTATGTAGCGCGGGCTTTATAAATAAGATTAGCGTCTTTCCAGCCACTAATACGTGATTTTCGCGCACTCGTAATAGCAAACCAAGGAACAGTCTGTGCTCTTTTAGGAGGTGCTAAGAAATGTGCTTTACCCCAGTTTTCAGCGAAAAACTCAATCAATAACTCATAATCAGGATCTACCTGACTATGGTAAAGAAATAAGGATGAATTACTGGCTGTAAGTCGGGGTAATAAAGTATCAAAACCCGACTTTTCTAAAGGCTTTGGATGAACAATAACCTGTTTATGGGCAATGATAGGGGGTTTAGTTAACTCAAGCTGATAAAATTTAGTGGCAACCAGTGGCGAATCAGTCGAAGGCGCAGCTAAGCTCTGTGCACTAAAAAGCACAGTAAATAGCAATATAATGACTGAAAAAAACCGTAACAAAGAGAAACCAATAAATTAAGCGGATAACCCCTCTATAATGAGGGTTAAAAAATAAAAAACAAGTCATTAAACACATAAAAGCGAGCCTAAAGAGGCTCGCGTTTTAGTGTCAACTTACTGCGTTGTTATCACACGTCTAATGATGACATATCAATGACAAAACGTGAGGCCATATCACCTTGTTTTAATTTATCGAAGGCATCATTAATTTCGTCCATTTTGATCATTTCAACTTCCGGAAGAATATTATGTAAGGCACAGAAATCTAAGATCTCTTGTGTTTGCGCTATCCCTCCAATCAATGAACCGGCAACACGACGGCGCCCCAATAACATTGGAACTGAGTTTGACTCAGCAAGCTCACCCACTTGACCAACCAAGACTTGCGTACCATCAATATCAAGTAATGGCATGTAAGGTGTAAAGTCATGCTTTACAGGTATGGTATTTATAATGAGATCAAATTGATTAGCATGTGCTTGCATCGCCGCTTCGTCGCTTGAGACTAATAACTCTTTTGCGCCATACGATAGCACCTGCTGTTTTTTCTTATCGCTACGGCTAATAGCCGTCACATGTGCGCCCATTGCCGCTGCAATTTTAATTGCCATGTGGCCTAAACCACCTAAGCCGATTACAGCCACACGACTGCCCGGACCCACATTCCAAGTACGAAGTGGTGAATAGGTTGTGATACCTGCACATAAAATAGGTGCGCATTTAGCTAAATCTAAACCTTTTGGTACACGTAATACAAACTCTTCACGCACCACGATGTGTTTTGAATAGCCGCCTTGGGTTAATTCACCGCTAATTCGGTCTTGACCAGAATAAGTGCCAACCATGCCTTCACGGCAAAACTGCTCTTCACCCTGATGACATTGGTCACAACTCAGGCAACTATCAACCATGCAACCTACCGCAACATGATCGCCTACTTTGTACTTAGTAACGCCGCTGCCTACTTCAAGAACACGGCCTACAATTTCATGACCTGGCACAACGGGGTACTGAGTCCATCCCCAATCATTTTCTGCAGTGTGTAAATCTGAATGACACACACCACAATAAAGGATTTCAATCGAGACATCTTCGTCACGAAGTGCACGACGTTCAAAATGATACGGCTCTAAAGGTTTTTCTGAGGCATGTGCTGCATAACCAATGGTTTTCATGATTACTCCTTTACTTTCTTCGTGTTTACGTTTGTATTTAACTACATGTTAATGCTCTCATGTATACTGTCACCAGTATAGAGGTAAAGCTGCATTTTCACTTTCCTAAAATACCGATATGTTTGCCTATTTTTATTAAATTAATTCTAAGAGACCCCCATGCGTGGAATGAGCCGTCGAGAACAGGTTACAAAATCCCCTGATGCTATGAATTTGTCACAAAGCATTAAAACACTGTGGCCCTATTTAATGACGTTTAAAGGAAGAGTTACTTTAGCAGTATTAGCACTGATTGCTGCTAAAGGCGCGACATTATTGATGCCTTGGGCTCTAAAAGAAATTATCGACGCCGTTGATGCCAATATTCACCCTATTTTAAGTGTGCCTGTTGCCCTATTAGTGGCCTATGGTTTACTTCGTTTTGCGAGTGTGTTTTTTGGCGAAATACGTGATGCCCTTTTTGGACGCGTAACAGAACACGCAATGCGTCATATCGGTCTAAAAGTGTTTAAACATTTACATAACCTCGAATTGGCTTTTCATTTAGACAGACAAACCGGCGGTATTAGTCGCGACATTGAGCGAGGCACCAATGGACTTAGCTTTTTAATGCGCTTTTTAATGTTTAATATTGTGCCCACTTTATTTGAAATTATGACTGTGGCGATTATTTTTGCCACCCTATTCTCTGCGTGGTTTGCTTTAGTGACCCTCGTGGCCGTTGCAACTTATATTGTCTTTACTGTTGTTGTCACTCAGTGGCGCAACCGATTTATTCGTGAAGCAAATGCTGCTGATAATAATTCGAATACCCGTGCAATCGACAGTTTACTTAATTACGAAACAGTAAAATATTTTAATAATGAACAGTTTGAAGCAAACACCTACGACAGTTTTCTCGCTAAATGGGAACAAGCGCGACTTAAAAACCGCATGTCGTTGCTTGCGCTTAATTCAGGACAAGCACTTATTATTGCTGCGGCCATAACGGCACTAATGTGGCTGGGCGCCAGCGATGTTGTCAATAAAAAATTGAGTATTGGTGAGCTGGTCATGATTAATGCCTACATGATTCAGTTATTTTTACCGCTCAACTTTTTAGGCTTTGTGTACCGAGAAATCCGCCGTGCACTCACCGACCTCGAAAACATGCTCGGGCTTTTAAATAGAAAAGCAGCAATAAGCGATGATACACATGCCACACCGCTGAAATTACACAACGCAGCTATTCGCTTCGACAATGTGTCATTTAGTTACGACAAGCAACGCCCTATCTTAAAGCAATTAAGCTTTGAGGTAGCAGCTGGCAGTAAAGTCGCCATTGTGGGTGCCAGTGGAGCTGGTAAAAGTACCTTAAGCCGCCTGCTTTATCGGTTTTATGATGTCGATGCAGGAAACATTTATATTGATGACCAAGCAATTAATACGGTTACTCTAGAAAGTTTACGACAAGCAATTGCTATTGTGCCGCAAGACACCGTGTTATTTAACACCACAATTCGCGATAACATAGCTTACGGTAACCCCCAAGCAAGCGAGGCTGAGATTGATCACGCGATCTCACTTGCGCACCTTGATAGTTTTATTGCAAGTCTTGATAAGGGCGATCAAACACTCGTTGGTGAGCGTGGTTTAAAAGTATCGGGGGGCGAAAAACAACGCATAGCTATTGCTCGCGCAATTTTGAAAGGCTCACCGATTTTAGTGTTTGATGAAGCAACCTCGGCTCTCGATTCACATTCAGAACAAGCTATTCTGAGCGCCATGCGTGAAGTGGCTAAAAAACACACCAGTCTTGTTATTGCGCACCGCTTATCAACCATTACAGATGCCGATAAAATCATTGTAATGCAAAATGGTAAAGTGGTTGAGCAGGGTCAACATCAGCAGCTCCTCGCAGCGAATGGCGAGTATGCCCGAATGTGGCAATTACAACAGAGTGAAGAATAAAAACTGTTAACTAGCGCGCTAAATGATTAGAATAGCCGCTTTAATTTTCACTAAAACAAAAAGGCAACACGCAGATGGGAAGAGCTTACCAAAATAAAAAAGATTCAATGGCTAAAACTGCGGGTGCTAAAACCAAAGTTTATTCTAAGTACGGTAAAGAAATTTATATCTGCGCTAAGAATGGCGGTGTAGACCCTGATGGCAACTTAGCGCTGCGCCGTTTAATCGAGCGCGCAAAGAAAGACCAAGTTCCTACGCATGTAATCGAGCGTGCAATCGATAAAGCCAAAGGGGGTGGCGGCGAAGATTATGTTGCGACCCGCTATGAAGGGTATGGCCCAGGCAACTGCATGATCATAGTTGACTGTTTAACAGACAATAACAAACGTACTTTTGCCGACGTACGTGTGTGCTTTACCAAAGCAAACGCCAAAATTGGCGCACAAAACTCGGTATCGCATATGTTTGACCACCTCGCTATTTTTGTATTCGATGGCGACGATGATGAAGCCGTATTAGAAGCATTGATGATGGCCGATGTCGATGTGACGGATGTTGAACTTGAAAACGGTAAAATCACTGTATTTGCACCGCACACAGAATACAACAATACGCGCACTGCACTTGAAGAAATGGGCATTAGCGACTTCGATGAAGATCTCATTGCTTTCGTACCACAAGTTGAAGCACCAATTGAAGGCGAAGACGTTGAAGTAATGGAACGTTTTTTATCAATGCTAGAAGAGTGCGACGACGTACAAAACGTTTACCACAACGCACAGTTTTAATTAACAAGGCCAACTATGTTGGCCTGAACACATGGACTTAATTTTGAATACCCTCGAAGAGTTAAAATCAGGCGCTTTACAAGGCTGTACTCGCCTGCAACTCGTAGAAGCACTGACTGATTTTCCAAAAGAAATTTACACCCTCGCCAACACATTAGAAATTCTCGATTTATCGAATAATCAATTAAGCGACCTACCTGATGATTTCCACACGCTAAAAAACTTAAAGCGTTTGTTTTTATCATTTAATCAGTTTAAGCACATTCCGAAAGTACTAAAGCAATGCCCAAATTTAATCATGGTGGCGTTTAAAGGGAATCAAATTTGCGAGTTTGCCGAGCACAGCTTACCACGCAATATCGAATGGCTAATTTTAACCGATAACCAAATCAAAGCGTTGCCTGAATCATTTGGTGAGTACCGTAAACTAAAAAAATTAGCGTTAGCCGGTAATCAGTTAACGGCCCTACCAGAGTCAATGAGTGCTTGCCACGAGCTTGAATTGGTTCGCTTAAGTGCCAATAGGCTTTCTAACATTGATAACTGGTTGCTTGAACTGCCCAAACTTGCGTGGCTTGCATTTTCGGGCAATGATTTTAATCGTTCAGATTCTCTAAAGTCTGAGCAATTTTCTGAAATTGGCTTAGATGAACTAGATGTAAAACAGCAAATTGGCCAAGGTGCCTCGGGGTTTATTCATTTAGCACAATGGCAGCAGCGCCCTATTGCCCTTAAGTTATTTAAAGGCAATATAACCAGCGATGGCTACCCACTAGATGAGTTAAATTGTTGCTTACAAGCAAACGAGCACCCGAACCTAATCAAAGCACTTGGCTATATAAATGAGCCATCACAATTAGGTTTAGTCATGGAGCTGATTGGTGAAGGTTTCAGGAATCTCGGTTTACCACCGTCGTTTGACACTTGTACTCGCGATACCTTTGAAAATGGCTGCCAATATAGCCCTGAGTTTGTGCTAAAGGTTGTGAAACAAATGAGCAGCACACTGGCGCATTTGCACAAAAACCATGTCAGCCATGGTGACATCTATGCGCATAACAGCATGATAAACGACAACGCTGACTTACTTTTTGGCGACTTTGGCGCAGCAACCGACTTGTCACAGTTAGTGCCGTATCAGCAGCAATGCATACACGGCATAGAAATACGTGCGCTTGGTTATTTTATTGAAGACTTACTCACAGTCGTCAGCAACGAGAACGCCATTACCGAACAACTTGCCGCCATCGCTACAGATTGCTTACGCGTAGCAGCTATACAGCGACCCAGCTTTAGCGAAGTATTAAACCGGTTATAAAAATAAGGCCTCGTTGAGGCTTTATTTTTGCTTTTTAAACGGAAACAACTGCTGTTTGAGCATACCTTCTGGCATGTAATCACCCACCACACCGTATTTATCAGGCCACTCGGCTTGCCCTTTTACCGCCGTGCCAAGTACGTAATCTAAAAACGAGAAGTGCGCGGCATAGTTTCTATCAATTGCGGCTTTATCTGATGAATGATGCCAATGGTGAAATTGTGGTGTCACAATGATATATTTCAACCACCCA
Source organism: Pseudoalteromonas sp. PAB 2.2 (assembly GCF_001938575.1). NCBI lineage: Bacteria > Pseudomonadati > Pseudomonadota > Gammaproteobacteria > Alteromonadales > Pseudoalteromonadaceae > Pseudoalteromonas > Pseudoalteromonas sp. PAB 2.2. The sequence goes on from NZ_LYPI01000008.1 coordinate 454,714, forward strand.
AATTTAACCCTCACATTGGCGTGGTTAAATACCGCCTGAAAACCAACAATGATCACGTAAAGACTAATGACATCAGAAGGAAAACCAAGCACGAAAATAGGCGTAAGCACTAAGCTGCGAGTCACTAAAATTTCTAAAATATGCTGACGAGATCCCGCTAACCAATCCATTTCTTTTGCACTGTGATGCACAGCATGAAAACGCCAAAGCAATGGCACTTCATGATAAGCTTTATGAACAAAATACTGCATTAAATCAGCCACTAAAATAATCAAAAACAGTTGTAGAACAAACGGCATTTGCACAATAAAGCCTTGTACAGTCTCAGACACTGCCCACCCAAACGCATGGTGAACAAACTGGTTCGTTGCAAGCAGTACAAAGCCAATAATTAAATGATTAATAAAGAAATGATTTAAATCCCCTTGCCACTCAGAACGTAAAATCTTTTGCTCTTTGCGATGCGGTAATAATTTTTCAATAAGGATAAAAATAAGCGTAGAGCCGAGTAAATCAAGAATAAACCAATCAAGCCCTAAATACGGCGTGTTATCCCTAAAGTCGCCCACTTCAACGTTAGGACCACCAAACGCAATCGCCACCGTTATCAATACCCAAGCAGTTGCCCCCAGTCGTTTATTGGTATTACGGACAAAGTTCAACAGTCCTAAACTGCCTGAAATAATCAGTGCCACAAACATTAACTGACGTAAAAATTCGACACTGTAACTTTGTCGTAATTCTGGGGTTGTAAGGTATTCAGGGAAGTGAAAAGCCAATACACCTAAACACGATAACATCGCTAAAAAACAGGCAATATAGCCACTAATATTACCCTCGCCGATGTGAAACTGCTCAGCACGGAAGAGTCGCTTACAAATACGAGACATCATCTAAAATCCATTTAATAATTTGTCGCAGCATAGCACAGACAATTATGCGTAAAAATGGGTAATTGAATTAGCCAACGCGACATTAAAACACGAAAGCGGAATATGTTATTTGAGCGCAGCCTACTGCAACACTAAGTAAAAAACTCGCGATGAAAGTGCGCTCTGGTAGTATGTGATACAGCAAAGTTGGCATTGTTTTAAGCTGCTTAAATGTTGGCAAAAACAAGGCACTATGCGACTCAAAGCGTAAAAAAAGCTGTTTAAATTTATAAAAATAAAGCTTGATACCAACTAAATGTATAAGCACAAATGTGGTTGGGCCTAAAATTTCAACTAACGCCATTAACTCGTAACCTATCATTAACTCTGGGCCAGCCAGAAGTATAACGAGAACAAGCGCGATTGATTTATAAACGCTGTTGCCTAATAACGATTTAAATTTTTGATACATTAACTTCCCTATTTAGGTATCGACTTCCCGATAGAAATCTATTGAAATGCTTTATCAAACTTTTCTTGATCAAGGTATTTATCAAATGCGCCCAAAGCATTACCAACACTGGGCTCTGTCATTAATTCTTGCATTGCAACTTCACCAACAAGACGAAATGCATTTTCCATTGCCCCTTGCCCACCGACATCAATAGCGGCTTTTGCTTGCTTTGGGCAGTCTTCGGTTAATAAGCGCGTAACTAATGCGCCAACATAGCGATTGGTATCATCGATATCTTGTTCTGTCACGTTTGAGAAAGGTTTGATAATACTGTGAGTCGACATACCCAGATAAATCCACTTGGCAAGGTTCTTACGTTCCTTACCGTTGAGTGAATCAGTTAGGCAAACAGCGAGTTGCTGCGCCTCTTGAGAAGCGAATGTATAACTAGGAAGCATTGCAAGTGCACTAAGTAGAAGCGGTAGCAGGATATTTTTCATTGTTCGTCCCTCGATGTATTTAACCATAGAATTCGACTTCAGTTTTTACACCGAATGGTAAAACAAACTCCCTGAATTCAGGATCACTTTTATCTGCTTTTGGGTATTTAAGGTTGTACATATTCTTCTTGAACATATTCAAAAATTGCTTATTTTGTAATTTATTATCCAATACCCTTACCTTAACTAAATCACCCGTTTGATTGACCATCAACAAAAATAAAATTTTATCATCAGAACGTCTAAAGTCGTCTTTTGCTTGTAACAAAACGTCTTTGGGGAGAGTAAAGTCAGGATAGTTATTAGTTGTGGTTGAGCCACAGGATGCTATGAGTAAACATAGTATTGGCAATACTTTATTCATTATTTTTCCCTGAAATATTGGTAAACAACACGATACTGCGAATAAAATGTTTTTTCTAGCAAAAACCAAAAAAGCCACGATAAACGTGACTTTGTTGGATAAAGCTTAAACTTTTACGGTTCTATTATAAGAACTTACCTAGCGCTTTAACTTGGTCTAGCATGCGGTTTGAGAAACCCCACTCATTGTCGTACCAAGCCATCACTTTAACAAGCTTACCATCTACTTTAGTTTGCGTAGAATCGAATATTGAAGACGCTGGATTGTGGTTAAAGTCGATAGAAACAAGCGGTAATTCGTTGTACTCAAGAATACCTTGCATTGCACCTTCTGATGCGGCTTTAACTACTTCGTTGATTTCAGCGGCTGTTGTTTCACGCTTAGCAACAAATGTTAAGTCTACTAAAGACACGTTAATTGTCGGTACACGCACTGCCATACCGTCAAGTTTACCCGCAAGTTCAGGAAGTACTAAACCAACGGCTTTAGCAGCCCCTGTTTTCGTTGGGATCATTGACTGTGTCGCACTACGCGCACGGTATAAGTCTGGGTGATAAACGTCAGATAGATTTTGATCATTTGTATAAGCATGAATGGTTGTCATGCTACCTTGCTCAATACCCACTGTGTCGTTGATTGCTTTTGCAATTGGCGCTAGACAGTTTGTTGTACACGATGCGTTTGAAATGATGTTGCTGTCAGCGTTTAATACGTCGCTGTTCACACCATGAACAACCGTCGCATCCATATCAGTACCGGGTGCAGATACGATCACTTTTTTAGCGCCCGCTTCAATGTGCTTTGCAGCAGCTTCGCGCGATGTGAATAAGCCAGTACATTCTAAAACGATATCTACATTTAGTGCTTTCCACGGTAAGTTGGCAGGATCACGCTCTTGTGTTAGGGTAATTTCGTCGTTACCAATTAACATGGTGTTTTCAGCAAGTGTTACTTTTTGAGAAAATTGACCATGTACTGAGTCAAATTGCGTTAAATGCGCGTTAACATTTGCTGGTGCTAAATCGTTGATGGCAACGATTTTGATTTCGTTGTTTTGAGCTGACTCATAAAGGGCACGTAATACGTTACGACCGATACGTCCATAGCCATTAATTGCAACATTAATCATTCTAATATCTCCCGTTAATTATTTTACTTCACTTGCTTGGCGAGCAAGCGCTTCAATGGCTTGCCAGTCTTTGTTTTCAATAAGTTGTTTATCTAACATCCACGTACCACCCACACAAATAACATTGCTTAATGCAAGGTAGTTAGGTGCGGTTTCAAGGCTAATGCCACCTGTAGGGCAAAAAGTCACTTGCGGTAAAGGACCGCCAATTGATTTGAGCATCGCGGTGCCGCCCGCTGCTTCTGCAGGGAAAAACTTTAAGAACTTAAAGCCATGGCTTACTAACTTCATTACTTCACTGGGGGTTGCGGCACCGGGTAAAAATGGAATGTCAGACTCTTTAGCCAGTGCTAATAATTCGTCGTTTACACCTGGGCTCACCATAAAGTCAGCACCGGCTTCAACAGATGCATTAAATGTCGCTTTATCAACCACAGTACCTGTGCCTACGTATGCTTCTGGTACGGCTTCTTTCATTAGCTTTACTGCCTCTGCCGCAATCGGTGTGCGCAAGGTGATTTCTAATGCTTTTAAGCCGCCGTTATAAAGCGCGCGTGCTAGCGGTGCTGCATCTTCAAGTTTTTCGATTACAACAACCGGTACCACAGGTGCCGATGATAAAATTTTCTCAATGCTCATTGTATGTTCCTCATAGCCCAGTAACGGCGTATTATTATTCTAAACCGAAGGCGCTTGCGCCAAGGTCTGCACTACTTACTATATTTCTGAAACCTGCGAATAACTCTCGGCCTGTACCGTATGTTTGGCTCGGTTGGCTAAGTTGTAATTCACGTTTTGCTAATTCTTCATCACTTACATGCACCTTTAATACACCCGCTGGTGCATCAAGCGTTATCAAATCACCTTCGTGAATTTTAGCAATCACACCACCTTCAACCGCTTCTGGTGCTAAGTGAATGGCTGCAGGCACTTTACCTGACGCACCCGACATACGGCCGTCTGTTACGATAGCCACTTTGTAACCTTGGTCTTGTAGCGTTGCCATCACAGGTGTGAGCTTATGAAGCTCAGGCATCCCTTTTGCTTTTGGCCCTTGCTCTTTTAAAACAGCAATAAAGTCGGTGTTAAGTTCACCACGGCTGTACGCTTCTTGTAGCTCACCTTGCGAGCTGAATACTTTAGCTGGTGCAGATACAACTTGGTGCGACTCTGCAACCGCTGATACTTTAATAACCGCTTTACCCAGATTACCCGTTAATAGTTGTAAGCCACCTTGTTTGCTAAATGGATTATCAATTGGGCGTAATACTTCTTCGTCGTGTGATTTTTCTGGACATGCAACCCATTTCACTTTGCTTGGCCCTGAGCTATCCGTCATGATCACTGAAGTATCTTTATCTAGCATTGGCTCAGTTGTATAGGCCTCTAAGCCATCACCTACTATGGTTTTTACATCGTTATGTAAGTAGCCTTTGCTTAATAGCTGCTTCATTAAGAAGCCCATGCCGCCAGCGGCTTGGAAATGGTTCACATCGGCTGAACCGTTCGGGTAGATACGTGTAAGCAGAGGCACAACCTCTGACAAGTCAGACATGTCTTTCCACGTCAGGATCACACCTGCCGCTTTAGCAATAGCCACTAAGTGAATCGCGTGGTTTGTAGAGCCACCTGTAGAAAGCAAGCCTACAAGACCATTAATGATCGTTTTTTCACTGACGACGTCGGCTAGACAGTTTGCATCTTTCGTTTCAATTAACTGTTTCAACATTGTTTCAACAGCATGGCCTGTTAAACCATCACGAAGCTCTGTGTAAGGGTTAATGAATGAGCTACCTGGAAGGTGAAGACCCATAATTTCCATTAACATTTGGTTAGAGTTTGCCGTGCCGTAGAATGTGCAAGTACCTGCACTGTGGTATGACGCGCTTTCAGCTTCTAAAAGCTCTTCACGACTAACCAAACCTTGAGCAAACTTTTGACGAACACGGGCTTTTTCTTTGTTAGGGATGCCAGACTGCATTGGCCCTGCTGGCAAGAAATACGTAGGTAAGTGACCAAAAGATAACGCACCAATTAATAGCCCTGGGACAATCTTGTCACACACACCTAAACAGAAAACACCGTCGAACACATCATGTGATAAAGAAACCGCAGTAGACATTGCAATCACATCGCGTGAAAACAATGACAATTCCATACCATCACGACCTTGCGTAACACCGTCACACATGGCTGGTACGCCACCAGCAACTTGAGCGGTTGCATCATACTTGGTAGCAAGGTTTTTGATGATTTCAGGATAATCTTTGTAAGGCACATGCGCTGAAAGCATGTCGTTATAAGAATTGATAATCGCTAAATTAGGTTGCTCATCTGCTTTTAAACGAGCTTTGTCATCACTGCTACAGGCAGCCATAACATGGGCGATATTACCACAACCTAAACCGGCACGGACTCTTGTTTGTTTTTTTGCGTGCGCGATTCGCTCTAAATAAGCTTGGCGGGTCTCTTTACTGCGTTCGATAACGCGTTCGGTGACTTCTTGAATACGAGGATGCAACATATAAATTCGACTCATCTCTATAGTTAGAGGATAAAGGCTCAGTGACAATTAAAGACTCCACGAAAATAATTGCACTGAGCATCTTTGATTTACCCGTTCAAAGGTACGCTGGCAGGCTGTCTCTCACAACCAACCTGACACCGGTGTCACTGTATTAACTCATGACTGTGACACCGGTGTCAACCCTATCTGTTAAATTTAGTTTAATTTTTTAAAATGACCAAATAATGAACAGTACTATTTTAGCTTAGTATGAATAGAATTCATGCAAAATCATGAGAAAGAGATTTATTGAATGATGACACTAATAAGAGTTAACTTATTAATAAACAATATATTAGATGTTTTATATGAACGGTTTATAGATCAAATAAAAAAGCCCGAAAAAGCGTCACTCAATTTCGGGCTACTGTGAAAAACAAGATGAAATTTATTTAATTGCTGCCGTTGACTCACGAGTAATCAATTTTGCTTCCAAAGTCACTTGATATGGTGACTCCTGTGGCTCACTAATATGGCTAATTAATTGTGTTACTGCTTGGTGTGTCATTTCTTCGACTGGTTGAGCAATGGTGGTTAAACCAGGCCAAATATGACGCGCAATGGGGGCATTATCAAACCCTGCTATCGAGATATCATCGGGTACTTTTAGCTGCATTTGTGTTGCTAATTTAAGGACCGCAGCAGCCATGTAATCATTTGATGCAAAAACAGCAGTCGGACGTGGGCTTAAATCTAAAATAGTGCGCGCACTATCAACACCTGAATGGTAACTAAAGTTACCCTCTTCGACTAAACGCTCGTTAAACTCAATGCCATTAGTAGCAAGTGCGCGACGATAACCTTTAAAGCGCTGCTCTGTCGCACTGTGATCCGGGTGACCTTTAATAAACGCAATTTCTTTGTGGCCGAGCTTAATTAAATGTTCTGTTATTTCAAAAGCGCCTTGCTCATCATTACTGCGTACAGAAATAGAATCATCCTCTAGCACGGCTGATGCAACACGGGCATACGGAATTTTTTTCGATTTTAAAAATGTAACAAGTTCAGCAAAATCTGAAAATGGAGGCGTTAGAACAATCCCGTCGAGTCGTGATGTTTGAAGTAACTGTTCTATATTACTGATCAGCTCTTCACCACGTAATTCACACGGGTGAATCAACAAATTATAATTGTGTTCATGACACGCAGCTAACGCACCTGTTTGTACCCGCGTGATATAACTCTTACTTGGATTATCGTATAAGCAACCAATAATAAAACTACGGTTCTGCGCTAACCCTCGTGCGATAGGGTTTGGTGTGTAATCAAGCTCTTTAAATACTTTTAGTACTTTTTCGCGTGTAGCATCACTCACGTTTGGCTCATTATTGAGCACACGAGACACTGTTTTTTTAGAAACACCGGCGTAGCTGGCGACACTATTAATGGTTACTTTTTTCATCCGATACTCATCCAACGACACTCCTTGGTTACGCGTTACTATTTACATGTAAACACGCAGCAGCACCAACCAGTGGAATGTTGTCTTGTGTTACAAGCGTAACAGGGATTTGCGACGTATATTGCGACATAATACCTTTATCAGCAAAACGCTCAACAAATCGACTAGATAATAACCGTTGTTGCATACGAGGTAAAATCCCACCACCAATAAATACACCCCCTAAGGCGCCAAATGTAAGTGAAAGATCACCCGCAACACTGCCAATCCAATCACAGAACTGGTTAAGTGTGGCTTCGCATACTTCGCACTGGCCTGTGCTTGCCAGCTCGCTTATTTGCGCTGCATCAAGGTTTTTAGCTTCAACACCTTTAACAGCGGCCATTGCGCGATATAAATGGGCAATGCCTGGACCTGAGAAAACAGTTTCTACAGATACATGGTTTAATTGCTTTTTAAGCTCTTTAATTAACTCACGGTCAAGTTCGGTCACTGCCGCAAGCGTAATGTGTCCTGCTTCACAGCTTAATACAGCACTGCCCTGCGACGTTCTCACTAAACAAGCAGCACCAAAACCCGTACCAGGTCCCATGACAGCAATATTTGCATTGTCATCAGCTTGCCCAGCTTTCACTGCGACATTTTTTGAATCATCTAAATAAGGTGCAGCATACGCAAAAGCAGCAAAGTCATTAATGACTTCTAATTGCGTAAAAGCAAATTCATTTTTAAGGTCGGCAACACTAAAGTGCCAACCTAAGTTAGTAAGGTGTACTTGTCCAGCTTTAATTGGACCCGCAACGGCTAAACATGCTCGCGACGGTTTTGCATACGAAATATGATTAAAATAATGTGATATGGCGCTTTCAAGTGAACCAAAATCTGCGCTTGGAAATTTAAGATTTTGCTCGATAACGAATTGATTTGTTTGTTCGTTAAAGTCTGTGATTAAGGCAAAACGCGCATTAGTGCCACCAATATCGGCAACGAGAATGGGATCAAATTCTGTGTTAGGCTGTGTGTTCATGTTGTTTTCTCTATTTGTCTAAGCTTTTTGCCGCTTATTCTTATATTTTTCAATGGCCTAGCCACTGTATTTGATAATACTTTGAGCTATCCTCTCAAAGCAGCTATCTTTAGTATTAAAAAAATGCTGCCCAAATAAATGGGCAGCCAAATACGTTTTGACAACAAAATGATAAAACAGTGACATTATGACACCGGTGTCAGCTTTGAATCAATAAAAATTTTCATTATTTACCCATGCATACGTATTTATTCACTAAAATGACAGTGTAGGTATGGATAAAAAGTAAAATAAATGCTTGCTTATTAACGTATTTCGCTTTGCTGTGTGACTCATCACAAATTGCTTGAAAAAAATAATAAATAGCCGAAAATGGCACTCACTGACACTGTAACTTGGTAACCATATGAAAGGTAAGGCTACATCATTTGACATTGCACACTATGCAGGTGTGTCTCAGTCAACCGTGTCTCGCGCACTCAGAAATAGTCCGCTGGTCAACGAAGAAACACGTCGACGAGTTCACGAGGTCGCAAAACAGCTTAATTATAAAGTAGATAAAAATGCCAGTAACTTGCGCACGCAACAAAGCAGTACCCTCGCGCTGTTACTCTTTGAAGATCCTACATCGGATGAGTCACAAATAAATCCTTTCTTTTTGGCCATGCTTGGCAGTATTACGCGTGCTTGCGCAAAAGAAGGCTACGATTTATTGGTTTCCTTTCAGTCAAGTAGCTCTGATTGGCAAGCCGACTATGAAGATAGTCACCGCGCTGATGGCCTTATATTACTTGGCTATGGCGACTACTTAGACTATCAACCCAAGTTTAGAACCTTAATTGAGCAAAACACCAAGTTTGTTTGTTGGGGAGCCAGTGTAGATAACCGCCCTGACTTAACGGTTAGCTGTGATAATTATGGTGGCGGAAAAATGGCGGCGCAGCATTTACTGGCAACCGGTCGCACCGATTGTGCTTTTATAGGTGATGCATCAGACCATAGCCCTGAATTTTTTGCTCGCTACCACGGTTTTAAAGATGCCTTTTTGGCAAAAGGGATTACTCTTAGCGAACGAAAAATGGCCAATGCAATTTCTACAGAAGAGTCAGGTTACCATGCCACTCGTTCACTGATTGCTAATAATATTCGCTTTAACTCGCTGTTTGCTGCGAGTGACTTAATTGCTATTGGTGCTATTCGGGCTTTAAAAGAAGCAAAAATCAACGTGCCCGACGATGTTCATGTTGTAGGGTTTGATAATATTGCTGTTGCGAGTTTTGTTAATCCACCGCTAACAACAGTACAGCAAGACACCACACTCGCAGGGCAAATGTTAGTTGATAACCTTTTAAAACTAATTCGAGGTGAACCGGTTGAGAACACCCTACTCCCGCCGCGTTTAATCATTCGAGGTTCAAGTATTTAAATCGCTAGATAAGGGCTCTTAAGCGAGTCAATCTCTAGCCATTTTCATTCACTGACAATTCAACCACCATTAAAATGGCTTTTTTTTCGATTTACCCAAGACTATTACCGCGAAAAAGCAGATAATTACACCTATTATGATGAAAACGCTATTAGCAAGCTTTTAAAGTTTGTAGTAGCTAAGCGCACTAAGGTGGAATTTTTTAATGGAAATTAAAGTTAATTTTCTCGACAACCTCAGACTTGAAGCCAAGTTTGATGACTTCTCTGTCATCGCAGATCAACCTATACGCTATAAAGGCGATGGTTCAGCACCAAGTCCTTTTGACTATTTCTTAGCGTCTTCTGCACTGTGCGCCGCTTATTTTATTAAAGTGTATTGTAACTCTCGTGATATCTCGACGGATGGTATTCGTGTTGCACAAAATAATATTGTTGATCCTGAGGATCGTTACAATCAAATATTTCAAATTCAAGTCGAATTACCAGAGCACCTATCCGAAAAAGATCGCACGGGTATTTTGCGCTCAGTAGAGCGTTGTACAGTAAAACGTGTTATTCAGACAGGCCCTGAATTTAAAATTGATACCGTAGAAAACATTGAAGCCGATGCGCAAGCAATGTTAATGGCAAAACCTGATGAAGATCATAATACCTTTATTTTAGGCAAAGACTTACCGCTTGAAGAAACCATCGCGAATATGACCGCGATACTCGAAGACTTAGGGATGAAAATAGAAATTTCATCTTGGCGCAATATTGTGCCAAATGTATGGTCGTTGCATATTCGTGACGCCGCATCGCCTATGTGTTTTACCAATGGTAAAGGCGCAACCAAAGAAAGCGCACTGTGCTCTGCGCTTGGTGAGTTTATAGAACGTTTAAATTGTAACTTCTTCTATAATGATCAATTTTTAGGTGAAGAAATAGCAAACAGTGCATTTGTTCATTACCCAAATGAAAAATGGTTCAGCCTAACCGACGATGACTCCCTGCCTGAAGGTATATTAGACGACTACACGCGCGACATTTATAACCCCGATGGCGAATTATGTGGCTCTCACCTAATTGATACTAATTCAGGTAACACAGCGCGCGGAATTTGCTCTATTCCTTATGTGCGCCATTCAGATGGTGAAACCGTTTATTTTCCATCAAACTTGATTGAAAATTTATTCTTAAGCAATGGTATGAGCGCGGGTAATAACTTTGCAGAAGCAAAAGTACAGTGTTTGTCAGAGATTTTTGAACGGGCCGTTAAACGCCAAATAATTGAGCAAGAAATTGCTCTTCCAGATGTACCTGACGCAGTCTTAAATAAATACCCAAGCATTGTTGCTGGCATTAAAGGCCTTGAAGAACAAGGCTTTCCTGTTGTTGTTAAAGACGCATCACTGGGTGGTCAATTTCCGGTTATGTGTGTCACGCTAATGAACCCAAAAACAGGCGGTGTATTTGCCTCGTTTGGCGCGCACCCAAGTTTTGAAGTCGCATTAGAGCGCAGCCTTACAGAGCTGTTACAAGGTAGAAGCTTTGAGGGCTTAAACGATGTTCCTAAACCGACCTTTAATAGCATGGCCGTGTCGGAGCCAGAAAATTTTGTTGAGCACTTTATTGACTCAACAGGGGTTATTTCATGGCGCTTCTTTAGTGCGAAGCATGATTTTGAGTTTGTGGAGTGGGATTTCTCAGGCACAAACGAAGAAGAAACCGCAAGCTTATTCGGTATTTTAGAACGCTTAGGTAAAGAAGCCTACATTGCAGAGTTCTCAGATCTTGGTACTGCGTGTCGTATATTAGTCCCTGATTATTCTGAAGTTTACCCAGTCGAAGATTTGATTTGGGATAACACTAATAAAGCCCTAAATTTCCGTGAAGATATTTTAAATCTGCACCGTCTAACTGAAGATCAACTGGCTGATTTAGTTGAGCGATTAGAAGAAAGTGAGTTAGATAACTATATCGATATCATTACGCTAATCGGTATCGAATTTGACGAAAATACGGTATGGGGTCAATTAACAATTCTTGAGCTTAAGTTATTAATTTACCTAGCATTGGGTGATTTAGAAGCCGCTATGGAGCTAGTTGAAGCCTTTTTACAATACAACGACAATACCCTTGTTGAACGAGGTCTATTTTATCAAGCGATGCATGCAACACTGGAAGTTGCGCTTAGCGATGACCTAGAAATTGAAGATTACATTCACAACTTTACGCGTATGTTTGGTCAAGAAACCATGGACGCCGTGGTTGGCTCGATTAATGGGGATGTTATGTTTTATGGTTTAACCGAAACAAGTATGAAACTTGAAGGCTTAGACAGACATCAGCGTTTAATCGACAGCTACAAAAAGTTGCACGCAGCGCGAGCAAAAAAAGCAGGTTTATAAGGCACAATCAGACACAATCAGACACAATCAGACACAATCAGACACAATCATTTTGCTGAACTGATAAATAAAAAAACCGCTGAGGGTTAAAGCTCAGCGGTTTAATTTTAATATTTAAATGCTCAATTTACTTCAAAGCATCTTCGACAACAGGGTAATGATCCCACACATGTTTATCGCTTAAAGAGCGAAGTAATTTAATGTACTCTGCATGCGTCCACGCAAGTGGTGTCGCTGAGTTCGTCCCCTCGCCTAACACATAGCCAGCTTTATTGTTACCAACACCATCCCACACTTGCTCAGGTAGCATCATGCCTTCATTAGCAAATGCTTCCATGCCTTTTACATACGTGTTTTTGATCGTGTTTTGTTTCATCGCATTTAAGCTATTGCTGGCATTTGCTGCGGCAATTTCATAGTGACCGCGTTCACCCGTGAAAAACGGCCATACTCGCCCACGCTGACCTGGGGTATTATTCCCCCCTTCTGCGTAGTTATTGCCCGTAACTTCGTCTTCGCCGTAACCATCATTACCATAACGACGGTAGCCTGGGAATGACCCTGAGCCATCAGCAAAGTTAAAGGTATAGCGCACTTGTAGGTTATCAATTAAGCTTTCGTCATCATATTCTGGAAGCGTTTTTACAATGCTTGGTGCAAGCGCATCACGAACACCGTAGCGAACCAGCTCTAAAAATCCTCCGTCCAGAATTTGCTTTTTGTCGAAGCCATCACGACCATTATTCGCATTAAGCGTGGTCGATGAGTTTGGATCTTTATCTTGGCCAATGCGAATGAAATATTCTCCATCGGCATTGTCTGATTTTAGGTTACCTTGCGTGGTAAACATGGTGCTTTCGATTTCACTATTGTATTGCTTAGCGGTTTCTAAGTAACGCACTGCGTTTTTAGTATCACCTGCTTTTCTGGCAATATCAGCAGCAGTAACTAGGCCCGCTACAACAGCAGCAGTCGTAGAAGGAGAGTAACCGTTTTGTTCTTCCCAGCGCTCTTGCTGCGTTGCGGGTGGGGTGATTTGTGTATCATTCCACAGAATCTTTGCAAGGCCACCATCTACCAAAAAGTCAGCCGCTGGTTTGAGCATTTTGCCATACCACTGTGTTAACTCTTGGTCGCTAAGTACGTCGGCTTGATGAAGTTTCCATGCAAGCATAATTGGCATAGCCGTTTGGTCAAGTTGCACACCAACCCATTCAAGTTCACCATCAACGTGTGTTTTTTGTAAAAACCAACCAGTGTCTCCCCCGTTACCAGGAGTACGAGCGGTAACTTGTACTTTTTCTAAATATTCAAAGGCTGTCTTAGCTGTTTTAGTATCGCCCATGGCCATAAATGCCATAGCCACCTGATAAAAGTCACGTACCCAGACTGCTTTATAGCCTGTAGAACCTGTTTTAGCTGAGACCGTTTCACCCCATGGGTTTGATAACGACGCAATTAGTGCCCCCGCATGCGTTTTATCTTCTTGCGCCTTTAATACCATGGCACTGGTATAAAGTAGTTTGCCATTATCAGCGGTACTGCTAGTTAATGTGCTAAGGGGCTCAAGGCTTGCTAAGTAGTCTTGCCAACCAATTGCATCACCTTTACCGTTATAGGCATCTAGTAACTTTTGATAACCTTGACTTAAGCTTGCTTGACCTTCTTTTAAGCTCGCAGCTTCTGATTGACCAAAACTTAGTGCTAAATCGAATGTTGTATTAGTTGAAATATCACCCAGTTCAGCAAGTAAACTAACGTTACCCGATTGCTCACCGGTATTTTGGTACGTTGTGCCAAGTGATTGCGACTTTTTAAGTTCTTTTAAACCATCGCTTATCCCCGTAAAACCAACCGTTGCCTGCTTGAATGGCTGACTAGCTTGCAGTGATAAGAAATTATCGTCTTGCCATGCAACTAAGCCTTTATCAGTTACTTTAGCAAAATCGTCTAGGCCGTTATTATCAATATAAGGGTTCACATTCACATAGGCTTTAACGCCTTCTAAATCGGTATTAAATACGCTGCGTACAAACAGAGTTTGACCGTTTGGATCAGTGAAAATATGCTTTTCTAAAGAGAAACGACCTTGCTTATCTTTGCTTACCACTTTATAGGCAAGTGAAAGTGGCCGACCTGCTTCATCTTTGTATAGATAATCAATGCTGACATCAAGATCGTCATTTTCTGTCACAGTAAAATCTTTGCCTACTACAACAAATTGCATATCTTTAATTTGTGCTTGGTGAATAAGACCAAACATGGTTTCAGTGATCATGCCTTTGGCAATTGAAAACCACACTTTTGACACTTTACCAGTCGCAGCTGAATCATCATAATGACCCGCTTTATATTGCTCATAGGATGTGCCAATACCTGTTTTACCTGAATAAGCCCAAAATGGCTCAACACCGGGCGCGCCTGGGGCTGAAATCTGCGTTAACGCTGTTGTTGATACAGATTGCTCAGAGCTACAAGCCGTTAAACCTAAAGCAATAAAACTTGCCGTAATAAGATTAATTTTTTTCATTGTGTGTCCTTATTATTGTTGCTTAACGCGAAGTACAGCGAACGCTGCCAGTACGAGCGACACAGCACCTAGCACTAACGCATAAATGGGTTGGTTATCGAAGAAGTGGCGTAAAATCAAGCCTAAAACACTCGCCGCAAGTAACTGTGGGATAACGATAAAAAAGTTGAAAATCCCCATGTATACCCCCATTTTTTTAGTGGGTACAGAGGTGCTTAACATGGCATACGGCAGTGATAAAATAGATGCCCATGCAAAGCCTACTCCTATCATGGGCCAAATAAGTAGACTGGGGTCTTTAATAAAGATAAAGCTGGCAAGTCCCAAGGCACCCAGCACTAGATTGATTGCATGCGCCAGTTTTAAACCACACTTCTTAACGATGACCGGGATACATAATGCTGCAATGGCTGCAAACCCGTTGTACGCTGCAAACAAAACCCCAACCCAATCGGCTCCGTTGTTATAAGCCAGTGAGCCTGTGTCACTACTGCCGTAATGAAAACTGGTTACCGCTGAGGTTGTATAAATCCACATAGCAAACAGTGAAAACCAGCTAAAAAATTGCACTAAAGCCAGTTGCTTCATTGCCTCAGGCATTGTGAATACATCATTTACTACTTGATAAAAGCCACCCGAGGTTGCATTTTTAGCTTTTAACGCTCCCGCAATGAATTGAATAACACCAAAACTAATTAAACCACCCGCTAATAAATAAAGCTCTTTTTCAAGTGATAACCCCGTAACAATGCCCAGCACCACGATACCAAGCACAGTAAAAATAACCGCACCTTTATTAAAGTTTACATTACTGTGAGTGGCGTTCTGTGCGTCGCTGTGTTCATGTTCATTAAAGCTTTCAAGCTGTTCTGGTGAATATTCTTTGGTGGTAAATATGGTCCAAAAAACGGCAACAAGAAGTACAACTGCACCAAAGTAAAATGAAAACTTTACCGAATCAGGAATTTGACCCGCAGGTGCAGTGTTAGCAATATCAAACCAGTTTGTCATCATCCACGGTAAAGCAGAGGCAACAACCGCACCAATCCCTATAAAAAAGCTTTGCATGGCATAACCAGTTGCACGTTGCTTCTTAGGTAGGTTGTCGCTTACCAGCGCACGGAAAGGCTCCATAGTGACATTAATAGAGGCATCCATAATCCATAGCATCCCCGCAGCAATCCACAGGCTGGGCGAATTTGGCATAATAAATAACGATAACGTTGTTAAAATTGCACCGTAGAAAAAGAATGGACGACGACGGCCTAGTTTATTCCATGTTTTGTCGCTCCAGTAGCCAATAATAGGTTGAACAATTAAGCCTGTTAGCGGTGCGGCAACCCACAAAATAGGGATGTCATCAACATTCGCGCCAAGGGTTTGAAAAATGCGGCTCACATTACCATTTTGTAATGCAAAACCAAATTGGATACCGAGGAACCCAAAACACATGTTCCATATTTGCCAGAAGCTTAGCGTTGGTTTGTTATTATTCATAATCAGCCTTTAGGGTATATACTGCGCTGCTTAAGCCGTTCAGTTTTAATTGAATGGGCGCCTGTTTTGTTAGGTCAGAAATAACAATGTCGGCATGACTTTCTAAGTTATCGGTAAGGGTAAGTGACGTGTGATTAAGCGTGGGGAGTTGCGTTGCATTAAGTGTAAATGACACAGTTTGAGACGCTTGTGAGAAGTTACTCACTACCAACACCAATTGCTGACCTAGCTTGCGGGTAAAGGCTATTACTTGCTCTGAACCAGTTAGCTCAACTGCTTGCATGTCACCGCCCACAATGGCAGGTAACGTATTAAGTGACATTAGTTTTGTGTAATAGGCCCGCAGTTCTGCTTGTTCTTTCGTTAATGCCCCACCATCAAACTTTCCATCATTCATCCATGCTTGATGCGCTGGCACACCCACGTAATCAAAAATACTGGTACGGGTTGGGTCGCCAAATCCAGCGTCTTCAGAGCCATCTTCACCCACTGCTTGGCCAAAATACAGTAATGTCGGCGAGCGAGTCATCAGTGTTGATACCACCATAGCTGGCTTCCCTTTTTCGCTGCTACCCGCAAAATCAGGACTAGCAATACGTTGCTCATCATGGTTTTCTAAAAAGTGCAGCATGTGCTCTTCAATATCGGCCACTTCGCTTTGGATATCAAAAATACTAGTGGCAGGTTGCTTACCTTGCATAACAGCTTTAACGGTATCGTAAAAACCAACTTTGTCGTAAAGGTAGTCCATCTTGCCTTGCTGAATATAAGGACGATAAAGGCTTGGGTTGTATACTTCAGCTAAAATAAACGCATCCGCTTTTTGCATTTTGATAGATGAATTTAAAAAACTCCAAAACTCCACTGGCACCATTTCGGCCATATCATAGCGAAAACCATCCACGCCTTTATCTAACCAGTAAAGCGCGATATCACGGAATTTATACCAGCTGTTTGGTAAGTCTTTGTCTTGCCAGAATGCATAGTGAGCGCGGTAGTCTTTACTCGCATAATCAGCTGGCAACGTTGGAAAATCATAACTGCCGTCAGGCTTAACACCGTAGTTAATTTTTACTGTTTCGTACCAATCATTAATATCTGGTTTTGCTTCGCGAGCTCCATTACCTGTCCATTTAGCGGGCGTTTCATCAAAGTGATTATCAGCAAGTGGGTGTGGCTGCCCACCTAAAACTTGGTAATCTTCACTTGTAGGTACTTGGAATGATTGACCTGTGACATAGTAAAAGTTGTTATCACGTACGTAAGCTTGTGTTGTATCGTCTTCAGCACCAAAGTCTTTAATTCCTTTTGGTTTTGCTACTGAGTCATAATTACGCGCCACATGATTAGGCACAATATCGATGATGACTTTCATGCCATGTTGATGCGTACGTTCGATAAGCTCTACAAACTCTTCTAGCCGACGTTCAGGGTTTATCGCTAAGTCAGGGTTTACATCATAATAGTCTTTAACAGCATAAGGTGAACCTGCTCGGCCTTTTACAACGTCAGGATCATCTTGCGATAAGCCATAGTGTGTATAGTCAGTCACTAACGCATGACGTGGTACGCCAGTGTACCAAATGTGGGTAGTACCAAGCTCTTTTATTCCCTTTAATGCTGCGTCATCAAAATCAGCAAATTTACCCACTCCATTTTCTTCAAGCGTCCCCCATGGTTTATTTGTGGTGTTGGTATTACCAAATAAGCGGGTAAACACCTGATATACGACGGGCTTCGACACTGTTGCATGTGTTTGCTGTTTTTGTGTGTGCTGTTGTGTTGTTGCTTCATTACCACAGGCTGCTAAACCTAAAATAGAAGCCACGACTAATGCAGTTAATTTATATGTTGTCATCACTACTTCATTATTCTGTAAATATCAGTTAATACTAATGTTAAGGGCTACTCACGGACAGTAAATGCATACGTATTCACCCTAAAACTCACAATTATTCAAGTTCAATTAAGCGTGCTTGCATGGCTTTTAAGCGAATAGGCACAGTTAAAGTAACAGATTCGTTGCTCATTAAGTCGACCCCCGTTTGAGTGTTTTTAAGTACTTCTTGCATATAACTGACATCCCACTCAAGGTCATGTTGGTTTTTATTCAATAACACCACAACTTTTTCACCATTGTGCTCGCGCACATAGCTGTAAACACCTTGCTTAGGTGAAAAATGCATTAAACTCCCTTCACTAAGCGCGGGCTTTTCTTTGCGCAGCTTCAGTAATGTTTGCATTGTGCTTAACATGTCTTTTTGGTCTTTAGAGAGTCCTTCACCGGTAAAGGCATTGACTGTATGTGCTCTAAAACCACCTGGGAAATCAATTCGAATATCGCCATGGTCGTTACTTGGGGTATTATCTAATAGCACCTCTGTGCCGTAATAAATTTGTGGAATTCCGCGTGTAGTCAACAGTAATGTCATTGCCAATTTTGTTTTAGCTAGATTTTGACCCAGCTCTGTATAGACACGGCTCATATCGTGATTGTCGGCAAACACTAAAATATTATCGGTATCTGCATATAAAAAATCATTCGCAAGTGATTGGTATACCCTGACCCAGCCCGTGTTCCAGCTTTCTTGTTCATTCAGTGCTTTAATTAGCGCCTTTTGCAATGAAAAATCCATGACACTGGGTAAGTCTGAGGTATAACCATCTTGATTTATTTTTCCGCGTTGCCAGTACGATGCAATTGCAGGATTACTTGTCCACTCTTCACCCACAATATTAAAATTGGGGTATTCGGTCATAATCGCTTTAGTCCAATCTGCTAAGAACGCTTTATCTGAGTATGAATACGTGTCGACGCGAATGCCGCTCAAGTTAGCGTATTCAATCCACCAAATGGCATTTTGAATAAGGTAAGTCGACAATAACGGTTGACGCTGATTTAAATCAGGCATCGACTCAACAAACCAACCATCATTAAATTGGCGCTTATCGTATTGGCTCGCATGTGGGTCTTGAATTGTTTGACGGGCATGCGTTGTGGCATTTTTACCTTTTTCAAACTGACCATCAAAGTTAACCCAATCAGCTGTTGGCATATCAGACATCCACTGGTGCGATGAACCAAAGTGATTAAGAACCATGTCCATCACTAAACCGATACCATGCTCTTTTGCTTTCACTGATAGCGTTTTATAGAGCTCATTACTGCCCATACGCGGGTCGACCTTGTAAAAATCTGTGATTGCATACCCATGATAAGAGTAACTTGGCATATTATTTTCAAGTACAGGTGTTAGCCAAAGTTGAGTGACGCCTAAATTTTCTAGGTATTCAAGACTATTAATCACACCTTGAATATCACCGCCATGGCGCCCGCCCTTAAACTCAGGGTTTGCTGCCTCTTGCATTGAAGCAATACTATCGTTCGTTGGATCACCGTTAACAAATCGGTCAGGATTTATTAAGTACAGTGTGTCTTTATTTGTAAATCCTGGGCGCTTTGCACTGTTTTTATTACGGGTATTTAACCGATATTTAAAGACCGTTCCATCCGACGCTTTAAAGCTAAGTTCACCTGCTTTTGCATTATCGCTGATGCTTAAATTCAGAAATGCGTAGTTAGCATTATTCGTTGTTGTAACCCCTTTAAACTCAACGCCTTTGTAAGGCAACATCTGCCAAGTTTGTTTCGCAATGTTGCCCTCGTGAAGCATAACTTGTAACGATTCGTTCTGCATGCCCACCCACCAGCTTTCTGGTGAGGCAGTGATTGCATAACTCGCTGTCGAATTTAAAAACGTTAATACGGTGCTTACTGCAAAAATTGTATGTGTCTTTTTCATAATTAATTTTGTATTTTTTCTAAAAATTCACTGTGGCTGGGCAGCTGCTCAACCGTGCTATTAATCAAGGTTTTTAAATTGCTAAATAGCTCATTAAGCTGATTATCTGTTAAGGCATTTGTTAAAGGATGATAATCTTCAGCAATCAGGCCTTGCCCTATCAACACTTGTTGCCACGCGACTTCGGCAAATAACTCATCGTCTTCACGCACTAGCTTACCGCTGGTTTTAAATAGCGCTATTTTCTTAGCAAGGCTGCTTGGAATATCCATGCCCTTACAAAGACGCCAAAATGGACTGTCGTCTCGCTCTGTAAGTTTGTAGTGGAGAATAATAAAGTCACGAATTCGCTCAAATTCTGTTTTACTTTGTTTGTTAAATTCATCCACTAAGTTTTGCGTAATACCTTGATGTGGAAAAAACTTAATCAACCGGATAGCTGCACTTTGAATTAAATGAATACTGGTTGACTCTAAGGGCTCTAAAAAACCACTCGATAAGCCAATCGATACTACATTTTTATGCCACTGCTTTAAGCGTCGACCCGTTTTAAATTTAATAATTCGTGGCTCAGTTAAGGGCTTAGCTGGCAAGTTGTTTAGCAGCTGCTGTTTTGCATTTTCATCTGATAGATATCGACTTGAATACACCAAGCCATTACCAACACGATGTTGGAGTGGAATTTGCCATTGCCAACCTGACTCTCTAGCGATAGAGCGGGTATAGGGAATGGCGTTGCTTGCAGACTCACTTTGGACAGCTACAGCGCTATCACACGGTAACCAGTGCGACCAATCTTCAAACCCCGTATTCAGCGTTTGCTCTATAAGTAATGCTCGCAGGCCGGTGCAATCAATAAATAAGTCCCCTTCAATCAGGCTACCATCTTCTAGCTTTAACGCATTGATAGACCCTGTTTGATCGCATTGACTTATCGTTTCTATTTTTCCTTCAATGCGATTAACTCCCCGCGATTGGGCTAATTCTTTTAAAAATTCACCATAGCGTGTCGCATCAAAATGATACGCGTAATGTAAGCCCGCTAATTGAGTATTAGGAATGTTTTTGAGATGGGCAAATTTATGCGCTTTTGCAGCTTGGTAGTTGAGAGAGAAATCCCAAAAATCAGGGGCGTTTTGTGTTTGGTTTGCTTTCAACCAAAAGTGATAAAATGCGCAAAACGGGAAGTCCTTACCTATTTCGCCAAAAGCGTGCATATAACTGTGCCCTTGGCTACGCCAGTTTTCAAACTCTATCCCCAGTTTAATGGTTGCACCAGTCGCCTTGATAAATTCTTTCTCTGAAATACCAAGAGCCCCATTTAAATGCAAAATAGGAGGAATACTTGCCTCACCAACGCCAACAGTGCCAATTTCGGCAGATTCAACGAGAGTAATATCAAGTGATTTTCCAAGCACTTTGTTGAGTAGTGCGGCGGTGATCCACCCAGCAGTTCCACCACCGGCAATCACAACTTTTGTTATTTTTTTTGCTTCCATAGTACACCTAACACCAATTTCAATTCATTGAGTGTAGCCCACTGATATAAAAAAGCCCTTGTAAAACAAATCACAAGGGCAATTTTCTATCGCTGTTTAAGCTAATTACAGCTTGTAGCTGAAACCTAACAGGAATGTACGACCGTAGTCTTGGTAATCACGTACTTGCAGTGCGTTATCACCTTGTAGAGACGTGAACGGCTCTTCTGTGATGTTTTGCACTTGGAAAGTAACACTCAAGTTTTCGAGACCTTGGATACCAGCTTCTGCAAAATCATAGCCGATTTGCGCATCCCAAATTGTTTCGCCTTTGATATCAACTTGCGTTGTTGCAAAGCCTAAACCATAAACATCGCCCTTAAAGTCGCTACGTTTACGCATGCTAGTACGCGCTTGGAAACCATTACGTTCAAAGTACACGGTCAAGCTATCGATTTGGTCCGATAATCCAGGTAACTCATAATCATTACCATTTTGGTCTGTAATATCCTGCTCAACACCAGTATGGCTTGCGATTAAACCAAAACCATCCAGTGAATCACTAAACATAGTGAACGGTAGTGTTAATGAAAGCTCATAACCCCAAAGATCACCTGACCCACCATTAACTTTACCAGAACCTGTACCTGTAGATGAAGCTGGGATTTCACCTGTAGATGGGTCCGCCACACCACTCATGTCGATTTCATATGTACCATCAAAAATCCACTGAGTGATATCTTTGTAGAAAAATGCTGCTGCAAAGTACCCTTCTTCATGGAAGTAGTTTTCGTAACTTAAATCAAAACCTGTTGCCTCTTTTGGCTCAAGTTTAGGATTACCACCTGACACATTCCAAAAGTTGCCATTTTCATCTGGCTGTTGACTGTAAGATGCGTTCACTGATGCATTCATTTCATCTAAACGCGCACGAGAAATCGTTTTCGCAGCACCAAAGCGTATTGTTTGCTCTTCATCAATTGCAAACGATAAGTTTAAGCTTGGTAAGAAATGACTGTAGTCATGACTGATGTCTGTTGGCGTAACAACAACGAGTCCATCCACCGTGTTTGCAGCAAAACCTTGCGAAGATTGCTCGGTTCTTACATAACGAGCACCAATATTACCTGTTACAGGAATAGAGCCAAGTTCAGCATTAATGTCAGCTTGCGCAAAAATGGCGGTTACTTCTTCTTGCACTGTCCACGATTGTGTTTTGTGTTTTTGATCCGTTAAACTTTCTTGTAAAAGGTTATAATAACCATCATTTACTAAGCCGTTCGTATCGTAAGCAACCATGTTACCCATACCGATAAAATCAAGGCTTGCACTTCCTAAACGATACTGTTCAGGAATTGATAACATACCTGGATTGTCTAAAGAGAAGTCTTTTAATGTCATGAAGTAACCTTCAGACACTTTACTCTTCTCACGGTCACGGTAAGACATACCAAATGAAACACGGCTGATATACGCGTTATCTAACACCTTGCTTGCAGCAAGTTTTAGTGTGCTTAATTCATCGTTGATTTCTGGTGCATTGATAAAACCATCTTGGGCTGTATTCTGATATGGCGTATCTGTCAAACCATACTTGTCATTCAATGCAGCGCTTGCACCCCATGATAAAGGACCACCTAATTGAATTAGATCATAATCACTGTAATCAAGATTATGTGAGAACTGCGCTCCGGTATTGCCACCGTCAAAAACATAACCAATCGTATCAGCAACACCATTTGCATCACCGCGGCCTGTACCTGAATAACTCTCGATACTCCAAATTTGACGCTCAACTTCTGAACGACTCGCATCAAACTCAACTGACCATTCGTCATTAATATCGTATTTAGTATTGAAACCAAACTGGGTTAGTTCTGCATTACGCTCTTCATAGTCGTTACGAACAACAACACGCTGGCCTTCTGTTACTGCACTTGTGATAAAACCAGAATCTGCATCTACAACTGCAGAGCTAGGATCGATTGTTCCTTGACCCCAAGCGAATGGTACTTCAATACCACGAAGGATTTTCTCGTCAGAAAAATCTACGTAAAGAGCATCAAATGTCATATTAAGGCGGTCATTCGGTGCTGCTTCAATAACGAGCATTGCTGAATCACGCTCAAGCGTTGATGAACGTACGAAAGGCTTTGCCCCACCTAAAATAGAATAAGTGTTACCATCTTCACCCGTAAATTCTGGATAACCCCATGAATTCCAGCGTTTCTCTTGGTTAGGTGAGCTCATTGTGTTGTAAGCAAATGCAACACCGATGGTGTCATCAGCAAACTGATCAATGTATGAAACCGTACCACGGAAACCTTTATCGTCACCGTCTGGGTTTAATTTATCAAAACCTGTTTGCTCATATTGGCCATTAAACATGATAACTTGCTCGCCTTTACTTAAAGGCTTAACAGTTTGCATGTCGATTACACCAGCAATACCTTCCGCTTCGATACCTGCGCTTGGTGTTTTGTATACCGTTACGCCGCTCATTATTTCTGATGGGTAAAGGTCAAACTCAACACCGCGGTTATCGCCAATTGATACTTGCTCACGACCGTTAAATGTTGTTGCACTTTCGTTTTCACTGAAACCACGCACACTTACGCGACTAGCACGACCATCTAGACGTTGTGCTGTAAGGCCAGGAAGGCGTGCGATTGATTCTGCAATTGATGAATCAGGTAATTTACCGATATCTTCTGCTGAGATTGACTCAACAACTTCAGGAGTGAAGCGTTTCGTGTTAATAGATTCTACAACACTGCCACGAAAACCTTTTACTTCGATAACTTCAACGTTATCGTTTTTTGTTTTTTGGTCTTCTTCTGCAGCATACGCTACAAAGCTATTTAAACCTGCGGCTGTTAAAGCCAGAGTTAATATACTTGGTTTGAACATAGACATGATGTTTTCCCATTACCCAAATTGTAATGTCAACGCCTTGCAGTTATTCATGATAGCAATAGCTGTTAATCGCTGACTGATTTTGTTGTCAACACGAATATTAACGCTCAGATTATTTTCTTAACAAATTTATGCATACGTATTCAGACTAGACGATGCAAACAAAAATTAACAACAAATTTACACGCGGATGTTGTAATGCATTGTTTATTAATCGTTTATTTATAAAACAGAGACGTCAAATGTGAATGAAACATTTTTTATCCAACGTCGTATTGTATTTGGCACAAATACGTATGGAGCACGCCTCTACCTAGTTTATATAAAAGTTGAATGTCATTTAAAAAAGGTAAACGAACGCAAAGTGTTAATTGGTCTTACCAAAAATATTTTGCACCTTTATGGTGAAAGCCAATTAAATTATGCACCACGTAGGCGCGTTGTTTGGTATCACTCTCAACGGCAAAAATTGGTAAATAATTTACTCTTAAAAATAATCGCTGTAAAAGTGGACTCAATCCCTTAGTTTTACAACGATGGCAGATGAAATTACCGTGCATACGTATGCAGAGTTTTTACAGCATCCCACCCTTCACGTATGCTTTTGACATTCTGGCAACATATTAATACGCGTTGCCCTAGGGTTTACATACACTGAGTGTCACGATGGAGAAAAACATGGCTCAAAAGCAGTGGTATAAAGGTGCGGTTATTTATCAGGTTTATCCGCGCAGTTTCCAAGACACCAATGGCGACGGCATTGGTGATATCAAAGGTATCATTGATCGCATTGATTACATTAAAAGCTTGGGTGTGGATGCTATTTGGGTTTCACCTTTTTTTAAATCACCCATGAAGGACTTCGGATACGACATTAGTGATTACCGCGATATCGATCCTATTTTCGGTAACCTAGACGATTTTGACGAATTAATTGCCCAAGCGCATGAGCGCAATATTAAAATCATCATCGATCAGGTATTGAGCCACACTTCAGATCAACACCAGTGGTTTCTCGATAGCCGTGAAGATAAAAATAATGATAAAGCAGATTGGTACGTGTGGGCTGACGCAAAACCTGACGGCACTCAACCAAATAACTGGCTGTCTATTTTTGGTGGTCCTGCATGGCAATGGGAGCCACGTAGAGGGCAATATTATTTACATAACTTTTTTGCTGAACAGCCTGATCTAAACTTCCATAACCCTGAAGTGCGTAAAGCCGTCCTTGATAACGTTGAGTTTTGGCTGAAAAAAGGCGTAGATGGCTTTCGTTTAGATGCCATTAACTTCTGCTACCATGATGCATTATTACGCGACAACCCCGCAAAACCCCCTGAGAAACGTCAAGGTCGAGGTTTTAGCGAAGACAATCCATATGCATTCCAGTACCACTATTACAATAATACACAACCTGAAAACTTAAGCTTTATGCAGGATATCCGTGCGTTATTAAATAAATACCCTGGCACAGTAGCCCTTGGTGAAATTTCATCTGAAGACTCACTAGCAACAATGGCTGAATATACATCGGGTGGCGATAAGCTTCATATGGGATATAGCTTTGAATTACTAACAAACGATTACAGCGCTGAGTATATTCGTAACACAGTAAGTACACTTGAAGAACGAATGACAGAAGGCTGGCCATGTTGGGCGTTTAGCAACCACGATGTTGAGCGTGTTGCGAGTCGCTGGAGCAAAGGGGATAACATCAACCCTGACCAATGCAAAATGTTAACAGCACTTCTTGCATCGCTTCGCGGTAGTGTATGCATGTATCAAGGCGAAGAGCTTGGATTAGGCGAAGCAGACGTTGCATTTGAAGACCTACAAGACCCATACGGGATAACTTTTTGGCCTAATTTTAAAGGTCGAGATGGTTGCCGCACCCCTATGCCATGGGATGCAAGTGATATAGAGCAA
Source organism: Pseudoalteromonas sp. PAB 2.2 (assembly GCF_001938575.1). NCBI lineage: Bacteria > Pseudomonadati > Pseudomonadota > Gammaproteobacteria > Alteromonadales > Pseudoalteromonadaceae > Pseudoalteromonas > Pseudoalteromonas sp. PAB 2.2. Next base: position 480,996 of record NZ_LYPI01000008.1, read on the forward strand.
GCTGGGTTTTCTACAACAAAGCCGTGGTTACCTGTGGGTGAGCAGCACAAAGCAGTTGCTGTAAGCGCACAAGATGATGACAACAACTCCATTCTAAATGCATACCGTGAGTTTATGGCTTGGCGTAAAGCGAAAGATGTACTGCTAGAAGGAAGCATCGAGTTCATTAATACTGATGAGCCAGTACTTGCATTTTATCGCAGCCTCAACAGCACTAAGATGCTATGTGTGTTCAATCTAAGTGCACAACGCGCTGAATTTACAACTACTGATGTAATAACGCAGCAGCACAATGAACTATCACATCACACTGCTGAATTAACAGATAATACAGTTACTCTGCCCGGGTTTGGTTGTTTTTATGCAACTCTGAGTTAATCATCAGTTGTATTGTGAGAAGGCCCTGCATTATGCAGGGCCTTTTTTCTTAATGATTTGTTGTTTTACTATTAATATAATCTGTCAGCGCGAATAGCACGCCCGAAACAACAAAAGTAACATGTATTAAAACCTTCCACAGTAATTCATCCGTTGAATGATTTGCCGAACTTATAAACACCTTTAAAAGCTCTACTGCCGATATAGCCACAATAGCGCTTATTAATTTCATTTTTAGGCCAGAGAAGCCCACTTTACCCATCCAAACGGGTCTGTCTTCATGGTTATCTATATTGAGTTTAGAAACAAAATTTTCATAGCCACTAAAAATAATGATTAATAATAATCCCGCTAATAAAGCGGTATCAACCAGTGTCAAAATACCAACCAAGAGTTCCTGATTGCTCGCTGTGAATGTATTTAAGGCCATGCTGTATAAGTATTTAAAAAACTTTAATAGTAGAATCACAACCGCAACTAACAAACCGATAAAAAACGGGGCTAGCAACCAACGAGAGCGGAAAATAAAAGTTTCTACGACTCGCTCTAGTGTTGATGGAACTTTTTTAGGTTTTGTTTGCGACACTGACTCTGACATAACTACACGCTCATTTTATTTTTAAAATTATGTGGATAATACGTGGTTTACAATGCCAATGACTAGTTTCTACAGACAAAAAAATGATTATTTTTTGCTTATCTTAACGATAAAAATATTTCGTTATCTTTTTTAGATATTTAGTTTATAAATTCACTCAAGCAAAGTGGATAACAGTTTGCGTTCCATTACTGCGCTTTTCGATGGCAGTAACTATTAATTATGTTGATTAGGAATAATTAAATGAACAAAGCATTGCTAGCACTAATTTTGGCACCTGTATTAAGCGTGTCAGCGTCATACGCAATCGCTAACGAAGCACCTGAAGCGTCACCAGAAATGATCAAAGAATTCACTGAAATGTGTTTAAACTGGGCAAAGGACGACGATATCAGCAATGAAGAATTAAAACCATACGTATTAAAATGTGTTAACGATGAACTTGAAGCTGAAGGCTTTAAGAAAGTAAAAGACGTACAAATCTAATTTATCGTTGATAGCTAATAAAAAACCGGAGTTGACACAATGATGTGCACTCCGGTTTTTTATGTTCAGCTATTCTATCGCTTTAACAGACAGGCTACTTTTTAGCCTTTGTTGCAGCTTTCTTTTTAGCGGGGGCCTTCTTCTTACTTTCTTCTACCCATTTTCCACCTTGATAATGAGCTGTCCAGCCTGTTGCTTTGCCGTCTACCTCTGTCATCACATACTGTTCTTTATTTTTACGGCTATAACGAACAATTGATGGGTTACCATCTGGATCATGCGTAGGAGCATCTGCTAGGTAATAAAACTTCTCAGAAATACGGTCTCTAAAACGTTTTAATTCTTCAACTTTAGGAGCTCGCGTTTCCCGTGATTTCGGGAATGTATTCGCCGCTAAGAAAATACCCGACGCGCCGTCACGCAGCACAAAATACGCTTCTGACTTTTCACACTCTAATTCTGGTAAATGAACAGGATCTTCTTTTGGTGGCGCAGCTTCACCATTTTTAAGTAGTTTACGGGTATTTTTACAATCATCGTTACTACAACCAAAATATTTACCGAATCGGCCAGATTTTAGTTGCATATCAGCACCGCATTTATCGCATTCGATTATTGGGCCGTCATACCCTTTAATTTTAAACGTGCCTTGCTCAACCACATAGCCTTTACAGGCTGGGTTATTACCGCAGACATGCAGCTTACGGGTTTCATCAATTAGGTATGAATCCATAGCTGTTTCACAGATAGGGCAACGCTTCATTTGCATCAACGTTTCTGTCTCGACGTCTTCAACATCGGCAGCAATGGCTTCATCACCAGATACAAGATTCATTGTCGTAGTACAGCGCTCTTTGGGCGGTAAGTTGTATCCTGTACACCCTAAGAAAACACCAGTCGATGCAGTACGAATCCCCATTTTACGGCCACAGGTTGGACAATCTATATCTGTTTCAACCATTTGGTTCTGACGCATACCACCTTGTTCTTCATCTCCTGAAGCGATTTCAAGCTGTTTTGAAAAGTCTGCATAAAACTTATCGAGTACTTGCGTCCAGATGCGCTCGCCTTCAGCGATATCATCTAGGCGACCTTCCATTTTTGCTGTGAAATCGAAGTTCATTAAATCTTCAAAGTTTTCAACTAAGCGGTCAGTAACGATCTCTCCCATTTTCTCAGCAAAGAAACGACGGTTTTCAACTCGCACATAACCACGGTCCTGAATGGTTGAAATAATTGAGGCATACGTTGATGGACGCCCAATACCTCGTTTCTCAAGCTCTTTAACCAAGCTTGCTTCACTAAAACGAGCAGGTGGTTTTGTAAAATGTTGTTTCGGGTCAAGCTCAACTAAGCTCAGAATTTCACCTTGCTTTACAGCGGGGAGTGACTGATCTTCTTCATTTTTCTTACGCACAGCAGGCTGTACTCTTGTCCAACCATCAAAACGAAGGACACGGCCTTTTGCTTTTAATTGGTAATCACCCGCGCCAACCGTTAAGGTTGTTAAATCATATTCTGCTGGCACCATTTGACACGCGACGAATTGACGCCAAATTAACTCATATAATTTTTTCGCATCGGCTTCAACACCGTCTAAATGACCCGACAATATAGAAACACTTGAAGGACGAATCGCTTCGTGCGCTTCTTGTGCATTGCCTTTAGAGCTGTAGCTAATAGGTGCTTTTGGTAGGTACTTATCACCGAACTGCTCAGCAACATAGTCACGGCACATTTCAACCGCATCTTTTGACAAGTTGGTTGAATCAGTACGCATATAGGTAATATGACCTGCTTCATACAAACGCTGAGCAAGCATCATGGTCTTTTTAACACCATAGCCTAAGCGAGTGCTCGCGGCCTGTTGCATAGTCGATGTAATGAAAGGAGCACTCGGTTTGCTTTTACTTGGCTTTTCTTCAACGCTTACAACTTCATACTGAGCTTTCTCAAGGTCACGAACCGCAGACATTGCTTGCTGCTCGTTAACAGGCTTAAATGCCTTATCAGCGTGTTTTGTAACTTCAAGGCGTAAGGCAGACTCACTATTTTTAACATCGGCATGCACATCCCAAAACTCTTCAGGAATAAATGCTTTTATTTCACGTTCACGTTCTACAAGCAAACGAACAGCAACAGACTGAACACGGCCTGCAGAGAGACCGCGTGCAACTTTGGCCCACAACAACGGCGAGACCATAAAACCCACTACTCGGTCAAGGAAACGGCGTGCTTGCTGCGCATACACCATATCGGTGTTTAATTCACCGGGTGTTTCAAAAGCTTGCTGAATCGCATTTTTGGTAATCTCGTTAAAAACAACACGCTTATATTTCTCTGGCTCACCACCGATAATCTGTTCGAGGTGCCATGCAATCGCTTCCCCTTCTCTATCCAAATCGGTTGCGAGATAGATTTTATCGGCATTTTCTGCAAGCTTCTTTAATTCTTGAACGACTTTCTCTTTGCCAGGCAAAACTTCATAATGGGGTTCCCAGCCTTTCTCAGGGTCAATTCCCATACGTGCAACAAGATTTTTGTAATCTCGTTGTTTTTTATACGCAGCTTTTTCTTCTGGTGACATTTTTCGAACCTCAGCAGGGGTTTTCGTTGCTGCTGTTTTCGTTTTGCCTGAACCTGAAGTCGGTAGATCACGTACATGCCCAACACTGGACTTGACGATAAAATCGTTACCTAAGTATTTATTAATTGTTTTAGCCTTTGCTGGAGACTCTACAATTACAAGTGATTTGCCCATAGCTGCCTATTTCTGACCAAGAATTTTAAAAGTTTTTTGCCCTTATAAATGTATATCTATCACATCAAACAAATTAGTATGATTTATTAACATCGGAGCACGAATATTTATAGGTATATCTACAAACACCAATTGTTACAAGCTTTTAATCGAAACTTTTAACCATTGACTGAATAATTGAACAATTTTTGCTGCTAAATTAGCCAAAATGATAATTTGCTGTATTTTTATGGGGAATATATAGAACAGCAACAAAAATGCCAACCTTCTGGTTGGCATTTTTTTAAATTTAAACAATTAAATACTTGTTAACCATCATCACTGATTGCGATTGGAGCTGAGGTAACTAAGCCTTTACCTGTGGTAAATTGAACAACTAGGTTCCCCTCTGCTTTTTTATTTGCTTCAGCCTCTCTACTAATTGTTAAACCAAAAGACATGGCTGACGTTTGACTAGTATTAGGCAGCTCAAAGCCAGATGTTCCACTGTAATCACCATTATCAGTGCTCACTGAAACCGCCGTACTCGCTGGTAATGGGTTATTGTAAACATCTGAAAAATAAAGCTCGAAACTTAAAGCAGCCAATTGGTTGCCAACCATCGCTGTGGTTATATTTATTGAACCTAAATCACAGTAATCAGTGTTATCTGTAGGTTCTAAGTCCAAAATAACGGCAGTTGATGAGTCACCAGCTTGACGATAAATCGTATTACACTGCGCTATATCAACCCCTAATTGCATTGCATTGTCAGTAAAAACTGTTGGGTCTGCTGCAGTTTTTTCATTGAGAGCCGAAGCAAATCGATTACGTAACTCAGCTTTTGTAACGACAAAACGAGTGTATGCTTCACTGCCTGACATAACAATTTCAAAAGTATCCCGAATATCAATGACTTCTTTGGTACATAAACTTTCAAACGTTGCTCCCACGGTTGGGGTAGTCGCGCTTTCAGTACACACTAAACCATTGTATTTACCATCAGCAAGTGTATGCATTCCATTTAAGTCAATATCCCAATTTTCCTCAAATTGTCCTGCATTGGTATTTGTTGGGCTACAGGGATCAGTTGCATCACCTTCTTGGCAAAATTCAGTTGACTTCGTCACAGTGCCACTCACTGGGTCGTAAATAGCTGCTAAACCGTCATAGAAACCATTTTCATTATGGTCGATAAAAGCTTCTGGTAAGTCATAGCCACTGTAATATTCATTAGTATCAAAGCGGCCATTCCCATTAATATCAATATATGATTCTTGACCCTTTGCTGTCACCAACACCGTCGAACGTGCGCCTAATGGTACACCATCGTCAAAAAACGCAGCGTTTCTAATTCCAGCCATACAAGGGGCTGCGGAACCAAAATAAAGGTCACAATTGATAACACCTGTTTTCGGGTTGATACTGTTGATTTTATTGCCCCACTTATCCTCGGTAAATGGCTTTGGATTCTGTGAACGCCACTGCGCAACACATTGACCATCAACTGTATTACACTCAAGTTGAGGGTTAAATTCAGCACCATCAAGAGTGCCAACCGCCCCACCTTCTGTTGTTAAATACACAGCCGTACCATCTGGTACAGGGTTATTAAAGTGATCAGCTAAATAAACAGAGATATCCGTGGTATCACCAATATAATTAAGTGCTTCTATGTTAATTATAGTAGGGCCGGCTGTGAAACTATTACCATCGGGTAAGCCTGAACTAATAGAGACTAAATCTGATACACTCACCACTTGCTCATCAAGTGACACTAATGATAATTCACCTACAGGACACGATACATTACCATTACGTTCCGCTTCTGCTTTTTGGCATTCTAAATACAACTCCTGCCAACACGTGACATTATTATTCTGATCAGCAGGTATGAGCTCTTCAGGTATATAACACGCCTGTACACGTACCGCTTGTGGCACAAAGCCAGCATTTACTTGAATGCGAGCAAGCCCTTCAGAATCGGTAGAAACACTTGCATGTGAATAGCCACCTGCATCTGTTACCTCAGATAGTGAAATGCCACCGTTGGTTGAGCTTAAACGAAAATCCATTCGTTTTTGTTTTGCAGCATTACCGATTTCATCCGTTAGCTTAAATGTTAATTGACTGATTTCCTTACGAGATACGCCACCAGTTCCTTTTAACGCTAAAACATTTTCAGTGGCTTCAATGAATTCTATTGAACTGACTTCTGCAGCAGAAACAGGAACGTTTACATTAACTACTTTGGGCGTGCCACCGGTGAGCACTGTGGCTGTCACAGTATCACCTTGCGAAGTATTACATCCATTGGTTCTGTATGTAGCCGTTGCAACCCCGCTAATACTGGTTGCTTTTGAGTCCATTACAGCCAATCCCGACTCTACGCAACCAGACGTAAACTCAACATCGAGCGGTGTAACAATTGGGTTTCCGTTGCTATCAAAAATCGAAACGGTGATCACCGTAGTTGCACCAGCAGCCAATGGAACATATTCACCGTCGATTGGGTTACCTGACGCATCAAGTTTGTTGTATAGGCCATTGGTGATTTCAACATTAAGCTCTGCGGTGGCAATTTCAAATGCTTTTGAAAGAGTCACTGACTTGGCTGTCACCGACACTTCACCTGCACCACTGTTTGCACCTGGTTGTAGTTTTAAAACCGCGAAACCAAAAGGATCCGTTAATGCTTTGCCAGACTCAGGTAATAAACGACCTAGGTCAGTAGATAACTCTGCGATAATTCCTTCGATTCCATCACCTGAGCTGGTATCGGTAACTTTAACCAGAACGTCAATGAGTTGATCAGATGAAAACTGATTAACAACAACACAGCCCGATGATAAATACGTTGTTTCTAATGAAGTCGTATAGCGATTAGCATCCCAGTCTGCCGCACAACCTTTTAAAAGCTTAATATCAAGTGCGGCTTCTGCATTTTCGATTGGGGCATCATCACCACTCGAAATAAAACCGGCGATTTTAGTAATTGTGTTACCACTTTCATCAGTGTATGTAGCTACAACTTGACCCGCCCCTTTTGAATTACCGCTACTTAAAGTAACAAATGCTTCGCCGTTGGCGTCTGTAAGTGCCGTCCCTAAAACAGGCGTAATTTTACCTGTATAGTTGGTAGAAAAAGAAATCAGTTGACCTGCTAAAGGCGTCTCATCGTCTAATAGAGTGGCTGTTACTGTTCCTTTATTATCTTTACTTACTGGGTTTTCTACACTGAATGGGAGGCCTGAGGCATCAACAATAGAGACGCCCAATGTCACTGTGCCACTCACACTTGAATCATCTGACTCAGAACCGTCTGATGTAAATGCAAATGTATCAAAATAGGTTTCGCCACTGACAGTATAAGAGGCTGTCACAATACCCGCACCGGCAACATCACCCGCTGTAAGCGTCATGAGTGCGTTACCATCGTTATTTGTTAATGCTGTACCTGATGAAGGGGTTAGCGATCCAATATCATCGGCAAGTGAGAATGTAACTCTTTGACCCGAGATAACTTCATCATCACGTTTTAAAGTAGCAACTAGGTCTAATGGTGCACCAGCGGTTACTTCATTATTGCTAGTTTGAGTTCCTTTAACAAAACCATTTAATGTAACCGTGAAAGTTTGATCGCCAGTTTGCGCATTGTCGCCCGCTGTTGAAAAGCTAAAACTACCAGAGAAAACAGTACCTGAGCTTGAGGTAAAACTGGCAATAATTTCATCTGCGCCAGCTTGGGTGCCTGCGTTTAATTTAACTTCAGCATTACCTTCACTGTTAGTCAGCGCTGAGGGTTGATCTAAAGTCCCCAAGTTATCCGCTAATGAAAATGTTATTTTTTTACCTGTTACATCTGAATTGCTACTCGTTAAAGAGGCGCGAATCATTAAGGGCTGATCGGCTGTTACATTATTCGATTCAGTACCATCAGCGCTATACCCTTGCACTGTTATTGTATAAGTTGGGTTATCAGTAGTATTCCCACCGTCTAATGAACCCCCTTCTTTCTCAAGTGATCCACCACCGCCACAGGCGACTAAAAGTGAGCTGAAAACTATAACACTTAGCCATCGCAATAAAGGCATTGACCTCTCCCTAGTTAGCTATTTTCATATTTACATTATTGTTTACCTGATATTAACCTAAAATCTGGACGAATATCATAATTATTTTATCTGAATTGCATCGAATTAATTCTAATATTTATCGAATTTTTCTGTATAAAAATCTTCATGCTGGTAGGCTATGGCAAAATTTATAAAAATATAGATTAGGTGTATGTCAAAAGTCCGTTCATTGAGTCTCACATCTCGTATCATGATTGGTATGGTCTTGGGTGTGATCGTTGGTTTTATCTTCCAAGCAATTTTAGCGGGTGAAGACGATTTCCTTATTCCACTAGGGTTATTCTCTTTGCCAATTAAAGCATTTTTCGTTGATGGTATTTTCCACATTGGTGGTCAAATATTCATTGCCAGTTTAAAAATGCTCGTCGTGCCCCTCGTATTCGTTTCCTTGGTGTGCGGTACGTGTAGTTTAAGCGATCCAAAAACACTGGGCCGTTTAGGGGGTAAATCAATTCTACTTTACTTGGTTACAACAGCGATCGCGATTACTGTTGCGATCACACTTGCACTGTTATTTAATCCTGGCGAGGGTATAAATTTACCGTCAGATGCAACCTACAGTGCGAAAGAAGCCCCGACTCTTGCGCAAGTTATTATTGGGATGTTCCCAACCAATCCAATTGATGCAATGGCAAATGGCAATATGCTACAAGTTATTGTTTTTGCCCTTCTTTTTGGTGTGGCAATGGCTTTAAGTGGTAAAGCAGGTAAGCGAGTTGCTAGTGTATTTGAAGACCTTAACACTGTTATTTTAAAGCTTGTAACACTGCTAATGAACATTGCACCTTATGGCGTGTTCTTTTTAATGGCGAAACTATTTACAACCATCGACTTTAAACTGATTAAAAGCTTGGCACTGTATTTTAGTATTGTGATGCTAGCATTATTTATCCACGGTTTAGTGAACTACAGTATTCTTTTAAAAGTGTTAACAGGACTAAACCCAATAACGTTCCTAAAGAAAATGAAAAATGCGTGTCTGTTTGCATTTAGTACATCAAGTTCAAGTGCAACGATGCCAATCACTCTGGAAACTGCCACTAAAAAATTAGGAGCTCAGAACTCAGTAGCTTCATTCACGGTCCCATTAGGCGCGACTATTAATATGGATGGCACTGCTATCATGCAAGGTGTTGCGACCGTATTTATTGCGCAAGTATTTTCTGTTGATTTAACTATATCAGATTACTTAATGGTTATTTTAACTGCGACTTTAGCCTCAGTTGGTACTGCAGGTGTACCCGGTGTTGGTCTGATTATGCTAGCGATGGTGTTAAATCAAGTAGGCTTGCCTGTAGAAGGTATCGCTATCATTATCGGTGTTGACCGTTTACTTGATATGACGCGAACAGCTGTCAATGTAACTGGTGACTGTATGGTGACATGTGTGGTAGCAAAATCGGAAGGACAGTTCGATGAGAAAGTCTTTAACGACCCTGACGCAGCCAAAGACCTAGAAGATTATCACAAATCAATTAAATAAATTTGGTCAATAAAAAACCCGCTCCTGAAGCGGGTTTTTTATTTGCATGAAAGCGAATAAATTTAAGGATTCATTCCTTTAAAACGTGACATTAAATTTACCCCTGCTTGGCTGATACTTGAACTCAGACCCACCGCGAGTTTATCCGTTAAGTTCTTTTTAACTTTGTACTTTACTTTATAGATTTGGCGTTCATCCGCTTGGTTTAGCAAGATATCATCACTGGTTTCAATTTTGTCCACTAAGCCTCTATCAAAGGCCTGAGTTGCAAACCAATGTTCACCTGTGGCAACCGAATCGATATCAAGTGAAGGACGTTGTTCACTCACGAAGGTTTTAAATAAACCATGTGTTTGTTCTATTTCCTCTTTAAACTTCTCACGGCCCTTCTCTGTATTTTCACCAAAGAGTGTCAAGGTGCGTTTGTATTCACCAGCAGTGATTTGCTCAAAATCCACATCATTCTTCTTCAAAATTTTATTGAAGTTGGGTATTTGTGCAATAACCCCTATAGAACCGACAATTGCAAATGGCGCAGCAACAATTTCGTTGGCAACGCACGCCATCATATAGCCACCACTGGCTGCAACCTTATCAATTGCAACGGTTAAATGAATACCAGCATTGCGTAAGCGTTGCAGTTGAGATGCAGCAAGCCCATAGCCATGAACCACTCCACCACCGCTTTCTAAGCGTACCAATACTTTGTCTTTTTCTTTGTCAGCAATGGTAAGAATTGCAGTGATTTCTTCACGTAAACTTTCAACTTCATGGGCATCTATACTTCCATTAAAATCAATCACATATAATCTTGGCTTAGGGTCTTTATCTTGCTGCTCTTTGGCCTCAGCTTTTTGTTGTTTAAAGTAGGCCTTAAGCTCTTTTTTAGAGAGCGTATTTTCAATAAAGTTTTGCTTAAGATCAGCCAATTGCTCACTTAAATCATCAATGCTTATCTCGCCTTTCTTAGCCTTTGGCTTAACAGCAGCACCCACAATAATCGCAACGATGGCAGCAACAGCAACCACAAAAGTAAGGGTTTTGGCAAAAAACAAGCCATATTCATATAAAAATTCCAAACACTCTCTCCATTAATTGTTAATTCGCCACAATTTATCATGCTTTAAGGCAAAAAAAAGCCACATTATGTGGCTTTTTACTTAATTGGCGGATTTCACTTATTCTGTGACAACATCCGTATTCGTAACCTGTAGAAATTGACCGCGAGCTGCTAAGAAAGTCCCAATTTGCAGCTGCATTTCAGTGGTCGCTGCTGCACTCTCTTGCGCTGTTGCACCTGAGTCTTCAGTAGGCACAGGTGTTAGCACAGAGCTGTGATGTCCTTTAGTAAACTTAACAACATAACTCATAGGATCTGCGGTAGGCGCTTGTGTTTCAGCCACTGTCGTTAACCCCATAAGCTTTGCAAGAGGCAGACTCCCTGCAATTGGGTTGCTTGCAACCATCGGTGGAATAACTTGGTCTGCTTTATTATCTGCACCATCACCCACAACAACACTCATGTATACTGGTGTACCAAGCGCTGCAACTGCAGATGCATAGTTAGAGGGATCGCCACTGTCTAGTGCGGTTTGTGCTGCAAACGCAAATTGCGTTACTACGCCTTGAATATTAGCAAGTTTTTCGGTTTCACCAGCCATAGTTAATGAACCTACATACTCTTTATATGCACATGCTACAAAAGCCGTTTGATCAGCGGCTAAAGAACCACAATTTGAAAGTGCTTCATTTTGTGAATACGCACTAAACTCAGCCGACTCTTCAATACCAGCAGCAAGTAACACAGAACCTTGTACAAATGGGCCAAACCTAGCTGATTCGATTAAGAAACTAGCAAGACCACCGCCACCACTGGCCAGTGCAACGCTTTTTACATTAAACAGTGGATCAACTTGTTCATCCAACGGTGAATTAGCAACCGCGATAAATGCAGGCGCCACTACAGAGCCCAGTGAATGGCCAAGGAAAGAGACATCTTGTGCATTAAGATCAGCTTGGCCTGTGAAGTTCAAGCCCATACGTAAACCTAATAAATCAGCTACCGATTGACGTAAGCTATCACGTGCAACTAATAATGACTGCAAGTTCATGTAGCTTAACACCGACCCAGTCGATGCATTAAAATCATCGGTGCCATCGCCATTAACATCAACACCGCGCTCACCATGTCTTGGGTGATCAATTGCTACAGTCGCAAAACCTTGAACTGATAACTGAGCCGTAATGGCTAACATGTCTTCTTTTTTAGACGTAATACCATGTTGTAAAATAACAATTGGCCAACCACCCTCTGGCATTACAAGCTCATCTTCTCCTAATTGCACTCGGACAGCATTAATTACAGGCAAAATTGGCTTCGTAATTTGCACCGGTACATTAGCCATGCTCTGTGTTTTTGGGATGGTATTGTACTTAGTTAGATGTTTCGTTTGGTCAAGCCCTAAATCACGCAATTTACCACCACTTAGCGCCATACAAAGACCATCATTCTCGCTAATTGGATCCGTTGGAAATGATGCTCCCGCAGAAGACGCATAACCAAGTACTGCCACACCACTGTCACACAACCCTTGCCAATAGGTTGCCGACAAATCACTGACATCAGTCCCCGTCGGTGTACCTAGGTACATGGGTAGCATCACGCTGCCTTTTTGATATTGCACCCCTGCAAAAGCTGGCGATAAACCAGTAATACCCCGTGATGCAAATACTTGCTCAACTGTCATAACAGGTCGCTCTGGGATTTGCACTGTAGGACGCGGTAAAGCGTCTTGGGTTAGGCTGGCAGCTAGCAGTTGTTTAACAGTGCCTAATACTTGACCTGCTGATTGCATTGTCATTGCCGCAGAGTAAATAATGTCATCTTTACTGATTTGGCCACCTGAAGTGACAGCATTTTCATAGCTGTTAATAACTGCTTGAAGTGACTTTTGAGAATCAGTAATAAGCGGTGCTTCTTCACTAACAAGCGCATACGTAGACGAAGGCTCAATTGAACGACCTTCAGAGTCCAACAACGACGTCGTTAATACATTTATATATGTACTACCCGCTTTAAATGGTTTTAGCGGAATAACAGCGACAGAATCACTCGAACCTTGCGTAATAAAATCAACACCAAAAGTGAGTTCTGATACCAGCTTACATGCAATACCTGCAGGTACTTGTGAACAGGTCTCATCAGTTTGACTTGCACCCATCACAACTTCAAAAATACGTACAGCACCAGGCCCCCCCGCCGAAGCGGCATCAAGCGAAACACCTGGAGGGAATGCGAGGTCGATTTTAAACGGAGTCTGTGTTGACCAACCATCGAGTGCACCCAATGCAAGTTGAGGATTAGCATACGCGGCACGAGGAACACTGACATTGTTGTCATCTAATTCGCCAGGGATATTCAGTGTACCGTCTAGTGTGCCACTCATTAATAAGTCATTTGGCACAGAGATAACACCGTTGGCAGGGTCAAACTTAACTGTCGCGCTAGGGATGATAGGAGGGCTGTCATTTTTTACATCTTCTAATGTTTCTCCTCCACCACAGCCGGTAATGACTGATGCAATGGCTAGTGAAAGTAGCAATTTTTTCATAATTTCGCTCCGCGCAAATCTTATTGTTATTGTGTGTTCAAGTATAAAAGTAGTCGCTAGACTGCCTTTAGTTAAGTTAATTTAATGTAATTAGGTTATTAATAAGACATTAGACCAGTTAAAGTTAACGTAAAGTTTCAATTTTCGCCACCTTAATTTGCAATAAATTCGATAACTTGGCTTTTTGCTATGGTAAAATAGAAAAAAATGTAATCAATGGTACTTTTATGCACACATATAAAGCTGCTGAGAATGCGCTAAAAGACAAAGTAATTCTAATAACAGGTGCCGGTGATGGTATTGGTCGCGTTGCCGCATTAACCTATGCAAAGCAGGGTGCCACTGTTATTTTACTTGGAAAAACAACCAGTAAACTTGAAGCTGTTTACGATGAAATTATCAATGCGGGTGGTCCACAACCTGCTATTGTGCCAATGGACTTAAAAGGCGCAACTAAGCAAAACTACCGTGATCTAGCTGCTACTATAGAACAACAATTTGGTAAATTAGACGGACTCCTCAATAACGCTGGAATTTTAGGGTCGCTCGGCCCGCTTGAGCACTTTTGCGTTTCAACTTTCGAAAATATCATGAAAGTTAATGTGACAGCGCAGGCTATGATCACTAAATATATGTTCCCAGTACTTCGTAAATCGCCGAGTGCTTCTGTGATATTCACATCGTCAGGCGTTGGCCGTAAAGGGCGTGAGTTTTGGGGAGCATACGCTATTTCAAAATTTGCAGTTGAAGGGATGATGCAAACATGGGCATCTGAAGTAGGTAAAACTAATATCCGTATTAACTGTATTAACCCTGGTGCAACACGGACAGCCATGCGCGCGTCTGCCTACCCAGGTGAAGACAGAGATAAATTGGCTACTGCAGAAGATTTAATGCCAACCTATTTATATCTGATGAGTGATGATTCTAAAGAAGTGAATGGTCAATCACTTGATGCACAGCAAAAATAAAAAACGCGGGTATTAAACCCGCGCTTTACTGTTCATTAACGGCGCTTAGTTTGTTTAACACGGTGATTATGCTTTTTAACCGCTTTACGAATTTGATTAATCTTAGCGCGCTTCTCTTTACGCTTATCTGGGATTGCAGATAGCTTAGTTTGTGTCTCACGGCCTAGCTGTACGGTTTTACGCAAATAATTCACTGTGTCTAGGTCAAGCTCTGCCCATCCACCTTGCGGTAAACGTTTATCAAGTTCTAACTTACCATAGCGAATACGGATCAAACGAGACACTTCAACATCTTGTGACTGCCACAAACGACGCACTTCGCGGTTACGACCTTCAGTTAATGTCACATTAAACCAACGGTTAATGCCTTCTCCACCCATCGGCTTTATATTTAAAAATTTCGCAGGGCCATCTTCAAGCTCAACCCCTTTGGTCAAATTTCGTAACGTTTCGTTAGTAACTTCACCAAATACACGCGCCGAGTACTCACGCTCTACTTCATAACTTGGGTGCATCAAGCGATTAGCCAGTTCACCGTCATTGGTAAACAACATTAAGCCAGCCGTATTAATATCAAGGCGCCCGACCGCAATCCAGCGATCACCATCAACACGAGGGAGACGATCGAATACTGTGCGTCGGCCTTCTGGGTCTTTACGTGTACATAACTCACCTTCTGGCTTGTTATACATTAATACACGACAAATACGCTCTGCCTTATCTTCAATTTTTACTACATGACCGTCGACACGAATTACATCAGTTGGTTCAACACGATCACCTAAACGGGCAACCTTACCATTTACACTCACGCGATTTGCATCAATGTATTTTTCCATTTCGCGGCGCGAACCCACACCCGCTCTCGCCAACACTTTTTGTAACTTTTCAGTTTCTACTGTACTCATTCAGATAGTTCTCTCACAGAAGGATCACTCAATAGCTGGTTGATTTTACTTTCCTGAGTGTCAGGCAAAGGCGGTAACTCATCTAAACCAGCTAATGAAAAATAGTCTAAGAAAGTGGCCGTCGTTGCATAAAGCGCCGGGCGCCCTGGCACTTCTTTGTGCCCAACAACTCTTATCCACTCTCTTTCTAATAACGTTTTAATAATTCCTGAGCCCACCGTTACACCTCGTACTTGTTCAATTTCGCCACGGGTGATTGGTTGTCGATAGGCAATCAGAGATAATGTTTCTAACAGCGCTCTTGAATATTTAGGCGCACGTTCTTGCCATAAATTCGCAAGCCAAGGCGCAAGGCTTGCACAGGCCTGAAAGCGATACCCACTGCCAACAGCAACAAGTTTTATGCCGCGAGTTTGATAATGCGTTTGAATCTGATCAATTGCATTATTAATTCTGGGCATTGATACGCTTAACTCAGCTAAAACCGTTTCTTTTAAATGACGTTTAGACAGCGGTTTTCCAGCAACAAAAATCGCGGCTTCTATGATTTCGACAAGCTGTTCATCACTGATACGTTTTGTAGCCATTGCACCTAAAGGTCATTTTATTTCACTAACGCTCTATTATGACAGAAGTCACTGAAGGTTGGAAAATTTATTACTAAAAACCAGCGTAATTTACGCCATGCTTTTGCAGCGTGGATAAAACAGAGACCTTTTTGACAGTTTTAGTCATTAAAAAAGCGCTACAAAGAGCGCTTTTATCATTCAGAGTAAGTTATTGCGTCATTCAGCAACACTCACCTGTTTTATAAACAGTTATTTTCATTAAATTGCTGCGTTTTGGTAGCGTTTTACAAAGTCTGTCACCGCTTCGCCATTACATTTTAATGAATTTAAGTTACCTATTTTCTCACGCACAGGAGTTAAGCCTTGCTTAAGTGCTGTAATACACAGCTGAGTTTCTTTTTGCTGGTTTTTTGCAAAAACTTCAACCTGCGCTTTTTTTGGAACATGCTGTGAGGGTGCTTTTTTAGCGAGCTCACGAATGTCAGTTCCATTGCATAAAATACTTGGTGAAAAACGTGACATTGCGATGCCATGTTTTGCTGCTTCTTTACGAGCAGCGGTAAACCCTTCATTTGCACTTAAACTACATAACTTAGATTCGATACTGTTGTCTGCAGAAAAGTAGCTCGGGTTGCTTGCTAATGTGCCAAATGAGATAGACGCAATTGAAAGCATCACTAATTGTTTTTTCATGGTTTACCTTTAAGTAGTACATAATTTGAACGGGTGTTTTCGCGCATTATATAAACAAAAATAAGCAGATCAACTGAATTATTTATTTAATTTAATAATTAATAATGAGTTAACAATACCTTTAAGAAGTCAATCAATTGTGCAACATTTATTCATAGTGTTTTTCAAAATTTGCTCATGAATAGCCGTTAGTTTGATGGTAGAATTAACCTACTCGTTCTAAACAAAAATAACTTATAGGTGCACGATGAAGGTAATTTCATTCAACATTAACGGGCTGCGTGCTCGTCTACATCAATTGCAAGCCGTTATCGATAAACATCAGCCTGATATCATTGGCTTACAAGAAATTAAAGTTCACGATGAAGCCTTCCCTCTCGAAGACGTGCAAAAAATGGGTTATCACGTTTATTTTCATGGTCAAAAAGCGCATTACGGTGTAGCTATGCTGTGTAAGCAAGAGCCAAAGTCTATTGTTAAAGGTTTTGCGACTGATACAGACGAATCTCAGCGCCGTATGATCAGCGTAACTGTGGCGCAAGAAAATGGCCGTGACTTAACGGTAATGAATGGTTACTTTCCGCAAGGAGACAACATTGCTCATGAAACAAAATTTCCTTATAAACGTCAGTTCTATAAAGATTTAATGACGCATTTAAATGATAACCACACGCCAGATCAAGATGTAATCGTGATGGGAGATATTAATATTTCACCGACTGACCTCGATATTGGTATCGGTGAGCCAAATCGTAAACGTTGGTTAAAAACGGGTAAATGCTCATTTCAACCTGAAGAGCGTGAATGGCTAGCCACATTATTAAATTGGGGTTTTAAAGACACGTTCCGCGAGCTATATCCTGAAAAAACAGAGCAGTATTCGTGGTTTGATTACCGCTCGAAAGGGTTTGATGACAACCGAGGACTGCGTATCGACGTTATTTTAGCAACCCCAACCCTTGCTGAGCGTTGTGTCGAATCTGGTATCGATTACGAATTACGTGGAATCGAAAAGCCATCAGATCACGCCCCTATCTGGTCTTCATTTGACGCATGATAGAGCAATTGCAATGGCAGCTCCCTTTGTGGAGCTGTGTGGCTTTAATACTTTTGCTTAGCTTTGATAAAAACAGCTTTGCACAGCTATTGGCAACGCCAATCAGACAAGTAGGTGTGCTTGCCTGTGCACTTGTGCTTGCTGTGCTGTGGCGTATAAAAGCCGGTATTTTACCTGGCCTCGAATTGCATATACTAGGGGTCAGTGCCGTTACCCTTATTTTAGGCTGGCGGTTGGCAATTTTTGCAAGTGTACTGGCAAGTGCCTTGTTGATTTTAGTGGCTCAGTTGCCCATAAGCCTTCTGCCGATTCACTTACTTTTCACTGCCTTTATACCCATTTCGCTCAGCTACCTGTGTTTTGTGCTTTGCTATACTTACTTACCAAAACACTTTTTTATCTATATCTTTTTCTGTGCTTTTTTAACTGCTGCACTCATCGCCTGTATTAAAATACTCACCAGTGGCATGCTCTATTACGTTATGGGTGAATATAGCTTGATTGAAATTTCGCAAAACTACCTAATTTTATGTGCCATAATTTGGTTTCCTGAAGCGATGCTCAATGGCATGGCTATTACCTTATTGATCACCTATCGCCCGCATTGGGTTAAAACCTTTTATGATAAGGACTACTTAGACTCATGAGTCTTCACTACCACTGCCCGCTTTGCAAACACGCACTGACTTTAACTGATAAAACATATCGCTGCGTGAATAATCACAGCTTTGATATTGCCAAAGAAGGCTACGTAAATTTATTACCCGTACAAAATAAAAAGTCGAAGCAACCGGGTGATAACCTCGACATGGTACAAGCGCGCCGCGCCTTTTTATCTGCTGGCCATTATGGCTTTTTACAGCACGCTATTGCACGCTTAGTCTCTAAATTAAAACCTGTGTCAGTAATAGATCTTGGCTGTGGCGAAGGGTTTTACACCCAAGCGATAGCGAACTCATCGAATGCAACAGTGTATGGGGTCGATATTTCGAAACCGGCAGTGAAATATGCCGCAAAACGCTATGAAAATGCCCATTTTAGTGTCGCATCAATTAGCCAATCGCCCTTTGCAGATAGTGAAGCTGATGTACTGGTAAGTGTCTTTGCCCCGCTTTTTGCAGACGAACTCGCGCGCCTAGCAAAACCCCAAAGCACATTGATTGTGGCAAGCCCCGGCCCATGGCACCTTAAAGAGTTAAAGTCGTTTATTTACGCAGATGTTAAACCACATACCCAAATAGAAGCGCCCAATGGTTTTAGCACAAAATCGACAGAGCTACTTGAACAACAAACCGTATTACGTGTTGAAGACATTAAGCATTTGATAATGATGACGCCATTTGCGTGGAAATTTCGCCCTGAACATTGGCAAGAAATAGAACAAAAAGGCCCACAAACAGTGACATTATCATTTTATGTGAGCCAGTTTATTCGTGACTAAAAGTGTTCTTTTGTGAAGGCTTTGTCCATTTTTTCGAACATATCTTTTAGCAGTTGAGCCAAATCAGAATAGCGTGGTTTTTCAGTCGTTAATTGCGACTGGTAACCATGCGCTTTCATTTTACTATGAAGCTCTGTGTACCAGTTAAACATTGCAGGCTCTAACCGAGTTTCTGCGCGCTTACCTAACCACAACAAACCTTGCAATGGTAATGACAGAAAAAATAATGCAATTGTAATTGCTTGTGGGAAAAATTCACTGCCTAAGTAGTTTACTTGCATAAACACAGTCAGCATTGCCAGTATAGGCATTACTGTAATGGCAAGCTCAGTGGCTTTTATCACTTTAAATTCAGCAAACAAGGGAGCAAGCTCTTGTCGCATAGGCCACTTTTTGGCGTATTGGCGACCTGTTTGCACTTGTGACATGACACTTTTTTGCATCATCACTCCTAGGTTTTCATACTGTTTCACATGTGAGTGTAACACACTCCCGGACACAATCCCTGCAAAACCTGTCCTAGTTTTTTGTTAATCAGGCTAACGTTTAACAACTAAATGAGATAAAATATTATCGGCACAAGTCAACAAGACTTTAGTATAATTACGACCTAACTCTGTTAAGTGTAGCAACAAAATATGTTTTTACTATACTGGCACAGAACACTAATTATCAAGCCGTACTCACTCTGATATTGTATTTTTAGGACTCAGCTATGCCTTTGCAACCTTGCTCACCACGCCATGTTTTAGTATTAAACTGTGGTAGTTCAAGTCTAAAGTTCGCCATTTTAGACGCCGCCACCTCCGACGAAATAATTTCTGGTCTTGCTGAACGATTAGGCTCAGAAACACCTTCAATTAAGTACAAATACAAGGGCAACAAGCAAGTTATTGAATTAGCAAATGGTCAAGCACATGACGCGGCAATCGCTGAGTTAGTTAATCTGGTGAATAGTTTAGGTTTAGCAGACAACCTAATAGCTGTCGGGCATCGTGTTGTTCACGGTGGAGAACATTTCACCGAGTCAGTGCTAATCGACAACGATGTATTATCTGCGATTGAAAAAACGGCAGCCTTAGCCCCCTTGCATAACCCTGCAAATTTACTTGGTATTCGTACTGCGCAGCAGGCATTTTCAACGCTGCCACAAATTGCAGTATTTGATACCGCTTTCCATCAAACAATGCCAAATATTGCTTACTTGTATGCCCTACCTTACTCGTTATACAAAGAGCATGGCGTGAGACGATACGGCTTTCATGGTACCAGCCATTTCTATGTAGCGGGTGAAGCGGCAAAATTACTCGGCAAAGAACGCGAACAAACCAATGTGATCAGTGCTCATTTGGGTAATGGCTGTTCTGTGTGCGCCATTAAAGATGGCAACAGTGTTGATACAAGTATGGGCCTAACCCCTCTTGAAGGCCTTGTGATGGGCACGCGAAGCGGTAGCATTGACCCGGGTTTATTTACGTTCTTAACCCAGCAACTTAACTATTCTGTACAAGAAATTGATGATCTACTAAACAAACAAAGTGGTCTATTAGGTATCAGTGAGTTATCTAACGATTGTCGCACAATTGAAGAAGCGGCTGTTGCTGGTCATCAGCAGGCTAATCTTGCGCTTGATATTTTCTGCTACCGATTAGCAAAACAAATAGCCGCATTTATGGTGCCTTTGCAGCGCCTAGACGCGCTGATTTTTACCGGGGGTATTGGTGAAAACTCAGACATCATTCGCAAAAAAGTGATCACACAATTAGGCTTTTTAGGCCTTGTTTGTGATGATCAAGCAAATTTAGCCGCACGCTTTGGTCACGCAGGCTTAATCACACAAGGTGATGCCTTTACAAAAGCCTTTGTTATTCCAACCAATGAAGAATGGGTAATAGCAAACGACGCAGCACGCATTGCGAAGGAGTGTTAATTATGGCTCGCAGAATAATGTTGATCCCTATTTCAACAGGGGTTGGTTTAACATCCGTTTCGGTTGGTTTAGTACGCGCACTTGAACAAAAAGCGTTAAAAGTAAACTTTTTTAAACCGATTGCACAGCCTCGTTCAGGTGATACAGGCCCCGAGAAGTCAACACAAATTGTGACTCATGGCTCCCCCATCACTCCACCTAAGCCTTTTGATTTAGCCTATGCTGAGCAAATGATTGGGGATGGTAAGGGAGATGATCTACTTGAAGAAATTGTTGAACGCTTTGAAAACACCATAAAAGAAGACGAAATTGCCATCATCGAAGGCATGGTGCCAACGCGACGCCAGCCTTATGCTGGGCGAGTAAACCGTGAGATAGCGCAAACTCTTGGGGCTGATATTGTCTTTGTGCTAACCCCAAGCAACGACAGTAATGACCAAATTGAAGACCGCTTAGAAATTGCTTCTGGTAACTACGGCGGCGTCAATCACCCTCGCGTATTAGGCTGTATTTTTAATAAAGTGAATGCCCCACTTGATGAAGAAGGCCGCGCACGTGCTGACCTTGTTGAAGCGCATGAACCTGAGCAACTTGAAAACGAATTAAACCGTTTAGCTTCATTGCCTATCTTTAGAAAACACCCATTTAAATTACTTGGTTCAATTCCGTGGGATTTTGATCTTGTTGCACCTCGCGTTAAAGATTTATGTGAATACTTAAAAGCGGAAGTCATTAATGAAGGTGATATGGCACACCGACGTTTACGTCACGTTACTTTTTGTGCTCGCACGGTCTCAAATATTTTAAACCATTTTACCCCAGGCGTCCTTTTGGTTACGCCCGGTGACCGCTCCGACGTACTCGTTGCTGCGTGCTTATCAGCAATGAATGGTACAAAAATTGGCGCTATATTACTCACCGGTGGTTTTAAACCTGAAGACCGTATTATGCAGTTATGTGAGCAAGCAATGGACACTGGTTTGCCTATTATTGCCACAAAAGAAGACACTTGGCGCACTTCATTGCTGCTGCACAACTTTAATATGGAAGTGCCGTGTGATGATGACCAACGTATCGATAAAGTGAAGCACCATAACGCCAGCCACATCGACTCTGACTGGCTAGACAGTCTTGCGAAAAGCGTCGGTCGCACCCGAAAAATGTCACCGCCAGCGTTCCGTTTCTTATTAACAGACAAAGCACGCCAAGCGAACAAAACGGTTGTGTTACCCGAAGGTAATGAGCCACGTACAATTAAAGCTGCCGCAATTTGTGGCCAACGCGGGATTGCCAAAACCATTCTCCTTGGTGATAAAGAAGAGATTTTACGTATTGCACAACAGCAAGGTGTTGAGCTTAACGACCATGTAACCATTGTTGAACCTAAAGATGTGATCAACGAGTATGTTGCACCAATGGTAGAAATTCGTAAAAGCAAGGGCCTAACAGAAGTCGTTGCACAAGAACAACTGCTTGATAACGTTGTACTTGGTACGATGATGCTCGAACAAGGCAAAGTAGATGGATTAGTATCAGGGGCCGTTAATACCACTGCTAATACGATTCGCCCGCCATTACAACTTATTAAAACAGCACCAGGCTCGTCATTAGTATCATCCGTGTTTTTCATGTTGTTACCTGATCAAGTGCTAGTCTATGGTGACTGTGCTATTAACCCTGACCCAACGGCTGAACAACTCGCCGATATTGCGATTCAATCAGCTGACTCTGCCGCTGCATTTGGCATTGAACCCCGTGTTGCGATGATCAGTTACAGTACTGGCACATCAGGTTCAGGAGCTGATGTTGAAAAAGTGCGTGAAGCCACCAAGTTAGCGCAGCAAAAACGCCCTGATCTCATCATTGACGGTCCTCTTCAATACGATGCCGCAATTATGGAAAATGTCGCAATTAAGAAAGCGCCTGACAGCCCTGTTGCGGGTAAAGCAACTGTCTTTGTGTTCCCAGATCTTAATACCGGTAATACAACCTACAAAGCCGTACAACGAAGTGCAGAACTCATCAGTATTGGGCCTATGTTGCAAGGTATGCGTAAACCTGTGAATGACTTAAGTCGCGGTGCATTAGTTGACGATATTGTCTACACAATTGCCCTTACGGCGATTCAAGCAAAACAGGCAGAAAGCTTACTAAAATAACCCCTCAAAAATTAGGCTAGTTTATAATTCACTTATAAATTAGCCTGTTACCTTCTTTATACTGAGCTATTCCCATATTTATCCACAGATTCTGTGGACAACCTTCCAGCCCCTCTTTGACTAAAAACACGGCAACTAAATTTATTGCGCTTTAACTTACTCGTATTTATATATACTATAAATTTAAAGGCGACCTAGATAGGATTACAGATGTCAAAACAAACGCTACAGCTTCATAGCACAGAACTTACGATTCATAGCCTTGATGTCAATGACACAATTGATCCTGCCTTACTTCAACAAGCCATTTTTTTTATTGCTAAAACTGCTGACGAATTATCGATTGTTTGTCCGAGTAGTTTTGAACTTCAAAGCCTTGATCAAGAGACTGATTGGCTAGCACTTGAAGTGATTGGTCCATTGGGCTTTTCACTAACGGGGATAATGGCAAATATTTCTGGGGTATTAGCAAAAGCCTCTATTTCAATTTTTGCGTTATCAACGTATGACACTGATTATGTATTGGTAAAAAAACAAAGTATGCCAAAAGCCATAACTGCGCTAAAAAAAGACGGCTACCATGTACTCGGTGAGCAAAAGTAACCCCATGAGTAACGACGTAAAATACTTGCCAGAGCGTACGCTAAGAAAAAGCCAAATAATGGCCATTAAAAGCCCTTTTAGCGGTCGGGTAAAACCAATAACAGAACACCCTGAGCCCTTTTTTCGATTTTCGACATTGGGTCCGGGGATTTCTGTTGAGCTCACAAGCCATAACATTATTGCACCGTTCGATGGCACCTTATTACAAGTTAAAAATGCGGGTAAAGAATACCTATTACAAGCAAACAATGGCCTGAAAATTTTAATAAATTTATATTTTTCATCTGAAGATGATCACATTAATCACACCAACATTGCTAAATTAAACGGCAATAAAATTTCCCAAGGCGAACGCTTAGCGTATTTCGATTTACGTGAATTAACGCGCCCAATGATAGGCACACTGTGTGTGTTGAATGCTGCAAACCTTGGACCGCTTTATTTTTCGTTATCTCAGGTCACCGCTGGGGTAGATACATTACTAACAGTAACTAAAAAGTAGAATTTATGACGATCATGTATGGTATCAGCAATTGCGATACAATTAAAAAAGCCAAGAAATATTTATCTGATAAAAATTATGACTTTACTTTTCATGACTATCGAAAAGACGGCATTAGTATCGACCTTATCACCGAATTTGCACAACATATAGACTGGCAAGAACTCGTCAATAAGCGTGGAACAACCTACCGTCAACTCACTGATGAGCAAAAACAAAATTTAGATAAAGAAAGCGCTTTAGCACTCCTTGTCGCGCAACCAGCAATGATAAAACGTCCAGTACTGATTCATAACGGTCAGTATCATTTAGGATTTAAAGCTGCTCAATACGACGAGATTTTTGCCTAATGACTGATCCCGTTATTGAATTAGCCCAAGCACTCATCCAACGAGAATCGGTCACCCCTGACGATGCAGGCTGCCAAGCGCTTATGAACGAACGCTTAGAAAAGCTAGGGTTTAATATTGAGTCGCTATTTTTTACCGACACGCTTAATACGTGGGCAAGAAAAGGGACTGAATCTCCCCACTTTTGTTTTGCCGGACATACCGATGTTGTCCCGACAGGCCCAGAAAAAAATTGGCAATTCCCACCTTTTTCAGCCCTTATTAAAGACGGTATGCTTCATGGCCGTGGTGCTGCAGATATGAAAGGCTCTTTAGCAGCAATGGTTATCGCAACTGAGCGCTTTGTTGCTAAACACCCTGACCATAAAGGCTCCATATCATTTTTAATCACCTCTGACGAGGAAGGCCCATTTATCAATGGTACAACCCGAGTGATTGATACACTCGAAGCACGTGGTGAAAAGATTGATATGTGCTTGGTCGGCGAACCGTCTTCGCGTGATGTGCTCGCAGATGTTGTAAAAAATGGCCGCCGAGGCTCTCTCACAGGGTTTTTAACTGTCAAAGGAGTGCAAGGACACGTTGCCTACCCTCACCTTGCTGAAAACCCCATCCATTTAGCTGCCCCAGTTCTTGCAGAACTGAGCCAAACTCAATGGGATGAAGGCAATGCGTTTTTTCCAGCGACCAGTTTCCAAGTATCAAACATTAATGGTGGCACCGGTGCAGGCAATGTCATCCCTGGTGAGTTAGACATTCAATTTAATTTTAGATTTAGCACCGAAGTAACCTATGAGGAACTACAACAACGCGTTGTTAAAATTGTTGAAAAGCATGGCTTAAACTACGAATTAAGCTGGATTGTTAATGGCTTACCTTTCTTAACCGACCACGGTCCGCTCGTCGACGCAACGGTAAACGCCATTAAACACGTTACGGGTCGCGATACTGCACTTGAAACCACAGGCGGTACGTCTGATGGACGTTTTATCGCACAGACAGGTGCCAAAGTCATTGAACTTGGTCCTCGCAACGACACAATTCATAAAGTAAATGAATGCGTGAGCTGTGACGACCTCATTCAACTTGCAAAAATATACGAAACCATTCTCGAGCAATTGTTAACATGAGTCAGCCCGATTTACTGCAATGCGTTACAGGGTCAAGTAGCTCACATTTAGTTGAGCTGCAGAACCACCGTTTACATGCAGATATTGTTACCGACTTTTTAGCATTACAACAAGGCGCTAAAAGGGCTGGAATTGAGCTTAGAATTGCCTCAAGTTTTCGTGATTTTACGCGCCAAAGTGTAATTTGGAATGCTAAATTTAAAGGCCTTCGCCCTGTTTATACCCTTGAACAAGAAACCGTTGACCTATCGGCATTGAGCGATGCTGAAAAATGCCACGCAATTATGCTTTATTCAGCCTTACCCGGCGCGAGTCGACATCATTTTGGTACCGATTTAGATATTTTTGACACTGCAGCCATCAGTGATAGTTATCAACTGCAATTAAGCCCCGAAGAGTATTCAACTTCTGGGCCATTTGCTAGATTAACAGCGTGGCTTGATGATAATCTCGAGAAATATGGCTTTTTTCGTCCATACCGAGAGTACATGGGTGGCGTTGCACCTGAACCATGGCATATCAGCCATATAGCGCAGTCAGCAAACATGATGCAGTACCTTTCTATCGACACATTACAACAGCGCATAACTGAGAGTGACTTATGTGGCAAAAAAGCCATTTTATCCGAGTTAAACAGTTTATATGAACGCTACGTATTAAATGTAAATAGCCCACAATAAGTTACGTTCTCACTGGCCTTTTTGCTAATAAAAACACCATAACAGCGCCAAGAATTAAGGCGCTGGCTATCACTAACCTCATGGTTAATAGCTCATTTAAAAATACCACACCAGCAAACGTTGCTAGTACAGGCACAATAAGTTGAACAACGCCTGCTTGACTGCTTTTGAGTTTAGGTAACACTAAGTACCAAATACTATACCCAACCCCTGATGCCAGTGAACCCGAGGCTATAGCAAGCCAAATGCCGGTAGGTGATACAGCGTGCCATTGCATCGTCACTAACAAAATGAGTATGGGTACGAGCATTAAGCTCCTAAGAAAGTTATACGCGGTTGCTTGAAGAGGCGCTTCGCATGTTTTTCCTCGAATACTGTATATTCCCCAAGCAACACCACTGACAGCCATTAACACCGCGGGTAATAAGGATGGAACCGTTGCAGAGGGTAACATTAGATACACAAAGCCGGCAAAAGCAACGATGAGTGCGCCCCACTGTAATTTACGCAATGGCTCTTTGTTGATAATACTGTGCCCTATCATCGTCAATTGCACTGCTGAGAATAATATCAGCGCCCCCGTTCCCGTGTTTAAATTAACGTAAGCAATTGAAAAGCACAGCGCATATACAAACAAACTCAATGCACTTAAGTTATTACCTCTGTCCACAACGGTCATCGATTTAACTGATTTAACCTGCCATTGCATTAACAAAAATAAGGTTAATGCACCACTGACTAAACGAATGGCAGTGAAGCTCAAAGGGTCAATATCACCACTTTGTAAAGCCATTCTGCACAATAAAGAATTGGCGGCAAAAGCGCACAAAGCCATCAAGGTATAGAACACAGTGGTTAGCAAAATACAGATATCCTTTTGATAATAAAATACAAGACCGTTCTAAACGTAAATCACTTACGATTTTTTACATAATTTATCATAGACGGTTAAGTCGCGTATGCTACTCTGATTACATTGTCTTATAGGAGTATTCAGTGCATCGACATTTATTTATTGGAGCTGTTTTACTGTTATCTGGTTGCAGTACCATAGGTATTACTGATCTATTCCAAGATTATGCAACACAGCTAAGGCCAGTGCGCCAAGCTGTCAGCCAAAATGATATCGACACAGCCAACCAACTATTACCTAGTAACAGTTCAATGCACAGTAACTATTTGTTAAATCAGCTTGAAACTGCGCGGTTAGCGTTTTTATCAGATCAGCACTCTGAGGCTAACAGCACATTTGAAGCTGTTTATATGAACATGGAAAAAAAGCGCCAAGCTGCAAAACTACAAATAAGCGCAGGTCTTGAGCAAAGTAACGCATTATTAACCAATGACTCAGTCATTAGTTATGAACCACCCGCGTACGAAATGACTATGTTGCATAGCTATAAAGCGCTTAGTTATGTATTTGAAAACCAATTAGAATCGGCTTTAGTAGAAATAAGGCGTGCAAACAAAGTACAAGAAGATGCACTGAAAGATAATCAAGCTGAGCTCGATAAACGCACTGAAGAAGCCGCCGCTGGCTACCCCGACATGACCATGCTAATTGGTGATGTGAAGAACGGTTTTCAAAATGCTTTTACGTTTTATTTATCGGGTATGCTTTATGAGGCGAATAAACAATTTGATGATGCCTATATCGATTATAAAAAAGCCCTAGAGATAAACACCGATAATACATATTTACAACAAAATGTATTACGACTCGCTAAAAAACAAGGTTTTGATCAAGACTTTGAAACTTTTAGTCAGCGTTTTGGTAAGCTCAATGAGGTCAACGCCAATCAAGGTCAGGTTATTATTATTGCCGAGCAAGGCCTGGTCCCTGCTAAGCAAGAATATAATTTACGGTTACCCATTTATACTTCGCGTGGCGATGCGCGTTTTTACAGTATCGCCATGCCCGTATACAGCGACGTGCCTTATGTGAGCTCACAAAAAAATATCACGGTCTCGGGTGAAAGTTTAACACTCACGCCGATAGTTCGGCTTGAGTCACTTGCAGCGAAAACATTGAAAGATCAAAGTGCGGGCAGAGTTTCACGACAAGTTTTGAGGCTAGTGGCAAAAGAAAAAATGCGTGCAGAACTTGCCAGAAGTGGTGGTGATGTCGGCAATATTTTAGCGAATATATATAACCTTGCCTCTGAGCAAGCAGATACTCGCAGTTGGTTAACTTTACCAAATCAGTTAAGTATCGCACAAACAGCAATGACCCCTGGTAATCACTCTCTGTGGGTGTCAGGGCACGGAAAAATTGACTTTGCGGTTAGTAAGCAGGGGTTAACCTTTGTCTACCTAACCTTTATTAATAATTACTTTGACTCACATGTAGTCCAACTCTAGGAGCAATAATGAAATATTTAGTGCCATTACTAACCCTATTACTCGTTGCGGCTTGCTCCTCTCGCCCAACCACCTCTGGTATCGGTGTCGAGCAAGCATCACAACAATATAATCAACAACTTATTGTTAATAACCCTGAACTTGGTAACAAGCTTGCGATTTCTGATGTAAAAACTCGCCAAACCAATGGCTTAACCGATGTGGTTGTGACATTAGCAAGTCAGTATAAAAAGTCTCAATATTTACAATATCAATTTACTTGGTATGACGCCGATGGGTTTGTCATAAAAGGCAATCACTCACCATGGCAAGCAATTACCTTGTTTGGTTTTGCAAAAACACAACTACCGGGCTTAGCCCCAACATCTGATGCAGTCACCTTTTCGCTTGCTGTTCGTGAAGTCTCAACAGAAGCACAAGAATTCGAAGATTAAGGAAGCCACAATGAAATTATATTCAGTGAAATCAGCCACCGCTATCGCAATTGCAACGTCGTTACTGTTATCTGGCTGTGCCAACAAAGCAGTTGTCAGTTATGGTGATGCTCAGGCTGTTGAAACAACCGATATCAACTTTGGTTCAACTGATTTGCAAAAGGTCGCCAGCCAAATGACAGATTCGTTATTGGCATCGCCTGTTGTGGGGACATTAACAGCAAATTCGCGTCCTATCGTGTTTGTTGAGCGGATAAAAAATAAAACCAGCGAGCATATTGATACAGAATCAATCACTGACTCTATTTCGACACAATTATTACGCAGCGGTAAATTCCGTTTTGTTGATATGACGCGTGTCGAAGCGGTGCGCGAACAGCTTAATTTCCAAAATGTCGACCCGCTCGTCAATCCCAATACTGCAATCGCATTTGGTCAGCAAGTGGGAGCGCAGTATATGTTATACGGCAACCTGTCGAGCATTGTAAAATCTAATGCAGATAAAGCCGATGTCTATTATAAATTCACGATGCGTTTAATGGATTTAAAAAGTGGCCTGATTGAGTGGGCTGATGAAACTGAAATCCGTAAAACACGCGAAAAATCTACTTTTGGCTGGTAGCCAGGAGGTTATATGAAGTACCTTATTAGTTTATTTAGCCTATGTTTACTGCTCAGTGCGCCCAGTTACGCTGATTATCAGCGTAATAAAGCGGTTCCCGTGCAGCAAGTTTTGTTTGGTTCAGTGCAGTCAGTTCGTAATATTACCGAGCAAGAACTGGTTAAAGACCAAACAAATGGCTGGAAAACCTTTGGCGGCGCACTATTAGGCGGTGTTGTAGGGAATCAATTTGGCGGCGGAAGTGGTCGAACTGTGGCAACTATTCTTGGTTCAATGATTGGCGGGTCGATTGCACACAACCGTCAGCAATCAAGCCGTTATATTGAATATCAACTTGTTGAGTTAATGATTCAAGTAGAAAGTGGCGAGCAATACATGGTCGTTCAAGACAAGGATAGTCGGATGATATTTAATCAAGGTGACAAAGTTCGTCTTGTTTATTTAAGTGATAACACCGTTCGCGTAGATAAGGCTTTTTAATGGTAATACCAATTTGCTTATTTAAGTAATCTATTTTGAGGCAATAAAACCGCGTTGATAATAAGACAAAAATGTCGTTATTTAGGTGTTCTCGGTAATTGCTCTGCATCTATGCCGTCGTAAGTCAGAGATTTTTAACGCGGGTAGCGACAGGTTCAATTCCTCAAAATGATTAAGTCTTATTGCACATTGGAATAAGTATTATTAAGTATTATTAAGTATTATTGCGAACTGGTAAAAGTAACAGCGAGCAATCGTTACTTCATAAAAAGAAATGCCGCTCACCTAAAGTGAACGGCATTAGAGCCTTATCTCGCTGTTATGAGCGCTGTTATGAGCGATGATTTTAGCTCTGTTTGTAATCTGCAAAGAATCGTTGCATCTTACCCATTGCTTCAGTTAAATCATCTTTGTTCGGTAAAAACACCAATCTAAAGTGGTCAGGCTCAGGCCAGTTGAATGCCCTGCCGTGCACGAGCAGTATTTTTTCGGCTTTTAGCAAATCTAAGATCATGCGTTCATCGTTTTTAATCTTAAACTTGTCGGTGTCAACTTTTGCAAAGGCATACAGTGCGCCTTTTGGTTTTTTACAACTAATGCCGTCTATCGCATTTAGTCCTTGCCATGCAATATCACGTTGCACACACAAGCGCCCACCGGGGTTAATTAGATTATCGATTGACTGTACACCACCCAATGCTTGCTGAATCGCATATTGTGCAGGTACATTGGCACACAGGCGCATAGATGCCAACATATCTAAACCACGCACTAAGTCTTCCATTACACTTGTACGGCCACTTAATACCATCCAGCCCATACGCAAGCCCGCTGCTCGGTATGTTTTTGCAAGGCCGTTAAAGGTAATAATAGGCACATCATCACACAACGCCCCTATTGAGGTATGTGTGGCGCCGTCATATAAAATTTTCTCGTATATCTCATCACTTAATAACAGCAGCTTATGCTCTCGCGCAATATTAATAAGCTCCATTAATAAGTCATCACTGTAGACAGCCCCCGTTGGATTGTTCGGGTTAATCAGTACCAGCGCTTTTGTCTTTGAGGTAATTTTACTTTTTATATCAGCAATATCTGGAAACCAATCTTGTTCTTCATCACATAAATAATGAACAGGGTTACCACCCGCTAATTTAACAGACGCGGTCCATAGTGGGTAATCGGGTGCTGGGATCAGTACTTCATCATCGTTATCAAGCAATGCTTGAGTCGTCATTTGAATAAGCTCGCTCACCCCATTACCGATATAAATATGGTCGACATCTAGGTTGAATAATCCACGTTGCTGATAGTGTTGATAAACAGCCACACGGGCAGAGTAAAGGCCTTTAGAGTCACAGTAGCCTTGGGCTGAATACAAGTTACGGATGATATCGCGGTGCATATCTTCAGGCATATCAAAACCAAAGGCCGCAGGGTTGCCAATATTAAGCTTGAGAACTTTTTGACCTTCATCTTCCATTTTTCGAGCTTGTGCAAGCACAGGCCCACGAATGTCATAACAGACACCGTTAAGTTTGTGACTCTTTTTTATTTGTGACATGGTTACCTCTACTATTAGACCCTAAGACTAACCTAGCAGAGGCTAACCACGCTAGTGGATTTTTGAGGTTATAACTGAAATAAATTCAAGTTATTAGCGACCAGCAAACCAGGCCTGTAGTTTTTCAACTGAACCTGCAACTTGCGCGTCAAGGTTTTGTGACTTTTCTATTGCTGTATCCACATGCCCCTCGTTTAACGCCTGTTCAATTTCGCGAGCAACATCAGATAAGCTCGATGCACCGAATTGCGCAGCATTTGACTTTAAGCTATGTGCATGACGCGCAGCAACTTCATTTTCTGAATCCAAATTCGCTAAAACTTCACCACTCAAGCGTTGAAACTCACTGCAGCAAAAGGTTAAGGTGTCGGCAAATTGATCACCCAAAAGCGATTCCATACCTTCAAGTGCACCTTCATCTATTGTGATCGTCGTCATGTTTATCCCTTGATCAAAAACGTCATCATTTAAATCGCAACTCTAGCTGTTCATTGTAAAAAAGCAACCCTATGACCAGAGCTCATGTATAATAGCCATACTTTAATTGTATGCTAGAAGTTTAATATGGCTAGAGAACTGTGTTCGGGTTGTGGCTTTTCAGTCAGAACCTGCTTATGTAATGCGATAAGCATAATTAATAATAAACT
The DNA here is from genome assembly GCF_001938575.1 of Pseudoalteromonas sp. PAB 2.2. NCBI lineage: Bacteria > Pseudomonadati > Pseudomonadota > Gammaproteobacteria > Alteromonadales > Pseudoalteromonadaceae > Pseudoalteromonas > Pseudoalteromonas sp. PAB 2.2. The sequence goes on from NZ_LYPI01000008.1 coordinate 513,529, forward strand.
AAAAATCATTATATTACGTCATCCTAGCGAAGAAAAAGTAACTAAAAATACAGCGCACCTGCTTAAATTAGGTTTAGCGAACTGTATTATTTTGAGTGGTGAGTCTGAGCAAGACTTTCCTGAGCTTGCCTCACTGCCAACACAGAGTACGGCACTGTTGTATCCCGCCGATAATGCAATCATGCTTGATAAGTGCACTGATGCAACATTAGACTTTAAACAACAGCTTACTCATTTAGTGGTGCTTGATGGCACATGGAAAAAAGCCTACAAAATGCTGATGCTGACCCCAAGTTTGCAGCACTTCAAGGCTGTCAGCTTCGCCACTTTACCAAAAAACAAATACGTGATCAGAAAAGCACCTCGCGCCGATAGCTTGTCGACATTAGAAGCCGTTGCACAGAGCCTTAATTTAATCGAACAGTGTAATGTTGACCCGCTTTATCATTTACTCACGGCGCTTGTTGAAAAACAAACTCAGCACATGCCTCAAGCAGTCAAGGCACGTTACTTATAATGCGAGTGTCTAAACGTTTAAGTGCGGGGTTTAGCCGCCAAGGTCCCGATTACCGTTTTGATGACCAAGTTGATTTTGACGATATTCGCGACACGTTCGGATTTCGTACCCTCGTTGTGGGTCATTGGGTTACCAAGCAAGAACGATTATTAGCTGCAAATTTAATTTATGACGCGCTGGCAGATCTCGCACAAATACTGTCATTACCACCTGTGGCAATGGGCCTTCGTGGCAAACTGAATTTTGCTTTCGGTCATGGCGGTCAAAAAGGAGTGCAAGCACATTATAATGCGCAAAGCCAAACACTTGCTCTGGCAAAAAATGCCGGAGGAGGAGCCCTCGCACATGAGTGGTTTCATGCCTTTGATCACCATATTTGCCAGCATATGTTCCCACACAGACAACCCATGCAGTTTTGCTCATCATTGTGGTTAACCCAAACACCTGATTTAACACACCCGTTAAATCATTTCCTCAATCAGTTTTTTCATCAGGTTTTTTTAGATACTCAAGGTAATAACCCAAACGAGTTCGTCACACAATCGATAGCCTTTGATAAACAACGACAGCATATTTATATGAGCATGCCAGAAGAACTTGCGGCACGGTGTTTTGAGCAATGCATTGCTGTCCATCCTGCGATTAAAAATAGTTTTTTAGTGAGTGGCTTAAATGACGGTGGTTTAATTTACCCAAGCATAGAGCATACATCACGCTGCTCAGACGCATTATTACGGTATTTTAATCAACTAGGTGTGCTTTTACATCGTGGCTAACATCAACCGACTTAAAGTTCTTGATCCACAGTAAATAATCGTCAGCCTCAAGCGGTTTGGAAAAGTAATATCCCTGCCCTATTTGGCAGCCATAACGTTGTAAAATGGCCAAGCTCTGCGGGTCTTCAATGCCCTCGGCCACCACTTTGGCACCGAGCGTTTTAGCAATATCACAGGTTGCTTTACAGATACTTTGATCATTTAACGAAAAAGCGAGATTAAGAACAAACTGCTTATCAATTTTCACCTCATCAAAGCCCAGTTGACTTAAATAAGCGAGTGAAGAGTAACCTGTACCAAAATCATCAATGGCGAGTTTCACACCAATTAAGCGATAATCGTCCAGTGTTATTTTTATATTTTTACTTTCTTCCAGGGTCGCTGATTCTGTTAACTCAAGCATCACAGAATCAGCACTTACACCTAGCTCATTTAACTTAGTAATAAACAGCACAGGTAAATCTTTATTGAGCAAATCTTTTGCCGAGATATTAATAGAAATGACATGCTCAGGTATTAACTCACAAAACCTTGCTTGCCATTCTATGCCTTTCGCAACGACCCACTCGGTAAGTTGATTAATGACCCCTGAGGACTCAGCAATCGGAATAAAGGTATCAGGGCCGATTGCTCCAAGTGCAGGGTGATGCCAACGAAGTAGCGCTTCGCAACCCACAATATCACCCGTTTCTAAACATATCTGTGGCTGAAAATGTAAGTTTAATTGGTCTTCTTCAATCGCTAATTTTAATGATGCGGCAATGAGCAGCCTTTGCTCTGAGAGTCTCGCACTTTCTAAATCAAACATACGCCAGCGCTCACCTTGCAGGCGCTTTTCACTCATAGCTTGAATCGCGCACTGTAGAATTTGTCTGGCGGTATTACCATGTAAAGGATAATGGGCAACACCAATATCAACACTATCAACTAATTTTACATTGTTATGCGTGATGCCCTCTTCAAACACTCCATGAATCAAACAAGCAAATTGCTCTATATGACTCAGTTCCAACTCCCCCATTACAACACAAGCAAAAATACTGTCATCAACGCGTGCTATCCAGACACCTTGATCAACATGGGTTTCCAGCCTTAAAGCATTAATCGATTCAAGCTGTTGGGTAAGTACATCCAGCGTAGTCACAATGCAGTTATTAGCATGCTCATAGCCAAATGTTGCTCTGGCATTTACCAAGACATGGGGCCTGAACAACATCACAGAAAAATGTTGTTTGTGCGCTACTTTTTTCATTATTTCACTCAGTAGCAATTGTTTATTGGGTAATTTTGTATCCGCATCATGTGTCATTGAATAATTAAATGATGAAATTCTGTGTCTATCTTTAAGTAACAACAATGAACTAATAGCTAACGATGTGAATAATAGAATGACATTTTGCATGGTGTGATTACCAACACCAAAGCCATTCCACACCAACCAACTAAACGCTTGAACAGACAATGTAAGCACCATTAATAATCTTAAACGCGTACGCTCACCTTTTCCTTTGTACAAAATAGTAATCGCAATACCTGCGAGCATTAAAAAGACAATACAACTAAAAATGTACGACGATTGCAGATTGAGTTGCGGCAATAACGAAGCCATTATTGCAGTAATTATTGACACACCTAATAAAGCGATCCACACCGATTTATAGTGACTTTTAAGTCTGTTTATTGCAGCAAAGTGATACAAAAAATAAGCACCAAAACACAATGCATACTGGTTTATAAGCCACTTAGCGCTCCACTCTAACCCGCTAACAAAAAAGCTCGTTAAACCATTATCTATCATAAATCCAATGGTCACTAAAACGAAGTAAGCATTTAATGTCAGATACTTAAAGCGTTTCGATATGAAGTAATACACCCCACATACAAACATGCATAAAACCAAGACACCCAGGATAGCGCCATACCCCAAAATTGTTTGGTGTAAATTAACTTCAAACGTTTTAGCTGAAACAACCCCGACTTCAATTGATATCGCATGCTCATGTTGGAAATTAAGAAGTGCCCAGCGATTTTGACGATTGTGATCGACTAACCAGTGTGGTCGCACACTCGATAAGCTGACTAATGATGCCAATCTATCTTTATTTTGAATTTGTAATAAATCATCAAGAAGATAAAACTTTTTCCACGTTAAGTTGGGTTCAGCAATATACACAACGTAGTCTTGATTACTTGGTAACTTATTTAAGTCGATGACAAGCCAATACGAACTGTGTGCTTTTAAGCGAAGTGTTTTGGGTTCAAGCATATTTACTTTATGCTTATCGTCTAATTTCTGCTGCAGTGATTGGCTAACAATAAAAACTGGGTCATCAGTGTTTATCAGCCAAACAGGGAGTTCAGCCGCATTTAAAGTCGCTGTAAAGGTATACAAAAAAAGACAACAAGTAGCAGTTACCAGCTGTTTATAAAACGTAAGGATGCACCTGCTGATTGAAAGCATTTTAGCTCCGTGCCATTAAACACCAGCTAAAAGTATGGGGGGGAACAGCGTAAATTGCCAACTTTTGGGAACGATTTGCAATTAAAGTACTGTGGCCCGAAGGCCACATAAGAAAAGCTTACTTATTATCGTCGCTAATACGACTCGCTACCGCCGAGTTTTGGTCTTTATATTTCGCATCTTTACGGGTGTTGTAAGGATTTTCGGCTGGGCTGGTCATGGTCTCAAAACTCATCGCCCCTATTTTCATCATGGGTCTTAATGCCAAAGGCAATTTACCCGAGTTATAAAACTCAAGCACAATATTACCTGACCAACCTGGGTCAATTCGGTGTGCCGTTACGTGCACCATTAAACCAAGGCGAGCGAGTGAGGAGCGGCCATCTAACCAACCCACAATATCAGCGGGTAACGTAACTTTTTCATGCGTAATCGCCAAGGCTAATTCGCCCGGGTGAAGAAAAAAAGCTTCTTCTTCCGCTAACACGATTTCGTCGCTCATAATCGATTCCATCGCTTTATTAAGTTGATCTTTCGGACCGCTTAAATCAACGTAAGCTGCGGTATGATCTTGAAACACTCGAAACTTATTGCCTAAACGTAAGTCTACCGTCACCCCAGAAATCATGTCTTTACTCGGTGAAGGTTCTATAACGATACGACCCTCGTTAATATATTGCTGAATATGGGTATCTGATAATCTCATTTATTATTCTACCTAAAACAGCCAAACAGTTATTATCAACATGTTGCGCTGTAAAAATTATCTTGCTTCACGTTAATTCATGCATTTAATGCAATCAATAAGCGTTAAAGCTCACAGTATGCTGGGATTATTGTGACACAAAACTCACTTATCAAGTTAGTCTTACAGACATTTCTTCATGAATTAATTTTTTTTATACTCATTTAAACCGTTAAGAATAACTTATACGCTTAGTATGGGGTGAAATGATTTTTTTAATACAATGAATGTATAACAAGACGTGACATAAGCTGAGAAAATATGAACCTTCAAATACGTTAACGAGTTCGTACTCTCGCGATGTTAGTGCGCAAAATAGTAAATAAGCCGCTCAGAGAGCGGCTTTCATGTCTTGGGAGATAACGTGTTGTTTAAAATCTGTAGCGTGCACCAATTGCGTAACGAGCGCCGTATTGACGAGCAAACAAAAACTGCTCTTCGTAACGGCCATAACCGCGCTCGGTTTCATTATTGAGGTTAATTCCCTCAAAGAACACCGTCATGTTTTCGTTTATATCGTAGTTTACGCTTAAGTCCCACTGCCCGAATGTGTCACCAAACTGTGGTGGTGCATCCGCTGAGCCTTGTGATTGACCAACACCAATCAAGTAAGCGTCACGCCATGCGTAGGTCACTTTTACCGACAAACCGTCTTTGTCATAGAAAGCTTGGAAGTTTGCAGAATTACTCAAACCTGGTAGTGGCGACTGTTGTGTTAGGCTGTCTACGTCAAATTCAACATCACCATCAACAAATGTCGCGTTCACACCTAAGCCAAAGCCGCTTTCACCAAACAAGTGCTGTATCGCAACCTCTACACCATCAACTGACTTACTGTCCGTGTTTTGCGGCTGGGTAATATTCCACACTATTAACGGGTCTGAACTACTTGGTTCTATTTCACCATCAGCATTACCATAGCCAAGGGCAATCATTTCGTTAAAAATGGCTTTGCTTGTGACTTGCTCATTACGCGCTTCAATAGCCGCAATGGCTTCTTGATAACGCGGCCCGTCTAAAATATCGTAAAGGCCATCGATTGTCGTTTCAGTGATTTGACGTTGAATAAAGTTATCCACGTCTTTTTTAAAGTAACCTACAGACGCATAACTGCCTTCGCCGTAGTAATATTCAATAGACACATCCAAGTTTGTAGACTCAAATGGCAACAGGTTCGTGTTACCTTGCCCACCCGTGCGAGCACCCGGTTTTGGACTGCCGGTCAGGCTTCGTCCACCCGCTAAATCGCCCAAAGGAGCTCGAGCCATCGTTTTACCCCACGAGACACGGCCAACGAGTTCATCGGTTAACTCTACTTTTACATCAATGTTAGGTAACCAAATATCATAATTGCCTTGTTCTTGGTAAAAGTTATCGGTGCCGCCAGCTTCATATTGCATGATCCACTCTGATTCACTCACCCAATTCACTTGTTGTTCAACACGTTGGCGTACCGTGCTGGTGACATCCGTTTCTTCATAGCGAAGCCCAGCATTAATTTGTACAAAGTGATTAGCGACATCAAATTCCCACAACGTATTCACGTAGACGCTTTGCGTTTTCTCTTCAACATAGCTTTCACTGTCAATGCCATCGAAAAAGGGATCGATTGAATAGTAGTTATCACCTAAAAGATCTTCGTTTAAGTAAGCGAGTTGACGGGCTAAAGCCTCTTCAAAACTGTAGGTATAGTAATAGTTCGGTTGTAAATCACTGCCTCCCCCCTCAAATTGATCTAACATGTCACCCGTTTCCTTGTAGGTGAACATGCCATCAGGAAAGATTTCTGTGAATGATGGGTTAAAGCCAGGACCCCCTCGCAAACCACTCCATGCAGTGAACCCACCCATGGTTTGTTTTGTATGTGCAGCACCAAATTTCACTTTTACCAATGGGATTTCAAAACGCTCATTAAACCAATGTGTATGCAACTGCGCTTGCTCAACGTTTGACTCACCCGGAGAGTAAATAAACTGGCTGAAATTTGAGTCAATCTCGCTTGGGTCTAGTACCGTAGTCCCGTTGTTCCAATTAACGTAAGCATGCGGGATCTCACCTGTACGGTAATCGTAAACCTTACTACGCAATTGATCTGAACCGAGGATGATTTGCCCCGATGAACCTAATCCGTCATCAGCACCGTTGTCTATTTCATTTTTAGAGTCGTGGTAGTCGAACTCTACTTCCCATTCATTGTTAATTTGCCACTCTAGGTTTAAACCAATTGAGCGTGCTTTAACTTCAGTGGTTTCTCGATTTGCTGTGAATGAGCCATCGTTGCCACTAATATCAGCGAATAATGCAGTACCGTTTTCATCCAGCTCATAGCGATTGATGTTACCACCGAACTCGTTCCAGATACCCCAACCAACGGTATTAACGCCTGTGATTGCTCGGCTTGCTGTGTAATCAAGCGTAGCAACAAAGTTATCAATGGGCGCATACTGCAAAGTCACTTGACCATTTGTACGTTCACGTTCGGCATCCGCAATGCTGTAGTTCATATCTTTCGGGAAGAAATGATTACCAACACGCTTACCTTCGCTGTCGACTGCACGCGGGTCGATAAATGCCCCCTCATCTAACGTCGGTAAATCGACATTGGCTTGCCAACCCTGAATATTGGCATTTTGCTGTTGAAAATCACGCTCTTGATGAGAAAACGATACCGCAAAACCAACAGAATCTTCAGCGTAGGTATTACTGTACATGGCAGAAAACTCAGGGGTTACATCATCACCTGCCTCGTTTGACGAATCGTGAATAGCCTTAATTGAGGAACTAAATTTTTCACCAGGGCTATTCAATGGGCGAGTCGTGATAATATTGACCGTCGCCCCCAAGCCACCACTTGGCACATCAGCTTGACCAGACTTAGCCACTTCAAGCGCACTGACTCCATCTGCGGCAATATTTTCAAGTGCGTAAGAGCGGGTATAACCCGTCCCCGGCATTTGACGTCCGTTTAACATGATAAGATTAAACTCAGGGCCAAACCCCCGTACTGTGATTTCACTCCCCTCGCCATTCGAGCGGCTGACAGAGACACCCGTTATACGTTGTAATGACTCGGCCAAATTGGTGTCGGGAAATTTACCCATTTCTTCTGCTGAGATGGCATCAATCACTCCCGTTGCGTCTCGTTTCATGTCCATGGCACGGATCATACTGCCACGAATACCTTTAATCTCGATGACTTCGATTTCTTTATCTACTTGCTGTTGCTCATCTTGAGCATACGCCATTGAGAGATTGCCAAACCCTGTTGTCAGGATCATTGCGATTGATACTGCAAGAGGTGTTTTAATTAATTTTGTGCTTTTCATGATTACCTGCTTTTGCAAAAAATTGTCATGTAAAATGGGTGCTGTTTTGTGTGCACCCTAGCCTGTTGTCAGATGAAATTATGGGTTTGTAATCACGGCATTATCGATACGATAGACCGCACCTTCTCCCATGCCCCACGAGGGAAATACCATGACAACGTCTATTGCACTAATATCAAGACCTGCACTGAGCAAGTCAGACAATGTATAGGTGTAAGTTTGCCATTCCCCGACCACAGGCTCGACGCCTTCTTGGCTAGCACTTAGCGCAAGCTCAACAGCTTGACCTGCATCATTCGATTCGATTTTGAACAACCACTGCGCATCTTGATTGCTGGCATTTGAAACCAGTTTCATTTCAAAACGAACAACCCCTTCAGAAACCATATGAGAAGCATCAAAACTCACGCCATCAGCAGCTAAAAAGCCCATAACAGTAGCTGTTGCACCTATTTTAAACTCAGCCACAGCACCATGCGCTTCATCATCCGTTTCAACTGTTGGTGTACTGCCTGCGCAGCAATCCCAAACACTCCATTGCTCAGCGACATTATCAGCAAATAATGTGAGATCAGACTGTGGTTCTGGTGCATAAATACGTGCATTATCTACACGATATACAGCCCCTTCACCTTGACCCCAAGCAGGGAAAATCATGATCACATCAATAGCGCTGACATCTAAGCCTGCTTGCAGCAACGTACTAATAGGGAAAGTATAGGTTTGCCATTCACCCGCAACAGGGTCAACCCCCTCAACACTGGTGTTCAGATTAACCTCCACAGCGGTTGTACCGTTGTCTGATTCAACTTTTAGCAACCACGCTGCCTCTGGTGTGCTCGACAGAGATATCACTTTCATTTCGAACTGCAACATCCCCTCGTCCACAAGCGCTGTCGCATCAAATTGTGAACCACTACCACCTGATGATGTCCGGTTGATAAAGCCCATAACTGTCGGTTGAGCACCGATAGAAAACTCTGCTGTTACCCCGTGAGCCTCATCATCCATGACTTCAATTGGCGTTGAGCCACCACAACAATCCCACAACGGCCAGTCAATGTTCGTTTCATCTGTGAATAACGTTAATGAAGGTAAAGAGGTCGATGCGCCGTTTGTAATTTCAACATTATCAACACGATAAACTGCACCCTCACCTTGACCCCATGCAGGGAAGATCATGATGACATCAATAAGTGACACATTTAATCCTGCATCTGCAAGTGCTTGCAGTGGAAAGGTGAAGGTTTGCCATTCACCGACAACTGGTTCAACACCTTCAGCACTCATGTTAAGGTTCATTTCGACTGCAGAACTGCCCTCGTCACTTTCTATTTTAAAAAGCCAAGGAGCATTTGGCGTGGCAGGTAATGACATGATTTGCATATCAAATCGTACGTAACCATCCTCCAACATAGCACTTGCATCATAAGGTGAAGCAACACCATTTTCGTCAGTGGTAAAGGCTTCACGACTAATAAATCCATTCACTGTTGGCTGCGCACCAATATTAAACTCAACTACTTCGCCACGCTCTACATCTTCAACAAGGGCGGGTGTAGAACCACCACAGCAATCCCATGCCGGCCAATTTGGATTGAAGCTACCATCAAAAATGGTCAGCGGCGTAACCGTGCCATCGCTTGGCGGCGTCGGGGCTGGTGCAGCACCTTCTACCAGTGCATCTTCTACGCTGTCATACCCTGGGCGGACAGTTTCACAGCCTTTACCCGTGTCTGGATTTTGAGCACACTCATAAACTCGTACATAATCAATTTCGAACGCTTGACCATTTTCGAATGCACTCGTATCTATGCCCGTCGCATTAACGTTTTCTGGCCAATCACCACCGACTGCAAAGTTTAATATCAAGTAAAACTCTTGATCATAGGGTGAAGCATCCCAAAATGTCGTTAGTTCACCCGTTGTTTGGTCGAAATATTCTGAATACCATCCTTTATGCTTTAGCGCTAGCGCTTCGCCGCTGGCGTTATAAAGCAGTTCAGACTTTCGCTGAGTCGCGTAGAGGTAGTCATCAACATACCAGCGAATTTCTCCCTCTTGCCATTCTATTGCATAGGTATGGAAATCATCTGCAGGGTTTGACGCCTGATCAAAGGTATACGCTTTGCCGCTTTGATCGTTATTTGGCCACTCTTTACCATAATGCAATGTTCCGTAGATGTTTGATTCTAGACCATCATCGGTAGGCACTTTAAGGTTCACGGCTTCAACAATGTCAATTTCACCAGAGCGGGGCCAACCGCCGTATACTTCGTCTGTGGGCATCATCCAAAAGGCAGGCCATGCACCTTGACCACTTGGCAGTTTAGCGCGCATTTCAAAGCGTCCGTATTTAAAATCAGCTTTATAGCGAGTATTTAGACGTGCTGAGGTATACGGTTTAGTCGCACCTTCCTCTGCGGGCAGTGCAACAATATTTAGAATGCCATTTTCAACAAAAGCATTATCTTTGCTGTCGGTGTAACATTGTTTTTCGTTATTACCCCCACCGGCACAATCAACTTCGAAGTTCCATTTACCATCGTCAATTGAATCGCCATTAAAGTCATCCTCCCATATCATCACCCAATCAGAAGTGGGTTCACTTGGGTTGATAGTGTCGATTTTTGTTTCTGTGGCAGAGCCACCGCAGCCAGCTAATGTCGCTACAGAAAGCGCCATCGCAAGTTGTGTTATGTGTGTTTTAATTCTGTTCATTACATTGAACCCTAACATGAGTGTTTGTTAGTACTCAGCTGATCGGTATAAGTATTTTTTTAATCAGCCAATTGTAAGCGCTTACATTTAAGAGCCAATAAAAAGCCAAGCAATGTAAGCGCTTACAAAAGCGTATGTCAGGGTTGTGAAAAGGTCAATAAAATATTAACAAAAATCGAACATTTGTGTCTTTTAAGTAGACAAAAAACACTCTAAAGGGCAGTGAATGCACTGATTAAGCACAAAAACACAAATACCTCATTGTCACAATGAGTAATAAACAACAAGAAATTAACATTTTTTTCTGTGTTTAATCTTCTGTTATCAGTATTTCTACCGAACTATTTTGTGTTTGCTGGTAATGCAAGCTGCTGGCTAGGACACGTGCAGCATTTTTGTAGGTAGCGCTAATTGATGCTGCATTATCTCGAGAAATTACCTGCCCCTGCTCCGAGCTTTCACGTATTTCAATCGCAAGAGGGATGTTGGCTAATACAGGCACACCATGGCGGTGGGCTAATTTTACAGCGCCATCTTTGCCAAATACATGATTGGGTTCGCCGCAATGACCACATAAAAAGTAACTCATGTTCTCAATAAGACCCAATACTGGAATATTGACCTTATTAAACATAGCAATCCCCTTTTGTGCATCAGCTAGGGCTAAATCTTGCGGTGTTGTAATAATTACAGCGCCACTAGCAGGTACTTTTTGACTCATGGTTAGTTGAATATCACCGGTGCCGGGCGGCATATCAACGATGAGGTAATCAAGTTCACCCCAATCGGTCTCATTCATAAGTTGATTAAGCGCCCCCGATGCCATGGGGCCTCGCCACACTGTTGCATCATCACTCGGCACTAAGAAACCAATTGATTGCGCTTTCAAATTATGTGCTTCAAATGGTAATAAGTTTTTATTATCCAGTGTTTTAGGCTCAGCACCCTGCAGACCTAAAAGTAAAGGGATCGATGGGCCATAAATGTCAGCATCTAAAATCCCCACTTTAGCTCCCTCTTGCTCAAGTGCTGAGGCAAGATTCACAGCCGTTGTCGACTTACCCACTCCCCCTTTGCCAGATGCAACAAGTACAATCTGCTTAATCTGCTTAATCTGCTTAAAGCAGCATTGGTTGGGTAATGACACCTCGGCGTCGATGCTCACCGATACTGAGAGCTTATTGCTAACAAACTCTTCGATTTGTGCTAATTCTCCCTTGCCAGCAAAGGGTAATTCCAGCTTAACCTTAAAGCTTTTGTCGGTATTTATTGTTATTTCTTTTACCCATTGGGCTTCAATCCCAATCGCAAATGCGCTGCTTCTATAAGCAGCTAACGCATCAAGTAGCGGTTCTTTTTCAGCCGATTTACCAGAGAATAATTTTGACAGTCCAAACATAGCAATAAAATAGCGTTTCTTTGATGAAAAGTGCTTCGGAATTATGTAACATTCAAGGCATTAAAACCAGACAATTAGATAATATCATTGCGTTGTTTTGTATATAGGCAACTCGCAATGAATTAAATAATGATATTCATGCATTTTTGCAACGAACTATCCTCAATTCGGAATGATTATGGCACAGCGAAAGATCCTGATTACTAGCGCATTACCTTATGCCAATGGCCCGACTCACTTAGGTCATTTATTAGAATACATCCAAACTGATATTTGGGCGCGTTTTCAAAAGCAACAAGGTCATGAGACCTATTACGTGTGCGCAGATGATGCTCACGGCACCCCCATTATGCTTAATGCGCAGAAACAAGGGATCACGCCAGAGGAAATGGTTAAAAATGTCAGTGTAGAACGCCAACGCGACTTTGCTGATTTCAACATAGAATTTGATAACTATCACAGTACCCACAGCGAAGAAAACAAGCAGTTAAGCGAGCTTATTTATAACCGCTTAAATGATGCGGGCCACATTAAGAAGCACACTATTTCTCAGCTTTTTGATCCAGAAAAAGGCATTTTCTTACCTGACCGTTTTGTAACAGGTACTTGCCCAACGTGTAAGTCTGAAGATCAAAACGGTGATAGCTGTGACGCATGCGGTGCAACATACAGCCCAACTGAACTTATCAATCCACGTTCTGTCATGTCGGGTGCGGAGCCTGTGTTAAAAGACTCTGAGCACTACTTCTTTGACTTGCCAGCCTTTGAAGACATGCTAAAAGAGTGGTTACACTCTGGCACTATCCAACAAGAAATGGCTAACAAGTTAGACGAATGGTTTGCAGATGGCCTGCAGCAGTGGGATATCAGTCGTGATGCACCTTACTTTGGCTTTGAAATCCCAGGTGCTCCAGGTAAATACTTCTACGTATGGCTAGATGCACCCATCGGTTACATGGCCAGCTTTAAGAACCTATGTGACAAGAAAGGCATCGACTTTGATGCGTTCTGGCGTGAAGACTCAGAAGCCGAACTTTACCACTTTATCGGTAAAGACATCATTTACTTCCACAGTTTATTCTGGCCTGCCATGTTAGAAGGGGCAAACTTCAGAAAACCAACGAATGTATTCGCTCACGGCTTTGTCACCGTAAATGGCGCAAAAATGTCTAAATCTAAAGGCACTTTTGTAAAGGCACGTACTTATCTAGATAATTTAGACCCTGAATACCTACGCTACTATTACGCGGCAAAACTTAACAACGGTATTACTGATTTAGATTTAAACCTTGAAGATTTTGCCCTGCGTGTAAATTCAGATCTGGTTGGTAAAGTGGTCAATATTGCAAGCCGTTGTGCTAGTTTCATCACCAAGAAATTTGACGGGAAACTAAGCGACACAGTGATGGATGAAGCGTTACTAAGTGAATTCCAAGCGGCATCAGACAGCATTGCTAATCATTACGAGAATCGTGACTATAGCCGTGCTATTCGTGAAATTATGGCGCTTGCAGACAAAGCCAACCAATTTATTGATGCTAAAGCTCCTTGGGTGTTAATTAAAGACGAAGCAAAACAACAAGAAGCGCATGACGTGTGCTCACTTGGTCTTAATATGTTCCGTGTGCTTATCACCTACTTAAAGCCTGTTTTACCAGGAATGGCTGCCAATGTTGAAACCTTTTTAAATGACGCATTAACATGGCAAGGTGTGCAAACAGCACTTGTGGGTCATGCTATTAATAAATTTAAACCGTTAATGCAACGCGTTGAAATGGATAAAGTAAATAAAATGATTGAAGAATCAAAAGAAAGCCTCGTCGCTGAAAAAGACAAGATTGATCCTAATAGCCCATTAGCGAAAGAGCCAATCAGCCCTGAAATCGAATTTGATGATTTTGCTAAAGTTGATTTACGTGTAGCGAAAATTGCAAAAGCAGAACACGTTGAAGGTGCTGATAAGTTATTAAAATTGACGTTAGATTTAGGTGGCGAAACTCGCCAGGTATTCGCCGGTATTAAATCTGCGTATGCGCCTGAAGACATCGAAGGCAAGCTGACCGTTATGGTAGCGAACCTTAAACCACGTAAGATGCGTTTTGGTATGTCTGAAGGCATGGTGTTAGCAGCAGGCCCTGGCGGCAAAGAAATCTATATTCTTAACCCTGATGAGGGTTCAGAGCCAGGCATGCGTGTCATGTAAGGTAAAACCTTATTGTAAAAAAACCGTTGTGTGCAAACACAACGGTTTTTTTATATTCGGCATTTATGTTGTTGGGCACGCGGGGTGTTCGGTTAATACTTGGGTAATAATTTGGCCAAATACTTGGTGCTGTTGCTCAGTAATAGGGAAAGAGGCGCTGTAAGAAAGCGTATCGGCAAGCTCTCCGGTAATAATTTCATAAAAGGTCATCGCAGTTAGCAAATGCCCAGCATCCGAGGCATGATTACCGTCACTATGGTATAGATTCACTTCTGGTAATCTTGCTATCGCGTTGTCCCACACTAAACCGATGGGCGCAACACAGCTCGTTTCTTTATCACTAATGGATAAATGTAACTTATAAACCGCTTCACCTTCTTTACTATCCCCCCTTTGTGGGTGTTCAGGGAATAGAATTGGCGTGATTCCCAGCACTTTTGCATTCGCAATTAGACGCTCGGTTTCTGCCGTAGAATAATTTACAGATCCCGATTGAGAATACTTTTGCCCTTGAAAAATCGCATGACTCCACTTGTTTTGTTTTAGCTTTTCGATATTCCCGGGGGAGTTAACTATTTCATCCAAAAAACGGCCACTCACCGTGAGGGTCACAACCTGACTATTACTTAACTCACTCGAAATTAACTGCTCAAGCAAGGTCGCAAGTTTTGCGCTATGACTATTGCCATAAATGATAATGTTATAATCAGCACTTGCGCTATTATCAACAATGCCGGTGCTATTATTAGGAAGTGAGCTGTCAGGCTCGGTTGCGATTGGGTTTTCAGTCTTTGAACTCGAACCACATGCAACTAACCCAACAAAACTCATCAATAAAAAGTAAACAATAAAAGGCTTAAATCGTTTGCTGTCCGTCACTGATTATTCCTTATTTAGACGTATTATTTTTCATGTAGTCAATATTGAGACACAAAACGATAAATAGCCAATTATTATCTGACGCTTACTCACACTTAACTATTTCATCTTCAGGGTGCTAAATATAAATCTTTAAGAAACCGCTCTTTGCGGGGTAAGTAATGATCATCATAATCAAGCGACACCAGCACCCTTTCTGCTTTTCCTAACAGCTCACTACGCGGCACTAAACCGATTACACGCGAGTCTGCACTGTTATCACGGTTATCTCCCATCGCTAAATACATATCTGCAGGGATAACCACTGGCGCAAAATGCTGCATCACAGAGGGGGTCTTCGACACCTGAATTGCATGTTTAATACCCGCAAGATTTTCTAAATACGTTTGCTGTCCTGCTTCATCATCCACTAGCGAGTAATCAAGTACTTGACCATTAATAATCAATTTATTATCAACTAAAGTAACCGTATCACCCGGCACAGCAATCACACGTTTGACTAAGCGGTTATTAGCAGCAGTTGAATCAAATACAATGATATCGCCCGCTTTTGGCTCATCAAGGCGCACCAGTGAGATATGACTAAATGGTAACCGTAAATCATAGGCCATTTTATCGGTTAAAATGCGGTCTCCTTCAACAATTGTCGGTTTCATAGACCCTGTGGGTACTTCATACCAATCGGCAACAGCACTCCTAAATACACTCATTAAGCAGATGAATACAATCAATGAACGGTTATTTTTCCATACGTTAGCAAGCCAATTCATATTCGTTCCTTGTGTTGTTAGTTTCATTAAGAGTCTTTGCCGTTCAAATTAGTTCTTAGCTAAATGTAACGAAATACTTCAAAGATAAAAATATCATACATGGTGTTAAAAATATTTGACACAACCAGCAATGAGTAGTTTACTTAACACTAAGTCAAATATTTTTTACACTGGATGATAAAAGATGAGCTACAAAGAACTGACAATTTGGGGCACGTTGGGAGTGACTATTGGTTTGTTAATTTATTACCTTACTGGTATTAACTCATTACAAACAAACGGAAACCTAAGCCAAGATACAATGGTTTCTTACTTATATAAGGTCGTAATTACTGCGGTGATACTCGAAATTATTATGCAATCAGTGCTTGCAGGCATTAAGCACAAAGAAGCAGATTTAGGTGATGATGAGCGCGATAAACTCATTGAACTTAAAAGCGCTAAGCTTGGCCATTGGTTAACTTCAGCAATTATTTTAATGTGTGTATTTTTAGCCACTCAGATAGAGCGTGTATCTGGTCGCATGTTATTACCTGAAGTTTCAGATTTATATAATATAATGCACTACCTCATTATAGGCTTTTTGATCAGTGAGATTATCACGACAGCCAGTAAGGTGTATTTCTATCGAAGAGACAGCTAATGAAAAAACAGCTCAGTAATACTATTCGAGAATTACGATTTCATCACGATGAAATGACGCAGCAAGCTCTGGCCCAAGCCGTCGGTGTTTCAAGACAAACAATTGTCGCCATTGAAAAAGGCAAATATTCCCCTTCACTTGAAGTGGCTTTTAAGATTGCTCAATTGTTTGATAAGAAACTCGATGACGTTTTTTCTTATCAATAGCACGCTTGCAATAAAAAAGGTTAGCATGCAGCTAACCTTTTCTATTCTATTTAAGACTGTTGATTTTTAAACTGTGCTTTCGCTTGTTCAACTTCGTCATTACTGATACCTACTGACTCAGCCGCTTCTTTTATTAAATGCGGTTGTGTCATAACCAACGCCATCAGTTGTTGAAGTTTTTCGGGCGGGATCCCGAGTTGCTGAACTAAGCCCATAGCCATCATTGGGTTTTCCATAAATGCTTGAAAAAGCTCACGTACTTTTTCGTCACTCACGTTATGCTCTTTCAGCATTGCGATAATTGGGTTCATACTAACCTTGATTAATTTACTGCTAATAAGCTCAATAATGTGGGCAATTTTTCGTTATTCAACCAGTAGCACCACTTTACCCGAATTTTCATTATTATCTAAAATGCGGTGAGCCTCAGTTGCATCCTGCCAATGCAGGGTTTTATATATATTAAAGTCAAATTTACCCGCAGCGAGTTCGCCATAAAAGCGAGCTATAAACTGTGCTTTTAGTTCACGTTTAAAAGCAATAGAGCGGTTTCTAAGTGTAGAAGCATGAAATGAAATACGTTTACTCAGCAAACGTGCGAAATCAACCTCAGCAAAGCGCGCATCTAAAAATGCCAACATCACAATTTGGCAATCCATTGCAGCAACAGCAGCATTTTTATTTAAATAATGCCCTGCAACGGGGTCGACAATTGTATTTGCTTGTAACTGATGTGTCTTCATATACTCCACAAAGTCGGTGGTTTTATAATTTATACAGTGATCGGCACCCAACTTTTTTGCATGCGCGCATTTTTCATCGCTCCCCGCAGTAATGACTACCTGAGCCCCAATAGCTTTTGCCATTTGAATAGCGGCACCACCCACACCACTTGCACCAGCGTGTATAAGTGCGGTTTGCCCAGCTTCAAGCTTGCCAAATTGAAATAACGCCGAAAATGCAGTGAGATAAACTTCGCTCACCGCAGCCCCTTCTGCCATACTCATTGAGTCAGCAAGCGGCATCACCTGTGCTGCATCTACCGCAACATACTCACTGTATGCGCCTCCGGCACACAAAGTAAAAACGGGTTTATTAAGCCAATCAACCTCAACGTTTTCACCTTGTGCGACGACAGTGCCTGCACACTCTAGACCTAAAATCTCACTGTCGCCTTTAGGAGGTGGGTATTTATCTTGCCTTTGTAAACAGTCAGCACGATTAACGCCTATTGCGGCGACCTTAATCAGTACCTCATCGTGTTTAATATTCGGCTTTTCAATTTCTGCAAACGTTAACTGTGAATTTTCATGCTTAATATAACGCATAACACCTTCTATTTAATTCGCTGCCAGATTTCAGCTTCCACCAATTTACCATTTTCATATAAAGTATGATGCCATAAATCACCGTCTACTTTGTAATCAAATGCCATGGTTTTACCTTGTAATGAAGGCACATTACCATAAGAAAAAGTCTCGATAAATTGCTGGTCTTGCAAAACATATTTGCCGCCACCCGCATAATGAAAATTGCCATTTTTCTGCGTAATATAACTAAAATGAGTATCGGTAATTAGCTTTACCGAGGTTAATTCGGGTGCTTTTGCCGTAACATACCCTTCCTTTGTCGCATACTTTCCTTCAACAAACTGCCAACTCCCCACCAGCGGGTTCGCATTCGCGAATGAGGCTAGCAACAAACTTGAAATGCCGAATATTTTTAGCATAGTGTACTCCCTTGATTGTTCGTATTAGCATACGCCAATACCGGATCCCGATGAAGGACTACGTGGTTGAGATTTTTTCACCCCTGTTTTGCTCTCATTTCACTAAACCGCCACGATTGTTTATACGGATACACATCCAATAATTGTCCCTCATTAATAGCCGCTTGCAGTCGCTGCCACATAGCAACACTGAAAATGTCGTGATGCACAGCATTAAAAAATGAAAAAGCCGTTTTATTTGCACTGAAAAATACCTTGAATTGGCTCGGAAACACATCGTTTTCAGCAATATCAAAGTAACTCTCGCTGCTTAACTCTTCTAACGAGTCAGCACTTTTTGGTAACTCTCGAAATTGACACGCCGTCATCGGGCAAATTTCATCGTAATCATAAAACACCACTCTTCCCCAGCGGGTCACACCAAAGTTCTTCATCAACATATCGCCTGGAAAGATATTTGCACCTGCCAGCTCTTTGATAGCTTTACCATAATCAATCATAACAAGTTCAAGTTTTCGTTCATCACACTGATTAATATATAAATTAAGCGGTGTCATTTTCCGTTCAACATACACATGACGCAAAATAAGCGCATTACCCGATATAATTAAACTGTCGCCAATTTGGCGCTGCATCGTAGTGAGTAATTCTTCACTAAATCGACTTAAATCAAACGCTAAATAACGAAATTCATGGGTATCAACCAAGCGCCCCACGCGATCGGCTTGCTTTACAAAGTCGTATTTCACCATGACATGTTGTTTAGTGGCGGTTTTTGGTGCGCTAAATTTATCTTTAATCACTTTGTACACATAATCAGAGCCAGGTGTCGTAAATACCAACATCACCATGCCAGGCGTACCTGGGGCAATAATGTATTTATCATCAGGAGGGCTATTTTTAGTGGTATCAACTTTATAGCGATAAAACTCGGTTTTGGCATGCTTGATAAATCCTATCGCGTTAAATAACTCAAAACGTTGCTTATGGGGCATCAGCACGCTGAGGTAATCAACGTAACGCGCAGGTTGGTCGGTGTCGACCATAAAGTAGGTTCGCGCAAACCCAAATAGCAGACTAAGTTGATCGGCGCCCATCATGACGGCATCAATGTGCAGCCCTTTTTCACTATTTAGTAAGGCTATGGCAAACGGCATATTATCACCGTTTTTAGCAATGCATCGCCCAATGATGTAACACGCTTTATTTCTAAAAAATAATGAATTAGCGTATTCGATATAACCATCATTCAGTGCTAGCAGCTCATAAACCTGTGGGCACTGTTTTTTTGCTCCTGCGATTAAAGTACGCTGCAACATGTCAATATCATCAGTGAAATGTGCATAATCGGAGCGAAAAACATGACGACTCACAAGGGTTTTTATCGCATTTTCAAAACCACTTTGTAACGAGATCCGACTTACCAGAGAATCAAACGGACGAGGCCCTAAGCGATACCGTGCCTTTAAAACAAACAAATGAACATTACGGATTTTACGTGAGTCCCAAATAGCCCCAAATGTAGAGTTGAAAAACGTATGTGCAATGGGCTGGTTTTCGTGATTTTGCACCATTTCTGCATAAATTTGTTTTGCTAATAACCACAGAGCAGGATCGTTAACTTCGCTGTAAGCTATGATCTTTACTGCTTCACTTACTTTTTTTACTTGGCCTTCGTAAACCTTTAACCGTAACTTCATTGCTGTTTGCACTTGATGCCATTGACGTTGTTCAAACCGGCTTTGTGCCCCTAAAGTGATATTCAAAAACTCTGCAAACATGGCCTCAAACCCTGCATACACTGCGCGGGCTAGTTTCGTGGCAATAATATTCTTTAGTTGTTCCGACTCTGTTTTTTTACGAAAAATTGCATCGTGTTGAGGCATTATTGATATCACTTATGCTGATTATTTTAGTTGCCGTGTTTACACACAATAGCAAGCACGCTTTAATTTAGGTAATTAATAAAGATAATAAATAAGATTGATCAGATGAATATTAGGCACGTCGACCTAAATCTATTGGTGTATTTAAATGTACTGATAGATGAGCAAAATGTATCAAAAGCAGCCAATAAACTTGCCTTAACGCAGCCTGCGATGAGCAATGCATTAAAACGGTTACGTGATTTATTTGACGATCCCTTGCTCGTTCGAGCCGCTGGCACAATGACACCCACAGCCAAAGCGCTGAGTCTCAAGCCTGAAATTGAAGCACTGCTAAAAATGGCCGAAGAAATAACGCAACCAAGTGAACTGTTTGACCCAAGCACTGCAAATATAACGTTTCGGATCATGGCAAATGATTATCTAGAATCAACCTTAATAGCCCCTTTTATCACCCAACAACTGGCGAAAAGCCCCGGCCTTAATTTTGATATTTTGAGTCCAAGCGACGTCAACTTACAAGATATGGAAAAGGGCACAATCGATTTAGCTATAAACCGCTTTAATGGTTTACCCCGTTCATTTCACCAAGCCAGTGTCTGGCGCGATAACTATTGCTGCTTAAGTCACCCTGACAATCCTTATCTACAACAGCAAACGCTTGAGAACTACCTTGCAAAAGAGCATATTTGGGTAAATAGGGCTGGCTGGGGGGTTGAAGCAGCGGTGACTAATAAATCCGGAAGTCAAAAATTAGGCTGGGTAGATGAAGCATTATGGCAGCTCGAACAAACGCGTAATATTCGTGTATTCACTCGCCATTACATGGTCGCAAGCTTGCTCTGCCAATCGCCTAAATTGATAGCCACGCTGCCTCGTCGTCAAGCGATGTTGCTCGCAAAACACACCGATTTAGTCATAAGTCCAGTGCCATTTCAAATTGTTCCCATTGAAGTAAAAATGCTGTGGAGTCCATTATTACACCATGCAAACCCGCACCAATGGCTGCGTCGAGAACTATTAGCTTTTGCAAATACAGTGGCCGACAGGTAACAAATTAACAATATTGATAAAATCAATATCAGTTATTGAAAACAACAATTTCATTAATAATGAGTGTCAGGCTAGAGTGAAGTTAAGCACATAAACAAAGAGAACTTGATATGGAAACTTCAGCACAATTCACTCAACAAGACGGCCTTTACATTAATGGTCAATTACATACTCTTATTGAACAGCAACTTTGTAAAAAAAGCGAAATTGCGTGTGACGAGATATACCAGATTCTTGCAACACTGGTTGATGAATTTGGGTGTCAGTGTCGTAAAACGAAACACCAAGCAGATGATGTTTTACCAACCGAAACACTGTTAACTGCCTACAGCTCTGTACGCACTCATCCACATTGTCATGTAGATGCTCAAACGACGCCGGCGGTACTTGATGAGTATTGCTGCCAAGTACCGGCTATTTTAGTAGTTGCTCTTATGGATACGCTAACAGGTATTACAAGCGACGAGCCTGGTGCAAAGCACATTTACCAACGTGCCGCAGCACTGACAGGTAAACCATGCGTCTACGCCATTAATAGCGCACACGCTGCTTAATATGCGCATTACTTTGAGTTACTTATTCGAGCGATGATGCTTTTTGCAAAATCACTGCAATTAAGCATCGTCGCACCGGTGACATAGTCAGCCAAATCAAAGGTAAGCTCTTTTGCCAATAATGTTTCTTCCAGAGCTGACTCAATTTTTTGTGCAGCCTCCTGCCACCCCATAAAACGCAGCATCATTACTGCACTTAAAATACTACTGCTTGGGTTCGCCGTGTTTTCACCCGCTATCCGGTTAAAAGTGCCATGTGTTGGCTCAAAAAAAGCCACCTCATTATTTAAATTTGCTGCTGGCATTATACCAACGCCACCGACTTGTGCAGTCAACATATCGGCCAAATAATCACCATTTTGATTGGTGGTTACGACTACATCAAATTGTTCTGGTGTAAGCAACGCCTGCTGAAGCATATTATCGGCAATCACTTCTTTAATGACTAAATCGTCCTGATTGTCACGCTTTACTAGCAACCAACGGCCATTCTCATGGGCAACAGCATTAAACTCTTGCTCTGCAACCGCAAAGGCCCAGCGTTTAAACGCCCCTTCTGTAAACTTTAATACATTCCCTTTATGCACCACAGTTAAAGATTTACTTTGTTGTTTTAGTGCATAATTGAGTGCATATCGCATCAAACGCTCGGCCGCTTCTTTTGAACTATTTTTAATGCCAAGCCCACACTGGGTATCAAAACGTAATCGTGTCACCCCCATTTCTTGACATAAAAAGTCGAGCATTCGCTCGTTGTCAATACTGCCAGCTTGCCATTCAATACCCGAGTAAACATCTTCTGAACTGTCGCGAATAACGGTTATGTGGGTTTTTTCAGGCTCTTTTAATGGTGAGGGTAAATGCGGATAACTGCGGATAGGCCGCATATTAACGAATAAATCCATTTCATGGCGAAGTGCGACGTTCAAAGAACGAAAGCCCCCACCCAAAGGAGTGGTTAGAGGACCTTTTATGGCAATTTTAAATTGCCTTACGGCATGGAGTGTTTCTTGTGGAAACCAATCTCCGTCGTAGAGTGCGGCCGCTTTTTCACCGTTAAACACTTCCATCCAGTGAATCCGACGCTCTCCTTGATAAGCCGCCTCAATAGCAGAATCAACGATACTTCGCATAACGGGGCTAATATCTTGCCCAACACCATCCCCTTCAATGTAAGCGATTACTGGATTGTCAGGAATACACCACTGGCCATTTTTATCGATGGTGATTTGTTCACCCTGCTCTGGCACTGAAATATGTTGATACTGCATCATAACGTTTTAGCAACTAGTCGGTTGAATATGCTTTGTGAGTATCTATTAATACCAAGATTTGTCTGCACTGTCTGCGTATGTATGGAAATACCCATTATTCAAATCATTAATGACACACTTTGTCTATTTCGTCTTCCATGGCCTTGAATAGCGAGGCAAACAACTGCGTGTCTAGCGTTACGGTGTCATTTTTTAATGCACTATCAACAGCAAGTGCTTTGATATAAAGCGTCTCACACTCAAACATGTTGGCTGCGCCCTTTAACATGTGCACATTTCGACTTAAGCCTTCGATATCCATTTTTTTATATTGCGTACGCATATCGGCATATTGATTTTTAAGTCCTTTGATATAGTCATCCTTAAGCAGTTGGAATTCGTGTTCAGGTAGCTTTATATCAGCCAACTCATCGCAGTCTAGGTAACTGGCAATTTTATGACTAAATGCATTACGGTCTATGGGCTTTGCAATTAAATCGGTGAAACCTTGGTTCATGTAACGCTCTACCTCATGCTTCATCGTGTTCGCGGTTAAAGCAATAATGGGCACCGAGATCCCCGTCGCATGCATCATTTTCAGTGCTTCTTGACCATCCATAATTGGCATTTGAATATCAAGTAATATTAGGTCAAATGTGTTCTCAAGCGTTTGCTGCACGGCATCTTTACCGTTTTCAACCGTTGTGACTGTTAGCCCCATACGCTCTAAAATACGTGCAAATAAACGTCTGTTGTCAGGGTGATCTTCAGCGAGTAACACCCGACCTTTTAAATTTTCTGGCGCATCAAGTTTACTAAACGGAGAGGTTTCGACTAATCTAACTTCACTCATATCATTGAGCCAACGCGTATTGTCTGTTGTGTACACAGCGATTGTTAAAGTAAACTCACTACCTGAGCCAACGTAACTTTTTACACTGATATCACCATCCAGTTTTAGCGCTAAACTTTTAGAAATATTAAGACCCAAACCTGTGCCACCATACTGACGAGAAATACTCGAATCCGCTTGGTAAAAGGCACTGAATAACGACTTTTGTTCAGAATCTGTCATGCCAATACCGGTGTCTTTCACACTGATCGCTAAGGTATTATTCTCACAACTCACCGTAAGCGTTATTCGCCCAACCTGAGTAAATTTTAGTGCATTGGTCGTCAAGTTTAATAATATTTGCCTTAATCGGCTAGGATCGGTCACGATGTAATCAGGCAGAGGGAATTGATAATCAACGCTAAATTTTAAGCCTTTATCACGTATTTGCTTACCAATAAGTGATTCAATATTCGCTATCGTGGCAAATAAATCGGTTTCAATTAGATCAATTTCAAGCTTATTCGCCTCTATTTTCGACATATCCAAAATATCATTAATAAGGCCGAGTACATGGCGACTATTTTGTAAAATGACACCGATGCCATGATTTCGTTCATGAGGCTTAATATCACCAAGCATAATGCCATCAGCATAGCCAATAATCGACGTCATGGGTGTGCGTATTTCGTGGCTAATATTGGCTAAGAAGCGACTTTTAGCTTCATTTGCGTCTCGTAATTCATCGGCTAATTCTTCAAGTTCAAGTGTTCTTAACTGTACTTTTTGCTCGAGATTTTTATTAAGCTCAACATTATCCTCATGCAACAACCTAAATTTATCAGCGACAGCAAACGCTAGTAGCATAGCATCCATCGCGGTGCCAATCAGTCCTAATAAATATAAATTCATCGACGTGGCAGGCAATAATCCTAAGTTTGTAAGATTACCCACCATGTTAGGCACCATCATGGCAACATAGGCCAGTACAAAATAACGTGCAGGTTTGAAGCCAATCAACATACAACGTACACCGATATACAAGCCTAAACACAAAGCGACACCCGTTACTAATGTTGACCAATAAAAACCAAAGCTAGGCCACACAACACAAAATGGGATCCCCAATGTTGCGATAACCCCGACAGTCAGAGACAGCTGCGATAATTTCGGAAACGTTTCCTTTAACTTAAGGAGATTATTGTAAAATAAAATGTTGGTCAGTGGCGTGAGTGCAAAACCTAGCCAATGTAAGTGCGGGTTATAATACCCAAACAATTGATCCGAAATATGAAAGAAATGACTCCATGCGAACACCCACGAAGCGGTGAATAAAGCATAATATAAATGCGTGACGTCTTTAGACACTAAATAAATTAACAGGTTATACAAACCAAGCGCTATACCGACCCCAAAACACAGCATGATGATTACATTTTCGAGCGTGATAATTTCGAAATAATCTTGATACGGCGTTAAGATTAACTTTGCAGGAGTATAAAAATAATCGCTTTCAAAATGTGTGATCAACGTATAGCGCTTGCCTTTTTCAAGGTTTAGGCGGTTTCCATAGTGAAATGCAAATTGGTTTTTTTCGACGCCACCTGTCACAAAACTTCGTACAGGTTGAGAAACATCGGTTAGGTCATAAATCCGACTTTCTATTTTTGAAACCAAGGTATTGTAGGGGTACAGGACAAGGTCTTCGATATCACTTTGATTTTCTATATCGACAATCAACCAGTAACCGCCCCCAATCGAACTGATACGTGATTGTGGCCTTTTTGTGGCACGCCAGCGTTTAATATCAGCCGCAGATTGAGGAAATCGATTGTCTCTCGCAGCTAATATTTGCCCGACATCATGTAGGTTCTGCTCAAAAGATGCGTCTGTATATATAAACGCTTGTTCGGCGCACACTGAATATGTTGAATAAAATAGAAAAAGCAAACTGCCTAAGAATAGCTTTAACCGCATTCACAGCGCCCCTAATAAACAAAAGTCATAAATCATCAAAATTGAAAAGCCACATCAAAGCCATAACGTCGCCCTTCTCCTTTAAAGTCTTCTAACATACCCAGAAATGAGCTCAAATCGAATTTTAACTGACTGTACTCTGTATCAAATAGATTTTTTCCCCATAATATAAACGACCAGTTATCTACATCATATTTAAAGTGTGCATTAACAAGGCTGTAGCTTTCTTGACGGGCGTACGGGTTCATATTTTGATCAAAGTAAAATGCTGACTGATAGTCAACCATCACATTGGCTGAAAACGGGTTATTCATTAACCGCGTATCATACTGCAACCCTGCCGATACATCCCATTTTGAAGTAAAAGGTAATTGATTATCGGTGATACTATTACCCAATGGATCGACATACTCTTCGTACTCGGCATGAGGAATATAGCCCACTGATAACTGCATAGCGAGTTGTTGGGTGGGCTGATAATTTATTTCACTTTCGAGACCATAAATTATAGAGTCGGCTACATTTTCAAGCAATTGAACAGGCGGCATTTGCGGTGTTTCAGAGGCTTGATTCATAAACACTTGCTGGTCATTATAATCATAATAAAACGCAGCCCAGCTCATTCGTAACCGTTGTTCCGGCCAATACGTTTTCAGGCCAACCTCATGGGCATTTAAACGCTCCTTGCCGTAATCAGCTAAGATTGCTTGTTCTTCAGATGATAAAAAGCCGCCATTATACCCGCCACTTTTGCTGCCATTAGCAAAACGATAATACAGGTTCGCTGTGTCAGAATACGTATAATTGAGAGCAAACTGACCGGTAATGCCATTATCGGATTGCTTATCAGAAACCGTGTAAAATGGCACTAAAACCCCTGCTAAATCATTGGGGTTGACTACCACATTTAAGGTTGATGTAGAGCTGTATTCAAGTGATTCATAATCGTAACGTAGACCCGCAGTGAGCAACCAACGCGTGGCTAATGGCACTTCAATTTGGCTAAATAGCGCTACGTTTTGTGTATCGATATGATTATCGTAATAAAATGTGGCCGTTAAATCTGCAGGCAAAATACCACGAAAGTCGCGTAAAATATCATTGATGTTATCTTGCTTAATCGTTTCATCAGCAAAATACACCCCACTGGTCAGCGTGTAATGAGTAAATTCATTAAGGACCCTAAACTCTTGACTGAATAAATGGGTGTCTAAACCTAACACTCCTTCGCACAACCTAGCTGGTGAGCCATCGCAATTAAATGCATGGCTTCGCTCTAAATTATTAAAACTACTTACGGAGGTCACCGTTGTGTTATCACTCGACTGCCAATTTAATTCGCCGATAAAGCCATAGCCGTCTGATTTATGCGGTGAGTCATTATTAACACTCACAGTAAAAAAGTCGTCACTCCCATCGTTAAACCCAAAGCTATCAAAGCACCGTGTTGAACCCGCATCGGCTGGCGAACATAATTCACCCGTTAATGGGTTTGCTATAATACCGATACTCCCCACTGGCTGCGAAATGCCATCCCAATCTTCAATATGTGCTTGCAGGTAAAGCTCTACGTTATCCCATTGACTTAACAGTGACAGCCGTGCATTTTTTTGCTCCATGCCCGCGGTCGGTGATGCAGAAAAATTATTTTGTGTCGAATAGTCATAATCTTGATAATTGAATGCTAACCGCATCGCCGTTTCATCGCCCAGCGGTTGGTTCCACATCCCCTCTAAGCTACTGGCGTTATTGTTGGCAATACCCAGTGTTAACGACCCTGCTTGCTCAAACTCAGGCCTATTTGTGCGGATTAAAATTGCCCCACCGGTTGAGTTTCGACCAAATAACGTGCCTTGCGGGCCACGCAAAATATCAACATGCTCTACGTCATACAGGTTAATAATTTGGTTATTTGCCGAACCAACCGCCACGCCATCAAGGTACATAGCTACAGGCGATGTATTCGCAGTATTATAATCAAGTAAGCCAATTCCCCGAATACTGACGGCGGGAGGTGTGCCCTCGGCCGCGTTTTGCGTTATTTTCACGTTCGGTGCAAATAACCCTATTTCGGTTGAATCTTTAAAATGCTGCGTTTTTAAAAGTTCGCCATTCACTTGGCTTACCGCAACACTGACGTCTTGAATTGATTGCGGACGCTTCTGTGCATAGACACTAATAACTTCCATGTCCTTTTCAGCCTCTGTATTTTGCGCTGAGGCATTACCCATGACACATGCCGCTAAGCAGCTACTCGCAAGCATAGTGAGTTTAGGATTGAATTGATAAGGACGTTTCATTCGTTTTTAGACCTTAAAAAGAGGGACGTATGTTAAATTATTGTAATTTCCAGTAAGTATAGACCAAACAACGCTGTAAAGTCGCATAAAAAGCAGAGGGTTAACGGCTTTTATGTCACATTAAAGTCGCTGTTGACTAAACATTACCCTTTTTCAAAAGCGTGTTCGCCGCTAATTTGACTTGGAAAGCCACAGAGTGAGCGTGACGTTTGCATGCCAGCCATCACCGCCGCTTCAACACAGCCAGCATTAACGCCTGTTTTTATCCAATCGCCAGTAAGGCGTAAGTTTTTATAGTGGCTGCCATCAGTCGCTAATCTAAATTTGCTCGACCCTGTAACAGAGAGTACATAACGCTCACTGGGATCAATATTTACCCGCCAATACTGTTGCTCTAAAACAGGCAAAATACTGTGTGGATCTTGGTAAAACACCTGCCAGTCAAACTTATTATTGGTATAAGCGTGCGGCCACAATGCTTGCATATCAACGCTGAATAAATACTGCATATTATGTTTCACCTCAGCTTTCATTTGCTCAGGAAAATGATGTGCCGTAGCGGGTGGATAATGCTCACACGTAAAAGCGCTACAAAAGTAGGCAATATTAACGGGCGGATCACTGTCTGGCCACGCCTCTTTGTCAACGAGATTGCTCATTGCAGCCCATGTATCGAAGGGTTCAAAAAAACCACTTAATATAGGCCCTTCTTGAGCCGAATTGGTATCGGTAAAGCCGAGTTGTTGATCAGTTTTATTCAACCAAACTTGGCAAGCTTGTGTCGCAACACTCTTCACTTTACTTGCTTGTAAAGCAAGGGCATTATCGTCGCTAAGCAAATCTGCCGCCACATGCTCAAGCGAAGCAACAGATACCCCCAATATTAGGGTATCAAAATCAACTCCATGCACTAACGTAAGACTTGGAAGTGGCTGCTTAAAATGCGCTTCATATACTTCTGGCCAGTCACTCCAGAACGACTCTAAATTAACCTGATATTCTTGCAACAAATGCGCTTGTAGCGGGTTTATTTGGTCTAAGAGCGGCTCACTTGGCCAACAAGGCAGCTGCTTTACATTGATAAGCGGCGCATATTCACCCGAATTTAAGCTGACCTGCTGACGCAGTTCAATATGCGATACCACAGCTTGCCCATGAGAATCTTGACCCGGCGTTAATTGTGTAAGCTGGTGGAAAAATTTAAATTTTACACCGCGTTTTTTGAGTAGCTCATAAATAGGAGCAAAAATGACATCTCCCATGCCTGCTTGCATTTTCCACATCACTCCCCCTTTATAACAAAGGCCAATTCTTAGCATGGCAAGTGCTGCAACACCGGCCTCAACATTAGGCTTGTTAAAGTCGCCATTGGGGTATGCAAACACCAAGTCATAAAAACCTCGTACAGGAGCAGAATTAACGCTATAGGCTCTATTTGCACCATTTTTTTCGAGCCATTGACGAAAATCATAACAATTAATTACCCCAAAACCATCGCGATAAACTTTATCTTTTATCAGACCTGTCAGCATAGCAATAGCCAGATCGGCACAAATATATAGCCTGCGCAGTTGTGCATTATCATCCAGTAACTCTATTACTTGCTCTTTAAACCAACGCTTTAATTTGCGAACGATATACCAAATCACTAAACGATCAGCTTGCTTGTCTGTGTGGGTTGTTTGCTGTGCGGTAAACTGTTGTAAGTGCGTAAGTAAAGAGCGAGGAGTGGAGATAATCTCGGCCGCATCCGATTCAATGTCATCAATAAACTGTTTTGCCGAGGTAACCTGAGTATCAATATTCGCTTTTATTTGCTGATAGAGGTGCTTTAGTAAAAACTGATCTCGTGGCTTTTTAGTAACTAATGTGGTTTTTGCGTGTTGCTCACAGACATCTTCAATGTCTTCGGTCCATTTTTTCAGCCAAGCCAGTGTCATCGTAACAAAATCCCACACTGTAATATCCAAGCTTCCATCTGCTGGATTACCCGCAACGGTTGGGAAATCTATCGGCCATGTTTGCCACTCGTTATCGATAAACTCTTGTAATGCAATAAAACTATGCGGCTTAAACGCCTGTTGCCAAGTTGCAAGCGGGGAACTCGCTGGCCTGTCCAAATTATTGTAGACCCCTTGCAAAGTGCGAAAGCTATTTACATAAGCACCAAACCACACATGCAAGCCATGCTCTTCAATACGTTGACCAAAGTGCTGATTGCGACCACTTGCGCCTTTACCTCCTAAGCGCCACCCTTGTTGATAAACGGTTATTTCGCGATGTTGCTGCCAATCTTCTTGCTCGGTTAAATACACCGCGGCAGTCATTGCAGCAACGCCACCCCCTACGATTGTGATTTTTTCTTTGCTCATGGTCATCCTTTACGCAGGTAAAACCTGGCTTGCGCCAAGTTGATCAAAGTCCATATTGATGTAAAAAGGCAAATGTACCGCTTGGCTTCCTAATTGAATACCAAACATATCGTGCAACGGAAAACTCGCTACTGACTTCACATCAAGGGTAAAATTATTAGTTAACAACTTAAGTTGGTGAATTTTTTTTATCACTGATGGAGAATGCACAACAGAGCGATAAACGGCACTTGTACCCTCTCCATCTGGGAATTGCTTAAACAATATTTGATCCATTTGCGGGTGAATAAACCCCTCAAACAGTTGCTTAATTAATGAAAAATCCACGCCTTTAACTTCATCATCAAAAAAATCAGCCACTCGCTTCGAAAAAAGAGCAAGGTTATCTAATAAGTTTTCTGATGTGTTGATATTGTCTTGTTCAATTGATAATAGTTCATGCATTGCAAGCTTTGAATTAGCCGAGAACACATCAAAACACGGCAATGAAATTGAAAAACGTGATGTTTTGTTCGCCGGTGTGGGCATGTCATAGTCACATAAATATTTGTTGTAACCCCATACCTCACGCCCATTTATTAGCGCATAAATATTATTCACACTAATGAAGGCGGGATACCAATACAGGTGGGCAATATCACCATTAACCACTTTAGAAACAGGTAACCAAATAATAATGTCGGTTTCTTGCATCCAGCCCTGTTCAGAAAACGGAGGGGTCAGAGACGATATTTTTTCAATATCAGTAAACGTGAGTAAACACACACTGCCTAACACATTGAATGACACAGAATCATTTGCAACTGTATTGAGTGTCGCATCGACATATTGCTGCATTTTTTGCTCACAAGCAGACACGAAAAAACCATACATTGCCGCGTTAATCATGCGGCATGGCGGCTTAGCAACGGGGTTTGATAAAAAATGGCAGTATTTATATGGGTTAGTCATAGTCATTAACTAAATTGTTGTTTACTCATGACTATAGACTAGTTTTACTAGTTCGTTACAAGTTGTTCATTGCATTTTTTGGTGAAAAGTTGCTCTATATATGCTTGGTAACCAGCATGATCAAAATTATCAGATAACGGGTTCATAAAACCATGGGCATACTGTGATACTTCACAGCTGACATTCGGTTTATCTCTGAGTGTAGCCACCACCGGTTCAATATCAAAATGTGCTTCACTGTGCGCAAAAATAAACTGACAAGGCACTGTCGCCGATAAATCAAGGTGATTTCTAACTTGTGATGGGTAAAATGCAATAATTTTCTTTATGTAGGGGTTTTGTAATTCTGCTTGCGCTCGCCAAACTGCTGATGCTCCCGCACTAAAGGCAATGATCGTAGTTGGTCGCTTAACAGCGGCCATTTTAATGTAGACTCGCTCAAGATAGGTGTCGTGACCACACTGATTCAAAAAGTGTTGATATTGAACGTGCTCAGAAACCGGTGTTTGTATTTCTCCTAAATAAGGTTCACACAAACTGACTTTGCCACTAAGCTGCTGCGCAAGCTGTGATAAATGTGCTGTATTTCCGAATATATCTGACACCAAAAGGTAGTTCATTTATGTACTTCTGTGTTGTTATTATTGTGCCCGTAAAGAATACGCGTGTTTCTAATAAACATCCAGAAAAATAATACTTGCGTTTAAATATTTATTGCAGTAGTCTACTCGTCTGGTTTTTATAAACCTCGCGGTTAACCCCTTACCTTGATCCAGTAATTCCCGCATATTCGTATAAATATTTGCACCTGTGTGACTCAATGACATTTTGATGAATTTTAAAATTATCACCAAACTGTCACAAATATAGTCAACACTGTAGGCAAGACAACAAATGTCAGTCTGTATTATAAGTTCCCTTACAAAGCTCTACAGAACACTGACAAAAAGAAAGAGTGAGTTTTATTATGTCATACAAATACAATGGATCTTTGATCCAAATAGCACATCCAGTGCAATCAATTTCGGTTAACAAACAGCGTGTAATTTTTAGCGACACGCAAGGCCTAAAGAATGCCATCTTCCAAAAGGCGAGCGATGCACGCCAATTTGTAAAATGGTTAAAGGCCAACTAAACCCAAACCGAAAAAGCGCCAGCATACCACGCTGGCGTTTTAGTTTTTAACTTTCGTACGCTTATCTAAATTCCTGCTACACTTATATTTTTAACCTACGAATAGGTAGTGAAAATGCGTTTGGCATGGTTTTTTTTACTATTTTTTTTGTGCCCTTTTGCAAATGCAACTAATCAATCTAAAACGATTGAATGGATCGTAGTTGATTTTGCCCCCTACTACATAATGAATGACCGTTACGAAGGCATGGGACGTGACGAAAGTGTCATTAAACTGCTTAAAAATGCTCTACCCGATTACACTTTCACACGCACTTTATTGCCTGCTAGTCGTGCCATTCATGAGCTATCAAATCCACACAATAATTACTGCATGTTGTCTCTATATCAAAGCGAACATCGCAAACAACACATTGCATTTACAACACACACGTCCACTGTAGGTTTGTCACCCTCCTTTGCGATTCGTAAAGAGCTAATTGAAAAACTTAATTTAGATCCCTCTAAGCCGGTATAACTAAAGTCATTACTTAACGACAAACACCTTGCATTAGGTGTATCAATGAGCCGCTCATTTGGCAGTAATATAGATAACGTAATTAACTCAAGCCATGATGCAAATATTATCTCAAGACCAGGCCGCGATACCCTTGCAAGCTTAACTTATATGCTACACAAAAAGCGCATTGATATTTTATTAGGATACCCAAGTGAACATTATTATTTGGCGCACTCGATGGGATTCGAGAATGAACTAACCCAACTAACACTCTCTGAAGCGCCTAAATTAAGTGTTGGTTATATTGGCTGCACAAACAATGAACAAGGCCATGCAATGATTACCTTGTTAGATAAAGCGCTGGAGGAAATAGCGCATACACAAAGTTTTGAAGATATCTTAGTACGATGGTTGCCAGATAACTTAAAACCAATCTTAGAAAAAAGGTTAAGAGATAGAAATGAAAGTGCCGCCCATTAAGCGGCACGTTTCGTGTAGTCGTTACTTACGAATACCTTCGATAAACAGGCCAATATCAACATGAGTTGATGCTGGGCCTAAGTTGTAATCAATACCATAATCAGCCAGTTTTAAACTTGTTTCACCTTCAAAACCAACACGGTAACCACCCCATGGATCTTTACCTTCGCCAATTTTATCAATTTCAAAAGTAATCGTTTTTGTTACACCGTTAAGTGTAAACTCACCAGTGACATCGGCTTCATCGCCTTCTTCATCAAACTTGATTGATGTGCTTTTAAACGTCGCTGTAGGGTATTTATCTACATTTAAGAAATCTTTACCACGTAAGTGCTTATCACGTTCAGCATGGTTCGAATCGATACTTTTTGTGTCAATAGTGACATTGATCTTTGATGCATCCGGTGCTTTGTCATCGTAACTAAAATCACCTGAAAACGTATTAAAACGACCGTGTAACCAGCTATAGCCTAAATGTTTGATTTTAAATGTAACAAATGCGTGAGCACCGTCTGTATCAATCACATAGTCTGCGGCATTTGCATTCGCTGTAGATAAAAGTGCAGCGCTTAGTGCTGTGCTTAATAATAATTTTTTCATATTAATCATCCTTCAATGGTTTGATCATTCTAATTAAGGTTTTATCTTTATCGATAAAATGATGTTTTAGTGCCCCTAAAGCATGTAAAACAACAACACCTATAAGCCCATACGCGGCATAAAAGTGAATTTTACCTGCAATATCTTCTTGATTAGCCACCGACTCGGGTAAAGCCGGAACAGCAAATAAGTTAAATACGTCGATCGCACGGCCGTCAGCCGTCGAAATTAAGTAGCCAGATGTAACAATGACAATAAGGGCTAAATAAATTAATTTATGTACAGAGTGCGCAGCCATGTTTACCGCTTTAGAGCTTCCTGCAACAGGGTCTGGTTGCGTGCCTAATAAACGCCAGCCAAATCGAAACAATAATAAAGCAGCTAAGGTAATGCCAACGCTTTTGTGTAAATCAAGAGAGCCTTTGTACCACGTATCGTAATAGGTTAACTCAACCATATAGACACCTAAGCCAAACAGACCAAATACTCCAAGTGCCATTAACCAGTGAAGTAAGATAGCTACCCAGCCGTAACTTGACTTTGAATTCTTTAACATACTCATTTCCCATGAGAACCATGAAACTAAACACAGCTTAGCTCAGCTGTAATACAATGAAAATAGCGTAAAACAAACAGCTTCTGTGCGTATACGCACAAGTAACATTAGAATAGTCAGTGGTTAGTGGATTAAAAGCTTCTCTCAGTAAAACGGGTGTCTAAACTCTGACAGCTTTAAACTTTAACTTTCTTCCACCAGCCCTACGTAAATCTGGCTATTGGCATCAACTTGAAAGCAGCTTATGAGGTTTTCTTTTACCAGCTCTAGCATAGCGATAAAGCTTACAACGACACCGCTTCGGCCTTCTTCAACGGTAAACAGCGTATGGAATGGTAATTGTGATTGGGCTTCGGATAGCTTGTCTAAAATTAAGCTCATGCGCTCACGAGTAGACAGTGCTTCTGCGGTGATATGATGATGTTCAAATGTTTTAGCACGTGCCATTACATCGCTTAATGCAAGTAATAAGTCTTTCATTTCGACGTCTGGTAATAGCGCTTCACGCTCGCTAAACTCGGGGGCTAATGCCTCTGCTACAAAAATATCACGACCTTCTCGAGGGATCTCGTCAAGGTTTTCTGCTGCTTTTTTAAATTGCTCGTATTCTTGTAAGCGTCTGACTAGCTCTGCGCGCGGATCGTCGTCTTCTTCCAGTTCCTCATGTTTTGGTAACAGCAATCGTGATTTAATTTGTGCTAACAAGGCTGCCATCACTAGGTATTCACCCGCAAGCTCGAGTTGAAACTCACTCATCATTTCAACATAGCGAACGTATTGTTCCGTAATACTAAAAATCGACAGCTCTAGTACATCTAATTTATGCTTTTTAATTAAATACAAGAGTAAGTCGAGCGGACCTTCAAAGGTCTCTAAAATAACCTCAAGTGCATCGGGTGGAATGTATAAATCTTCAGGCTTGTCGACCACCGCTTTACCATGCAAAAAAGCCAGTGGCAGCTTTTGCTGCACTGGCTCTTGTATGTCGTTTGGGGCATTACGCTCTGAGCTTGTCAATGATGTCTCTATATTTCAAACGGTTTAGTATCGCCACAACCAACACGTAAAATTTCGATATCATCATCTGATAAATCAATCACTGTAGTGGCCTGTTCAGGAAGATAACCACCATGAATAATTAAATCAACTTGCTTTTCGATGCGATCACGAATTTCATCGGGATCAGCTTCGGTGAATTGCTCACCCGGTAAAATTAAGGAACACGACATCAACGGCTCCCCTAATTCAGCCAATAAGGCACATGTAATCGGGTGTTCAATAACGCGAATACCAATGGTTTTTTTCTTTTCGTTTAGTAAACGTTTAGGAACTTCCTTGGTTCCTTTAAAAATAAAGGTGTACGGTCCTGGTGTGTTATTTTTAATCAGCCTAAACAGCTGATTGTCTACACGTGCATATGTTGAGAGCTCAGATAAATCGCGACATACCAAGGTAAAATTATGGTGTTTTTCAATGCCTCGAATACGTTCTATGCGCTCTTTTGCTTGTTTATTACCAATACTGCAACCAATCGCATAACCCGAATCAGTTGGGTACACGATAACTCCACCTTGTTTAATAATATCAACAGCTTGACTAATTAATCTCGGTTGTGGATTATCTGGATGGATATGAAAAAACTGACTCATTACACACTCCTATTGCCCTTCCCACGCTTGCCAAACACCTTGGCAATCTTTGGGTAAGTATAAATTTTTTCCCAGCTCCAACCAGCTTGTAGGAAAATGAAAGTCTGACCCCTGTGAGGCGAGTAAATCATATTCTCTAGAAAGCTCACCTAAAAACTGGCGTTCACTCGGTGCTTGCTGGGGTTGTGCAACTTCCATTGCATCGCCCCCCGCGTTTTTAAACTCGACTATCAACTTACGCAACCACTTATTCGACATTTGATAACGACCAGGATGCGCCAGAACAGCCACCCCACCCGCTTGATGAATAGCCGCTATCGCCGTTTGCATATCGCACCAGCAACTTGGTACATAGCCTGTTTTGCCACGGCCTAGGTATTTTTTAAAGACACCTGGAAAGTTTTTGGCTACGCCGCGCTCAATGAGTGCGCGAGCAAAGTGCCCGCGGGTAATTTGGGCATTGTCGGCAAATGCTTTCGCTTCGTCATAAATACCTTCAAAGCCATTTTTTGCGAGGCGATGACCTATCTCGATAGCACGCTCTTCACGCTTCGCCTGTTGCGAGCTTAATAGCGAAATCAAGGCTTCATTCTCATCGTCGATATTTAAACCAACAATATGAATTTCAAAGCTTTCCCACTTAGTTGACACTTCAACACCGGCAATTAATTTAAGCGGTAAATCGTCATTCGCAATGATGTCACGTGCAGGGGCTATCGCCGCCAATGTGTCGTGATCGGTAATTGCGAACACATCTATATTTTTTTCAACCGCGCGGTGTAATAGTTGCTCGACTGATAGCTGACCATCAGAATATGTGGTGTGGCTATGTAAATCGTATTTTATCAAAGGAAAAGACTGCTTAACGTAAGTTCTTGAATCATTGATAGGAGTATAACAAAGATTTTATACTAATTGTTGTAAATTAATGCTTGACAGTATCGGCTCAGGTACGCTTTACTGTATGCACTTTAAGACACGTTGAAAAAGAAATAACAATGAACAAAACAATTCAAATCACAATTTGGTGGTGGCACTCGTAACTAGCGGGTGACGAATTGTCGTGTCTATACGATTTCAAAACCCGCTCATGTAGCGGGTTTTTTTATATCTAAATTTTAAGGTTTTATAAATGAATAACATAGCAACTCTTACACATCATTGGTGGTGGCGCCTGGCTTAGCGGGACGGTAAGGGTCTATCTAATTTATAGACATTATTATACGAACCCCGCTTAAGCATCGCTTTGCGGGGTTTTTATTATTGGGAATGAGGGAGAATAAGGTTTGATTTTTAGTCATATAACAACGACACCGGGTGAGGTAACCAGTATCACTCAAGTGCGTGACTACATTAGTAGCCCACTTGCGTTATACAGTTTACTCGATAAACCTAATTCACTGCTGTTAGAGTCTGCAGAAATTGACTCTAAAGACAGTGTCAAAAGCCTAATTTTGGTTGACTCAGCGCTACGTATTGTTTGCCATGGTAAACACGTCACACTGACAGCACAGTCAAATAACGGCAAACAATTACTACCTTATTTACAAAGCCATGTGCAAAACTGCGATGCAGTGCTTATTGAAGACACACTCACATTGACCTACAACGAAGTAGCGAGCGATATTGACGAAGCCAGCAAACTAATTGCCGACAATGCTTTTAGCGCTCTTCGTAGCTGTATAAACAGTATAAAAAGCACCACAGACAACCCTTTTTCAGTCTTTCTTGGCGGGGTGTTTGCCTACGACATGGTCGCAAATTTTGAAACGCTGTCTGACGTACCTGAAGGTGAAAACAGCTGTCCAGACTATGTTTTCTATTTAGCCGAAACACTTGTGATAATTGACCATCAAGCCAAAACCACCGAGTTGATTGGTAATGTGTTTAACGGCCCAGAAGTGCACGCCAACTGCTTCGAAGTCGGTCAGCAGCTAGAACGCTTGAACAGCGTATGTGACAACGCAGCGCAATACCAAGGACAAAAGCAAAGCGGTGCAAGCCCTGTCTCGGTTGATGTCAGCGATGAGCAATACTGCGAGCATGTCATCAAATTAAAAAAGAACATTGTCGATGGCGATATCTTCCAAGTCGTACCATCACGTACTTTTTCTCTTGCCTGCCCAGATTCACTTCATGCCTACAGCCAACTTAAGCAACAAAACCCCAGTCCTTACATGTTTTACATGCGCGACGAAGAGTTTGTGTTATTTGGTGCATCGCCTGAGTCAGCACTTAAATATTGTGTTGATAGCAAGCAAGTTGAAGTGTATCCAATTGCAGGTACTCGCCCACGCGGTAAATTTGCCAATGGACAAATAAACCCAGATTTAGACAGCCGCATTGAACTTGAACTACGTAACGACCAAAAAGAGCGCGCTGAACATTTAATGCTGGTTGATTTAGCCCGTAACGATGTCGCCCGCATAAGCGTGCCGGGTACACGCCATGCCAAAGAGCTATTAAAAGTAGACCGCTACTCACAAGTGATGCATTTAGTTTCACGCGTGGTCGGTACATTAAAACCTGAACTTGATGCCCTGCATGCGTATCAAGCATGTATGAATATGGGCACCTTAGTCGGTGCTCCCAAAGTACGAGCCGCTGAACTTGTACGTCAAACAGAACAAAAGCGCCGTGGTAGCTACGGTGGTGCAGTTGGTTATTTAACCGGTGATGGTGCGATGGACAGCTGTATTGTAATTCGCTCAGCCTTTGTGAAAAACGGCATGGCTTATGTACAGGCAGGTGCTGGCGTGGTGTTTGATTCAGACCCGCAGTCAGAAGCCAATGAAACGCGCGCTAAAGCACAAGCAGTGATTACCGCAATTCAATCGACTTATGAGGCACAATAATGAACACACCATCAGCCTATAAAATCTACTTTTTAGATAACTTTGATTCATTTAGTTATAACTTAGTCGATGAACTTTCTATGTTAGGGTGCGAGTTAGTGGTATACCGTAACAATATCAGTGCACAAAGCATTTATAACAAAATGTGCCAAGAAACTGTGCCAGTATTACTCGTGTTATCACCTGGGCCGGGAGCCCCCTCAGATGCGGGCTGCTTAATGGCATTAATAGAGCTTTGTAAGGGACGTTTCCCAATGCTAGGTATTTGTTTAGGCCAACAAGCATTAACACAAAGTTATGGTGGCGTGATTGGCCATGCAGGTGAAACCGTACATGGTAAATCGTCGATTATTGCGTTGTCTGATCACCTTGTATTTGCAGGGATGGGTGAAAAAATGCCAGTAGCGCGTTATCACTCACTCATGGCAACTAAAGTGCCAGACGCAGTCGATGTCATAGCCTCGTATGAAAATATTCCAATGGCAATTTATCACCCGCAAGATAATGCACTTGGTTACCAGTTTCATCCAGAATCGATTTTAACGCCAAACGGCGCCTTGCTATTACAGCAAAGTATTGAGTTTTTAACCGCACGCGTGCAGTAGAGGAATAACATGGAAGCAACAACCCTATCCCCGTTAAACCAATTATTGGCCAATCAACACTTATCGTTTGAGCAATCAAGTGCCTTATTCGATGCAATAATGAATGGCCAATTAAATGATATAGAGCTAACTGCTGCACTTATCGCGTTAAAATTTAAAGGTGAAACGAGCGACGAAATCGCTGGCGCTGCAGCATCTATGCGCGCCAACGCAGTGCCATTTACCACCAGTAAAACACTGTTAGCCGATAGCTGCGGTACCGGTGGCGATGGCTCAAATACGATTAATATAAGTACCACGGCTGCCATTGTTGCCGCAGCCGCGGGTATCAATATGGTAAAACATGGCAACCGTAGCGTATCGAGTAACTCGGGGTCAGCTGATTTACTAAAAGCCTTGGGCATCAATATTGATATGAGCCCAGAGCAAGCTGCCACATGCTTAGAAAACACTGGCTTTGCATTTTTATTTGCCCCGCATTATCACAGCGGTGTGCGTCATGCGATGGGGGTACGTACTGCCCTGAAAAGCCGCACTATTTTTAATATTTTAGGTCCGCTTGCCAACCCAGCCGCCCCCCACGTGCAA
This sequence comes from Pseudoalteromonas sp. PAB 2.2, assembly GCF_001938575.1. Classification (NCBI taxonomy): domain Bacteria; kingdom Pseudomonadati; phylum Pseudomonadota; class Gammaproteobacteria; order Alteromonadales; family Pseudoalteromonadaceae; genus Pseudoalteromonas; species Pseudoalteromonas sp. PAB 2.2. The sequence goes on from NZ_LYPI01000008.1 coordinate 554,048, forward strand.
TTGCTTGGTGTCTACGATGCATCTCTTTGCTTACCGATGGCCGAAACCCTAAAAACCCTCGGCACGCAACGCGCTATGGTAGTGCATGGAGCCGGTACCGACGAAATTGCGCTACACGGCGAAACCAACGTCGTTGAGCTCAATGATGGCAAGCTAACCGAGTACACGCTGACAGCAAACGATTTTGGTCTTGCAAACTATTCACTTGAACAATTAGCAGGTCAAGGCCCAGAATATAATGCGAAAGCCAGTTTAGCGATTTTACAAGGCCAAGGGGAAGACGCTCACAACGCAGCCATTATTGCCAACGTTGCAGCGCTACTTTACCTAACAGGCAAAGCAAGCGACTTAAAAACAGCCGCAAAACACGTAACCGAGTTGTTAGCATCTGGCAGCGCGATGAACACATTGAACGCAATTATTGAGGTAAGTCATGGCTAACGTATTAGACAAAATTGTTGCCGACAAACGTATCGAACTTGAAACCAGAAAAGCACAGCGTCCACTTACATCATTCATTGCGGATGTTGTGCCAACCACCCGTGATTTTGAAGGTGCGCTGGCAGCAAAAGGCACACAATTTATTTTAGAATGTAAAAAAGCATCGCCTTCTAAAGGGCTTATCCGTGAACCGTTTAACTTAGATGAAATTACAGCGGTCTATAAAAAATACGCAACCTGTATAAGCGTATTAACCGACGAGAAATATTTTCAAGGAAGCTATCACTACCTTGAGTATGTGCGCAGTCAGGTTGAGCAACCGATTATTTGTAAAGACTTTTTCATCGATGAGTACCAAGTGTATTTGGCACGGTTATCAGGCGGTGATGCCATTTTATTAATGCTGTCAGTACTCAATGATGATCAATACTTAGCACTGCATAACGTCGCAGATACTTTAAATATGTCGGTGCTGACTGAGGTTAGCAACGAAGAAGAAGTGAGCCGTGCACTTGCACTGAATGCTCGTTTGATTGGCATTAACAACAGAGACCTGCGTGATTTAAGTACGGACTTGGCAACCACTGAACGCTTACGCACCTTAATACCAAACGACAAAGTAGTTATTTCAGAGTCTGGTATATACACACACAACGATGTAAAACGCCTTGCTCCTTTATGTGACGGTTTTTTAATTGGCAGTTCACTCATGGCTGAACGCGATTTAGACGCAGCTTGCCGCAAGGTGATTTTAGGTGAAAATAAAGTGTGCGGTTTAACCCGTTCACAAGATGCTGAGGCTGCTTATCAAAGTGGTGCGGTGTATGGAGGGTTAATTTTTTACCCTAAATCGCCTCGTTATGTTGATATTGACTGCGCAAAACAAGTGACACAAAGTGCCCCGCTTGCCTATGTTGGCGTGTTTGTTAACGCACCACTTGAACAAGTCGTTGACTACGCACAAAGCCTAAAATTAGCCGCCGTCCAATTACATGGTGATGAGAATAGCGAGTATATTCAAAGTCTCAGAAAGCAGTTGCCACTTGGCTGTGAAATTTGGAAAGCGCAAGCGGTAAATGGCACATTACCAAAACCACTTGAAGGGGTTGACCGCCACTTATACGACACATACAGCAAAACCCAAAAAGGTGGCACTGGCGAAGCCTTTGATTGGTCAATATTAGACACAGCCACAGTGCCATTTATGTTAGCGGGCGGCTTAAATCCAGAGAATATTCATGCAGCGCTTTATCGCGGTGCCAAGGGGCTTGACCTAAATTCTGGCGTAGAAGCGTCAGCAGGTAAAAAATGCCCAACAAAATTACACAATGCGTTTTCGCATATCAGAAATTATTGAGGTTAGAATGCAAAATCCAGCTTATTTCGGTGAATTTGGTGGTATGTTCGTACCACAACTGCTTGTACCAGCACTTAAGCAATTAGAAGCAGAGTTTAATAAATCACAAAACGATCCTGCTTTTCAGGCAGAATTTGAAAAATTATTGAATGAGTACGCAGGTCGTCCAACGCCATTAACGTTAACCCGAAACTTAATAAAAAACCCCAAGGTTAAATTGTATTTAAAGCGTGAAGATCTCCTTCACGGTGGTGCACACAAAACCAACCAAGTACTGGGCCAAGCGTTATTAACAAAACGCATGGGTAAAAAAGAAGTGATTGCAGAAACAGGGGCTGGTCAGCACGGTGTTGCAACAGCACTTGCGTGTGCCCTACTTGGTTTAAAATGCCGCGTTTATATGGGTGCAAAAGATGTTGAGCGTCAGCAGCCTAACGTGTTTCGTATGAAGTTAATGGGCGCAGAAGTTATACCTGTTACAGCCGGTTCTGGTACGTTAAAAGACGCAGTAAACGAAGCACTTCGTGATTGGTCTGCAAACTACAAAGATGCCCATTATTTGCTAGGTACAGCAGCAGGTCCGCATCCATTCCCGACCATGGTTCGCGAGTTCCAAAAAATGATCGGCGAAGAGGCAAAACAGCAAGTATTAAAAGCAGAAGGCCGTTTGCCTGATGCCGTATTAGCCTGTGTAGGGGGTGGCTCAAATGCCATTGGTATGTTCACTGATTTTATCGATGAGCCAAGTGTAAAACTCATTGGTGTAGAGCCTGCGGGTAAAGGCTTAGATACCCACCAGCACGGTGCTACTTTATGTAAAGGCACGAAAGGTATTTTACACGGCACCTATACGTACATTATGCAAGATAATGATGGCCAAATTGAAGAGTCTTACTCTGTTTCTGCTGGCCTTGATTACCCTGCGGTGGGTCCTCAACACGCTCATTTACATGAAACAGGCCGAGCTCAGTACGTCGGTATTACCGATACCGAAGCACTTGAAGCATTTCAGCTCCTTGCTAAAAATGAAGGGATCATCCCTGCGCTAGAATCGAGTCATGCACTGGCTTATGCACTGAAATATGCCGAGCAACAAACCGAAGACACAATTTTAGTGGTTAATTTAAGTGGCCGAGGCGATAAAGATTTGGCTCACGTTCACAGTGTTTTATCAGAAGGAGGCGCGCTATGAGCCAAACTAATCGTTACGGACACATGTTCGCCACATTAAACGAGACAAACCAAGGTGCGTTTGTGCCCTTTGTCACCATTGGCGATCCTAATAAAGAGCTCAGTGTTGAAATCATCAAAAGTTTGATAGATGGCGGCGCAGATGCGCTTGAGCTAGGTATCCCGTTTTCAGATCCAATTGCCGATGGCCCAGTTATTCAAGCAGCGAACATTCGCGCACTTGATGAGAACATAAATACCCAAGACTGTTTTGATATTATTAAACAAGTACGTGAATACAATGCCGACATTCCCATCGGTTTATTACTGTATTCAAACCTTGTGTTTAAACGGGGCATCGAAAAGTTCTATCACGATGCAAAAGACGCCGGTGTTGATTCAATTTTAGTGGCTGACGTGCCGCTGCACGAATCAAAGCTGTTTCGTCAAACGGCGATGAAAAATGGCATTGACCCAATTTTTATCGCAACCCCGAATGCCGATGACGACACCTTACGTCAGTGTGCATCTTATGGCCGTGGTTATACCTACTTGCTTTCACGCGCGGGGGTTACGGGCACTGAAACCAAAGCACAAATGCCTGCTGATTCATTGGTTAAAAAGTTAAAAGAGTACCATGCAGCCCCTGCTTTGCTCGGCTTTGGTGTATCAACACCTGACGATGTGAAATCGGCGCTTGAATCGGGTGCTGCTGGTGCAATTTCAGGCTCTGCGGTTGTAAAAATCATCGAAGCAAACCTTGACGACCAAGCAGCAATGCTAAGTGGTTTAAAGGCGTTTGTTGCCAGTATGAAAGCGGCAACGAAGTAATACCATTCCGCTTAATTAAGTGGTCTATTTTGAGGCAATAAAACCGCGTTGATAACAAGGCAAAAATTTAGTTATTTAGTTGTTCTAAATCAGAAATTTTTAACGTAGGTAGCGACTGGTTTAATCACTCAAAATGATTAAGTATTTTTGCGGAATGGTATAACGCGCAACCAATATTAAAAAAGGGCCCTGTGGCCCTTTTTTGCTGCTTATGACTAATGATGACGATGAACGCCTTCTTTTATTTCCTCAATAAACTTACGATTGAACGCCTCTAAGTCAGCAGGACTGCGGCTTGTTACAATCCCTTCGTCGACACACACTTCTTGGTCAACCCAATTGGCACCAGCATTGATTAAGTCGGTTTTAATGCTCGGATAAGAGGTCACTTTCCGATCACGTAATTTGTTAATCTCGGCTAATAACCATGGGCCGTGGCATATCGCCGCAATCGGTTTGTTCTTACCGGCACTGAAGAAGCCATCCACAAATGCTTTTGCATCGCTATCTTGTCGTAACGTATCTGGATTAAATAATCCACCTGGCAGTAATAACGCGTCATACTCCGTTGAATCAGCTTCACTCACAACACGGTCTACAGTGACACGCTCCCCCCATTGATTTTCATTCCAGCCTGTAATATCCCCACGTTCAAGAGATACCACTTCGACTAGCGCCCCAGCTTCTAATAAAGCGCTTCGTGGTGACAGTAGTTCGCTTTGTTCAAAGCCATTGGTGGCTAGAATTGCAATCTTTTTACCATTAAGTTGGCTGTTTAAATCTGACATGTTACCTCCTTATTACTGTGAAACTACACCAGTAAAAGCAGACAACATGCCAAGCTTAATGCATTGATATTATTGAAATTAAATTCAATGAGTTGCGACAAGCTCTGTAAATACTACAGTGCCTTTGCAAATCCTACTTAAAGGATATCCTTTAAGGCTTTAGCAGGCTTAAAAACAGGTTTATTTGCGCCTTCAATTTCAATTTCTTCACCCGTTTGTGGATTGCGGCCTTTACGTGCTGGGTAATAACTTAAAGCAAAGGTACCAAACCCGTTAATTTGTACTTGATCACCTTCTGAGAGTGATTTTTCAATGGCATTTAACATACTATTCAGCGCTGCTTGGGTGTCTTTTTTAGTTAATTCACTGTGGGCTGCCATTTGTGACACTAAGGCGGCTTTATTCATAAACTGCTCCAAAATACGCCGCTTAATCATCTAAGGTTAAGCGGAAAAAGATAAGGTAAAACAACCTAAACACGGGTTTAGGTTAAATTGGCTCGGCAGGCTAAGCGTTAAGGAAAGCTAAGTCAACCTTGTATCTTAGCCAATATATTGATACAACCCATTATCTTTTTAAATGAGAGCATTTTAAAATCTATGCATGCAATTATTGAATATATTCCGCTGATTCTGTTTTTTGCGGTTTTCAAACTCGTTGATATTTACTGGGCAACAGCAGTACTTATGCTAACTACCTTGATACAAGTTGCGTATTGTTATTTTAAGGAAGGTAAAGTACCGACTCGCCACTGGGTCTTTTTTGCTATTGCCGTCGTGCTAGGAACATTAACGTTAGTTTTCCATGATGAGCAATTTGTAAAATGGAAAGCCACAATTGTATACGCAATTTTAAGTTTCACCTTATTATTTAGCCGTTATGTACTTGGTAAAAACCTCGTAAAAAAAGCATTGAGTTCAATTTTAGAAAATGCCTCAGAAAGTAAACAAGAAGTCATTGTTCCCGACTCCTTGTGGAATAAACTAAATTTATTCTGGGTGGCTGTTACAGCGGGTATCTCAGCACTTAATATTTATATTGCTTATAATTTTTCACTCGATTTTTGGGTTAACTTTAAAGTATTTGGTTTAATGGGTATCACCTTTGTTTGCGTACTTGCGACCATTATCCTGCTGTTCAAATACTTACCCGAAGATGACGAAAACACCGATACGAAAGAACTGTAATGTCATAAAACTGTCGTCTTAGCTTGGTAACGTAAACAAAAAACGCGCTGAGACGACATTGAACGCCAATCAATACCGCTGGTTTGAATTTACCCTCATATTTGTTTCGCTTCCGCTTTTAGGCTTCTTGTTACGCGCACACCTTGCGAATTGGCTGATACCCGCCCTAATCATTTTAATGAGTGTCTGCGGGATGTTACTGTTATCAGACCCCCACTTTAAGCGCTTTCGTTTAACCAGTCTTGGTCAATTTAGTGCCGTTAAGCGCAGGCTATTTAGCTTTTTCTTTTTAGGTGCACTCTTTTCAGGTATGTTTTACGGCATCATAAATCAAGAAAATTGGTTTTCATTACCCCGAAACTCATTCAACGACTGGCTGTTATTGTTGCTGCTTTATCCTATTTTATCTGTGATGCCACAAGAGCTGATTTTTAGGACGTATTTTTTTCACCGTTATAAACGCATTATGCCAAGCAAAACAGTGCGGATTTTTGTGAGTGCTTCAGTCTTTGCCCTCGCTCATATTGTCTATGCCAATGTACTTGCGGTACTGCTTGCCTTTATGGGCGGCCTGTTGTTCTCCTATACATATGCGAAAAGCCGCTCCACTTTTGTTTGTGTTATCGAGCACAGCTTATGGGGGCTTTGGATGTTTACCTTGGGACTGGGTGATGTTTTAGATGCAGGGGCTATTTAGCGAATATAAAAAAGCCGCGCAAGGTGCGCGGCTCAATAACGAACGGTTTTTTAAAATCCGAAAATACTAAATGCAAAGAACTTCGTTGCGACAGTATTTACAAATATAAGCAATAAAATAGCCGGAATAAATGTTGATAAAGAGAAGTTCACATACTTTTCTGTAAAGCTGCCTATATAACCTTCACAACCTTGGCTTAACTCTTCAGATAGATTTGCTTTTTTCCAGCGATACATAACGAACAAGCACACCATTAAACCATTCAGCGGCAAAATAGTATCGTAGAACACGTCATAAACAATATCGAATAAGCTTTTATCTGCGCCACCATAATTTACAAACGACGTTAACGACTCCACCATACCAAACGACATAGTGCATAAAACCGTTAAAACACCTGTTGAAAGCGTTAAAATAGCTAACGCTTTTTTACGGCTAATACCTTTACGATCGCTTAGCGTTGCTGTTGGTACTTCAACAATTGAAACTAATGACGTAATTGCGGCAAAAAACACCAATAAGAAAAATACAAAAGCAACGACCGACGCACCAAAGTATCCGATGTCAGCTTGAAGAGCTAATAGAATTTTTGGTAAGTACACAAAAATCATTGATACTGATGAATCTGATAACGTACTTGGATCTGTATTTGGGTTAAAACTAAAAATAGCAGGTAACACCATAAGACCAGCAATAAATGCCACTAATGAATCCGTGACCGCGACCATTTTTGCACTGCCAACAATGTCATCTTTCTTAGAAATATACGACGCATAGGTCATTAAGATACCCATACCTAACGATAAAGAGAAAAACGCTTGAGCCAATGCCCCATTTAATACGCTAGCATCCATTTTACTGAAATCTGGAACGATGTAATATTTAACACCCGCCATAGCATTATCAAGGGTTAATACATAAACAACTAAGGCCGTTAAAAGTACAAAAAGCGCTGGCATCATAAACTTCGCGGCTTTTTCAATACCTTCTTTAACACCACCCACCAGAATTAAATTTACAATAATGGCGACAACAGCCATGTAACCAAACACAGTATAACTGTTTATAAACGTGCCAAAATTATCTGGCTGAGCGAGTGCATCTAAATTACCCAATGCAGTTTGCGATAAATAACCAAAAATCCACACTGTGATTACCATATAAAAAACAGCAATCATAAATGGCGTTAATACTGCTAAAAAGCCTGCAAAGTTCCATTTAGGATCATTACCCGCTAAAAGCTTGTACGAACCAAGGGGATCTTTTTGCGCCTTGCGACCCATTGCCATTTCGGCCATCATTACCGGTAAACAAATAAAAATGACAAACAGTGCATAAACTAAAAGGAAAGCGCCACCGCCATTTTTAGTTGCCGAAACTGGAAAACCCACTAAGTTACCAATTCCTACAGCAGAACCCGCTGCCGCTAAAATAAAACCGAGGCGGGAGCTAAAATGCTCGCGTTTTTCGCTCATTTAAAAACCTTATTATTATTTTTTCAATCCCGCGACTCTACCAGTGTTACACCGCGTATTTCAAGCTTTATAAGTTAAAGCTATATGCCCAGCTGTAAAGATTATTACGCGAATAACTTCTCGTCTATTGACGAGAATATGCTACTATTTTCAAAAATTACTTTGGGAACACACCATGTTGTATATGATTTATTCAACAGATGTTGAAAATAGTTTAGAGGCACGTAAGTCTGCACGTCCTGCTCACTTAGCTCGCCTGCAAGAGTTAGCCGATCAAAACCGATTATTCACTGCGGGCCCATTGCCAGCAACTGACAATGAAGATCCTGGCGAAGCTGGATTTACTGGCTCTTTAGTCGTTGCAGAGTTTGAATCATTAGAAGCGGCTCGCGAATGGGCAGCCAACGATCCTTATATCGCTGCGGGCGTTTATGATAATTCTATGGTTAAGCCGTTTAAAAAAGTATTTGGTTAAGCCCTTTTAGGCCTGAACTTAACTGAAGCAACAATTCAGTGTTTGTTCACTGCTTATTAACTAAAATTTGCTCGTTGAATCACTTAATTTAACGTTTTTACTTGAGTTTTAGTTAATTGGTTAATTAAACTAAAAGGGTCTGGTTTAGGAGTTCCCCATCATGCGCGTATTGTTAGCCTTCAGTTTTAGCCTACTATTTGCACTTTCAAGCTATCAAGCTGCTGCAAATAACAAGCAACCTGCTGAGGTGACTAAAAAGCAAGCTGTTGTTATAGCTAAAAAAGCTGAAGATGGCCGAACCCTCAAGATCACAGAGCAAGAAAAAATATATACCGTGAGAATTTTAAAAACGAACGGCCATGTGGTTGATGTCCACGTGAACAAAAAAACTGGCGAAGTGAAAAAGGATTAAGAATGCGAATTTTAGTAATTGAAGATGATTTACATTTAGCAGACAACCTTCGTAATGCTCTAGAAAAAGAGCGTTATAGTGTAGACCTTTGTCACGACGGTGAAGCTGGTTTATTTCATATTACAGAGTACCCGCTTGATATGGCTGTGGTCGATCTTGGCTTACCAAAAATTGATGGTATTGAGCTAATCAACAAAGCACGTGCTCAGGGTATTACAATCCCTATTTTGATTTTAACAGCACGTGACCGTTGGCAAGATAAAGTAGAAGGCTTAGATGCTGGCGCAGATGACTATTTAACAAAACCATTTCATGTTGAAGAGTTAATTGCCCGTTGTAATGCACTTATCCGCCGCAGTGCAGGTAAAGCAAACCCAGAAATGACAGCCGGCCCGATAAAAATCCATACCCGCTCACAACAAGTCTGGGTTAATGACAGAGAATTAAGCTTAACGGCATACGAATACAAAGTGTTAGAGTACTTGATGGTTAATCCGCAAAAAGTGATCTCAAAATCTGAGTTAACTGAGCATATATACGACCAAGACTTTGACCTTGACTCAAACGTTATCGAAGTTTTTGTTTTACGTTTGCGTAAAAAGCTTGACCCTGAGGGTACATTGAACCCTGTTGAAACATTACGCGGCCGTGGTTACAGGCTTAAAAGTCAGTGGTAGCATCGCAAATTCCGCTTAAAGTAAGGCAAGGATTTATCCTTGTCTTTGTTTTATTGGTCGCTTTACCCATTTTATTTTTCTCAATTGGTAAAGCTTATTATGCCTCCCTAGTCGAAGCGACCGAAAAAACCCTTGAAGCTCACCTTTACTCATTGATCTCTGAAGTTGATTTCACCGAGCGTGGTATTGTGATGCCAAGCACAATTTTAACGCCAGAATTAAACCGATTAAATTCAGATACCTATGCAATGATTTACCGAGGTGATTTACCCGTCTGGTATTCTGAGTCAGCCACAAATATTAATTTTATTCCCGATAACTTTGAAGCGCCTGCAGGCTCCGCTGATTTTCGCCGTGTAGAGTACAATAATGTTGTGTACTGGCAATTAACGCTCACCGTTATATTAGAAAACATCGATCAATCAGAGCATGCTCGCTTCATTTTGCTCAAACGCAACGACGCTCTATTGCGTTTAATGGATGGTTTTAAACAAACACTCGTCAATTGGATGTATGTAATGGGGGTAGCCATTGCGGCATTGATGGCAATCGGCTTTGTTTGGAGTGCGCGACCTTTACAACGGTTAGATAAAGAAATTAAAGCGATTGAATCGGGTGATAATCAACAAATAAAAGGGCTTTACCCTGTTGAGCTACAAACAATCAAAGCTGATTTAAACCTTTTGCTTGAATCACAGCAGCGACAAAAAGAACGTTATCGTGCTTCACTCAGCGACTTGGCGCATGCCCTAAAAACACCGCTGGCTGTATTAAAGTCGAGCCCTTTAGCCAATGACGCAGATGCACAAGAACAGCTAGACCGCATAAATGTGATGATCGAACATCAATTAAAACGCGCTGCAACGGGAGCATCTGACACGTGGAAAAAGCAAACCCACATCAAACCTGTTATTGATTCTATCCTAAGTGCAATGACTAAAGTGTATCGTGATAAAGATATTATTTTTACTTCAGAGGTGAGCGAAAAAGATTACTTCTTAGGGGATAAAACTGATTTAATGGAGCTACTTGGGAATTTAATTGATAATGCATGTAAAGCCTGCCGTTCTCAGGTCGATATAAAGGTTATACAAAATAAAACGTTAACGGTGAGTATCTGTGATGACGGCCCGGGTGTCCCACACGATAAGCGTGAATCGTTATTAACACGTGGCACACGTCTAGACACTTACGAGAGCGGTCATGGGGTGGGTATGGCCATCGTTTCCGATTTAGTAAACTCCTACAATGGCACACTAACAATCAGCGATGCTGAAAAACTAGGTGGTGCAGAATTTATCTTAGAGTTTAATTATCATGATAAAAAATAGACCTTCTTTAATCAGTTCATCAGCCCTAATAAGCTTACTCGCCCTCAGCTCGCATGCAATCGCAGATCAAAACTGTGTGCTTAAAGGCAATCATCCTGATGAAACTAGGCATTATATTCAATGCTTAGATCAAACCATTGAAGATTTACAACGTGACCATAAAATGTGGGTCAACAAACTTACAATGGATATCGAAAAAATTAAAGAAGAGACAGGTAATAGTCAACTTTTGCCTATTTTTCAGCGTAGTTTAAAAAACCAAGAACGTTATTTAGAAGACAGCTGTCGTTGGCGCTACTTACAAAAAATGCCAAATGCAACAACAGCGGCAATTACCTATAAACACTGTGAGATTGAGATTTTAGAAAATCATATTAAAGTTTTACAACGACCATTAAATTAAAAAAGGCGCTTAAGCGCCTTTATTAATCTTCTAGTTTTAACTCTTCACCATTACCAAGCAAAGTAGCAAGCCAGCGCCCTTCTTGACTTGTCTCTAGCGCAATTTTAACGATCATCGTAAGCGGTACCGACAACAACATACCTACAGTACCCATGAGCCATCCCCAAAATATTAATGATAAAAAAACCACCAGCGTTGATAAACCAAGGCCTTTACCCATAAATTTTGGTTCAACAATATTTCCCATTACAGTGTTAATAACGAGATAACCACCGGCAATAAAACTGGCCACCAGCGGGCCTTGGGTTATCAGCGCCAATAATACTGCAGGTATCGCGGCAATAATCGACCCTATATTAGGAATGTAGTTAAACATGAAAGCAACAACACCCCACAGCACAAAATAATCAACATTAAGCGCCCAAAGCATAAAACCAGCCAGCAGACCCGTGCCTAGGCTCACCATCGTTTTTATGGCTAAATAGGAGTTAATAGAGTCTAAGAAACGGTCAATTTGCTTCATTTTCATTTCGGGGTCATCTAATGCCAAATGTATCTTTTTGCCCAACATAGGGCCTTCAAACAGCATGAATACTACGGTTAGGATAATCAAAAATAGATTTGCCATTACACCACCCAGCCCCGTTAGCATGTTAGTAGCAACATCGATTATTTTACCTGGATCAAACAATGATATTATTTGTTCTTTGTCTATCAAAATGTTGTAACGCGCGGCAACATTGACTACCCACACAAATTCTTCTTTTAATTGCGCTTTATATTCTGGGAGATTTTTCGAGAAATCTGTCATCGATTGCCCAACCAACCCGGCAAGACTGATCCCCACACCAACAATTATCATCATTACAAATATCACTGCTATCGCTTTGGGGATGCCGTACCGGGCAAAAAAACGAATTAAGGGATTACATATAATGGCAATAAATGCCGCCAAGACAAATGGAATAACAATCACACTTGCAGCTTTAATTCCTGCTAGAACAATAACTAATGCAGCAAATATCACTAAACTCTTATTAACACCCGTCAAACTCGACAAAATAAAATCCTTGTAAACTATTTCCCCCAGTGTAAGTGAAATGAGCAACAAAATAAATCACAACGCACTTGGCATAATAAGTGCTTAGCATATGTACGAAATTTGTACAAATTATAATATTGAGTTACCATGCGTTGAAGGCGCTTAAAAGGAGTTATAAATGTCACATTTATCAGAACAAGAGCTCTCTTTTTTCAACAGCCTATTTGAGGCAGAACACGGTGTAAAAGATTTAACAACCGACACTAAAATATCTGTTAACTTTAATTTACCCGACAAGCTGAATGGTCTGTTAAACAATGCCAAGCTAACCTTACTTGCTGAAGTGGGTATTTATCAATTGTGGTTTCCACTTGAGTTTATTGTTGACGACAAAGGGCAAGTTACCCCCACGTTAAGTGCCCCCGAAGTGATCGATACAAAAGGAATTGAACGCAGCTGGCGTACCCCCAACCTAGAATTGCAAACAGAACAATACCTGATTATTTCACTGTCTAGCACGGGCGTATTGTTGCAACCCAAAAATGCTGAGGAAACGCTCGATAAAGAAATTTTACTCGCTTTTAATCTGCCGAATAATGAGCATGTCGTCATTAGTGCAAAACCTGTGCGTGTCACAAGTAATGGCGTTGCAGCTAAAATAGAAAAAATTTGCGAAGGTGAAGACGCTATGCGTCAATACTTGTTTGATATTCATAAGCATCATCATGCAAAACTGTATGAAGAGGAAAATATTTCCACTGACCTTATCTAGTTGCAGGCTATGCTGAGCTTCGTTAAGCTTGGCTTTTTTGCACCTAAATCCAAAAAGGTATTTTATGAATTATCCTATCGGAACCCCTGGTAAGCCATGGAACGACGCAGATAAAAAAGCATGGCTTGAGTTACAATCTGTCAAGCGAAGCTACCAAGATGATGTTGTTTCACAATTAGACGCTTTATCAGCTCACTTCGATATTGAGCAGTATGGTGCACTAAGTTATGACACCGAAAACTACCCTCTTTACATTCTAAAAAGTAAGCATTGGCAAGCAGATAAACCGTGTGTGCTGATAACCGGAGGTGTTCATGGCTATGAGACAAGTGGCGTTCATGGTGCACTAGCCTTTGCTAAAACAAAAGCAGCTGATTACCTTGAACATTTTAATATTTTGGTTGCACCGTGTATTAGCCCATGGGGTTATGAAACAATCAACCGCTGGAATCCGAACGCAACAGATCCTAATCGTTCATTTTATAAAAATAGCCCCGCAGAAGAATCAGCAGCTATTATGTCTTTTTTAGCAGAGCATGATATCGCGCCGTTAGTGCATGTTGATTTGCATGAAACAACCGATACCGATAACAGTGAGTTTCGTCCAGCGCTGGCAGCCCGAGATGCAAAAACCCACGATAATTGGAACATTCCTGATGGTTTTTACCTTGTTGCAGACAGTGAACGACCACAGGATGCCTTTCAAACAGCAATCATTAAAGCCGTTGAAAAGGTAACACATATTGCTCCAAGCGATGAAAACAACCAGCTCATTGGTGTTGTACAAACTCAATTTGGCGTCATAAATTACGAGGCGAAAAAACTGGGTTTATGCATGGGTTTAACCAATGCAAAATATGTTACTACCACAGAGGTATACCCTGACAGCCCACACGCTAACGATACAATTTGCATCAATGCTCAAGTCGCTTCTATTACCGGAGCACTTGATTACGTTGTTAATAATTAGTTGGTTATAAATCAATTATGTTGCATATAAATTATACACATATGGACGTAATACAGGTAAATTATTAATTAAAATAAACAATAGCGAAAAAGTTATGCTTTTTCGCTATTGTTCAAAAAATCGCTAGACACGCACTGCAGATTGTATAAAATTCGCGCTCTTTTAATTAGATAGGGAAGCAAATTGAATTTTAAGAATCACTATGGCAGTGTCGCTATAATCACTGATGGCCCCATTATTATTGGGCAATTTTCTGGTAATATTAATGCACGTTTGGTCAACGACTTCGCGGCTGGATTAAAAAAACATATTTGCGATTTAGCTGGAAAACCGTGGGCATACATTAGTCATTCAACAAATTTATATGCAACTACCCCAGATGCTGAGCACGGTTTTGTCAGCTTATTAAAAGAGTTGAAAGATACCAATTGTAAAGCCACCGCGTTTATATTTAGCTCATCCATTGTGCTAAACCAAATGAAGCGTGTAATTGCGCAAGCACAATCACCGATTCAAATTCTAGACTGTTTATATGATGATTTAGACAGTGCAAAGGCCTATGTTCTAAAACAACTAGAGTTAGCAGAAATGGCTTGTTAAAAACAAGCCATTTAATACCAATGTGCAAAAATACTTAATCTTTTTGAGTGATTAAACCAGTCGCTACCTGCGTTAAAAATGTCTGGTTTCAAACAACTAAATAACTAAATTTTTGCCTTGTTATCAACGCGGTTTTATTGCCTCAAAATAGACCACTTAATTAAGCACAATGGTATTGGTAGCCACTGTTTAATCTCTGTAGAATTTACTTTCTTTCGTTATGCCAATACTCGCATCTTCCAGTGCTTGTATATGAAAACGAATTGATGTCACTTTTGATTTTAACCCATAGCCATCTGCAACAACGGTCACTGGCACTCGCTTCATTTTACCGGCTTCAATTAAAATTGACTCTGGTACTTGCAACACTGCCCCATCAATTCCTGAAATGCCAATCGTATAATTTAACGGCTGCTGTGTTTTATTGATAATCGACAACGTGTAAGGATTCTCAACTAGCCCTTCAAAGTTAACCCGATATAAAGCGTTTCTATCCCTTATCACTGATGCTTCGATTGGCGTACGCATTGCTGTCCATACAACCATAGCTAAAATAAACAAAGCTGTTAGACCACCATAACCAAGTAGCTTCAACCTAAATGGATTTGTCGTTTCACCATCCATTTGCTTTTCAGAAGCATATTTTATTAACCCTTTTGGATAGTTAAATTTTTCCATAGTACTATCACAAGCATCAATACATAACCCACAGTTGATGCACTCGTATTGCAAGCCATTACGAATATCGATGCCAGCAGGGCAAACTTCAACACATAAATTACAGTCAACACAGTCACCTAGCCCAAGTGCTTTAGGGTCGGCTTTACGTTTACGTGCACCACGTGTTTCTCCCCTTTGTTGGTCATAAGTTACCACTAACGTGTCTTTATCAAACATCACTGATTGAAAACGAGAGTAAGGACAGGCGACAGTACACATTTTTTCACGTAAAAAACCCGCATTGCCATACGTACAAAATGCAAATAAAAACACCCAGAAGCTTACAATACCTGACATTTCAAGCGTAAATAAACTCATGTATAACGACTTTGCAGGAATAAAGTACGCCATAAAAGACATCGATGTGATTAATGAAATAAGTAACCACGCAGCATGTTTAATCACTTTTTTTTGTACTTTTGTTGCCGACCAAGGTGCCTTATCCATTTTTATACGTTGGTTTCTCGATCCTTCTATTTTTTGCTCAACCCATGTAAACATTAACATCCAGATTGTTTGCGGACAGGTGTAGCCACACCATACTCGCCCTAACCAATTCGTAACGAAAAACAAGGCAAATGCACCAGTCATAAATAACATAGCTAAAATCATAAAGTCTTGGGGTAATAGCGTTAGGCCAAACAAGCTAAACTTTTGACTCGCAACGTCTAATAGCACTGCTTGGTGACCTTTATAAGGTATCCATGGAATCGCTATAAATATAAGCATTAAAACCCATCCAAGGTATCGACGAATACGTTGAAAACGGCCTTTTTGCTCACGAATATAAATGGGACCCTCTTGATTATAGGGCTTGATGATTAGGTCTTGCTCTTTGATTTCTAATTTCATTTTGCTACTTACTGTTAGTCTCGGTTCTAACAAGTAAGAGCAACAATCAGGCCAACAACAAAACACACATAACACATTGAAAAATAACGATATTAAATATATAGGACGCCTTAATTTCGTGAAATACCGCGAGCTTGCGTGATATTTCGCGCCTTAGTATTTAATACCTAGCTTTTTCATTTTTGAGCGCAGAGTACTTTCTGGCAACTCAAGTAATGTCGCAGCACCATCCTCACCAGAAATTTTGCCATGACACTGCTTGAGTACAGTACAAATATGCTGTTTTTGCGCGGCATCGAGTGAAAGTACCACACCAGAAGCAGGGTCTTTATCACTCAACGCAGATGATAATTGCAGAACATTTTGTTTTGATAGAATTGCTTCACGCTCAAGTATGTTTTGTAATTCACGAATGTTGCCAGGCCACTCGTAGTTAGCAAGCTGTGCCAAGGTTGTTTTTGTAAGACCTTTAAAGTGTTTGCCAAGACGCTTATTAAGCTGGTTAATAATATTAGCAGCAAGCAAGGGGATATCTTCTTTTCGCTCACGCAATGCTGGTACGCGAATAGGAAATACATTTAATCGGTAATAGAGATCCATACGGAAACTTCCCTGCTCTACCATCTGCCATAAGTTTCGATTTGTGGCTGCAATAACACGAATATTCACAGTTAAAGTGTGTGTTCCCCCTACGCGCTCAAACTCATGTTCTTGTAATACTCTCAAAAGTTTACTCTGTAATTCAAGCGGTAGCTCTGCTATTTCATCTAAAAAAAGCGTTCCGTTATCAGCTAACTCAAAGCGACCTTTCCTGCGTTCATTCGCGCCTGTAAACGCCCCTTTTTCATGACCAAATAATTCAGATTCGATCAAATTTGCTGAGAATGCTGCACAATTTACTTTGATAAAAGGTTGCTCAGCTCTCGTACTCAAACGATGTAAGTTACGTGCGACAAGTTCTTTACCTGTGCCATTCTCCCCCAAAATAAGCACTGTGCTGTTTGTTTGGCTGACAAGGGTAATTTGTTCAAGCATCGTTTGAAATGAGTGACTTTTTCCAACAAGACCCGAATCTTGCCAATCTTCATTTAACTCAGAAATAAGATAAGCATTCTCTTCTTGTAATTGTTCAGATAAGTGCTGTACTTGCGCCAATGCATCACGCAAAGCGAGTTCGGTTTGCTGTTGTTTTGAAACGTCGCGAAAAATCGCGACAGCCCCTATCAGCTCACCATTCTTATAGACAGGTGTTGAGGTGTATTCTACTGCAAAATGGCTTCCATCTTTGCGCCAAAACACCTCATCGGTTACATGCCGGTGCTTGCCATCAAACATGGTGCAATATATCTGACATTCGTCGGCAGGATAAGGCGAGCCATCTTTTCTAGTATGATGATGATATTGGTGAATTTTTTTACCTAATAACTCATCGGCATGCCACCCCGTCATGCGCTCTGCGGCAGGGTTAACAAACACCGCATTGCCCGATAAGTCAAAGCCATAAATCCCTTCACCTACCGCATTGAGTAATAATGTTGGGTCGTTTAAAAATTCCTTAATCATACATAGGTTCCACTCGCGAAATATCACGAGCATTATGACAAGCTTTTGATTAGCAAACAAGTAAAGTAATAAAGGACTGTTATACCAATTGGCTTAATTAAGTGGTCTATGTTTAGGCAATAAAACCGCGTCAATAATAAGGTAAAAATGTCGCTATTTAGTTGTTTTCGGCAATTGCTCCTGCATTGCTCTACCTCCTGCATCCATGCAGTCGTAAATCAGACATTTTTGTCGCAGGTGGCACAGGTTTTATCACTCAAAATGATTATCTATTTTTACGGATTGGTGATAGTCAGTTGGCGACTAAGTTTGACGTTTACAAAATTACACTGACGTTTTTAGAAAAACGACTTAACTATTTTTAAATTGACGCACTCAATACATTAAAAAAGCGGCATTTTGCCGCTTTTTACACTGCTTGCTAATACCCTTTCTAGAGAGTAGGTACTAAGAGAATTTCACCCTGTGATACTTTCATATCCAAAGGTAACTTACTTAGTAGTGCCACTTTAGGGTCATTCATATTTAGTTTATAAACTGGATTAACGGCTAAAAAGCTATTTATAACTTGCATCGCTTGCTCATCTAGTAAGTTTAAATTACCTTTAAACCCAGCAGTATCGACCGTGGTGTCTATTAATTTCACATTACGAAGAAACACCGCTTTTTTCTCACTGTCATAGAAAGGACTGCCTTCGATTTTTAGTTTTAATCTTACTGGGTATTTAAGTGCAAACGCTTTAATCACTGCACTTGAGTCTGCGCCTAAAACGACTACGTCGCGTTTATCTGGACCAACGTTAACACTTAAGTCATTTACTGAAAAATCAACTGGCAAACCCATCAACTTAATTTGTTCACTGAGTTTTGGTAACTGATTTGCAAGTGCAGTTTCTATTTCTGAATTTGTAAATGAATAAACAGAGACACCTTGATCTGTGCTCTTACACGCCCCTAAAAATAAACACGTAAGTAATATTAAAATTCTCATTTTTTTCCTCAAAAAAGCCGCTTTAAAAGCGGCTTAAATCAACCATGTTAACTTATTTAATCTTTCAATAATCAAGATAAGTAGGATATGACACCCCACTTATCTTGAGAGAAAACTAAATACCTTAATCGATTGCTATTAATCGTTAAATTGCGAATATAACTTTAAGCCTAGCTAGTGTGTCAGGTGAAACTGAACCTTCACTGACCGCTAAAAGTTGTTTTAGATAGTAGTAAACATCAGCCTGTTCGCCACGATGCTTATCATCAAGCATTGCAACTTGCTCTGTCATACGTAATTGGCTATCGGCTGATTCAACCCCTGCTAAAATTTCAATACGTGTCAACAACTGCTGCGCAGTTAATGCTGTTGTTAACGAAGCCTGAAATTGAGCCGGTATAGTACTGCCCTCTTCTAGGGCACTAAACAAAGCAGCTAGCTTTGATTGTTCAGCTTGTTTACCAAGCACCTCTGTTTTCGCCGCAATGGCACTTTCTAATTGCGCAACTCGACCACTAAGTGATTTAGAGTAGTCTAATGCCGATAATTTAGCCGCTAAGTCTTTAAGTTGTGCTAAGTGAACCACACTGCCTAACGCAGACTCAAGCTCGGTTAATTCCACTGCAGCGACTTCATCATTCTGCTGTTGAGCTTGCTTTTGTATTTCAAACTCTGCGCTACGCTTTGCAAATGTCTCATCGTTGACACGTCTAAATTGCTGCCATAACGTGTTTTCTGCTTTCATGCCAGCAAAACCAATTGTTTGCCATGTTTGTTGCAATGCCTTTAATTGCTGACATGCGGTTGCAAGGTCGTCAGATTGAGAAAGTAGTGTTGCCTGCTCAACGAGGGCACTTTTCTGTTCCGCATTGGCTTTGTGAAATGCAGCTAACTTCGCATTCACTTGCGACTGAACCGTTTTGAACTCGCTGTGTAATTCACGATACGTTTTAGGGTCTACATTACCCGCAGAACGCCATGATTTACTGATGCGGTTATACTTACTTTCAAACTGTTTCCAGTCAAAATCATCGGTCTGTGCATCAAGCTCAGCTAATTGCTGCATTTGTGCAATAATATCTAAACGCTGTGTTTTTGCGTGCTCGCGCAACTGCTCTTGCTCTGCAAAATACTCACGACAAGGCGTGAACAAAACTTCAATGTGTTGATCAAAAAGTTCACCCTGCTGTTTTTCAGCATCAGTATCTAAGCGACCTAATTCATTCCAACGACGGCGTAATTGTTTAACTTGCTCAGCACGCTGTTTAGGATCGGTACATGGCGTTGCAACAAGCTCACTGACCTCTTGTAAAATAGCGTCGCGCTTCGGCGCCGATGCATATTTTTGCCAGTCTTTCGCTTCTGCTAGCTGTGCCTCAAGATCTGCTTTTAATGTATTTAATGGCTGCTTATAAGACTCGGTTAATGTCTCATATAACTCTTCAAATCCTTTAAAAACACCAAAGGCAACATTAAAACGACCTTGATCAATCAAACGTTTAACATCACGTGCTTTGCGCTTCGCGGCTTGTTGGTTTTTGTCAAACTTACTCGTTAATGGCAACATAGCATGTTGCCACGCTTTCACACATTCCGTTAAGTTAGCTTTAAAGCGCCCTTGTAGGCGAGACGGGATATGCGAGAGTTTTTTTCGCGCGAATTTGCTTTTCTGCTCAAACTCTTTATTTAGCGTATCAAACTGTGTTTCATCGTCGCTTGTCGTAACCGCAGATAAAGCATCGAATGCCGCTTTATAGTCAGCAATCGCAGCAACTAACTGTGGTAACTGCTCCACTTGTTTAAACAAATTCGCTAAATGCTGTTTCACATCACGTACATTTTGATTGTCAGCAAGCTCAGTCTCAGCAAGTGCCTCTTTTGCTTGACTTACTTTCGCTTCAAGCCAATCTTGCTGTATTTGTTCTGGGGTCTCTAGACCGAGCTGTAATGCATTTTCAATTTCTTCGCCTAGCGCTTCTAAAGTAGCCAGTGCCAACACTTGACGCTGTTGCTCTGCAAGCTTTTGCTGCTGCGCCTCATGCTCTTTGCTAAGTATCGCAAGATGTGTATCTAACTTTGCGATAATGGCTGAGTATTTTTTATCTAATAAGTTGACTTGTTCATCCGTTAGCCACTTTAACTCGATGGCCTGCCATTGCTGTAGTAAATCAGCATGTTGCTGAGATACTAGGTTGAAATCACTTTTTTCACGCAGTGCATTAAGTTTAGCAAGTACAATTCGGGTATCAGCTTCAACTTTAGCCGGCATTTCAGCGGCTAAACGCTCATTTTCTAAATGGGCAGCAAGTTGCGTATGCGCTTCACCTTTAGCATGTTTCAAAAGTGTTTTAGACAGTTGGTGTTGAATTACAAGTTCAACTAATTTGAGCTGTAACTCTTCGCTTCCTTCTTTGAAAGCTTTATCAACTAGGTTTGGGTTAGCTAAGCGTTTTAGTAACTTAACACGCACTTGAATTTCTTTTTCTGCAAACGCGAGTTTTTCAAGTGTTTTAACGGGTGCAAAACGTTCAATGAATTCGTTTTTTATGCTCTCATCAAGCTGACTGTCGGTGTTTAACACCGCTTGATTTATATGCTGTTCGGCAATCTCTTTTAATGCCTGATCTTGTTTATATACTTGCCACCATAAAACAATATCATTTACTTTATTCAATGCTTTTTTACGGATTTCTGCTGAACTGTCTTCAAGCGCGATGCTATTCAAAATGTTGACATCACGTTCTGAGTCAAGGCGTTCAACAGCAGCCAAACGAACTTGGCTCTTAGGGTGTTTCCATTTCGGTGTAAATAGGTGTTTAAAGATCATTTTCACTAAACCTAGCTATTTCATTTTCAGATGCGAATTCTTTTTGCAATTGAGCTTTGCTCTTTTGCACCATTTCACCATTGGCACCAATGGTAAACTGCTCATTGGTCTGCGAAACTTTAGCTTGATAAAGCATCACGAGTTGAACGGTTTGTTGTTTTTGCTCTTCAGTCAATACCGTGCCATCAGGCCATTTGCCTGTTGATGCGCCATACTGAAGACGTTCAAATACTTCTGGGGTGATATTCTTAACGATGTGATCAATATTCATGTTACTTTTTCTTTTTTAAAACAACTAAATAGATACGGCTTACAATATACCATACAAAGCCTACTGCCATGGCTGCCGAATAGGCATACCACTCTAAAGATTCTGCTTCAGGGTGAATAAAGTAATAACAGAAAAAGCCCCCTAAAAATAAAATCAGTGCGAGGAAAGAATGATTCATAAACTTTTGCTGTTTACGAATGCGCGTTTCTTTTTGCATTTGCTGCAACTGCTCATTGCTCAGCTCAGTGACTTGGCACTCACAATGAGGACATTGTTTATGTTTGTCAGATATTGATTTTGCACATTGCGGGCAACTAATAATCGCCATATCTTTCTCCATACTACGCATAAAAAAGGCGCCTTTAGGCGCCCTTTATTGTACTTGTTTTATGAGTCGATGTCTTTTTCGAATTGCATTCAATCGTGAAGATTCGAAAATAGTAATAACTAAGACGCTCTAACCCACACTTTAAGTTTATTGCTTTAGCAACTTATGATTTATCTTTTGCCTTTTGTTCAAGGCGTTTTTCCCAGAATGTGGCATTTTTAATCCCTAACTTAATAGGGTCGAATGTAATTTCGCCACCGGCTTTCTTTTGCTCTTCATAATCGCGTAAACAATTAAGCGCAGGCTTAGCCACGAAAAAGATAGCTAAAATGCCCACAATATTAATCCACGCCATTAAGCCAACACCGATATCACCAATAGCCCAGATATACCCAGAGCTATTAACCATACCGTATGCCACCATAAACATAATAACGAGCTTTACAAGAACAAGTGGAATGCTCCCCTTGAAATAACGATTTAAGTAAGCAACGTTTGTCTCTGCGATATAGTAATAAGCAAGAATTGTCGTAAATGCAAAGAAAAACAACGCAATACCAACAAACGCCTGGCCAAAACCACCAAACACACTAAATAATGCCATTTGCGTAAAGGCTGCTGAGCCAATTTCAGTTGCTGCATCAACGTTTTGAACAATGAATTGCCCTTCAGGTAATTCACCTACGATATTATATTGTTGAGTAATTAAAATCATTAATGCCGTTGCTGTACATACAAAGATAGTATCAACATAGACTGAAAAAGCTTGCACTAATCCTTGTTGTGCTGGGTGATCAACCTCAGCGGCTGAAGCAGCATGCGGCCCCGTACCCTGACCCGCTTCATTTGAGTATATACCGCGTTTTACACCCCAACCTATCGCTGCACCAAAGCCCGCTTGAGCCGTAAATGCATCAGTAATAATAAGTGAAAAAATACCCGGTACTTTATCAAGGTTTATAAATACCACGATTAAAGCAAGAACAATGTAACCAAGAGCCATAAATGGCACAACGATTTGAGTAAAGTTGGCAATACGTTTAATGCCACCAAAAATAATGAACGCTAACACAATCAAAATGATCGCAAGTGCAACCAGTTTAAAGCTACCAACATCACCAAAACTTGTGCTCACTAATGTACCTTCGCCAAACACTTGGGTAAATGCGTTACCTACCGCATTCGCTTGTACACCTGGTAAAAATACACCGCATGCGATAATTGCCGACACAGCAAATAGCACTGCTAACCACTTTTGTTGTAAGCAACGATCAAAGTAATAAGCAGGGCCACCGCGATACTGGCCATCTTCTTCTGATTTATAAATTTGACCTAGTGTTGATTCTGCATACGCGGTACTGGCTCCTAAAAATGCCACGACCCACATCCAAAAAATAGCACCGGGGCCACCAAAACCAATTGCTGCAGCTACACCTGCGATGTTACCAACACCAACACGGCCTGATAACGAAACTGCCAAAGCTTGAAATGATGAAATACCGGTATTAGAACTGTTTGAGCTTAGTAGCAACTTACACATTTCTTTGAAATGTCTAACTTGAGCAAAACGGGTTAAAACGGAATAAAACAGACCTGCGCCAAGACATAAATAGATGAGTGCACTACTCCAGACTACGTCATTAACGGCGCTTACAAAAGCTTCCATGGATATCCTCTATGATTATATTTTTTATTGTTAGTTACGATACTCGGCGTTAGCTTGTGAGAATGCGCGACATACATATAGATGCGAGAAATAAATACTAAGATTAATTTACTTCTCAGCTAAACGTATTGAATATTAACTTAAATCAACCAACCTTGTTAACAGTTAATTTTCAATATAACAAATCTAATTACGTGATATGTAGCAGAAACAAGGACGGGCATCAGTATTCGCTGATGCCCGTCCTTGGATTAGACTCGTTATCGTAATTTATCGACAACGTTAACAATGGCCGCTAGTGTATCTTGACCAAATTGATACGAGCGACGATCTGACCAGCCATAGTCAGGATCTGGTAAATCGTTATTATCTTTAAATGGCATTTCAACAGTGTACGCCAAAGCATTAAACTCATGAGCAACTGCAGAAGAACCAACCGTTAAGTTCGCTTGGCCTGGTTCATCTTTCGGATAACCGTGCTCATCTTGAAATTCAGGTGTCACTGTTAATAGCGCTGCTTTGAAGCTGTCTTCAAGCTCTTTTAAGCGGTCATCGTATCCCGGAATGCCTTCGCTGCCCGCAACAAAGTTATATGGAATAGCTTCGTCACCATGAATATCTAGGTGCATATCAAGGCCTGTTTCACGCATTTTATTTAGCACTAAGAATACTTCAGGGCTATTTTCCAGGCTTGGCGTTTGCCATTCACGATTTAAGTTCACGCCTTTAGCATTGGTACGCAGATGACCACGAACGCTGCCATCTGGGTTCATGTTTGGCACAATGTAGAACACCGCTTTTGATAAAAGTGCAGCGGCATGTGGGTCTTCATCATCAAGTAATTTATGTAGTAAACCTTCAACGTACCACTCAGCCATCGTTTCGCCTGGGTGTTGGCGTGCAGTAATCCAAATTGTTTTCTTATCACTGCTTGGAATACCAACACGTAGCACACTCATGTCACGACCATCTAACGTTTCGCCGAGTGTTTCAAGCTCACAAGCGTGCTGGCTTTGTGCCCATGCTAATAAATCTAAATGACGGTCATAGCTGTATGGCGCAAAATACGCGAAATACACGCAGCCACACTCTGGTTCCATTTCAAATGATAGTGTGCCATTTGCGTACTCTGAAGGGACACGGAACCACGTTTGACGGTCGTAAGACGCAACAGCATGGTAACCTTCCCAACCATCTGGGTAGGCTGAATTTTCTAAGTTGTTGATATGTAACTTGTGGTTTTGAAATGGGGTTGTTTCTAGACGAAAGTGAAACCACTGGAAAAAATCAGACTGATTATCTTTATTGATTTCTAATTGAATATTCAGCGGGTCAACGGCTTCAATAACCTTGATGTTACCACTGTCAAAATTGCTGGTAATTTTCATTCTATAAACCTATTGCTTAAAAATAATTCTTAACGGCGTAGTCATTCGATAAGAATTAAGTCAACGCACCGATTAGGACGTTTTGTTAGTAATATGTAGCAGACTAAATACAGCCTACCACATGCAGAAAATTTGCAAAAACTTTCACGACTAAAAAAGCCAGCAATATGCTGGCTTTTAAATTTATCACGTTAGGTATTAGCGAGGTAAGCTTGGGAACGTTACTTCAGCCATATCACGCATACAACGTACTACTTGGCAGCTATAACCAAACTCGTTATCGTACCAAACGTAAAGTACAACACGGTTGTCATCAACAATCGTCGCTTGTGAATCTACAACACCTGCATAGCGGCTGCCCACTAAGTCTGTAGATACGATTTCTGTTGATGCTGTGTAATCGATTTGGTCACGTAAATCTGAATGCAGCGCAGTATCACGTAAGAAAGCATTTAACTCTTCAACGGTTGTGCCTTTTTCAAGGTTAAGGTTTAAGATAGCCATTGATACGTTAGGTGTAGGTACACGGATAGCGTTACCCGTCAGTTTACCTTCAAGTTCAGGTAATGCTTTTGATACAGCTTTAGCAGCACCTGTCGAAGTGATAACCATGTTAAGTGCCGCAGCACGACCACGACGCTCAGCACTGTGGTAGTTGTCGATTAAGTTTTGGTCATTTGTATAAGAGTGAACCGTTTCAACGTGGCCATTCTTAATACCAAACTTATCGTTTAATGCTTTAAGCGTTGGTGTGATTGCATTTGTTGTACAGCTTGCTGCACAGACAATTTTATCTTCAGGTTTGATATCTTTGTTATTTACACCGTAAACGATATTTTTAATATTACCTTTCGCAGGCGCAGTTAAAAGTACTTTTGAAGCGCCTTTTGATTCTAGGTGAAGTCCAAGGCCTGCTTCGTCTTTCCAGATACCAGTATTATCAACGATAAGCGCGTTGTCGATACCGTATGCAGTGTAATCAATTTCGTTAGGTGAGTTAGCATAGATAACTTGGATGTAGCTACCGTTCGCTTTAATTGCATTGCGCTCTTTATCAATCGTAATAGAACCATTGAAAGGACCATGGATTGAGTCACGACGCAATAAACTTGCACGCTTTTCAAGGTCACCATCTTTACCGCCACGTACAACTATCGCGCGTAAGCGTAAGTCTGCATAAGGACCTGATTTTTCAATTAATAAACGAGCTAACAAACGACCAATTCGGCCAAAACCATATAAAACAACGTCACGTGGCTCTTTGCGCTCTGCATTCGCAATTTCAGCAAGCTCTTCAGTTAAATACTCTTCAACAGAACGGCCTTTAGCGGCATCGTTATATAAATAACCGTATGCTAATTTACCAATATCGATGCGTGCTGAGTTTAAATCCATTTTGCTGATGGCTTCTAAAAATGGGAAGCTCTCGCGCAAACGTAATTTAGTGCCTTCAAACTGAGCAACAGTTTTGTGGGCTTTGATGATATCGATAGGGCTAGCATTAACAAGCGGGCGGCCATAAACAGCAATTTCGATACCGCGGTTACGGTATAGGCGACCAATAATTGGTTGCATGCTTTCTGCGTAATCTTGGCGTTCTTGCCAGCTGTTTGTGTATTCTAACTCGTGAGATGAGGTCATTTTTTTTACCTAATTAAACAATTTTGAACGGATAGCCTTAAAAATATGCTGTGATTTGAGAGCAACACATCTCAGGCAGGGGTATTCTAATTTAAACTCAAATGATTCTCCACTGTTACAGAACAATTCATTGCGCTAGAATAAAGTCGTATTTATTAACTCGAGGTTAAGGAATGTTACTAAGAGCAAGCGTTTTGCTTGGTTTATTGGCATTAACAGGGTGTGAAGATCCGCTTACACTGGCTAAAGTGTGCGACGAAACACCGGGTTTTTGTAGTGATCTAAACAAAGATAGCCACTGCAAAGAACAACGTGCCGATGTGATAATTCAACGTTATGTTGAATATAAGTCACCCACTGACGAAAACAAATATCAATTATTGAAAGACTTTGAAAAATATAATCAATGTGTGTCTTTGGCAGCAAAAATTGAGCATATTAAGTTAAAAGAAAAAACCACATCTCGTGTGGAAGGTCATTTAACCAGTATTAAAGAAATGACACGTATCTTCCAAGACACAAAAGATACCAATCATCCAGGGCTACTCTATTACCATTGGTCACGCAATAACGACCAATCAGCGTTATCAAAATTACTTGCTTTAGAGAACAAACAAGATAAACGCGTAACAGAAAATGCAGAAATACAATTTTTCTTAGCCAGTTACTATGTCAAGTTTGACGATGAAAAAACCATTGATCTGCTCTACAAAACATTAGAGCTAAATAAGGCAGGTCAAACACCTAACCCAGAAATTTATCCAACACTTGTAAGCTTATTTTACAAACACGAAAAATATAAGCACGCTTACACATTCGCACGTGTTGCACAATTATCAGGGTTTGAAAATGTTGATATTTTGCCGATTGAGCACAAGCTCACCGTTTCTGGTAAAAGTCTCGACAGCCTCAATGAGCTCGCACAAAAAACTTACGACAGCATTCAAGCTGGCGAATTTGTCTCGCCCCGAGGCTTTTAAAAATAAAAAAGGCAGCGAATGCTGCCTTTTCTTATTTTGATTTGCTTGTACCAACTTCCACACGAGTTTTAAGCTTCTGACCTGGTCTAAAGGTCACAACTCGGCGTGCCGAAATAGGGATGTCTTCGCCTGTTTTCGGATTACGGCCTGGACGTTCTTTTTTATCTCGAAGATCAAAGTTACCAAATCCAGAGAGCTTAACCTGCTCGCCTTTTTCTAGCGCTGAGCGGATTTCTTCAAAAAACGCTTCAACTAAATCTTTGGCATCTTTTTTATTGATCCCGAGTTTTTCAAATAGGTGTTCAGCTATGTCGGCTTTAGTAAGCGCCATATCTAGTCCCTCAACGATGCGTTAAATTGTTCGGCCAATGCGGCCACCACATTATCAACTACTTGATTGATATCTTTCTCTTCGAGCGTTCTATCAACCGCTTGCAGTGTTAGAGCAATCGCCAAACTCTTATAATTTGGCTCAATACCTTTGCCCTTATACACATCGAATAAGTTTAGGTCAACCAATTGATTTCCGCCAACTTTTTCTATGACCTTAAAAATATCACCCGATTTCACGTGATCTTCCACTAAAATCGCGATATCACGGCGGTTTGACGGGAATTTCGACACTGCAACTGCTTCAGGTAATTTTCTTTTTTCAAGAGCCGACATTTCAATTTCAAACACGAATGCTGTGTTATTGATATCTAGCGACTTTTGTACTTGTGGATGAACCGCACCAAAGAAACCAACCTTTTTACCATCAGCATAAATAACGGCAGATTGACCAGGGTGTAAGCCATCTGACTGTTCTGCTTTTATCTCAAAACGTGACATATCGTTGCTAATAGCTAAAAGTGCCTCAACATCGCCCTTTAAGTCATAAAAATCAACAGGACGCTTTTCTTGAACCCAATGTTCACCGTGAGCAAGACCCGAAATCACACCACCGATTACCGCAACTTGGTTTACCCCATTTTCGGCCTGTTCGTCACGTAAGAATTTTAAGCCATGTTCAAACAAACGAACACGCGGTTGCTGACGATTTTGGTTATACACCAATGATGCCAACAAGCCAGGCATTAAGCTTACACGCATCGCTGACATTTCAACTGAAATTGGGTGAGGTAATATCAATGCATCACTTTGCGGATGCAGAATTGCTTGTGCTTTAGGGTCTACGAAGCTGTATGTGATAGCTTCTTGATAACCACGTGTCACTAAAGTATTACGGAATTTAGTAACCGCAACATGTGATTCATTGTGGTTAGTCATTTTTAGCTTAGCTGTCGGCGCTACGTTTGGAATGCTGTTATAACCAAACACACGCGCCACTTCTTCAATTAAGTCTTCTTCGATACGGATATCAAAGCGGTAACTAGGTACATCAGCGCTCCATACACCATCGACAATTTTCACGTCTAAGCCTAAACGCGTTAGGATATCAGTAACTTTTGCATCATCAATGTGATAACCAATGACACGGTCTAAACGCTCACGGCGTAAACGCACTTCAGTTACTTTTGGCAATTTATCATTTGCAACCGCTTCAACGACTGGACCTGCTTCGCCACCTACAATATCAAGTAACAGTGCTGTTGCACGCTCCATTGCATCTTTTTGCAAGGCAAAGTCAACACCGCGCTCATAGCGATGTGATGCATCTGTGTGAAGACCGTAACTACGTGCTTGGCCCGCAATAGCAACTGGGTTGAAAAACGCACTTTCTAATAAAATATCAGAGGTTGATTCTGTCACACCTGACTTTTCGCCACCAAAAATACCTGCAATAGCAAGCGCTTTGTTGTGATCTGCAATAACAAGCGTAGACTCATTCAGTTTAGCTGTGTTGCCATCAAGAAGGACCAACTCTTCGCCCGCATGAGCGCTGCGAACTTTAATGCCGCCTTCAATCGCATTTAAGTCAAATGCGTGCATTGGGTGGCCAAGCTCTAATAACACGTAGTTTGTTACATCAACCACTGGGTCGATTGAACGAATACCACTGCGGCGCAGCTTTTCTACCATCCAAAGTGGTGTCTGTGCATCTAAGTTAATTCCCTTGATTACACGACCTAAATAACGAGGACAGGCATCATCGTTAACAAGTTCAATTGAAACTTTGTCGTCGATCGTTGCAGCAACTGGCGCAATATCAAGTGTATTAACATCAATACTGTTTAGAACACCCACTTCACGGGCAAGACCTTTTATGCCTAAACAGTCACCACGGTTTGGTGTAAGGTCAACATCAATGATGTTGTCATCTAGGTTTAAATACTCGCGTAAATCTGTACCGATTGGTGCATCAGCTGGCAATTCCATGATGCCGTCGCCTTCTTCGCTGATCCCTAATTCAACGAATGCACACAGCATACCATGTGAGGGTTGACCACGAAGCTTGGCTTTTTTAATTTTAAAGTCGCCAGGTAAAACTGCACCAACCGTGGCGACAGCTACTTTTAGTCCTTGACGGCAGTTTGGTGCACCACACACGATATCAAGAAGCTCATCACCGCCAACATTTACTTTAGTCACACGTAGTTTGTCTGCATCTGGGTGCTGACCGCATTCAACAACTTCACCAACGACAACACCGGTAAATTCTGCCGCTGCGGGCTCCACGCCATCCACTTCAAGACCAGCCATTGATAACTGTTCCGAAAGAGCCTGCGTGTCGATTGCTGGGTTAACCCACTCTCTTAACCACTTTTCACTAAATTTCATTTTATTTCTTCACTCTTAACGGAACTGGTTTAGGAATTTTAAATCGTTTTCGAAAAATGCACGTAAGTCATTTACGCCATAACGTAACATTGTTAAGCGCTCTACACCCATACCGAATGCAAAGCCGGTGTATTTTTCAGGATCGATACCTACTGATTTAAGAACGTTAGGGTGTACCATGCCACAACCAAGTACTTCTAACCATTTACCGTTTTTACCCATTACGTCAACCTCTGCTGATGGCTCAGTAAATGGGAAGTAAGATGGACGGAAACGAATTTCCATATCTTCTTCAAAGAAGTTACGTAGAAAATCGTGAAGAATACCTTTTAACTCTGTGAAACTAACATCTGTATCAACCATCAAGCCTTCCACTTGGTGGAACATCGGCGTGTGCGTTTGGTCATAATCGTTACGGTATACACGACCAGGAGAGATAATACGCAATGGCGGCTGTTCCGTTTCCATAGTACGAATTTGCACACCACTTGTTTGCGTACGTAGCACAAGCTTAGGATTAAAATAGAAAGTATCGTGATCCGCACGCGCTGGATGATGCTCAGGAATATTTAATGCGTCGAAGTTATGAAAATCGTCTTCAACTTCAGGACCTGATTTAACCGCAAAACCTAATTCGCCGAAAAAGCTCTCAATTCGCTCAATTGTACGAGTTACTGGGTGTAAGCCACCTGTTGGCATGACACGACCGGGTAATGTTACGTCGATCGTTTCTGCGGCTAGCTTTTCTTCAAGAGCCTTACTTGCTAGTAACTCACGCTTTTCGTTGATTGCTGTTTGTACTTCTTGTTTTGCTTGGTTAATCACTTGACCCGCTTCTTTACGCTCTTCAGGGGCAATCTTGCCAAGCGTTTTAAGTAAGTTGGTGATTTCACCCTTTTTACCAAGGTAATTAACCCTGATATCTTCTAATTGCGCGATTTCACTCGCACTGGCTACAGCCTCAAGTGCTTGCGCTAAAATATTTTCTAAGTTCATTGAGTACCTGGTTTTTCACAGAGGATTTTGTAATAGCTAATGATAACTGAAAGCAAGGACTAGATTCTAGCCCTACTAAAGCTTTAACGTTGATTTTATGAAAGGAATAGTTAATTTTCTTTGTGCAGCCATCGATGCATGGTCAAGTTTGTCCAATACATCCAATAATGCTCGCATATCACGACTTAATCGGGTTAATAAAAAGCGGGCACACTCATCGGTTAATTCAAGGCCACGCATATGAGCACGACGTACTAGCGCTTCTGCTTTATCATCATCGCTCATAGAACGAATTTGCAACGTTGTGCCCCACTTTAAACGCGACTCCAAGTCGGGCAAATTAATATGCAACATGTCTGGAAGCAAATCAGCCGTTACCACTAAAAACTTGCTCGGCTCGTTAAAGCGATTAAAAAAGTTAAAAAGGCCTTTTTCCCACGCATCATTCCCTGCAATAAGGTGCAAGTCATCAATACATAGAACATCGAGCGTTTCTAATCCTTCGAGCACAACTGGACCAAAATCAATGACCTCTCGCATCGATAACAACATCGTTGATAGACCCAGTTCTTGCGCGTGAATACAGGTTGCATAAAGTAAGTGTGACTTGCCTGAGTCACCTAAACCACACAAATATGTGTATTGAAACTTGCTATTTAACTTAGTAAAAGCATCTTTCAAGTGGCTGACTTCAAGCGAGTTTTCACCACCAAAATACGATGTAAATGTTTCATCATCAGGCAACGTTACTGGCAATGCCATTTGCATAGGTTCTTGCACGAGTGTTAAAGCCCCTGCCATTGATACTCTAGTTCATCGTTGTTGACGACTTGATAAAAATCTCTTGGGTTTTGGTAGGCTTTAAAAGCACTATCAAGTTCTAATGCTTTTCTAAAATCATTCATACTGCCAGTGTGGTTCACAACAAATTGTACGGAGTCAGGAGTACGAACAGCAATTTGTGCTTGTGTAACAACACTTAAACTTTCTAAGCGACGTTTTGCAAACTCAATATCAACAAAGTTCGTAATTCCTTTTAAATGAAAGGTTGCGGTTGCGAGTTGCCCAATCATGGTAGGATCAATGGCGTACTCAAGCGCTAAGCCGCCTGCTAGGCTATCTACCATATCAGCCACAATTTGTTGCTTATCACCCACCAAGCGATTCGATTCAAACAATTCATCATTGGTAAACCGCCAATCAAGCACCCACGTTTCAGAATCCTGCTGTTTATACATGCGCGCAGTAATACTTCTTTCAGCACTGTAACGACTTGAAGCTCGCTCTACAGGGTCTGAAAAGTTCCCCCATACTTCTGGTATACCGACAATGGCTCGATCTTCTAAATCAAGCAATGGCACAACAACGGGTAAACCGCGGCGACCTGCTTTATCATATATAAGCTGTTCAAGCTGAGGGTAACTTTCTTGTGTCACAAGTTCGCGACGCCAGTTATCTTCAATTGCAAGCCAAATTGCCACCAATGGACGACGAGTCCCCCAAAGTGGGAGATTTAAATCTTTAATTAACGCATTGATTTTATTCGCTTCAAATTTTACGACGAGATTTAAAGTGCCATCTGCTTTTTCGTCGTATTCGAATTTAAGCATGTAATCTGAAATGTCTTTCGTGCGCTCTTTCGCGGTTGGATTTTGATCCGCACTCGTGTCGCCACTCACTTTAACCAATACATTCAGAAGCGCTTCACGGCTTGCTGCTAGGCGAGCATCGCGTGATTTATCAGCCACTTTAAGGGTATCTTGGTATAAGTTGGTTACTTCAACTGCAAATACTGACGCACTCGAAAAAAATAATAATAAACAAATAAGTAATCTAGACACTGGCTATTAGTTCTTGCTTTTAAACTCATTTGATCCTAAATCAAAGCCATAAACAAAGCAAAGTTAATTTACTGAACGGTCGCTGATCATAAGGTGATTCATCGTGCACAACGCTGTTAGAAGACTCATTAATAAAGGACGAATCAGCGCTAGGCGAAGTAGACAGCTTTAAAGATTTCAGCCCACTCTTCCCCTTTGATCGATACATCGTGATTAAACACCGTAGGAGATTTATGGACTCCCATAAAATAATGACACTGCGAGTAATCGTATGCGTTTTCGTGCGTTTGGTTCTTTTCGCGAAAGCGCTAAAAGCTGTTCAGCTATGTTTTGGTTCAATGTTATTAACCGGTGATTTTATATAGCCTATATTAGATCAGATATTTAAGCGGAATGGTATTAGTTTAGCGTAAAGTGAGTGATTCAATAAACCCCTTCATTTTTGTCATCATGATTAAACAACATGGGAATCGTTATTAAACATCTGATTACAAAGCGTGGGAACGGCTTTAGCCGTGAATGTCAGGGGTGTTGTATGAAGGGCATATCAGACACTTTCGGCACTAAAGTGCCTCCTACGTCTCTTCACCTTGCGCTTATGCGCCTTTTATCTCTGTATGCAATCTCGGCATAGTGCTGGACGATTTAGCCCTGAACGCAAAAAACCCGCTGCATTGCTGCAACGCGTTTCTCTAATTAGGAGCCATGGTGCGCTACGCAGTAGGATGTCCTACTTTCACATGGTCAATGCCACACGATGCTTACAAAGATATAGGTCGTAGGGGTCTTGGTTGGGTATTTTATTTTTCTACAGGCAACAAAAAACCCGACTCTTTCGAATCGGGTTTTTCTAATTAGGAGCCTGGCGATGTCCTACTTTCACATGGCAAATGCCACACTATCATCGGCGCTGTTTCGTTTCACTACTGAGTTCGGCATGGAGTCAGGTGGGTCCAAAACGCTATTGTCACCAAGCAAAATGCGTGGAAAGGATTCTCGACAAAGCGCATCGCGCTTACGAGTCCTTTGCGCAAGGTGAACTGATTTCGCATTAAGCGCTGCGGTTCACCCTACATAAAATTCGGAAWTCTGATAATCGTAAATCTACTTTAGTATACTAACTTCTGTCTGTTACGCTGTCATAAAACGCGTTTGGCGTTGTATGGTTAAGCCTCACGGGTAATTAGTACAGGTTAGCTTAATGGCTCACACCACTTCCACATCCTGCCTATCAACGTTGTAGTCTTCAACGGCCCTTCAGAGACTTTAAAAGTCTAGTGAGAACTCATCTCGAGGCCTGCTT